>NZ_JBITHD010000011.1:0-352172 GCF_044457685.1 Nonomuraea sp. NPDC050536
GGGGGGGCGTGGCGGGCGCGGCCCCCGCGGCCCCCCGCCCCCCCCGCCCCCCCCCCCCCCGCCCCGCCCCCCCCCCCCCCCCCGGCCCCCCCCCCCCCCCCCGGCGGCCCCCCCCCCCCCGCCCCCCCCCGACAGGCGCGTCCAGCGCGGTCGCGCCAGGCCTGTTCCCATCGACGGGTGAGGGCCGGGTAGACGAGGAGGTACCGGAAAGGCGCGATGGCGGCCATGTAGAGCCGCCCGAACCATCCGTTGGCCTTGACGAGGACGGCCATCCGCAGCTCGTAGTCGCCGTTCGCGCCTTGCACCCAGCCGAGATGCATCACGGTGTGCACGGTCTTGTTCGCCAGTTCGCGAGCGGCCTCCATATCGAGCTCGTAGACCGCCTTGAGGGGCATGCTCGGGCTGTCAGGGCCGCGGGGAGCGTCGCGGAGGTCACTGGGCAGCCGGTCGCGGAGCGAGGCAACCCGCTCACCGACGCCCGCTGATGCTTTGTCCCAGCCGAGGAGTGCGCCGACCTTCCACCGAAGGGCGAACAGGAACCTCACCGGCCGGGTCTGCTTCGCGAGTCCGCCGGTGGCTCGCATCGCCGCGAGCATCGCGGGGAAGTCGTCAGGCCCGGCTCCAGGAGTGCGGTACGACCACACATCCTCGACCGAGAAGTCACTCGCGAATTCGTGGATGCGCCACGGGCGGGAGGTGTACGCGGTCTTCGGCAGCCTCATGAGAAACTCCTCGAGTCTATGTCGATTGACACAGGCTATATCTGCCAGCATTTCCTCTGCCATCCGGCATGGGCCATCGAGAAGACCACGATCACTGGCCAAAGTCGCGCCCTTGGGACAAGAGTTGCTTTCATGACCAACGACACGCCGCCGCCACCCTCGCCCAAGATCGACACCACCACCCCGCACTCGGCGAGGGTGTGGAACTACTGGCTGGGCGGCAAGGACAACTACGAGATCGACCGGCAGGTCGGCGATCAGGTCCGCCAGGTCTACCCCGGCATCGTGGACGTCGCCCGGCATTCCCGCGCGTTCCTCGGCCGTGCCGTCCGATACCTGGCCGGGGAGGCGGGGATCACCCAGTTCCTGGACATCGGCACCGGTCTGCCCACGGCCGACAACACCCACGAGGTCGCCCAGCACGTCAACCCCGCCTGCCGGATCGTCTACGTCGACAACGACCCCCTCGTCCTGGTCCACGCTCGCGCGCTGCTGACCAGCACCCCACAGGGAGCGTGCGACTACATCGACGCCGACGTGCGCGACCCCGGCCGCATCCTCGCCCAGGCCGCCGCCACGCTGGACTTCACCCGGCCCGTCGCCCTGATGATGCTGGGCATCCTCGGCAACGTCTGGGACGACCAGGAGGCCGCCATGATCTGTGACCACCTGGTCGCCGCGTTGCCGCCCGGCAGCTATCTGGCTCTCGAGGACGGGACCAACGCCGTCGACCCGGAGGCCGCCGCCCAGGCGGAAAAGACCCGCGCCGAGGCAGGCGATCCCTACAAGCTGCGCACCCCGGACCAGATCGCCGCGTTCTTCCACGGCCTGCACCTCATCGACCCCGGCGTGGTGTCGGTCTCGCGGTGGCGTCCGGAAACCACCCCCTGGGGCGAGCCAGAAGAGGTCACCGCCTACTGCGGCGTCGCCGAGAAGATCTGACGCTCCAGGTGAATAACGACTCTGACCGAAAGTCAAACCGGCAGGCATCGCATGGCCACATGGGCAAGAATCGGCGGAGACCGTAATCAAGGAGGTTCTCTGTGCGCGCAGTTCTCACCGCCGTGGTCATGGCGCTCGCCCTGTTGGCCACCGGGGCCGGTTCCGCCGGCGCCGCACCCAGGTCGTCCCTGCCTGGCGGAAAGGCCAACTTCGTGATCACGCAGGGCTTCCTGAGCGCTGCGTCCACTCAGAACTGGGTGCGCCTGGGTACCTACCAGTTCAAAGCTGACGGCACGGTCAGCGCCAACACCTACCTCTGGTGGCAGCGCAACCCCGAAGGCAGGCAAGCCACCGGTGTCGTCCCGGACTCCAGTTGCGCGACCAAGTCAGGCCGGTCCAGCTCACGCGTACGCGCCTGCGACGTGCTGACCGCCGCCGGCTTCACCGGCGCTCCTGACGAGTCCCGTACCGGGACCTACACTACGGCGGGCAACCTGGTGAGCATCAGATGGAAGATCGCCCAGACCTGGACCGAGAAGTGGCGCGTGAAACTGTCGGCTGACGGCAAGCTGGCCCAACTGCAGTTCGCCGAGAGCACCCTGGCCACCAACGGTTACGGCTACGGCAGCAACGCCCCGCTCAGCACTCGCCGCGCGATGAGCTCCGTGCGGGCGTTCGCCGGAACGCTCAAGCAGGACCTGGTCTCCTGGTCGGGCCACCGCATCGTGAGGTCGGACGGCCAGGTCTTCAAGAACTCGTCCTTCCACGGCTGCGCCACCACGACCTGGTGCCTGACGTACCTGCAGCCGGCATCCCCGGGCGCCTGCCAGAAGTCGGGCGGCTGCCCCAACTTCGGCGGCGGCACCAAGGCGAACGTCAGCTCCATCCAGTACTACCTCGTCAGGGTCTCCAGCAACGACCGCCGCGACACCCTGTGGCACTGGTGCACCTGCTTGGCCCTGGAGAGCAAGCAGTTCTGCTATTCGGGCAACTCGCACATCAAACCGCTTCTGCAGATCATCGACGACAGCGGAGCGTTTCATGGCTGGGTCGGCGCCGAGGCGTCCTTCTATCCCGGGGTCAGGACCAAGGACATGATGGCCGTATTCCGTACCGCTGACTTCCGCTGACGAGCCGGATCAGCGGGCTGACAACCTCGGAACACCTGGGAGATGCGATGGGCACCGTGGTGATGCACAACGTCGTGTCCGTGGACGGCTTCATCGCCGACGCGGAGGATCAGGTCGGCCCGCTGTTCGACTGGTACTCCAACGGCGACGTCCAGCTCGGAGAAGTCGGGAGGATCTCGCAGGTCTCGGCCGAGTACGTCAAGCCGATGTGGGCGAGGATCGGGTCGATGGTGATCGGGCGCCACCTGTTCGACATGACCAACGGCTGGGAGGGGTCGCCGCCGACCGGCGAACACGTGGTCGTCGTGTCACACCGGCCCAAGCCCGACGGGTGGCACCCCGAGGCGTCGTACCACTTCGTCGACGATGTGGCACAGGCCGTCGCGAAGGCCAAGGAACTCGCGGGCGATCGCACCGTCGCCGTGGCGGCGGGCGACGTCGGCGGGCAGGCATTCGCCCTCGGCCTGGTGGACGAGGTGGCGATGGACGTCGTGCCGGTGGTCTTCGGCTCGGGCAAGCGGTACTTCGGGTCAGTCGATGCCCGGCATCTGCTCGACGACCCGCACGTGGTGATCCAGGGCGACCGGGTGCTACACCTGCTCTATCGCGTCCGCCGTTAGGACACGGGCTCGGCGCCTGCCAGCGTGAATCGGGCGACGATCTCGGTGCACGTGCCGTGCTCCCCCATCACGCACAGCGCCAGCGTGTCGAAGGCCGCTGTGAAAGCCTGCGTGGAGGGCAGCAGCGCCGGGTCGACCTGGTGATCACGCTGCTGGAAGCGGGTCAGTGTGATGTGCGGGCGGAACAGCTCGCCGACCTCGTCGTAGCCGTACCGCTCGAGGTTGTCGCGCGCGGGCGCGGGCGCGCTGAGCCGGTAGTCGGCCAGGACGCGACCGACCGGATCATGCCGCCGCCATCCCGCGCGCAGCGGCGCCACCGCGGCCAGCACGTCCTCCTGCAGAGCGGTGATGGCCTCGCTCTTGTCGTAGAACAGCTCGAACATGCCGTGCTCGTTGCCCGCGAAGCGATCGGCCCGCAGATCGATCACCGGCGTGCGCCGGCCGATGCCGGCCAGCCGCTCCACGGCCGCCGCGCGCTGCTCGGGGGTGTAGACGGCCATGAACAGCGACAGGTGCGGATACACCCGCTCCTCGGTCAGGACGAACTCGGCGCCGGCCGGCTCCGCGCACTGCCGGCTCAGCTTGACAGCCTCCGCGGCGATGCCCGCCGGGGGCAGCAGGACGACATCGTAAACCGGAAGATCACCCATGCCGGGCAGTGTACGGCGCAGAAACTCCTCCAGGTACGGCAAGCCGCAAAGGGCCGGGCTGACGGTCCAGCACGACGAGAACGGCCCGCGCGGCATGCGGGTGCTGACCGGCGTCGAACAGCAAGGCTGACCATCCCGTACCCTCGATCGGCGCGTCACCGCTGATCGACGAGAAGGGCTGAGGAGCTTTGGACAACACGGTCCGACAGAGAAGAGGCGACATCATCGGCGGCGATCAGGACAGCCGGTTCGCCTTCCCCGCCACCGGAGACGAGCGGGCCATGCTCGTCAACGTCCTCGCGGCGCAGCGGGCCACGCTGGAGTTGAAGTGCGCGGGGCTGGACGCCGAGCTGGCCCGGCGCTCCGCGGAGCCTTCCACGCTGTCGCTGCTCGGCCTGGTCCGGCATCTCGCCGACGTCGAGCGCCGTTGGTTCCGGCTAGTGCTGGCCGGGCATGACGCGCCTGCCCACTTCTCCTCCGCGGAGGACCCTGACGGCGACTTCGACGGCGCCGATCCCGCCGTCGGCCCCGCCGCCTGGCAGGCTTGGCGCGAGGAGGTGGCGTTCGCGGAAAGCTATGTCGCCGGCGCTCCCCATCTCGACGTCGAAGGCCGCGACGCCTGGCGAGGGCCTGTCTCACTGCGTTGGGTGCTCATCCACATGATCGAGGAGTACGCCCGCCACAACGGCCACGCCGACCTGCTTCGCGAACGCATCGACGGGGCACGGGGCCTGTGAGGCACAGGACACGACGAAGCGCACGAGGCGTCGGCCGAGATCCAGGCGGCGTGGCCGGCTAGCAGCGGCCGGCCGCGTCTCGGGCCGCGGCCACCGCGGCCTGCCCCAGGCTGATGCCGCCGTCGTTGGGCGGGATGCGGTGGTGGGTCAGCACACGGAAACCGCCCGCCTCGAGCCGGCCCGCGAGCGCGCCCAGGAACAGCTGGTTCTGGAACACCCCGCCGCTCAGCGCGACGGTGCGCAGGCCCGTGGCGGCGCGCAGCCGTACACAGCCTGCGGCGGTGACGGCGGCCAGACCGTGATGGAAGCGAGCCGAGATGATCGCCGGGGCCACCCCGGCGCGCAGGTCCGAGACGACGGCGCGGACGAGGTCGCCGCAGTCGACCGTCACGAGGTCGCCGTCGAGCAGGCCGGCCGGGTAGGCGCCGTGCTCGGCAGGGTCGGCGAGCTGCTCGAGCGCGATCGCGGCCTGTCCCTCGTACGCCACGGTGTCGCCGAGGCCCAGGATCGACGCCACCGCGTCGAACAGCCGCCCCGCGCTGGAGGCGAGAGGCGCGTTGGTCCCCGATCCGGCCAGGGCGGTCACGTCGGCCCAGCGCAGCCGGTTGCGTGAGCGCACGGGGAGATCGTCCGGCGGCGCGCCGCCGTACGCGGAGTCGAGGTGTGCGGCGGCCATGCGCCAGGGCTGCCTGATCGCGGCGGCGCCGCCCGGCAGCGGCACGGGAGACAGGCGCCCGGCACGGGTGAAGTCGACGAGGTCGGCCACGAGCAGCTCGCCGCCCCACAGGGTGTCGTCGTCGCCGTAGCCGAGGCCGTCGAACGCGACCCCGATGACCGGTCCCCGCTCCTGGTTGTCGGCCAGGCACGAGGCGATGTGCGCGTGGTGGTGCTGGACCGCGACCAGTTCGGCCCCTTCGGTGTCGAGGGCGTACTTGGTCGAGAGGTATTCGGGGTGAAGGTCGTGCGCGAGGAGTTCGGGAGTGATGTCGAACAGCCGGCGGTAGTGCTCGACCCCCTCGACGAAGGACCGCATCGTCTCGTAGTTCTCGAGATCGCCGATGTGGTGCGAGACGAAGGCATGGCGGTCACGCGCAAGGCAGAAGGTGTGCTTCAGCTCGGCGCCGCAGGCGAGCACGTGCCGGGGAGCCGGCTCGGACAGCATGAGAGGCTGCGGCGCGTATCCACGCGATCTCCGCAGCGGGATCGCCTGCCCCCGGCCGGGCAGGAGCACCGAATCGTCGCCACGGACGTGGATCGGCCGATCATGGACGAGGAAGCCGTCCGCGAGGCCGCCCAGCCGCTCGAGCGCGTCGCCGTCCCGGTGCGCGATGGGCTCGTCCGAGAGGTTCCCGCTGGTGAGCACGTACGGCCCGGCGAAGGCCCGGGCGAGGAGATGGTGCACGGGCGTGTACGGCAGCATCAGGCCGAGCCGGCCCTGGCCGGGTGCGACTCCCTCCGCGACCGCGGCGCCCGGCCGCCTGGGGAGCAGCACGATCGGGCTCTGCGGTCCGGTGAGCAGCCGTTCGGCGTCGGGGTTCAGCTCGCACAGGCCACGCGCGGCGTCCAGATCGGGGACGAGCACCGCGAAGGGCTTGTCCTCGCGGTACTTGCGCGATCGGAGGGTGCGCACGGCCTCCTCGTCGGCGGCACCGACCGCCAGGTGGTATCCCCCGAGCCCCTTGACGGCCAGGACACGGCCCGACCGCAGCAGCTCGGCCGCGCCCTCGATCGGGTCGCCGGGCCGCGGTCGCCCCCGCGGGCCGACTAGCCTCAGTGTGGGGCCGCAGGCCGGGCAGCAGATCGGCTGCGCGTGGAACCTCCTGTCCTCCGGATCGAGGTACTCGCGCTCGCAGTCCCCGCACATGGCGAACCCGGACATCGTCGTGGCCGGCCGGTCGTAGGGGACGTCCTTGATGACGGTGAACCTCGGCCCGCAGTTGGTGCAGTTGATGAAGGGGTGCAGGAACCGCCGGTCGGCCGGGTCGAAGAGCTCGGTCAGGCAGTCGCGGCAGGTCGCGGCGTCGGGTGAGACGAGCGTGGCCGGCCCGGATCCCTGCAGGCTGTCCGCGATGCTGAAGCCCAGGTCGCCGCGTGCGGGGATCTCCGTGGTCGTCACCCGGTGGATGGCCGCCAGCGGTGGCGCCTGCTCGCGCAGGTCCGTCTGGAAACGCGCGATGTCCTCCGGCTCGCCCTCGGCCTCGATGAACACGCCCCTGCCGTCGTTGCCCACCCATCCCGCCAGCCGCAGCCGCCGAGCCAGCGAGTGAACGTGCGGGCGGAAGCCCACACCCTGCACAATCCCCTCGACACGGATGCTGATCCGCGCTTTTCCGCTGCTCATGGCGTCATCCTCGCCAGCTACGGCGAACCGGCAGACAAGGGCACACACGAGCTAGAGGAGAAAGTTACCCCTGCGATCAGACCTTTACCGCAGATCATGACCGCACGGGTGTCGACCATGAAGTTTCGCACCGTAACGTGACAGCTACCTTGAGTGATGGGGTATGCGCATGTCATCGACGATGAGTGAGGCAGTCGGCGAAGCCTTCGCCCGGCGCGATCGCGCCGGGCGTGCACTGGCGGCCGACGTCGAGCTCATCGTGCGGACCTGCCGCGACATGGCCACCCGCTTCCGCCGCGGCGGAAAGCTGATCGTCTTCGGCGACGGCGGCGGATCGGATGCCGCGCACGTCGCGGTGGAGTTCATGCACCCGGTCATCGTGGGCAAGCGGGCGTTGCCGGCGATCGCGCTGAGCCATGACGGGCTCGGAAACGACGAGGGACCGGCCGAGATCTTCGCCCATCAGATCCGGCACTGGGCCGAATCCGATGACATGGCGATGGGCATCTCCCGCGAGGGCCGCTGCACCAGCGTGCGGCGCGGCCTCGAGACGGCACGCGAGCTGGGCCTGTGCACCATCGCCCTGACCGGCGGTGACGATCCGCCGGGCCAGGTGGCCGACCATGTCCTGGTCGCCCGCTCCGACGATCCCGCCGTGATCAAAGAGGTCCACGTCACGATCTACCACCTGCTGTGGGAGCTGGCGCACGTCTTCCTCGAAGGTGAGGCCCGAGGATGAACGACCCTGGAGAGTGCTCCACCGAGGTGTGCGTGACCTGTGCCGACGAGGCCCTGCCGTACGTCGTCGTCCGGGTGGGCGAGGGCATGCTCGCGCAGGTCGACACCGGCGGCGGCGCGCTCGAGGAGGTCAGCGTGGCTCTGGTCGACGCCTCCCCGGGTGACACCGTCCTGGTGCACGCCAAGGAGGCCATCGCCGTCACCGCCAGGGCGGAGAAGTCCCCGCTGGGCGAGCTCTACCCCTTTCTGCACGCGGGCTCGGGCCCGTCGCTCGAGGACGTCGGCCGCTCCACCGCCGAGAAGGCGGCCGAGATCGTCCGGCTGCGCGCGCGGGTGGCGGAGGAGTCGGCGCGGGCCCTGATGGCGTGCGCGGAGGAGATGGCGGCCAGGTTCGCCGCCGGCGGCCGGCTGTTCACCTTCGGCAACGGCGGCAGCAGCACCGACGCCCAGGAGGTGGCCACCGCCTTCCTGCATCCCCACCGCGGTGTGCCCCTGCCCGCCCTCTGCCTGACCGGCGACGTCGCGGTGCTCACTGCGCTGTCCAACGACGTGGGCTTCGACGTGGTCTTCGCCCGCCAGCTCGCCGCGCTGGGCAGGCCGGGTGACGTCGCGCTCGGTCTGTCGACGAGCGGCGGCTCCGCCAACGTCGTCCAGGCCTTCGAGGCCGCGGCCCGGCAGGGCATGCTCACCGTCGGCCTGGCCGGCGACAAGGGCGGCAGGCTGGCCGAACTCGACGTGCTCGACCATCTCTTCGTCATCCCCTCCTCGTCCGTGCACCGGATACAGGAGGCCCAGACGACGGTCTACCACGTGCTGTGGGAGCTCACCCAGCACGCGCTCGATTCCGGCTGAACGACAGGGAGACAGCTACCACACGAACCGACCCCCCACCGATCACGACCCATGGACGCGAAAAGGATGGGGTGGCGACATGACCGCGCCGACCAGCTCGACGAGCGGGGGCTCACCGCCGCAGGACGAACCGGTTCTGCACATTCTCTGGATCAATGCCGGGCTGAGCTGCGACGGTGACTCCGTCGCACTGACCGCCGCGACCCAGCCGAGCATCGAGGAGATCGTGCTGGGTGCGCTGCCCGGCCTGCCGAAGATCGCGGTGCACTGGCCGTTGATCGACTTCGAGTGCGGGCCCGTGGAGGGCGCGGACGCCTTCATCGAGTGGTTCTACAAGGCCGATCGTGGCGAGCTGGAGCCGTTCGTGCTGGTCATCGAGGGGTCCATCCCGAACGAGTCGATCAAGGAGGAGGGCTACTGGTGCGGGTTCGGCAACAACCCGGACACCGGCCAGCCGATGACCACCAGCGAGTGGCTGGACCGGCTGGCGCCCAAGGCGACCGCGGTCCTGGCCGCGGGCACGTGCGCGACCTACGGCGGCATCCACGCGATGGCGGGCAACCCGACCGGTGCGATGGGTGTGGCCGACTATCTGGGCTGGGACTGGAAGTCCAAGGCCGGGTTGCCGATCGTGAACGTGCCCGGCTGCCCGGTCCAGCCGGACAACCTGTCCGAGACGATCCTGTACCTGCTGTACCAGGTGGCGGGGCAGGCGCCGATGATCCCGCTGGATGAGGCGCTGCGGCCCAAGTGGCTGTTCAGCAAGACGGTGCACGAGGGCTGTGACCGGGCGGGCTACTACGAGCAGGGCCAGTTCACCACCGAGTACGGCCGGCCGGAGTGCCTGGTCAAGATCGGGTGCTGGGGGCCGGTGGTGAAGTGCAACGTGCCCAAGCGCGGCTGGATGAACGGGATCGGCGGCTGCCCGAACGTGGGTGGCATCTGCATCGCCTGCACCATGCCGGGTTTCCCGGACAAGTTCATGCCGTTCATGGACGAGCCGCCAGGGGCGCGGGTGTCGTCCACGCTGAGCACGGGCTACGGCGTCGTGATCCGCACCCTGCGCGGCATCACCCTCCGCACAGTCGACAAGGAGCCGAAGTGGCGCAAGAAGGGCCGCGAGCTGCTCACCGGATACCGCGCGCCATGGAGCTGACATGACGACAACACCGAAACAGGACCGCGAACTGGTCGAGATGGCCTGGGATCCGATCACCCGGATCGTCGGGAGCCTGGGCATCTACTGCAAGATCGACTTCAAGAAGAAGGAGGTGGCCGAGTGTTACAGCACCTCGTCGGTGTTCCGCGGCTACAGCGTCTTCATGAAGGGCAAGGATCCGCGCGACGCGCACTTCATCACCAGCCGCATCTGCGGGATCTGCGGCGACAACCACGCCACCTGCTCGGTCTACAACCAGAACATGGCTTACGGCGTGCGGCCCCCGGCCCTCGCCGAATGGATCATCAATCTCGGCGAGGCGGCCGAGTACATGTTCGACCACAACATCTTCCAGGAGAACCTGGTCGGGGTGGACTACTGCGAGAAGATGGTCCGCGAGACCAACCCCGGCGTGCTCGAGCTGGCCGAACGCACCGAAGCGCCCCATGCCGCCGATCACGGCTTCAAGACGATCGCCGACATCATGCGCTCGCTGAACCCGCTGGAGGGCGAGTTCTATCGGGAGGCTCTCGCGGTCAGCCGGACCACCAGGGAGATGTTCTGCCTGATGGAGGGCAGGCACGTGCACCCCTCCACGCTCTACCCAGGCGGTGTGGGCACGGTGGCGACCGTCCAGCTGTTCACCGACTACCTGAGCCGGCTGATGCGCTACGTGGAGTTCCTCAAGCGCGTGGTGCCGATGCACGACGACCTGTTCGACTTCTTCTACGACGCCCTGCCCGGCTACGAGCAGGTCGGCCGCCGGCGGGTGCTGCTGGGCTGCTGGGGCAGCTTCAACGACCCGGAACACTGCGACTTCAGCTACCAGAACATGAGCGACTGGGGTCGCAAGATGTTCGTCACGCCGGGCGTGATCGTCGACGGCCGGCTCGTCACCAACAACCTGGTCGACATCAACCTGGGCATCCGGATCCTGCTGGGCAGCTCCTACTACGACGACTGGGAGGGCAGGGAGCCGTTCGTCACCCGCGACCCGCTCGGCAACCCGGTCGACATGCGCCACCCATGGAACCAGACCACCATCCCGCACCCGCAGAAGCGCGACTTCACCGACAAGTACAGCTGGGTCATGTCGCCCCGCTGGTTCGACGGGGAGAAGCTGCTCCCGCTCGACACCGGTGGTGGCCCTCTGGCCCGGCTCTGGTCGACGGCGCTGTCCGGCCTGGTGGACATCGGCTACGTCAAGGCGACCGGCAACAGCGTCGAGATCAACCTGCCGAAGACGGCCACGAAGCCGGAGAAGACGTTCGTCTGGAAGATCCCCGAGCGCAACGGGGAGTTGCTCTCCAACGCGCTCGAGCGCAACCGTGCCCGCACCTATTTCCAGGCCTACGCCGCGGCGTGCGCGCTGCACTTCGTCGAGCAGGGGCTGGGCGAGGTGCGCGCCGGCCGTACCCAGACGTGGTCGCCGTTCAAGGTGCCGGAGGAGGCGATCAGCTGCGGCTTCACCGAGGCGGTGCGTGGCGTGCTGTCCCACCACATGGTGATCCGCGACGGCAAGATCGCGAACTACCACCCGTACCCGCCCACGCCGTGGAACGCCAGCACGCGCGACAGCTACGGCACGCCGGGCCCGTACGAGGACGCGGTGCAGAACACGCCGATCTTCGAGGAGAACCCGCCGGACAGCTTCAAGGGCATCGACATCATGCGTGCCGTACGCAGCTTCGACCCCTGCCTGCCGTGTGGAGTCCACATGTACCTCGGTGGCGGCAAAGAACTGCGCAAGCTGCACACCCCCCACGCCTTCAACGGCGGGTGACGGGAAGAGATGATGCCGCACGCTCACGATGTCCAGTCGGCCGGTGACCGCGTCGAGGCGCTGCTCGCCGACCTGGGCGGCCTCGCCGACCCGGCGGCGCGCGCCAAGGCCGAGGAACTGGTCAGGGCGCTGGTCGAACTGTACGGTTCCGGCCTGGAACGCCTGATGGAGATCCTCGTCGAGTCCGATGCCGGGGAGGCGCTGCGCCGCGTCGCCGCCGATCCCCTGCTCTCAGGCCTGCTGGTGCTGCACGACCTGCACCCGCTCAGCACGCGGGAGCGCGTCGTCGCGGCACTCGACGAGGTGCGGCCCCTGCTGGGATCGCACGCGGGCGGCGTCGAGCTGCTCGATCTCGACGCCGACGGGGTGGTACGGCTGCGCCTGGAGGGCAACTGCCACGGCTGCCCCTCCTCGCAGATCACGGTCACGGACACCATCGAGCGTGCGGTCGCCAGGGCCGCGCCCGAGGTGTCACGGGTGGAGGTCGACGGGCCGGCCGCCGCGCAGGAAGGAATCCTGCAGATCCAGCGGCGCCCGCCCGGCCCCTGCCCGGTGCCGGAGACCGCGTCGTGACCGCCACCGGGCTGCGCAGGTTCCTCGAGCCCCGGGCCCCTGAGGTGGAGCGGTGCGAGCTGTGCGCGGCGCCGGCGGGAGCTGACCACGGGCACGTCGTGAACACCGAGAGCCGGGCGCTGCTGTGCGCGTGCAGGGCCTGCTATCTGCTGTTCACCCAGGAGGAGGCGGGCACAGCACGGCGCTACCGCGCGGTACCAGACCGCTATCTGTACTTCCCTTCGTTCCGGCTGTCGGCGGGCGACTGGGAGGAGCTGCAGATCCCGGTCCGCACGGCGTTCTTCTTCCACAACTCCGTGCTCGGCCAGGTCGCCGCCTTCTATCCGAGCCCGGGCGGCGCCACCGAATCCCAGCTCCCCCTGGACACCTGGGAGCGCGTGCTGGCCGCCAATCCCGAGCTCCCCGAGACCCTGCCGGACGTGGAGGCGCTCCTGGTGGACCGCGGGCCCGACGGCTTCGGGTGCTACCTGGTGCCGATCGACGCCTGTTACGAGCTGGTCGGCCTGGTGCGCACCCGTTGGAAGGGCTTCGACGGCGGTCAGGAGACGTGGGAGGCGATCGAGGGCTTCTTCGCCGAGCTGCGCGGGCGCGCGCGGGCTGGAGGCGAGCATGGCTGAGGTCGGCTTCACCTGCCTGGGCTCGCGGGTGAAGACCCATGCCGCGTTCCCCACGTTGCTCTTCCGGCTGCGCATCACGTCGCAGGCCGATGTGCACGCGATTCTGCTGCGGTGCCAGATCAGAGTGGAGCCGCACCTGCGGCGCTACAGCCCGGACGAGGCGGAGCTGCTCGGCGACCTCTTCGGCGACCCCGCACGCTGGGGCGACACACTGAAGCCGCTCCAGTTCGCCGAGGTGGCCGTCGCGGTCCCCGGTTTCAGCGGAGCCACGGAGATCGACGTGCCCGTGCCGTGCGGCTACGACCTCGAAGTGGCGGCGGGCAAGTACTTCGCCGCGCTCGACGACGGCGAGATCCCGCTGCTCATGCTCTTCAGCGGCACCGTCTTCGCCCGGGCGGCCAACGGCTTCGCCGTCGCGCAGGTGCCGTGGCACTGCGAGGCCCGCCACCGGCTGCCCGTCGCCCTCTGGCGGGAGCTGATGGACCGCTACTTCCCCGGGTCGGGCTGGCTGCGGCTGCGCCGCGACACGCTGCGCGATCTGCATCGCTTCAAGTCCGCCCGCGCCCTGGCGACCTGGGACGACGCCATGGAGGCGCTGCTCAAGGAGGCACAGGGATGACCGTACCGATGGACATCGCCCGCAGGGTCGCGGACACGGTCCTGTACGAGGGCTACCTGCTCTACCCCTACCGGGCCTCGGCCGCCAAGAACCAGATGCGCTGGCAGTTCGGCGTGCTCGTGCCACCGGGCTTCACCGCCACCGCCGAACCCTCGGCGAGCACGACGGAATGCCTGGCCGAAGCGGCCGGGGCGGCCAACGTGCGGCTGATCCTGCGCTTCCTGCACGTCAAGGAGCGCCGGGTCGAGTGCGCCGACTCGGGCGGATACCGGCCCGTCGCCGAGCTGAGGAGCGGGGACAGCACCTTCATCACCTTCGACGAGGCGACGGAGCGCGAGGTGGAGACCGTGCTCTCCATCGCCGACCTGCTCGACGCCGAACGCACGGTCGAGGTGAGCGTGCCCGGCGAGCTGGGCGAGGAGCCGATCCTCGCTCCGACCGGCGAGGTCGAAGGGCGGGTCGTCGCGCAACACCTGCCGCTGCACGCCGTGCTCAGGGTCGCGGCCGAGCCGATCGCCGGGCCGTACGGACTGATCAAGCTGCGCGCCCAGGTGGAGAACGTCGACGGCTGGGACCCGCGTGACGCGCCGCGCGAGCAGGCGCTGCGGCGCTCGCTCGTCTCGGCGCACCTGCTGCTCGCCCTGGACAGCGGGGCGTTCGTGTCCCTGACCGATCCGCCGGAATGGGCGCAGCCGTTCGCGCGGACCTGCCGTAACGAGCACACCTGGCCCGTGCTCGTCGGCGAGCCCGGGCACCGCGACGTGGTGCTGTCGTCGCCGATCATCCTGTACGACCACCCCACCATCGCGCCCGAGAGTCCAGGCGACCTGTTCGACGCGACCGAGATCGACGAGATCCTGCACCTGCGCACGCTCACCCTCACCGAGGAGGAGACGCGCGAGGCCAGGGCGACCGATCCCCGTGCGGCCAGGCTCATCGACATGGTCGGCGACCTGCCCGCCGAGTGGGTGGAGCGGCTGCACGGCGCGATCAGGTATCCGGAGGCGGCCGCGCCGTCACCCTGGTGGGACCCGGGATCCGACCCCAGCGTGTCGCCCGGCACCGACAGCGTGGTGATCGCGGGTGTGGCGGTCGCCCAGGGCAGCCGCGTCCGGCTCAACCCGGGCAGGCGGCGTGCCGACGCCCACGACATGTTCCTGGCCGGCCGTACCGCCACGGTGGAGGCGGTGCTCCTCGACGTCGACGGGGCCCGGCATGTCGCCGTGACCCTCGACGAGGACCCCGGGGCCGACCTGCAGCGGTCGCACGGCCGGTTCCTCTACTTCGCCCCCGACGAGATCGAGCCGCTCGGCGACGAGAGGGCGGACGCGTGAGGATCCTCGTGGCCGGAGTCGGCAACGTCTTCCTCGGCGACGACGGCTTCGGCGTCGCCGTGGCCAGGCGCCTGGCGGACACGAGCCTGCCCGAGGGCGTGCGGGCCGCCGACTTCGGCATCCGCGGCGTGCACCTCGCCTACGAGCTCACCGGCGGCGCCTACGAGGCGGCGATCCTGGTCGACGCCGCGTCGAACGGCGGACCGCCCGGCACGCTGTACGTGCTCGAGCCGGAGCCCGGCGGTCCCGGCGAAGTCCTCGACGCCCACTCCATGACACCCGAGGCCGTCCTCGCGCTGGCGGGCACACTCGGCGCCGGACCGCCACCGGTCCTGGTCGTCGGCTGCGAACCCGAGGACATCTCGCCGGGCATGGAGCTCAGCCCGACCGTCGCCGGCGCCGTCGGCACCGCGGTCGACCTGGTACGCGACCTGATCGACGAACTCAACGAGAAACAGTCTGCGGGGTGACGAACATGCTCAAACGCCTGATCATCGCGGCTGCCCTGGTGGGCACCGCGATCCTGATCCTTCAGTCTCTGCCCGACATCAAGCGCTACATCAAGATCAGGAACATGTGACCGGCACCTCAGGGGGAGGCAGTCTTGCACGAGTTCGGAATCGCCGAGGCGATACTCACCGCGGTCGAGAACCGCGCGGAAGGCCGGCCGGTACGGCTGGCCCGGGTACGGGCGTCCGCCATGCTCCGCATCACGGAGCCGGTGATCAATCAGGCGTTCTCGATGGTGGCCGAGGGGTCGCCGGCCGAGGGCGCGCGCGTGGAGCTGATCGTCATCCCGGTCAGCCTCACCTGCAGGTCCTGCGGGCACACGGCCGTGTCCCACGACCCCTTCGCCGTCTGCCCGAAGTGCGGCGGCACCGATATCGACACCGAGGGCGGCGACGATCTCGTCCTCGAATCCATCCAGATGGCGGAGGCCGCTCATGTGCCTGGGCATTCCCGGGGAGATCGTGGAAATCCTGTCGGACAGGCCTGACCTGGCGATGGTCGACGTCAGCGGGGTACAGCGGGCGATCAACATCGGGCTGCTCGAGGGCGAGTCGGTGACGCCCGGCGACTGGATCCTCATCCACGTCGGCTTCGCCCTGTCGAAGATCGACGAGGCGGAGGCCAAGGCGGCGCTCGACTTCCTGGAGAGCATCGGGCAGGCGTACGAGGACGAGATCGAGGCTCTGCGCGAGTCCATGATCGAGGAGGTGTGAGGCCGATGCGCTTCGTCGACGAGTACCGCGACGCCGACATGGCCCGGTCGCTCGCCGCGCGCATCGCCGCGCTGTGCGAGCCGGGCCGGACGTACAAGTTCATGGAGGTGTGCGGCGGGCACACCCACACGATCTACAAGCACGGGCTGGAGGACTACCTGCCGCCGGCCGTCACGCTGGTGCACGGCCCGGGCTGCCCGGTCTGCGTCATCCCGATGGGCCGGGTGGACGACGCCATCCACATCGCCTCGCAACCGGACGTGATCATGACATCGTTCGGCGACATGATGCGCGTCCCCGGCGGGTCCGGGTCCTTCCTGGACGCCAAGGCCAGGGGCGCGGACATCCGGATGGTGTACTCACCGCTGGACGCGCTGAAGATCGCCAGGGAGAACCCGGCCAAGCGCGTGGTGTTCATGGCCATCGGCTTCGAGACGACCGCGCCCTCGACCGCGATGACCGTCCTGCGCGCGCAGGCGGAAGGCATCACGAACTTCTCGGTCTTCTGCAACCACGTGACGATCATCCCGGCGATCAAGGCCATCCTCGACTCCCCCGACCTGCGCCTCGACGGGTTCATCGGGCCCGGCCACGTCTCCACGGTGATCGGCTGCCGGCCGTACGGGTTCATCGCATCCGAGTACGGCAAGCCGCTGGTGGTGGCCGGGTTCGAGCCGCTCGACGTGCTCCACACCGTCTACCGGATCCTGCTCCAGCTGAGCGAGGGCCGCTCGGAGGTGGAGAACCAGTACGCCAGGGTGGTCCCGTGGAACGGCAACCTGAAGGCGTTGAACGTCATCAACCAGGTGATGGAGCTGCGTCCCTACTTCGAGTGGCGCGGGCTGGGCTTCATCTCGCACTCGGCGCTGCGGATGACCGAGCGCTACGCCGCCTACGACGCGGAGCGCATCTTCGACATCCCCGGCGGGCGGGTGGCCGATCCCAAGTCCTGCCAGTGCGGCGAGGTGCTCAAGGGCGTCCTCAAGCCCTGGGAGTGCAAGGTGTTCGGCACCGCCTGCACCCCGGAGACCCCGATCGGCACCTGCATGGTGTCCTCGGAAGGGGCCTGCGCGGCCTACTACAACTTCGGCCGGTTCTCCCGCGAGCGCGTCAAGGAGGCGACGCTGACATGACGACCATCCGCGAGGAGCAGGTCCTCGAGCGGATCGAGCGCTCGCGCCGCCGCAAGGCCCGCGTGCTGGAGGACCGCATCACCCTGGCGCACGGCGCCGGCGGCAAGGCCACCCAGTCGCTGATCGAGGCGGTGTTCCTGGAGTCCTTCCGCAACCCGCCGCTGGAGACACTGGAGGACGGCGCGGTCATCGACCAGCTGGCCTTCACCACCGATTCCTACGTGGTGACGCCACTGTTCTTCCCCGGTGGCGACATCGGCGACCTGGCGGTCAACGGGACCGTCAACGACCTGGCCATGTGCGGGGCCAGGCCCCGCTACCTGTCGGCCGGGTTCATTCTCGAAGAGGGCTTTCCCGTCGCCGACCTGCGGCGCATCACCGCGTCCATGGCGGAGGCGGCGCGAGCGGCCGACGTCTGGATCGTCACCGGCGACACCAAGGTCGTGGAGCGGGGCAAGGCCGACGGCTGCTACATCACCACCTCCGGCGTCGGGACGCTGGAGACGAAGACCCGGCTGAGCGCCGCCGCCGCCCGGCCCGGCGACGCCGTCATCGTGTCGGGGCCGATCGGTGAGCACGGCATCACCGTCATGCTCGCCCGCGGCGAGCTCGACATCGCGGCCGACCTCGCCTCCGATACCGCGCCGCTCAACGGCCTGACCACGCTGCTGCTCGACGCCTGCGGCGAGGGGCGGGTCCGCTGCCTGAGGGACGCCACCCGGGGCGGGGTGGCCACGGTCGTCAACGAGATCGCGAAAGCCTCGAAGGTGGCGGTCGTGCTCGACGAGGACGCCGTGCCGGTACGGCCCGCCGTACGGGGGGCGTGCGAGCTGCTCGGCATCGACCCGCTCTACGTCGCCTGCGAAGGCCGGATGGTGGCGGTGGTCGACGGGGAACGCGCCGAGCCGGCGCTCGCGGCCCTGCGGTCCCATCCATACGGGGAGGCGGCGCAGGTCATCGGCCGGGTCACCGGCGACCCGCCGGGGCTGGTCCTGCTGAAGACCTCCTTCGGCGGCACCCGCATCGTCGACCTCCTGGTCGGCGACCCGCTGCCGCGCATCTGCTGACAAGGCCCGGACGGCGCACCCGCACATGGTCGCGAGATAGTCAAAAACTTGCGCACCCGGGCAAGTGTGCCCGGATCTATGATCGCGAGTGCCGCTATAACGGACCTCAGGGGTTGACCAAGACTCTGATCAAGAGGGCACATGGGTAACAAACGGGGTGCGGGAGCGGCCATCGGCTGGACGCTGCTGTCGATCCTGGTTCCTGGCGCCGCGCATCTGCGGGCCGGGCATCGGGTGGCCGGGTTCGGCCTGCTGGCGCTGTTCGTGGGCGCCGGTGTGACGGCGGCGGTGGTGGTGCTGAGGTCGGGCGGTGCCGCGGTGCTGACCGACGCGTCGTGGACCAGGATGCTGGCGGGCCTGTGCGTCGGTGCGGGAGCGGCCTGGGGGCTGCTGGTGATCGCCTCGTATGCGGCGTTGCGGCCGCGGCGGCGGCTGGTGTGGTCGGACGGGGTGGCGCTGGTGCTGGTGGCGGCGGTGCTGGCGCCGTTCGTGGTCGCCTCGCGAGCAGTGACGGCCGTCGACGACACCCTGAGCCAGGTCTTCGCCGCCCCCGAGGAGCCCACCCCCATCAATCACGCCAACCCGTGGGCCGGCCGCAGCCGGATCAACATCCTGCTGCTCGGCGGCGACGGCGCCGCGGACCGGCGGGGCACCAGCATTCGCACCGACAGCATCAACGTGGCCAGCATCGACGTCAAGACCGGCGACACGGTGCTGTTCGCGCTACCCAGAGAGATGGAGAACGCGCCGTTCCCCAAGGGCAGCGTGATGCGCTCCCTGTTCCCGCCGCCCAAGAACTTCTACATCACGGGCCCGGGCCGGGGGGCCGAAGACCTGCTCAACGCCGTCTGGATGTACGCCGACAAACATCCCGACCCGTTCCACGACTCCCCCACCCGCGCGCCGGATGCGACCATGGGCGCGGTCAGCCGGATCCTCGGCCTGAAGATCGACTACTACGTGCTGGTCAACATGTGGGGCGTGGCCCACCTCATCGACGCGCTCGGCGGCGTGCGGATCCACGTGGAGCAGGACATCTGCTACGGCGTGGGCCGCAGCGACGGCGGCGTCATCAGAGCCGGCACCCACCGCCTCGACGGCAACGACGCCCTCTGGTACGGCAGGGCCCGCGACCACGACGGATCCACCTGCGCCGGCGGCGACAACCACACCCGGATGCGGCGCCAGCACTGCGTCATCTCTTCCATGCTCAACCAGCTCGACCCCTCGACGGTGCTGTTCAAGTTCAACCAGCTCGCCACCGCCGCCCGCCAGACGTTCAAGACCGACATCCCGCGCGGCAGGCTGCAGGACCTGGTCCCCCTGGCCGACCTGGTGAAGAACGCCCACGTCACCACGCTGTCGTTCGTCCCGCCCCAGTACAACCCGGCCTATCCCGACTTCCATCGCATCCGGGCCGACGTGCGCAACGCCATCGCCCGCTCACACGCGGCCGTGACCACGGTCCAGGCCAAACCCCGCACCATCCACTCGCCGAAACCCGCCAAGGCTCTGGTGGCGGCCACGGCCAAGTTGTCGGACGCCTGCTCGGCCTAGACGATGCCCGCGACAGCTCGCGTGGCTCGGCCCCGGCGGTTCGACGCTCAGGCGCCCCGGCCGGAGGCGCGCTCCTCGGTGACGTCGACCGCCCGCTCCGCCATGCTTCCGACCAGCCCCTGAACCGTGGCCACGATGTCCTCATCGTCGATCAGGTAGACCACCCGGCGGCCTTCCCGCCTGGAACGCACCAATCCGGCCAGCTTGAGCTTGGCCAGGTGCTGGCTCACGGCGGGCAGCGCGCCACCAACCCGCTCGGCCAGCCCGGACACGTCGCACTCGCCCTGGGCCAGCGCCCACACCAGGTGCAGCCGCGGCGGCGAGGACAGCAACCCGAAGGCGGCCGCCGCCTCGGCCAGCACCTCTGCCGGCGGATCGACGAACCGCGTGGTCGCTACCATCACCCCTCCTCCGGACAGGTGGCAAGTCTAGGCGCGCCCATCAGTGATCACGGCCCGTACACCTGGTCGGTCAGGTGAGTACTCGTGCCCGGGCGGCGGCGAGCGCGGCGTCCGCGGCACGCTCCGCGTCCCGCGTGCTCACCGGCTCGTGGGTGATGAACAGCCGGTAGTAGACCGGGGCGACCGCGGCCCGGATCACCTCCAGAGCGTCGGTGTCGGAGGGCAGTTCGCCCCGTTCGACGGCCCGCCGTACGACCACGGCGGCCTGCTCGTTCCGGGCGGTCAGGAACCCCCGCAGCGCCGCCGCGGCCTCCGCGCTCTGCATGGCTGCCGCGATGAAGGCCGAGGCGACCGGCCCCTGCGCGGGATCGGCGAAGCCGGTACCGACGAGGGCCACGACGCCGCGCAGGTCCTGCTGGACGGAACCGGTGTCGGGGATGGGCCAGGGTTCGTCGCGGGCCAGGTCCAGGGCATCGGCGATCAGCCCTTCGACGCCGCGCCAACGCCGGTAGACGGTGGTCTTGTGCACGCCGGAGCGCGCCGCGATCGCCTCGACGGTCATCCCGCCGTATCCGTGCTCGGCCAGCTCGGCCAGGGTCGCCTGCCGTACCGCGTCGCGAACCCGGGCGCTGCGTCCGCCGGGGCGCTTGAGGCTCTCCAAAGACAACTCCAGTTGCGTTAAGCGGCCACCATCACTACCTTAAAGCTACAACAGTTGCGATTGTAGAGATGTGTTCCGGTACGGATCGGAGAAGCCTTGATGACACACGTTTCCATCCAGGAGTACGGCGTGGCCGACCGCGACGCCGGGCCGTACGCGATCACCACCGGGCCGGACGGCGCGCTCTGGTTCACCCTCGTCCACAGCGGACGGATCGGACGCCTCGCCCCGGGTCACATGCCGACCACGTATCCGGCCGACCCCGGCGGCCAGCCGACGATCATCGTTCCCGGGCCGGACGGCGCCCTGTGGTTCACCGAATACCGGGCGCACCGGATAGGCCGCATCACCACGGACGGCGAGGTGACCGGGTTCGAGCCGCCCACCCGCCAGTGCGGGCCGTTCGGCATCGCCGCGGGCCCGGACGGCGCGCTGTGGTTCACCGAGACCGTCACGGACCGCATCGGCCGGATCACCGTGGACGGCGAGATCACCGAGTTCCCGCTGCCGGTCACCGGGGCGTTCCCGTCCGCGATCACCGCGGGCGGCGACGGCGGGATGTGGTTCACCATGAACCAGGCGGGCGCCATCGGAAGGATCGGCATGGACGGCCAGGTCAGCGTGCACCCGCTGCCATCCCAGGGGGCGGCACCCGTGGGGATCACCTCGGGCAGGAACGGCGCGGTCTGGTTCGTCGACATCGCCACGGGCCAGATCGGCCGGATCACGCCCGACGGGGTGATCTCGGACTTCCCGCTGCCCGACCGGGCCGGCCGCCCGCACGCCATCGCGGCCGACGGCGCCGGCGTCCTCTGGTTCACCGAGTGGGCCGGCAATCGCGTCGGCTCGATCACTCCCGACGGCGTCATCGCGGTGCACGACCTGCCCACTTCGGGTTCCGAGCCGCACGGCATCGCCCTCGGCCCTGACGGCGCCCTGTGGGCGGCACTGGAGATCGGCACGCTCGCCCGCGTCGCTCCGTGATCGTCGGGTCCGGCGCGGGATCTACGTGGAGAGCGTGAAGCCGAAGCCGGCCAGTTCCCGGAGGAACTCGCCGGCGTCGACGGCCTGCTCGAGGTGGTGCACGCCGGCCGGCATGGCCGGGAGGCGTTTGATCACCAGCGCCGCGGCCAAGCCGGTGGCGCGGCTTTGCCGAGGCCCGGTCAGCCAGCCGCCGGCCGTACCTGTCTCGACCTTGAGTGCGAAGCGGTCGGAGCCCAGGTGGACGCGGCCCAGCAGCGCTCCGGCCACGCGACTGCGCGCCAAGCGCGCCAGGCCGGGCAGGCGGCACGATGCGTCTCATCATCACACCCTAACTCGAACATCAATGTTCAAGTTAATGCGAACCCCCGCGGGTTTGTCCGGAAATTGTGCGGGGTTGTGAACACTGTGCTCGTCGGGACCGACGGACTGATGCCGGGGGCGCTTGACCAGGCTGTTTCGAGGCCCCGGGCCCTGGGTTCATCGTCGGTGGAGTTGTCCGGAGGCGTTCGGTGGCATCCGGCGGCCGGGGGCGGTCCGGTTGAGCTGCGGCACCTGTCGTTCATGGTGCGGCGATGGTGTTGTCCGGATGGCAGGTGTGACGTCGTCGTGCTGTCGTTACGGCGGGCGCGGGGTGATGATGGACGTACGGCGTCTGCGACGCCCGGGGGGAGAACCCCCGGGCGGGTGTGTGGCAGTTGCTGGCCACCGGCTCGTCCGGACCACCAACTCACACGTGGAGGCCTTCCATGTCCCAGCTGCTGTGCGTACTTCCCGCCGGCCGCCCCGCGGCGGCGACCAGGCTCGTGCTGCTCATCGTGGTGCTGGCGTTCGTCGTCGCGCTGGCCGCCCTGGGCAGCGACCCCGCCCTGGCGCTGAGCGTGGCGCTGACCGCCGTCAACGCGATCGTCCCCGTCGACCCGCGGGGCGCTCTGCCCCAGCACAACGGCTGATGGGACGCCCCGAGAACCCGATCACCTGGGACGGCCCGGTGGCCGAGCTGGCCCGCGCGCTGCGCGACCTGCGGCAGCAGGCGGGCCGGCCGACCTACCGCGCCATGGCGGCCACCACGCTGCGCGGCGCCTCGGTCCTGGCCGAGGCCGCCGCCGGCCGGCGCTGCCCCACCTGGGCCGTCACCCACGACTTCGTCCGGGCCTGCGGGCAGGACCCCGACACCTGGAGACCTCTGTGGGAACGCGCACGCAAGCCATCGGGCAAGCGCAGACCCTCGCCGGTCACCATCGCGAACCCCCCGCCTGAGCCGGATCCCTGGCGCGCCACCACGCCGCGCGAGTACGTGCTCCACCTGCGCGCACTGCGTGCCTGGAGCGGGCAGCGCAGCTTCTACGAGGTCGCCAGGGCCGCCGGCGGGCGACTGGCCGAGAGCACGATGTACGACGCGCTGAACCCCAACCGCCACCACCTGCCGCCCCTGGCGATCGTGCGCGCCATCGTGACCGCCTGCGGGGCCGACGTCGAGCAGTGGGTCCAGGCCTGGCAGCACCTGCGCATGCGGGAACATCACAACACCCCGCTGCCCACCCGGCCCGTCACCCCGCACCGCGTCACCGGCCATCGGCGCGGCGGCCGGCCGCTCCCTGGTTTCCGCACCGGATCCACCCTGCACTCGACCGCCTGACAGCTCGCGGCAACGGCGCATGGGCGCCGGAGGACAGCGGCCCTCCGACGCCCATGACGCTCTGCGCAGACCGTCTAGCAGTTCTTGAACCCGCGCGGGTACGGCGCGAAGATTTCCACCCTGGACGAGAACCACCAGGTGTGCGACGTGCCCGCCGGGATGTAGTAGCAGTGCAGGTCGGGGCCCCGGGCGATGTCGATCTTCTTACGGGATCCGCGGACGCAGTTGGTCCAGGTCATCTTCCAGGTGCGGACCTTGGTGTAGGGGTTGAACGAGTACTTGGTGGATCCACCGCAGTCGGCGTCGGCGGTGGTGGCGCCGGCCGGCGCGGCTCCAGGCACCAGGGTCAGTGCGGCGGTGGCGGCCAGGACCGCGCCCGCAACGGCTATGCGCATGGTTTCCTCCTCTACGTGGGACGTGCAGTGCGCCCAGACCGTAGGCAGGAGGATGTTGAATCCCCGTTGAGTCCGCGTTGAGGGCGGAGGTGCGGACCGGTGTCGCCTGTCCGCGCTTGGCCTGATGTCACCTACTGGCCGCCACTTTGCCCTGGGTTGATGCAACCCTTCAACGCCCGTACATAGCGTTTGACGTGTGGGAAGAGCGATGGAGGTCGTTGGTCCGATCGCGGCGGCGACGCTCGCTCTGACCTCGTGCAGCAGGGAGCCGAACGTGGCGACGGGCCCCGTCGTGACGATCGTGGGCTCCGGCTCGGCAGAGCAGGTCGCCGCGGTCAACGCCTGGCGGACGGAATTCGGCCAGGTCGTCCCGAGCGTGAGGGTCGACTACCGCCCCGTCGGCTCGGAAGCCGGGGTGCGTGACTTCATCAGCGGGGCGGCCTCCTTCGCCGGGTCCGACTTCGTGATGAGCCCGCAGCAGCAGGCGCAGGCGGACAAGCGGTGCCGCGGCCGCGCCTTTCACCTGCCGATGCTCGTGAGCCCGATCGCGGTGGTCTACAACCTGCCGGACGTGCCCGACCTCAGGCTCTCCCCGAAAGCCCTCACCGGCATCTTCAGCGGGAAGATCACCACCTGGACCGACCCGGCGATCGCCGCCGACAACCCCGGCGCCCGCCTTCCCGGCACGGGCATCCACGCCTTCCACCGCTCCGACGCCACCGGCACGAGTGAGAGCGTTACCACCTTCCTCGCGGAGACGGGCGGCTGGCCGTACCCGCCCTCGACGCGGTGGCCCGCAGCGGGCGGCGCAGGCGCGGACGGGCCGTCCTCGATGACGGATGCGGTCCTGACCACGGAAAACTCGATCGGCTATGTGGAGTACGGCTACGCCAGCGGCGCGGAACTGCGCACGGCGAAGGTGCGGGACGCGGCGGGCCAGTTCGTCGCTCTGACCCCGGAGAGCGCGAGCAGGAGCCTGGCCGGCGCCCACATCGTCGGCAGGAACGGGGACCTGGCGGTCAAGCTCGACCTCTCGACCAGGGAACCGGGGGCGTATCCGCTCGTGCGGATCACGTACGAGATCGCCTGCGCCAAGGGCTCGCCCCCGCTGCTGCTCGGTTTCCTGAACTATGCCACCAGCAACGCGGGGCAATCCAATCTGTCCCTCGTCGGCTACGCGCCGCTGCCGCCGGACCTGATCGCCAAGGTCCGCTCGTCCCTGGCCTTCATGACGTGACGGCCACGACGTCGACCCGCACGACCCCGCGCTGGAGCCAGGGAGAACCTGCGACGCCGTGACTTGCCAGGAGCCGTCCGCCGCCCCTGGGCGGCGGACGGCACGCGTCTACTCGATGGCGCCGGATTGGGTGAGGAGGTCCTGGTACCAGGTGTCGTACGGGTGGTTGGTCGCCGGGTAGTCGGCGAGCGGGCTGGTGGCGTTGCTCGGCGAGTCGAAGTCCCAGCCGCGCACGAGTCGTCCTGCCTGCCGTGCCGCGGTGATGAAGGCGGACTCGGTGGCGGGCGCCGCGTAGAACAGGGCGCCCTGCTTGAGTTCCGCGCTGTCGCCCTGCTGGAACTCGTCGAAGGCGGTCTGCTGGTACTGGACGCGGTCGCCGGTGTACCTGTCGGTGTCCATCCGCAGGGTTTGGGCCGGGGTCTGGCCGTCGGCGCCGTTCCACACGTGCACGCGCGATGTGCCGCTGGTCGAGGTGGTCTTGTCGTAGCGGGCGTCGGAGGTCTTGGCGTTGCCGCTCCACGAGACCGTCATCGCGCCGGCGTCGAGCACGCCGTTCCAGTCCCAGTTCTGGTTGTTGTTCTGGCTGCGGTGTATCTCGCGTAACCCCGTGCCCGCCGCGTCGGTGAACGTGACCGTCGGCAGGACGCCGTTGTCGTACTGGTGGCTGGGCGACCAGGTGATCTCACCGTCGGCGCCGAGGTGGCCGACGTGGTACCACAAGGTGGTCGCGTTCTGGGACTGGTGGACCTCGACCAGGTCACCGTTGTCGTTCAGCGCCACGGCCGGCGTCACGCCGGTGTCGTACCTGCCGTGGCGCAGCCAGGTCACGCGGCCGTCTGCGCCGTACGTGCCGGTCCAGTACCAGAGCACGCCCGCGCCCGAGTCGTGTACCTCGACGACCTGGCCGCGGCCGTTGATGGCGACGGCCGGGTGGTAGCCGATGTCGCGCTTGTAGAGGGTGCGGGTCTTGCCGTCGCCGGAGATCAGCGGGAGCACCCTGCCGCGCAGCGTGTCCACCGTGGGCGGGGTCGCCGGGTAGTCCTTGGCCTGGAACAGCCGCGAGCCGAAGACGGAGGTGAGCTCCTGGTTGAGCGCGGCCAGGTTGCCCGCGGCGTACGAGGTGTTGTCGGTCAGGTCGTCCTTGAGGTCGAGCGCGACGACGATCGGTGCGGCGGCGGGATGCTGCGCGGACCAGGTGTTGATCACGTCGAGCCAGTCGCGCAGGAGGTTGGAGGCGGGGTTTCCCGTGTGGTCGACCTGGTCGCCGGGAGAGTCGTGACCGATGGAGTAGTCATGCGAGGTGGCGTAGTCGTTGTCGTGAATGTCGAGTTCGATGAAGCGAATGCCGTGGTCGAGCTGGTAGGCGATCGAGTTCTTGGCGCCGTCGACGTTGCCGGAGTAGCTGTTGTGCGTGGCGCGGAAGATCGCCGAGGGTAACGGCAGGTCCGCCGACGCCTCGGCGGCTCCACTGATCAGCAGCGTGGACGCGGCGACGGCGAGCACAGCCAGGACGGTTCTTGAACGAGGCATCCTTGATCCTCACGTCGGGGAACTCCCAGACAATACGATCAAGAGCCTTCCGCCAACCCCGTCAGGCTGTTCGGTCTAGGCGCCGTGTTCCTTCGTGGCCGGCGAGTCCGTGCCGGGCTGCTCGAGCTGGCGGTCCAGCATCCAGTGGAGGTGCGCCCTGAACTGCTGGATGTCGGCCGGCCTGATGTGGCGCTCGCTGCGTGGCCGGTCCAGCACGCCGCTGGTGAGGAATCCGTACACGCACCAGACGATCGTCCAGATGAAGAAGCGGGCGTCCACCCCGCGTGGCAGGAGCGGGGAGACCGCGTCGACGACGTCCTGCACCAGCGGCCGGGTGTAGCCCTCCTCGAGTTCCGGTGTGTCCGAGGCGTCCCCTATCCACCTGTGCATCCATAGCCGGAGGATCTGCGGGTTGTCGGCGAAGAAGTCGAGGTAGGCGTCGGCCAGCCGCTTGACCGCCTCCGGGGTGGAGGCGAAGTCCGCGAGTGCCGCACGCAGGGCGGTCCGCTCGGTGTCGTCCGCCTGCTGCATCACGGCCCGGTACAGCTCCTGCTTGCCGCCGAACATCGCGACGATCTCCGAGGACGGGATGCCCGCGGCACCGGCGATGAGGCTGAGCTCGGTCTCGTCGTAGCCGAGCTCGGCGAACAGCCGCGTCGCGACCCTGATGATGCCGTCTCGCTCCACACTGTCACTTTATGTGCATCGCCGGTGCACGCCAGGAACCTCATCCGGCGTGGCGCGCTCTGAGCAGCATCAGGAGAAGACTCCATAGGCGAAACCGTCCGTGGTCACCTCCCCGGCTCCCAGCTTCACGCCGTCGCCGCCGGCCAGGCAGGACATCTCCGACACGTCGAGGCCCTCCGGCAGCGGGGCGGTCACTCTGGCCTGGCCTGGGTTGATCACGACCAGGTGGGTGCCGCCGCGGAGGTAGACCAGCGGATAGCCCGCGTGCAGGACGCGCAGCGACCCGGACGCGCCGAGCGCGTGCGTGCTCCGACGGGCCGCGATCAGTGCCCTGACCTGGTGCAGGAGCGAGGCGGGATCGGCGCGCTGGGCCTCGACGGTGGGGCGCGCCGGGTCGGGGTCGACGGGCAGGTAGAGAGATTCTGCGGGTGCGGTGGAGAAGCCGGCATTGGCGGAGGAATCCCACTGCATCGGGGTGCGGGAACCCTGCCTGGCCTCGGGCCCGCACTGGCTGCCCTCCTTGTCCGGCAGCCCCGGCAGGTAGCGCATGCCGATCTCGTCGCCGTAGTAGATGGTGGGCAGGGACGGCCAGGTGAGCAGGAACGCGAAGGCCGGCGCGACCATCGACGCGGTACGGCTGCCGCACACCAGCCGGGAGAAGTCGTGGTTGGCGGAAGGCAGCGCGACGTGACCGGCGCCGTCGATCGCCGCCCGGGCCTCCTCCCATGCGGTCAGGAACCGGGAAGGCGAGCCGCCTGCATCGGGGGCGAAGAAGCACGGCTCGGTGCCCCATTCAGGGCGATGGCTGCCCTCGGCGTTCCCCCACAGCGACCGGTACACATCCCCCACCGCGTGCAGGAAGAAGTCGGCGTGGAAGCCGGCCGGGACCGACGTCTTCGGATCGCCCCACTCGGCGAGCAGCGCGCGGCCGGGGTACTCGGTGTCGAGCCAGGCGCGCAGTTCCCTCCACAGCCGGGCGGTCTCCAGACGTCCTGGGTCGTCCTTGACGAGGGAGAAGGCCATGTCGACGCGGAACCCGGAGACGCCCAGGTCGAACCAGTGGGCCATGATCTCCCGCAACGCGGCCCGGTTGGCGGCCGGGCCCGGGGCGTCGACGGGCCGGCGCCACGGCTCGTCCGGATGCATCCGGGCGTAGCCGAAGTTCAGCGCGGGCTGCACCGGATAGAAGTTCGGCAGGTAGAACCCGGGCCGTGAGCCAGGCGACGGCACCCACTCCGCGGACGGCCGGGTCGGCGACCAGATGTAGCGGTCGTCGTGCGGGTCGCCGGCCGCGGCGCGGAACCAGGCGTGCTGGTCGGAGGTGTGTCCGGGGACGAGGTCGAGCATGACCCTGATGCCGCGGTCGCGGGCCGCCTCGACGAGCGTGACGAGGTCCGCCTCGGTGCCGTAGCGGGGCGCGATGGTCAGGTAGTCGGACACGTCGTAGCCGGCGTCGCCGAACGGGGAGGCGAACATCGGGTTGAACCAGATCACGGTGACGCCGAGCCAGCTGAGGTAGTCCAGCCGGCCCAGGACGCCGCGCAGGTCGCCGATTCCGTCCCCATCGGAGTCGGCGAAGGACTGCGGGTAGATCTGGTAGATGACGGCGTCGCTGAGCCAGTCCGGCGTGGATCTCCTCACGAGCCGCCCATCGCGTCGCGAACGTTGGCGTACCACGAGGCGGGGCTGGGCAGGCCGTTGAAGTACTCCCAGCCGGCGGCGCCGCCGAAGCCCGGGTACTTGTTGACCAGCTTGCGCAGCGTGCTCGCGAGCCTGCTCGGTTCGACGTACCCGGAGCAGTTGGCCGGGTTGGTGACGGCTCCGGCCAGCACCCGGGAGGGGCTGAACCCGTTCCTGACGATCGCGTCGTAGCTCGCCGTACTGCCGAGCGATCCCCACCCGCAGTAGAACTGGCCGGTGTACCAGGAGATCTGGCCGCCGAGGTCCCGCTCGAGCTGCCGGTAGCTGAACCCGCCCGAGAACGAGCTGGTCCCGGCCAGGTCCGTGGCCACGGGCGTCAGGATGACGGTGAACCCGGCGCCGAAGTCGGCCCGCAGCTGCCTGATCAGGCGTTCGGTGTCGGCGAGCGAGAACGTCTCCTCGATGTCGAGGTCGACGCCGTCGAAGCGGTAGGTCCGCAGCACGTCCCTCAGCAGCCCGTAGAACCGGGTGAAGTCGTTGTGCAGGTTGGCGAAGCTGCCCCGGCCCGCCCCGCCGAGCAGGGCGTGCACCTTGATCCCTGACGAGCGGAGGGCGGCGACGTCGGCCCACATCTGGTCGAACTTCGGGTCCGCGGGCGGGTCGTCGTTGAGGTGGACCGACCCGTCGGCGTTGAGGTGGAAGGCGGCGACCTCGACGTCGGTGGCGATGCCCCGCAGCGGCAGCGGGGAGACGTAGGCGCCGTTGGAGTACTGGGTCTGGTAGTAGGCCAGGGTGTGGTGGCGGGGCGCGGCCTGCGCGGCGTTCACCGGCAACCCGGCCGCGACCAGGACGGCCGCCCCGGCCGCCACGAGGATCTTCCTGACACGCGTCTTGGGGGACGTCGATAACACGTTGCCTCCAGCTGCCGAGATGTCTCGGTGCCGGACACTAAACCGCTTTACTAGGGGTGTCAACGCCTCCTGGCGGCGCCGTGCTCTCCCTGACCGTGAGCCGTGGCGTGGTGGCCTGGATGTCCCGCAGCGAGCCCGGATCGTCGACCGCGGCGAGCAGGGCCCGCGCCACCTGCTCGCCGAGTGCGAAGGTGTCGCGGGACAGCGCCGTGATCGACGGATGGACGATTTTCGTCAGCACCGAGTCGTCGAACGACGCGATGGACAGCTCGCGCGGCACCGAGACGCCCATCTCCGCGGCCACGCCGAGTCCGGCGACCGCCATCACGTCGCTGTCGTAGATGATCGCGGTCGGGCGCTCGGGCCGCGACAGCAGCGTCCTGGTGGCCGCGGCCCCCTGCGCGTCACTGAAGTCCGTGGGCACAGAGACGGCCTCGACCAGGCCGAGCCGCTTGGCGGAGTCCTTCAGCGCCCGGATGCGCCGCCGGGTGTGCTGGAAGGTCGGCAGCCCCGCCAGGTGGGCGATGCGCCGGTGCCCGAGCGCGGCCAGGTAGTCGACCAGGGAGAGCATGGCCTCCCTGTCGTCGGCCCAGACGCTGGGCAGGCCGCCGTGCCTGCCGGGGCCGCCGAGCACGACCGCGGGGACGCCGAGCTCCTCCAGCGCCGCGATGCGCGGGTCGCGCACCTGCAGGTCGACGACGACGAACCCGTCCACCCGGTGCTCGGCCACCCACCGGCGGTGGATCTCGATCTCGGCCGCGGTGTCCTCGACGACGATCACGTGCAGAGCCGTGGACGTGATCGACAACCCGGCCTGGAGGCCGGCCATGAGCTGCATGAAGAAGGGCTCGGCGCCGATCGTGCGGGCGGGCCTGGCCAGGACCAGGCCGACGGCCTCGGCCCGGGCGCCGCCCAGCGCCCGCGCGGCACTGTGCGGCCGCCACTTCATCTCCTCAACGATCTTGAGGATGCGCTGCCTGGTCGCGTCGCTCAGGCCTGGCCGGCCGTTCAACGCGAAGGACACGGCACCCGGGGACACGCCCGCCCGTTTGGCGATGTCGGCGATCGTCGGTCTGGTCACGTCTCGGTGTACCTCTCTTGACAGCGGCCTTGCGCCAAATCATAGTTCACACTCACTAGAGCGCTTTAGTACATCCGACCGCGACAACGATCAGGAGAACAAGCTCATGCGAATCCCGGCTCCGCTGGTCGCGGCCGTCATGGCGGTCACCGCGCTCTCAGCATGCGGCATAGGCGGCGGCCAGTCCAACGGCGCGGCGCAACAGAAGGTTGACACGACCGACCAGCTCAAGGGCACCATCACGTTCCAGACCTGGTCGCTGAAGAACGACAAGTTCACGCCGTACTTCGACAAGCTGATAGCCGACTTCCAGGCCCAGCATCCGGGAACCACGATCAACTGGATCGACCAGCCCGGCGATGGCTACCAGACCAAGCTGAACGCGCAGGTGGCCGGCAACACCCTGCCGGACGTGGTGAACCTCCCGATGGACCTCGCCTATCCGCTGGCCAAGACCGGCAACCTGCTCGACCTGTCGGCCAACGTGCCGACGCTGGAGTCGGACTGGGTCAAGAGCGTCGTCGACGCCTACAAGTACACCGACGTCAACGGCGGCAAGTCCGCCTTCGGCTTCCCCTGGTACACGGGCACGGACGTCCTGTACTGGAACAAGGAGATGCTGCAGAAGGACGGCCTGGACCCGCAGAACCTGCCCAAGAACCGCGAGGATCTGCTGGCCGCGGCCAAGGTCATGCACGACAAGTCCGGCGGCAAGGACTTCCTGCTGAGCAGCTTCCCCGGCGCGTCGGACATCACCTCCACCGGCACCTCGTGGATGACGCCTGACGGCAAGAAGTTCGCGTTCAACACGCCCCAGGCCGCCGCGCTGCTGGACAAGTACCGGCAGGCCTTCAAGGACGGCCTCTTCCCACCGGGCATCCTCACCAGCGACTACCAGGGCAACGCGGAGCTGTTCAAGAAGCGGGTGGTGGCGATGACCACCTCCGGCGGCGACGCCATCACCAACATCAACAAGGACACCCCGTCGCTGAAGGACAAGGTCGTCCCGTCGGAGAACTTCCTCACCCCGCCGCTGTACACGCAGGGCCTGTCGATCTCCGCCAAGAGCAAGAACCTCCCGCTCGCGCTGGCCTTCGCGAAGTTCGCCACGAACAACGACAACCAGATCGCCTTCGTCAAGCTGGCCCCGGGCTTCCTGCCGGGAACGGCGGCGGCGGCCAACGACCCGGTCTACAGCAAGAGCGACGGCACCCCGCAGGGAGACGCCTCCGTCTTCGCCTTCCACGCCCTGCAGCAGGCCAAGCTGGCCACGCCGCCGCAGTGGAGCCCCGAGATGAACGACTACCTGAAGCAGCAGATCACGCTGGCCATGACCGGTAAGCAGACCTCCCAGCAGGCGCTCGACAAGGGCGTCGACAAGGCCAACTCGATGCTGGAGCAGTGACCGTATGAACGCCCACCGGTGGTACACGCCCTGGCTGATGCTCGTCGTACCGCTGATCCTGCTGGCGGTCTTCAGCCTGTGGCCCGCGCTCAACACCATCGTGCTGTCCTTCACCAATGTGCGGATGCTCAGCGGTGGGCACTTCATCGGCCTCAGGAACTTCTCGCTGATCTTCGAGGACGAGCGGCTGCGGGACGCGCTGCTCAACACCGCGATCTTCGTGGTGCTCTGCGTCCCGCTGCTGACGTTCCTGCCGCTGTTCCTGTCGCTGCTGGTGCACAGCCGGCTGCCGTTCATGGGGTTCTTCCGTACCGTCTTCTACTTCCCCGTCATCGCCTCGGTGGTGGCGGTCGCGCTGATCTGGCAGTGGCTGCTCGACGACCGTGGCCTGGTCAACCAGCTGGCCCAGCAGATGGGCCTGATCCAGCAAGCGTTGCCGTTCCTCACCGACCGCTGGCTGCTGATCCTCAGCGTCACCGCCCTGACGGTGTGGCGGGGGCTCGGCTTCTACATGCTGCTGTACCTGTCGGCGCTCGGCAACGTACGGCGCGAGCTGCACGAGGCCGCGTCGGTCGACGGCGCGGGGCGGATGCGGCGGTTCTGGTCGATCACCGTCCCCAGCATCCGCGGCCGGATGGTGCTGGTCGCGGTCCTCATCGTCATCGCCGCGATGCGGATCTTCACCGAGATCTACATCCTGGGCGGTTCCCAGGGCGGCGTGGGCGGTCAGAACGTGACGGTCGTGATGCTCATCCAGCAGGCCGTGCTCGGCGCCGACGGGCGGATCGGGTACGCCTCCGCGCTGAGCCTGTTCCTGTTCGTGCTCACCATCGGGCCGCTGCTGCTGCTGGCCTACCTCAACAAGAGGAGCGAGGCCTGACATGCTGACCGTCACCGATCGCGCCAGGCCCGCCGTCCATGCCAAGTCCAGACAGCGGCATCGATCCCCGGTCTACGACGCGCCCACACCTGCCGGGGTGGTGGGACGCTACACCGCGCTGATCTTCATGCTGCTGGTGTCCGTCGGGCCGATGCTGTGGCAGCTGTCGACCTCGCTGAAGAGCCCCGCCGAGGACGTCTACGCCACCACCCCGCGACTGCTGCCCGAGCACCCGACGCTGGAGAACTACGCGAAGGTCATGCGGCAGGTCCCGGTGCTGGACTTCGCCTCGAACTCGCTGCTGGTGGCGGTCATGGGCGTGGCCGGCAACGTGGTGTTCGCCACCCTGGCCGGATTCGCCCTGGCACGCCTGCGGTTCAGGGGCGCCAAGCTGCTGATCGGCCTGCTCATGGCCACGCTGCTGCTGCCCAACGAGGCCACGATCATCTCCCAGTTCCAGACCGTCAACAACCTGGGCCTGACCAACACCCTGTTCGGCGTCGCCCTGCCCGGCCTGGCCGGCACGGTGAACATCCTGCTGATGCGCAACGCCTTCCAGGCGATCCCGCGGGAGATGGACGACGCGGCGATCATCGACGGCGCCACCGCGTGGCAGCGCCTGCTCCACATCGGCCTGCCGGCGGTGAAGGGCACGATGGCCATCATCGCCGTGATGACCTTCATCGGCGCCTGGGACGACTTCCTCTGGCCGCTGCTGGTGCTGCAGGACCCCGGCGACCTCACGCTCACCGTGGGGCTGGCCTACCTGGACGGCCACTTCGCCGGCGACCCCCGGACCATCGCCGCCGGGTTGATGATCTCCCTCGTCCCGATCCTCGTCCTGTTCGTCGTGCTCCAGCGGTACTTCTTCCGCGGCCTGCAGGAGGGCGGGGTCAAGGGGTGACGGCATCCGCCGCGCCCGACCACCTCATCCGTCTCATCCGTATCCGGGAAGGACATCCGCGCCCAGCATGACAGGACATTCGGGGGAACACGCCGTGCGCTTCGGCGTCAACTACACACCCACCACGGGCTGGTTCCATCACTGGCTCGACTTCGACATGGACACGGTCCGCGCCGACCTGGACTCGATCGCCGCGCTCGGCTTCGACCACATCAGGGCCTTCCCGCTGTGGCCCGTCTTCCAGCCGAACAGGACGCTGATCCGGCCCAGGGCGGTCGAGCAGCTCGTGGAGCTGGCCGACGCCGCCGCCGAGCGCGGGCTTGACGTCAACGTGGACGGCCTGCAGGGACACCTGTCGAGCTTCGACTTCGTGCCGTCGTGGCAGCTCACCTGGCACCGCCGCAACATGTTCACCGACCCCGACATGATCGCGGGCGAGGCGGCCTATCTGCGGACGCTGGCCCAGGCGCTCGCCGACCGGCCCAACTTCATCGGCATGACGCTCGGCAACGAGATCAACCAGTTCTCCGGCGAGCCGCACCCCGATCCCGACCGCATCACCCCTGAGCAGGCGCAGGAGTGGCTGACCACGATGCTGGCGGCCTGCGCGGAGGGCGCGCCGGACCACCCGCATCTGCACGCCTGCTACGACGCCGCCTGGTACCTCGACGACCACCCGTTCACGCCGGCGCACGCCGCGCGGCACGGCTTCGCGACCGCTATCCATTCCTGGGTCTTCAACGGTACGGCGCAGCGGTACGGGAGCCGGTCCACGGCGACCGGCCAGCACGCCGCGTACATGATCGAGCTGTCGAAGGCGTGGGCGCTGGACGCACACCGCCCGGTGTGGCTGCAGGAGGTCGGCGCCCCTGAGCCGCACATCCCCGCCGACCAGGCCGCGGACTTCACCCGCCGCACCGTCGAGGCGGCGCTGGACTGCACGGACCTGTGGGGTGTCACCTGGTGGTGCTCCCACGACGTGGACCGGTCACTGGCCGACTTCCCCGAACTGGAGTACAGCCTCGGCGTGCTGACCAACGACCGCAGGCCCAAACCGGCTGGCCTGGAGCTGGCGCGGACCATCGAGGAGGTCCGCGCGCACGGCCACCGGCCCGCGCCGCGGACGACCGCGCTCGCCCTCGACCTGCCCGACGACTCGGCCAAGCGCTCGACCTGCGCCCCCGGCGGCGCGTTCTTCGAGGCGTTCATGCGCCTGACCGAGGCCGGCGCCCGCCCGGCCGTCGTGCTCCAGCAGCGCGCCGGCGACGCCGCCTACCTGGACTCCCGCGGGATCACCGAGGTGGTCACCGTGGACGACGCACTGTGTGAGGGCTCCCATGCATGACGACCGCAATCTCCTCGAATCCCGGCTCAAGCGGGTGCTCGACGAGCGGATCCGCCCTGCCGTGTATCCCGAGTCGGTGCCGCTCCAGGTCGAGGTGTGGGTCGCTCCCGGCGAGCCGGTCCCCGTCGCGGAGGGGATCGCCGCGCCCCGCTCCCCTGTCGCCGTGGGCGAGCGGTGGGGCAGGCCGTGGGGAACCAGCTGGCTGACCGTTTCCGGCACAGTGCCTGCCGCGTGGGCGGGCCGTACCGTCGAGGCGATCCTGGACCTGGGCTTCGACAAGAACATGCCGGGCTTCCAGTGCGAGGGGCTGGTGTACCGGCCCGACGGCTCGCCGGTCAAGGGGCTGAACCCGCTCAACTCCTGGGTGCCCGTCGCCTCGCCCGCACGCGGCGGCGAGGAGGTCCTGCTGCACGTCGAGGCCGCCTCGAACCCGGTGATCCTGGACTACCACCCGTTCCTGCCGACCGACCTGGGCGACAAGGACACCGCCGGGGACCAGCCGCAGTACACCCTGACCAGGATGGACCTGGCCGTCCTGGACGAGGACGTCTGGAACCTGGTCATGGACCTGGAGGTGCTCGGCGAGCTGATGGCCGAGCTGCCCGCCGAGGGGGCCAGGCGCTGGGAGATCGCGCGCGCGATCGAGCGCGCCCTGGACGCGGTCGACCTCCAGGACGTCAACGGTACGGCTGCCGCGGCGCGGGAGCGGCTCGCCGGGGTGCTCGCGACGCCCGCCGAGCCGTCGGCGCACCGGCTGACCGCGGTCGGCCACGCGCACATCGACTCCGCCTGGCTGTGGCCGCTGCGCGAGACCGTCCGCAAGGTGGCCAGGACCACCGCCAACATGACGGACCTGCTGGAGCGGGAGCCCGGCTTCGTGTACGCGATGTCGCAGGCGCAGCAGTACGCGTGGATCAAGGAGCACCGCCCCGAGGTGTACGAACGGGTCAAGAAGGCGGTCTCGGAGGGGCGGTTCGTCCCGGCGGGCGGGATGTGGGTGGAGTCCGACACCAACATGCCCGGCTCTGAGGCCATGGCGCGGCAGTTCGTCCACGGCAAGCGGTTCTTCCTGCAGGAATTCGGCGTCGAGAACGAGGAGGCGTGGCTGCCGGACACCTTCGGCTTCGCCGCGGGGCTGCCGCAGATCATCAAGGAGGCGGGAAGCAGTTGGCTGCTCACCCAGAAGATCTCCTGGAGCCAGGTCAACACGTTCCCGCACCACACCTTCTGGTGGGAGGGCATCGACGGCACGCGGATCTTCACCCACTTCCCGCCGGTCGACACCTACAACTGCTCGATGAAGGGCAGCGAGATCGCGCACGCCGCGCGGAACTTCAAGGACAAGGGCGTCGCAGGCAGCTCGCTCGCGCCGACCGGCTGGGGTGACGGCGGAGGCGGCACGACGAGGGAGATGGTCGCCAAGGCGGCCAGGATGCGCGACCTCGAGGGCTCCGCGCGCGTCGAGTGGGACAGGCCCGCGGCCTTCTTCGCCCGGGCCCAGGCCGAGTATCCCGACCCGGCGGTGTGGGTGGGCGAGCTCTACCTGGAGCTGCACCGCGGGACGCTGACCAGCCAGGCCAGGACCAAGCGCGGGAACCGGCGCTCCGAGCACCTGCTGCACGAGGCCGAGCTGTGGGCGGCCACCGCCGCCGTGCGGACCGGCTTCCCCTACCCCTACGAGGAGCTCGACCGGATCTGGAAGACGGTGCTGCTGCACCAGTTCCACGACATCCTGCCGGGCTCGTCGATCGCGTGGGTGCACAGGGAGGCGGAGCAGACCTACGCGGCCGTGGCCGCCGAGCTGGAGGCGATCATCGGCGCGGCGCAGCGGGCGCTCGCCGGCGACGGGCCGGGCACCGTGACCTTCAACGCCGCCCCGCACGCGCGCCGGGACGTCCCCGCCGGCGGCGCGGCCCCGGCCGAGCAGCTCGGCGACGCGACCGTGGTGACGCCGGCCGAGGGCGGCTACGTCCTCGACAACGGCGTGATCCGGGTCCTGGTCGACGGCCGTGGGCTCGTCACCTCGGTCCACGACCTGGCCGCCGACCGGGAGGCGATCGCGCCGGGACAGGTGGCCAACCTGCTCCAGGTCCACCCGGACTTCCCGAACATGTGGGATGCCTGGGACGTCGACCGGTTCTACCGCAACACCGTCACCGACCTGACGGACGCCGACGAGGTCTCGCCCGTGCCGGACGGGGTGGCGGTGCGGCGGTCCTTCAGCTCGTCGCAGGTCCGGCAGACTCTGGTGCTGCCGTCCGGCGCCGCGCGGCTCGAGATCCACACCGAGGTCGACTGGCACGAGACCGAGAAGTTCATGAAGCTGGCCTTCCCGCTGGACGTCCACGCCGAGCGCTACGCCGCCGAGACCCAGTACGGTCACGTCTTCCGCCCCACGCACACCAACACCAGCTGGGAGGCGGCCAAGTTCGAGGCGTGCAACCACCGCTTCGTGCACCTCGAGGAGCCCGGGTGGGGCCTCGCCCTGGTCAACGACTCCACCTACGGCCACGACGTCACCCGGACCGTCCGTTCTGACGGCGGCACGACGACGACGGTCCGCGCCTCGCTGCTGCGCGCGCCTCGCTTCCCCGACCCGCAGACCGACCAGGGCACGCACCGTTTCAGCCACGCCCTGGTCGTCGGCGCCACCGTGGGCGACGCGGTCCGCGAGGGCTACGCGATCAACCTGCCCGAGCGTACGGTGCCCGGCGCCGACCCGGTCGAGCCGCTGGTCACGGTCGACGACGACGCCGTCGTCATCACGGCGGTGAAGCTCGCCGACGACGCCAGCGGGGACGTCATCGTCCGCCTCTACGAGTCGCGCGGCGGCCGGGTACGGGCCCGGCTGACCCCGTCGTTCTCCTTCGAGACCGTCACGGACTGCGACCTCCTCGAACGCCCCCGCGGGAGCGCCGCCCTCGACCTGCGCCTGCGCCCGTTCCAGCTGCGCACGCTGCGCTTCTCGAGGCCGGCCTGACCGACGGGACGCGCCTGGGGTCACAAGTGGGGGCTGGAATTCACCGCGGGGGCTTGCGAGTATCACCGAACGTATCGGATCGGCCACTGTATGCTTCCCCTGCGGTAACCTGCGGGTCGCCAGCATGAGGGTCGGTGTGGGCCCGGAAGAAGGGGGTTCTTCCGGGCCCTGCCGCAAACGGGTCTCACACGATCCGGAGGGGGGCGGTTCCGATGCCGGCAGACGAGCCCATCAGCTGCGGCACGTGCCAGGGGGTCACGGCGGTGGAGACGGGAGAGTCCTACACGCCGGCGCGCGCCCGGCTGATCCTGGAGAACGGCTTCTGCCTGTGCGAGCGGCCGGAGACGCCCGACGACTGACGGCGGGTTTCAGCGGGTCATCAGCTCCCGCAGTGCCTCGGCGATGTCGTCAGGCGCTTCCTCGGCCATGAGCCGGAACAGGCCGGCGCGGGCAGCGGCCTGATCACTCTCGGCCCCGTGGCCGATCACCTGAACCTGCTGACCTCGGCACTGCAGGGGCGCTAGCGCACGGCGGGGTCGCACCGATGGTGTCGGTGGCCACCGGCGAGCATCTTGCCTGCTTGAATGGGGTCATCGAGTGAAACAGGTGACCGGCTCGGACGGTTCCGGGGGCAGCGGGTGGGCTCGTGAGTAAGGCAGACGGACTGGAAGGCATGCTGACCGGGCTGCTGCAGGCCAGCCATCAGGCCAGCTTCGAACAGTTGGCCGCCCTGGTCGAGGAGCACGCCGCCCAGGCCGGGCTCGACGAGGTGCTCATCTACGTGGCCGACATGCAGCGCGCCACGCTGCGGTTGATGCCCACGCTCGCGGCCGAGGGTCCCGCGGCCGAGTTGCGGGTCGACAGCACCCTCGCTGGACGCGCCTTCCAGGAGGTGCGGATCCTGCAGCAGGGCGAGCACTGGTGGGTGCCGCTGCTGGACGGCACCGAGCGGCTGGGCATGCTGCGGGTGAGCGGCCGGAGCCGGCGCACACCCGAGGTCGGCAGGCACCTGGCGACCCTGGTCGCGTTGCTGCTGGTCAGCCAGCGTGCCCACAGCGACACGTACGCGCGGCTGATTCGCTCGCGGCCGTTGAACGTGGCCGCCGAGATGCAGTGGCAACTGATGCCGCCTACGACCTTCTCCACGCCGGAGGTGACGGTCGGCGCCGTGGTCGAGCCGGCCTACGAGGTGGGCGGCGACGTCTACGACTACGCGCTGGAAGACGACACACTGCACCTGGCCGTCTTCGACGGGATGGGCCACGACGTCTCGGCGGGCCTCACCGCCAACCTGGCGATGGCCTCCTGCCGCAACAACCGCCGCCAGGGCATGGACCTGATCGCCAACAGTGTCGCCATCGAGCAGGTGCTGATCGCCGAGTTCGGGCGCGGCACCCGCTTCGTCACCGCGATCCTCGCCGACCTCGACATCCGGACCGGCATGCTCACCTGGGTCAACCGCGGCCATCCCCTGCCCATCGTGGTCCGGGAAGGCCGCTGGAGCTCGGTCCTCAGCTGCCCGCCCGCCCACCCGCTCGGCCTGGACCTGGACCTGCCCGTGACCCTCTGCCGCGACCAGTTGCAGCCCGGCGACAGGCTGCTGATCTACACCGACGGCATCGTCGAGGCCGGCGCCCCGCAAGGCGCCGAGTTCGGGCTTGACCGGTTCGTCGACTTCATCATCCGCCACAACACCGCCGAGCTGCCCGTGCCGGAGACCCTGCGCCGCCTGATCAGGAACGTCCTGGACTACCACGACGGCCACCTGACCGACGACGCCACCGTCCTGCTGGTCGAGTGGCACGGCTCGGCACACGAGCCGCTGACGCTGCGGCCACCAGTGGACTGACACCCAGGGCATCGTGGCGTCCAGCGTGTACTGGAGCCGTGAGTTCCTGCCCGAGGAGATCTCACCGTGGGTGATCTCGGGGGTTGTGCTCGGTCTGGCCGTGGGCCGCCGCACACAGGCTGAAGACCACGGCGCCGAGCCCGGGCTGACGGCATTCGGTGGAAAACTTCTGGGCGGATGTCCATCCGTCCGCACCTCACTCGTAGTCATGCCGTAAGGCGACAACCGAGGAGGATTTCCCATGGAAGCAGCACCGACCGTTCCAGTCACCGTTGGGACGCTGCGGGTCGCGGACGCGACCCTGCATTACCAGGTGCGCGGCGAGGGCCCGCTGGTGGCGCTGGTCGCCGCCCCGATGGACGCGGACGCGTACGCGCCGCTGGCCGACCTGCTCGCCACCGACCACACCGTGCTGACCGCCGACCCGAGGGGCATCAACCGCAGCCCCTTGGACGACCCGAACCGGGACTCGACCCCGGAGTTGCGCGCGGACGACCTTTCCCGGCTGCTTGCCCACCTCGACGCCGGTCCGGCCGCGTTGCTGGGCTCCAGCGGCGGGGCGGTCACCGCGCTGGCCCTCGCGCAGGGCCACCCCGGGCTGGTCCACACCGTCATCGCCCACGAGCCTCCGCTGGTCGAGCTGCTGGACGACCGCGAGCAGCTCCGTGCGGAGACAGCGGACATCATCGCGACCCACGTCGCGGGCGACCGCGTAGGGGCTTGGCGCAAGTTCCTGGCGCAGGCGAACATCACCCTGCCCGAGCCCGTGTTCGAGCAGATGTACGCAGGCGAGCTCGACCCGCGGCACCTGGCCGACGAGCACCGCTTCTTCAACCACGAGCTGCGCGCGACCACCGGCTGGCAGCCGGACCTGGCGGCGCTGCGCGAGGCGAAGCCCCGTATCGTGCTCGGGATCGGCCGGGAATCGGCCGACCAGCTCTGCGAGCGCACCACGACCGCTCTCGGCCAGGCACTCGGCATCGCCCCCACGAGGTTCCCCGGCGGCCACGTGGGCTTCGTCGAGGATCCCCACGGGTTCGCCATCCGACTCCGCGAGGTCCTCGGCGGGAACTGAGCGGCGCTGGGCGCGGCGATCCGGCCGCGCCCTTCGCCGTCGCCGCTATGCGGGTTTCTGCGATTCCGGCACCAGTTCGGTCGTGCAGAAGGCGCAGCGCCGCGCCTCGGCCTGGATGGTGCTCAGGCACTCGGGGCACTCCTTCTCCGTCGACTTCTTGTCGCCTTCGAACAGGCTGACCAGCCTGTTCATCGGTACGACGATCAGCCAGTAGATCACCGCGGCGATGACCAGGAAGGTGATCATGTGGTTGAGGAAGTCGCCGTACTTGAACTGGCTGCCGTTGACGGTGAAGGAGTAGTCGGCGAAGTTCGGCCGGCGCCCTCCGGTGACGGCGCCGATCAGAGGTGTGACCAGGTCCGATACCAGTGCCTGCACGAGTCCGCTGAAGGTCGCCCCCACGATCACGGCGACGGCTAGCTCGACGATGTTGCCCCGTAAAAGAAACCTCTTGAAACCACCCATGCCTGGGCAATAGCCGAGCGATCCCCTCCGAAACCCACCCCCGTGCCATCCGTCCCCGTGTACGGCCGGCCCGGTGCTTCCTCGACCGACTCCATGACGGCGGCGAAGACGCCGTCGAGCTCGGCAGGGGTGAGCGTTCTCGGCGCCTTGGAGGGCTCGGCGGAGAACGCCAGGCCGTAGTCGCCGCTTCCGTGGCTGAACGCGGCGCCCACCTGGCCGAGGCCGAGGACTCCCCTGGCCGCGATGCGCGACAGCTGCAGCGCACTGCAGGGGACGTGCAGACGGGCACGCGGTTGTCGATACACGCTTGGATTCTGGGTCTTCACCCGGCGCGGGATCTTGTCGCGCCGACCGAAAGTAGAGCGCCTGATTGGGCGGCCGATCCAAGACGTCTCCCCGTCCTGGCTATGCGCGGGATGAGTTCCTGGCTATCACGATCACGTTCTGGATCAGCAGGGTCAGGCCGAGCATGAAGATGACGCCGGCGCTGGTGGCCAGCGTGGTCGCGGCGTGGCCCGCGCCGTAGCGTCCGACCGCGAAGCGGAGCGCGATGGACAGGCACCACAGGGCGACCGTCACCGGCCCGTAGCGGTACCAGTTCGTGGCGTCCTTGGCATAGATCTGGACCGTGAAGCCTCGAACGCCGCCGAGGCCGATCGACAGCGTCAGGTCGACGGCGATCACCTGGTAGTCGATGCCGTGCAGCTCCACCCCGGCAAGGAGCTGGGGGACCACGGGCGCGAGCCCCACCACGGCCAGGACGATGGGCAGGATCAGCAGCCTGCCGGGCCGAAGCTGCTTTCCGCTCATCCTGGTCACCACGAGCACCAGGACAGCCACGACTCCAATGATCACCGGGAGCTGTCCGGCACCGGCGTCGTCTCGCGCCGCCGCGGCGAGCGTGCGGGGGATGAGCAGAGCATCGACGTTCATCGGGGCGTGTCTCCAGTCAGGTAACCGGCCAGGGCCGAGGCGAGCGCGGTGCGGAACGCGGTGTCGTGCGCCGGTTCGGCCGGGTCGTGCCCGAGCCCGGCCAGCCAGGACCGCTTGCCGAGCGCGTATCCGTACGCCGCGGACAGCCCGAGCAGGACGACCTGCTCGATCCTCGCGCGGTCCGGCATCTCGGACTCGGGGATAACGATCGCGATACCGGCCTGCATCGCGTCCACGAAGCCCGACAACCCTTCCGAGTAGGTCCCGGCTTCTTCCGCGTGCAGCATGGACCAGGCCCACAGGCGCACGTAGCGCTCATCGGCCAGCGTCTCGAAAAGCACCCCGGTCATGCCTGCGGAGTACGGCACGCCCTGGTCGGCGCGCATCCGTTCACGCATCCGTTCGCGCTGGCGCTGGCTCTCGCGCTGCAGCACGGCCCGGACCAGCGCGCCGTACGTGCCGAAATAGTGGGTCACCAGCCCGTGCGTGACGCCGGCGGCGTCGGCGACCCGGCGCAGACCCACACCGTCCGGCCCGTGCTGGGCGATCAGCTCGGTCGCGGCGTCGAGAATCTCCTCGCGCGCCTGTTCCGGCGTTCGCCGCCTGCGCGGCCGGCCGGTCACGTTATTGTCCACTCTGCCAACAGTAGCCTATTGGCCACTTTGACAACAAATGCCGCGTTCTGCCTCTTGGCGTTGACGGTGGCGAGTCGCACCATCGGTGCATGTCGGCACTCGTGGCGGGGGATCCGCGTCAGCTGGGCGAGTTCTGGCTCGCCGGGCGGCTGGGAGAGGGCGGTCAGGGCGTCGTCTACGAGGGGTACGACCCGGCCGGGCAGCGCGTGGCGATCAAGGTGCTGCATCCGGGGGCAGGGGCCGAGCTGCGGCGCAGGTTCGCCAAGGAGGCCGCCGCGACGCAGAGCGTCTCCGCGTTCTGCACCGCGCGGGTGCTCGCGGTCGAGCTCGACGGAGCCAGGCCCTTCATCGTCAGCGAGTACGTCGGCGGTCCCAGCCTGCGCCGCGCCGTGGAGACCGGCGGCCCGTACGGGCCGGATGATCTGTACCGGCTGGCCACCGGGATCGCCACGGCACTGACCGCGATCCACGAGGCCGGCGTGATCCACCGGGACCTCAAACCGGACAACGTTCTCATCGGTCCCGACGGGCCGCGCGTGATCGACTTCGGCATCGCCAGAACCTCGGAGATGTCGCTCACCCCCACCGGTCAAACAGCGGGCACGCCCGCGTTCATGGCGCCGGAGAGCGTCATCGGGGAGCGCGCGGGCCCTCCCGTGGACGTGTGGGCGTGGGGTGCGGTGACGCTGTTCGCCGCGACAGGGCGCGACCCGTTCGACGCCGAGAACATGGCGGCGCTGTTCCACCAGATCCTCGCGGCGGAACCCGACCTGTCGCCCCTGCGGGAGCCGCTTCGCTCGCTCGTGGCCGCCGCCATGGCCAAGGACCCTCAGTCCCGGCCGTCGGCCCGCATGCTGCTGCTCGGCCTGGTCGGCGACCTCGGCGAGCTGCAGGCCCTGCTGGCCGAGGGCAGCCGTGCGGCCGAACCGGTGCGCTCCCCCGCCGAGCTGGCCCCGCCTCCGCTCGAGTCGGTGGCCGAGGGGATCTACCAGCGGTTGCGGGCCGAGGACCGGGTGCTGGTGCCGCAGATCATGCTCCGCATGGTCGTGCCCGGTGAGGGCGCCGAGGACATGCTCAGGAAGGTGCGGACGGCGGAGCTGGAGGACGGCGTCGTCATCGCCGCCGACGCCGAGCGGGTGCTGGCCGGATTCGCCCGCGCCGAGCTGGTCGTCCGCGACGGCGACACGCTCTCGCTGGCCAACGCCGCGCTGCTGCGGGCCTGGCCGCGGATGCGGGAGTGGATCGAGGCCGACCGGGACGGGCTGCTGATCCACCGCCGGTTGGGCGAGGCGGCGCAGCACTGGCACGAGCACGGCCGCCGCCCGGGCGACCTTTACCAAGGCAGCCTCCTGGAGGCGGCGCTGAGCTGGGCCGCGACCGGTCGCCACCATGCCACCCTGAACCTCGTCGAGAACGCCTTCCTCGACGCCGGGCTGGCCATGAGCCGGGTCCGCGCCCGGCGCCGCAGGCAGATCAGCGTGACGCTGGCCGTACTGCTCGCCGTAGCGCTGGCCGCCGCAGGAGTGGCCGTGGACCAGCGGGCCACGGCCGTGCGGGAACGCGACACGGCCATCGCCCGCAGGACGGCCGTGCTGGCGGGCGAGCTGCGTACCTCGCAGCCGCAGCCGGCGATGCTGCTGAGCGTGGCCGCCTGGCGCATCGCGCCGGTGGACGAGGGCAGGGCCGCGCTGTACAGCTCGCTGGCCCAGAAGGAGGTGAGCGTGGTCTCGCCCCCCTTGGCGAGCGCTGACGCGGTGTTCGATCTCAGCGCCGACGGGCGGGCCGAGGCGGTGGCCGACAGGGGCCGGGTCGTGCTGCGGGACCTGGCCGGCGGCGCGGTGCTGCGCTCGATCGGCGGCATCGGCCAGGGGGTGCGGGCGATCGCGTTGAGCCACGACCAGGCGCGGGTGGCGGTGAGCGGTACGGGCGGCGTGCGCGTGTTCGACCTGGCCACCGGGAAGCCGGGCGAGATCATCCGGCAGGAGGCGACCGAGCTGGTCTTCAGCTCCGACGACCGCCTTCTGGGGCTGCTGGCCGGTGACACCGTCGGTGTGTGGCCCGCCTCCGGTGGCGAGCCGCTGGTCCTGGTGCGCGACGACCTGGCCGACAATGTGGTGATCTCCCCGGATGGGCGCCTGGCGGCGCTGGTGTTCAGCGACCGCCGCTTCCAGCTCTGGGACCTGCGGTCACGGCGCCCGGTGCCTGCGCCGCACGGCGGGCGGGCGGACGGGGTGGCCTTCGGCGCGGCGGGAACCGTCTCTTTGAGCGTGGACGGTGGCGTGCGCGTCTGGGACCTGGCAGCGGGACGGTTCAACCCCGGGCTGGAGGCCGAGGGGATGACCGCCCGCTGGATGACCTACAGCGACGACGGCACGATGCTGGTGGCCTCCGACCGGGCCAACCTGGGCGTGTGGGACGTCTCCGGCACCGCGCCCGTCCTGTACTACGCGCTGGCCGACACCATGCACCGGCCGCTGGCACGGCTCAGCCGCGACCACACCCGGATCACCTACCTGACCGGGCGCGGCTCGGTCGCGACCCTCGACCTGGGGCACGACCTGCACCCGCTGAAGGTGTCGCGTTCCGCGGAGGCCGCGGCGTTCGGGCCGGGCGCGCGGATCGCCGCCGTCGCGGCCGACGGCGGGCTGATGCTGTGGGACACCGCCCAGCGCAGGGAGCTCGGCGCGCTGCGCGGCCGGGCGGCCATCTCCGTGCTGGCCTTCAGCCCGGACGGGCGATGGCTGGCGGCGGGCGCCGCGGACTCGCGCGAGGTGACCTTGTGGGACGTGGCCCGCCGCTCCCCGGTGGGCACGGTACGGCTGGCCCACGGCGACTCGGTGGACGGCCTGGTCTTCAGCCCGGACGGGCGGACGCTCGCCGCCGCACCCGACGAGGGCCCGGCCGAGCTGTGGGACGTGGCGACACTGACCCGGACCCGCATCCTGCCCAGGGACGGCGACCGCGCCATGGCCTTCCGTCCCGACGGCGGCGCCCTGGCCGTCGGCGGTCTCGACAGCGCCGTGGTGGATCTGCGCGGCGGTGGCGTCGTGGACAAGCCCTTCGGCGGCGGCATCGACGGGGTCCACTCCATCGCGTACGCGGGCTCGCACGTCGCCACCGGCTTCCATCAGTTAGGCGTCGATCTGTGGGACGCCACGGACGGCCGATCCCAGGGCCGCCTGTGGCCGGACCCCGCCGAGTTCGACACCGTCGTCGCGCTGGCCTTCTCCGCCGGCGGAACGCTGCTGGCGACCGGCGGGACCAGCGGCGCGGTGCGCCTGTGGGACACCGGGCGCCTGGTGCCGGTCGGCGACTCCTACCGGGCGCACGTCCACGAGGTGCTCGCCCTGGCCTACACCGCCGACGGCCGGTGGCTGCGCAGCGCCGGCGAGGACGGCACCATCCAGACCTACCCCGTCGACCCCGGCCTGGCCGCGGACGCGGTCTGCGCGCGCGCCCACGCCGAAATGGATCGCGCCACGTGGCAGCGATACATCCCCGAAATCCCCTTCAGGAAGGTGTGCTGAGTCATGAGGCTGCTTCGCAGAGACGACCACGACCCCCAGATCGAATCCGTCGAGGTGACCCCTCCCACCGTGCTGCTCGGCGAGCCGTTCACGATCACGGTCGCCACCAGCGACAACGGTCCGAGGGACACCCTCACGGGCACCCTGTCCGGACCTGACGGCGGGCAGGTGCGGCTGAGGTTCACCCGGACCGGCGAGAGCGTCTTCCAGCAGGTGTGGGAGGCCGGGTCCACGATCGGTGACGGGCGCGGGCAGTGGCAGGTCCACGTCGCGATCCGGGAGGACACCGCCGAGGCGTCCTTCGAGGTCGCCGACCGTGCCGGCACCGTCGAGACCCGCATCCGCGGCTTCGCCGTCGAGCCCGAACCGGTCGATCCCGGCGACCCGCTGACGTTCACCGGCCGCCTGGAACGCGCGGCCGGGGGCGACGACTGGTCGGGACTGCCGGAGGGGCAGCCCATCCTGGTGTCCTTCCAGGCCGAGGACGAGTTCGCCTGGCACGTGATCACCGAGACGAAGACCGGGGAGGGCGGCCGGTTCACCGCCACCGCCACCGCGGTCGAGTCGGGGCTCTGGCGCGCCGAGTTCCAGGGCGGCGGCGATCTGCGAGCCACGAGGAGCGCCGAGGTCCGCTCGACGGTCAGACGCTCCGAAGGAGACGTCAAGGTGAGCCACGGCCGGAAACCGACCACGGTGGGGAAGGGCAAGACCGTCACTCACCGCGGCATCGTCTGTTACTGGACGGGCAACGGCTGGAGCACCGTCAGCAACCGCACGGTGCTGCTCAAGGTGAGCGGAACCGACCACCCCGAGATCAACGACAAGACCGACGGCCACGGCAAATACAAGATCACCGAGCATGCCCAGGCGTCGGGAGAGCGCGTAGTGGTCTTCCGCAAGCAGGGCCAGTACAGCGCGAAGGAGAGCGCCGCGTGCCAGGTGACGGTGACGTGAACGGCGAAGCCCCACCATCGGTCTGTGTCCAGACCGGTGGTGGGGCGAACGGCCACGTTCCTCGGGTCAGCGGTTGGTTCTGGGCAGCGCCTGGACCAGAGCGGCGACGATCACGTCCAGGGCGATGAGGAGGAGCAGCCCCAGGGCGAAGGCGTGCGGGTAGCTGCCCAGGGCTCCGTAGAAGACCAGGCCGACCACGGCCACACCGATCGCGCCGCCCGCCTGCTGCGAGGTGCTCAGCACGCCGGCCGCGGAGGCGGCGTGCCGGGGGTCGACACCGCTGAGGACCAGGGCGGGCAGCGGAGCCATGACCAGGCCCATGCCCGCGCCGGCGACCACGAGGCCGGGGATGATCCAGGCGACGGGACCGTGGTCGCCGAGCCCCGTGGCGGACAGGGCGAGCATGCCGTACCCGAGGGCCATGACCAGCGCCCCGACCGTGACGACCTGGCGTCCGAGCCTCGCGGCGAGCTTGGCCGCCTGGGTCGAGGAGGCGAAGTAGCCGATGCCGAGCGGCAGGAAGATGAGCCCGGAGCCCATGGCGTCAAGCCCGCGGCCCTGCTGCAGGTAGAGGGCCAGGATCAGGAAGAACGAGCCCATCGTCATCGCGTGCAGCAGGCTGACCACCATGCCCACGGAGAACGAGCGGTTCCGGAACAGCTCGGGGCTGACCAGCGGTGCGGCGACCCGCCGCTGGTGGAGCGCGAACGAGGTCAGCAGGACGACCGCCGCGGCCAGGCACACCCAGGTCCACAGGGGCCAGCCCTGCTCGCGGCCCTGCACCAGCGGGAAGACGATGGCGACCAGGCCGAGCGAGACCAGTACGGTGCCCGCCAGGTCCAGCCGCGGGCCGCCGCCGGGGAGGCGGGATTCGGGCACCATGCGCGGGACCAGGGCAAGGGCGATCGCGCCCACCGGCACGTTGATCAGGAAGATGGTCCGCCAGCCGAGCCCCGCCACGTCCGCGTTGATCAGCAGGCCGCCGATGAGCTGCCCGAACACGCCGCCGAAGCCCATCGTGACGCCGTAGGCGTTGAAGGCCTTCGCCCGGCTCTCACCGGTGTAGACGGTGTTGATGATGGCCAGGACCTGCGGCATCAGCAGCGCCGCGCCCAGGCCCTGGACGACCCTGGCGGCGATCAGCATTCCCGCGGTGGGCGCTGCCCCGCAGAGGAGCGACGCCACGGTGAAGGCGGCCAGGCCGATGGCGAACATCCTGCGCCGGCCGTACAGGTCTCCCAGTCTCCCCGCGGTGATCAGCCCGGCGGCGAGCGCGAGGCCGAAGCCGGCGACGATGAACTGGATCTGCGAGGGCGTGGCGTGCAGGTCGATCTGGATGGCGGGGATCGCCACGTTGACGATGAAGAAGTCGAGGGTGGTGATGAAGAGCCCGGACAGCAGGACCAGCAGGGTCCCCTGTCCGGGATCTGCCGTCCGCGCGGCCGCGGACTCGGGCGCCTTGATGGCGGTCATGTCGCTCTCCTGGTGTGGTGGCCGTTGCAAGGTCGACAATGCCGCCAACACGTGAATGAGCGCGATTACGCGGGAGGTAATGCCGGCGCCTCACGCCGGCACCCCCGCCTCCAGGGGGATCGATTCAGAGGACGTCTTCGACGGTGATCGGGATCTTGTGGTGGCGTCGGCCGGTGGCGTGGAAGATCGCGTTGGCGATGGCCGCGCCGGACCCCACCATGCCGATCTCCCCCACGCCCTTGACCCCCAGCGGGTTGACCACCGTGTCCTCGACCTCGACGATCTCGATCTGCACGTCCGGGGCGTCGGCGTTGACCGGCACCAGGTAGTCGCCGAGGCTGGCGTTGGCCCAGCGGCCCTGGACCGGGTCCATGTGGGTGGCCTCGAGCAGCGCGTGGCTCAGGCCCCACAGCATGCCGCCCATGAGCTGGCTGTGCACGGCCCGCTTGTTCAGCACGCGCCCGGGCGCGAAGGCCCCGGTCATCCTGCGCACCCGCACGGTACCGAGGTCCTGGTCGACGGCGACCTCGGCGAACTGGGCGCCGAAGGTGGCGCTGGCGTACTTCTCGCTCGGCGGCGGCGGGTCCCAGCTGCCGATCGCCTCGGCGTCGGTGAGGTGGTTGCGCCGCATGAGCTCGGCGTAGCTCTCGCCGCGCTCGGGGTGGCCGCGCACCGCCATGCGGCCGTTCGCCACGTCGACCTGGCCGGGGTCCGCGCCGTGCAACGGGGACTTGACGTCGGCGATCGCGCGCGCCACGAGCTGCTCGCGCAGGGCGGTGGCGGCGGCGTGCACCCCGGCGCTGATCACGCCGGTGCCGGCCGAGCCGACCGCCGCCACGGTGTTGGGCAGCGCGGTGTCGCCGCACTCGAACCTGATGGCGTCGAGCCCCACGCCCAGCGCGTCGGCGGCCACCTGGGTCATCGCGGTCCGTATGCCGGTGCCGAACTCGGCGAACGACGCCTGCACCACCGCCCGGCCGTCGTCGTACAGCCGGGCGCGGGCCCGCTGCGGGGTGAAGACCGGGTACACGGGATAGAACGAGGTGGCCATGCCCGTGCCGATGAGCAGGTTCCCCTCGCGGCGCATGCGCGGCCGCGGGTCGCGGTCGTCCCAGCCGAACAGCTCGGCGCCGCGGGCGTAGCACTTCTTGAGCCCCTTGCTCGACCACGGGTTCCTGGTCTCCGGGTCGAGGTCGGCGTGGTTGACCAGCCGCAGCTGGATCGGGTCCATGCCGAGCTGGTACGCCAGCTCGTCCATGGCGGTCTCCAGGACGAACATCCCCTCTGCCTCGCCGGGCGCGCGGATGAACGACGGCGTGATGGTGTTGGCCTTGATCAGCCGGTAGACGCTCTCGTAGTTGGGGCACGCGTACACCGACGCCGAGCAGCCGAGCGCGGGGCCCGCCCAGTCGTCGAAGTGGGAGGTCGGCGAGAGCTTGTAGTGGCGGATGGCCGTCAGCCGGCCGTCCGACCTGGCGCCCAGGACGAGGTGCTGCTCCTGCTCCTCGCGGTGCCCGACGGAGTCGAACATCTGCTCCCGGCTCAGCGCCAGCCGAACCGGGCGGCCGACGTGCCGGGCCGCCAGCGCGGCGAGCGCCGGATGGTCCCAGATCATGGCCTTGGAGCCGAAGCTGCCGCCGACGTACTCCGCGACGACCCGCACCTGCGAGGCCGGGATGCCCAGCTGCGCGGCGACCGTGAGCTGCGTGGCGTTGGGTCCCTGGGTGCCGTCCCAGAGGGTCAGCAGGTCGCCTTCCCACACGGCCGTGGTCGCCGACGTCTCGATCGGGTTGTGGTGGTTGGCCGCGCAGTGATAGGTGGCCGCCACCTGCGCCTCGGCCTCGTTCAGCCCCGCCTCGACGTTGCCGCGCGTGCTGTGACCCGAGATCATGCCGGCGAACACCCGCTCCGCCTCGAACATCTGACCGCGGCCCTGCTCGATCGTGGTGATCGCGGGCGTCCGCGCGTAGGTGATCCGCACCAGCTTGGCCGCCTGCTCGGCGGCCTCGAGCGTGTCGGCGACCACGATCGCGACGTGCTGGCCCGCGTAGTGGACGACGTCGTCCTGCATCGGGAAGAACGACTGGGCGGGAGCGGCCCCGCCGCCCAGCGACGGGAACAGTTCCGGCTGGTCCTTGGCCACCGGCCCCAGGTTCTGATGGGTCAGTACGGCGAGCACACCCTCGGCCCGCTCGGCCTCACCCGTGTCGATGCCGGTGATCCTGCCGCTGGGCACGTCGGCGCCGATCAGCACCGCGTGGACGAGACCGGGCAGCATGATCTCCGCGGAGTAGCGGGCCGATCCGGTGACCTTGTGCCGCCCGTCGACGCGCTCGACGGGCTGTCCGATCGTGGTCATCGTCCTTCTCCCAGCGTCATCGCCGTCTCCAGCGCCCTGATCATGGTCCGCTGGGCCAGCTCGATCTTGAAGCCGTTCATCGACCGGGCGACGGCGGGCGCCATCTCCTCGCGTGCGGCCCGTTCGAAGGTCTCCCTGCCGGCGGGCGCGCCGGTCAGGACCTGCTCGGCCCGCCTGGCCCGCCATGGCTTGGTCGCCACGCCGCCCAGGGCCAGCCGTACCTCCTTGATCGTGCCGTTCTCGACGCTGATCGCGGCGGCGGCGGAGGCGAGCGCGAACTCGTACGACTCGCGGTCGCGGACCTTCAGGTAGGTCGACCGGCGGGCGATCGGCACGGCGGGCACCTCGATCGCGGTGATCAGCTCGGCGCGCCCGAGCGGGTGCTCCACCTGCGGCGCGTCGGCGGGCACCAGGAAGAAGTCGTCGATGAGGATCTCGCGCCTCCCGCGGGGGCCCTCCACGTGCACGATCGCGTCCAGCGCGACGAGCGCGACGGCGACGTCGGAGGGGTGCGTGGCGATGCAGTGCTCGCTCGTGCCGAGCACGGCGTGGCCGCGGTTGACGCCCTCGATCGCCGCGCAGCCGCTGCCCGGCGCGTGCTTGTTGCAGTTCGAGCGCATGTCGCGGAAGTAGGAGCAGCGCACGCGCTGCATGAGGTTGCCGCCCATGGTGGCCATGTTGCGCAGCTGCGCGGACGCGCCGAGCAGCAGCGCCTGCGAGATCATCGGATATCTGTCGAGTACGGCGGGCGTCAGCGCGACGTCGTTCATCCGCGCGAGCGCGCCGATGCGCAGGCCGCCGCCGGGCAGGTCCTCGATCTCGGTGAGCGGCAGGTCGTTGACGTCCACCAGCAGGTCGGTCGATTCGGTGCCGATCCGCAGCATGTCGACCTTCGTCGTACCGCCGGCCAGGAAGGCACAGTCGCGGCCGTTGGCGACGGTGGCGATGGCGCCCGCCACGTCCTCGGCCCGCAGGTAGCTAAACGGTCGCATCGCGCACCTCCCTGATGGCCTGGCGGATGTTCGGGTAGGCGGCGCAGCGGCAGAGGTTGCCGCTCATCCACTCGCGGATCTCCGCGTCGTCGGCGGTGTGCCCCTCCTCCAGCAGCGCGACGGCCGACATGATCTGGCCGGGCGTGCAGTATCCGCACTGGAAGGCGTCGTTCCTCATGAACGCCTGCTGCACCGGGTGGAGCGCGCCGTTGGCCAGCCCCTCGATGGTCGTCACCTCGCGCCCCTCGCAGGAGATGGCCAGCGTCAGGCACGACAGGACGCGCCGGCCGTCGACGTGCACCGTGCAGGCTCCGCACGCGCCCTGGTTGCAGCCCTTCTTGGTGCCCATCAGGTCCATGCGCTCCCGCAGGGCGTCCAGCAGGCTGACTCGCGGCTCGATGTTCAGCACCTGCGTCACGCCGTTCACCGACAGCTTGACCTCGACGGCTTCCGGCCCTCGTTCGTGCACGCCCATGACTCCCCCAGGGATAGACCACCGACAGTGGTTCCCCCTCGCCGGTAGACCCACCGGCAAGACCCGACAAAGCCCTGTTAGACCATCTCCGCGCTCACGACGTCCGACGGGGCCGCCGCGGTCGGCCTGTGCTTGCCGTACCGCTGTGCTGCGTGGAGCGGGTCCTCCCACGGGGCGAGAGGTCCGGCCTATCGGCCGCCGAGCCCGGCTCATCGGCGGAGGCGGGAGATCGCCGTCAGGCAGGAGTCGGCCGGACCGCCGGATCAATAGCGTCGGAGCATGCGATCTGATCTGGGTGTCTTTCTGAGGGCGGCCGTGCGCAGGCCCTTCGTGATCGGCGCGTTCGCGCCCACCTCGGAGGTGCTGGCGGCGCAGCTGGTCGAGGTGGTGCCGAAGCGAGGGGCGCCGACCGTGCTGGAGCTGGGGCCGGGGACGGGCGCGATCAGCGGGCTGATCAGGTCGCGGATGCCGGCCGCGGCGCGGTTCGTGGCGGTGGAGACCGACCGGGCGATGGTCGATCATCTGGCCGTGACCCGTCCGTGGCTGGAGGTGCTGCACATGGACGCCGCCAACCTCGGTTCGCGCATCGGCGAGGGCGAGGTGGACGCCGTGGTGAGCGCGCTGCCGTGGACGCTGATCCCGGAGCGGGCGCAGGGGCGCATCCTTGCGGCGATCTCGCAGGTGCTGGCGCCCGGGGGCAGCTTCACCACGATCGCCTACCTGACCGGCACGCGGTTCGGTCCTGGCAGGCGGTTCCGCGGGCGGCTGGGCGCGGCCTTCGACGAGGTCCTGACGACCAGGACCGTCTGGCGCAACCTGCCGCCCGCGCGCACGTACGTCTGCCGCCGCCCGATCGTGGCCGCGCCGACCGGACGGACAGCTGCCAGGAGCCGATGAAACCGCTCGCTGCTCCGTTGGATTTTCGGGCCCGGTCTGTCTGGCAGGGTGTGCGGATCAGCCGTGAAGGGCGGTGACGGGAACCGTCGCCCTCCCTGGGAGGGCGTCCCACAGGAGAGGCGTGGCGTCCTGGCCGGAATCTTCGGGCAGGGCACGGAAAGCTGCCGAGCGCCGGGTGGCCAGCAGCCGGTCGGGGCCGATGGGGTCTTCCCACCCGGCCGCCATCGCGCCGTTGTTGATCTCGGCGAGCAGTGGGGTGATGGCATCGCCGTCGATCGCCAGGTCGATGTCCATGAAGACGTGGACGTCGGCGGTGTCCAGCCGCAGCAGCTTGGCGCGGCTTTCGCTCCAGGTCGCGGTGCCCTCCCGCCACAGTGGGCGTTGCCGTACGTGCCAGGCGGTGATGCGGTCGGGGTGGCTTTCGGCCTCGGCGTGCAGGACGGCGCCGGCGCCGTCGACGTCGCCCAGGTCCAGGGCGAGCACGTGCGCGGTGGTGTGCGCGATCAGCGCGTCGATGCAGGCCCGGGCCTCGCCGGGTCGTCCGTCGATGAGCAGGCCTACGGTGACGGTCAGGTCTCCGGTCTCCACGCGCTGCCGTTCGCGCACGATGCCGGCGTCGTCGAGCCGGTTGGCGGCCAGCGTGGCGTCCCAGACCCGCTGGGCGTGCACCATGTCCTCCTGGGCGTCCTCCTGGGCGTCGCCTGGCTGCCCGGGCTCACCGGAGAAGCCGAAGCCGGCGGCCGGTTCCGCCTCGGCTCCGCGGGCAGGCTCGTGATGGTGCTGGTGGGAGGGGTCATCGCGCGGGGCTTGGCTGGTGTCGCGCCCGGTCCCCGAGACGCCCGCGATGCCGCCGAAGGCGGACCTCGTGGGCGATTCATCGGATCGTGCGGAGACCGGGATCGACTGGACTGTCGGCCAGACGTGGAAGGTGGTCATGACTTCTTCCTCATTGCGGGTTCTCATGCGGACAGGTTCGGGCACGGCGATCCGGCTGTCGTCGGATCCCGCGTCCTCTCCGGCGTGACCCGGCTTGCCTTCAGTCGTTTCGGGCGGCCCGGTTGAGGGCCATCGCGAGCGTCGTGCCGTACACGATGTGACCGAAGGCCATCACGGCCTGCCGTCCCACGCTGTCGCGGTGAATGGGTGGCAGCACGCCCATCCACGGCACCCATCCGGCGTAGCTGGCCGCCCAGATGGCCAGCCCATACGCCTGCGCCACCGACACCCGGACCGGCCCTCCCCTGGTCACCAGGCCGAACAGGGCACCCGAGGCCATGCCGAAGCCGAAGTGGGCCATCACGCCGAGCACGCCCTCGCCGGACTTGGGCCGGTGGCGGTGGCCGGGCAGCATCGCCCGCACGACGCGCTTGGGCGGCTGGTCAGCCATCAGTCCGGCCCGCTGGCCGGCAAGCATCACCGCGCTCATCGCCACCGTGGCCAGTGCGCCGCCGGCGGCTCCCGCTATCAGTTCACGCTTCATGCCGAGCGGCTACCCGCATGTCCGCGCGGAAAACGTTCTGACCTGGGGCGTTGTCGATGTCGCCGCCGGCTATCCCATGGGGCCCTGTCGAGGCGTGGTGTCTCCTTCCGGGCCGCCCTCCTCGGGGACCGGATAGCCAGTACCCGACAACGGCGCTTCGTCACTGTCGGGCGGTCGAGTGTGGGGCGTGTCGGAGGCGTCCGGGCGGGGGACGTCGCCGCGCCACGCGCCGGTCTCGCCGCCCCGGGACTCGATGAACTCCTTGAAGCGCCGCATGTCGGCCTGGACGCGGATGCGGACGAGCTGGAGCCAGTCGCCGGCGGTCTCGACGAAGCCTTCGGGGTCGTAGGCCATCTGGAGGGTGACGCGGGTGTTGGTGTCGTCGAGGCGGTGGAAGGTGACGACGCCTGAGTGCTTCGGCTTGTCCAGGGTGTGCCAGGCGACGCGCTCGTCCGGATGCTGTTCTGCGATCTCGGTCTCGAACTCGCGCTTGACCCCGGCGATCTCCGCCTGCCAGACGGCGCGGGTGTCCGTGAGCTGTTTGACCGACTCCACCCCTTCCATGAATTCGGGGAACGTCTCGAACTGCGTCCACTGGTTGTAGGCGACGCGGATCGGGACTCGGACGTCTATGGAGTACTCGATTGTGCTCATGGCATCGCCCCCTGCCCATCTCGCCCCAGGGCTAACGCATAGGTGCCGGGGATGGCGGTCGGGTCGGGGCCCGGCGATTGGCGTTCGAGTTCCTTGGGTAAGCACAGGGATTCGCAGCCAACTGGCCCGGCCTCAACGGGGATGCGTTCAGGACCTGGTTGTGTGGGTCCTCGTGGTGGCCATCAGGGGTTCAGGCTGCGCATGGGCGCCGGGGCTGCAGATCGTGGCCTCCGGCGCCCATGACGACATGTACCGACTTCCCCCGGTATTGGATGGCCGCAGCGCATGACCCTGAAGCCAGTCCTATATCCATGCATATCAACCTCCGCTTGGCTCCGCGAGATCGAGCGCGATCCTGCACCGGCCCGTGGTCGAGTGTTGACCTATATGGACATCGAGGCCCGGAGGGCAGGCCAACCGTTGACGTGATCGAGACCTCGCCTTGCGCACTGCAGTGCATAGCGGGTCTGGCCTTGGGATCAGCCGGCGAGTGTGGATTCCCCGAACCGACGACGACCTGGCCGCCGTCGAAAACAGATAGAGGAAGAACTGTTCAGGAATTCGACTTCGTGGGTTAGCCTGAGTGGGACAAATCGGTCATGCAGGCGATGCGGGGACTCGATCACGCGCTTGCCGGCTCCGAAGGTGGGAGGGATGCGATGACCGCACTCACGGTGACCAGCAGCCAGTTGTCCTCCAGCACGCTCATCAGGGTGAAAGGCGAGGTCGACACCACCACCTCCGAACAGCTGAAAGCCGTCATCACCCATGGACGGCGCGCGGGCCGGCCGCTGGTCGTCGACGTGTCCGGGATGAGCTTCCTGGACTGCAAAGGTCTGAGCGTGCTGCTCCACGCGCACACCGATGCGGAACGAGACGGTGGCAGCCTCTACCTGGCAGGCGTGCAATCCAGGCCGCTGCGGGTCATGCAGATCACCGCCGTCCTGTCCCGCCTGAACGTCTATCCCACCCTCGATGAGGCCTTCACCGCCATATCGAACGGCAGCCCGCAGCCCCGGACGCATCGCCACGCCTTCGGCTACTGAGCCAACGTCCAGCCACCGCCCTCGGAAGCAGATGCTGCCCTGCCGTACCACGTCTGGGTCCTATCGGCAGATGGTCCCGGTCGGGGGAAGGGTGCCTGACACCAGATACTCGTCGATGCGGGCCGTGGCGCAGGATGCCCTGAGATACGAGCTGTGTCCGTTGCCGCCGTTCTCGTCATTCACCAGCAGACCGGAGCCGCGGATGTGCGATGACAGACTGCGGGCCCAGGACAGCGGGGTCGCGGGGTCGTGGGTGTTGCCGATCACGAGCACCGGCGGGACGCCGCGCACCTCCAGCCGACGTTGCGGGTTGGTCGGCGGAATCGGCCAGCCTACGCACCCCGCTGTCATGTCCCAGAACTCCGAGGTGCCCTTCATGTGCGGCGACAGCGTCCTGACCCGGTCGAGCCGGGCACGCAGATCACGGTAGCCGCTGATGCCGTGGGCGATGTCGAGGCACAGGATCGACCGATAGGCCGCCGTGCTCGCCGCGTCTTCGAGGGCTGCGCCGCGGACGGACGAGAAGATCTCGGCGTTGCCGTTCTCCGCCTGGACGATGCCGGCGGCCAGACCCCCGCCGTACTCGGGAAGCTGGTTGAGGAAGACATAGGCGACGTAGCGCAGTTCTTCCCCGGTCAGCGGACGGCCGCCCTTGACCGGGATGGGCTCGCGCTCGGCTCTGGCCACCAGATCGTCCCAGACCTGTGTGACGTCGCGGCCGTGCAGCGCGCAGGTCGGCGTCTGGGCGCACCAGTCGGCGAAGCGCTCGAAGGAGTCCTCGACGGCGACGGAGGCGTCGGCGACGAGCCGTTCGGAGCTGAGGCTGTGGTCGACCGCGCCGTCGAGCGCCATGGTGCGGACCTTGCCGGGGAACAGCCGCGCGTACTCGGTGCCCAGCATGGTGCCGTAGGACTTGCCCAGGAAACTGATCTTCGACTCCCCCAACGCTGCCCTGACCGCGTCGAAGTCGCGGGCCACGCTCGTGGTGTCGATCTCACCGAGCAGGCGTCCGGTGCCCGCAAGGCAGCTCGCGCCTACGGTCCGGTTGTGGGTCACCAGCGCGCGGTACCCGGCTAACGTCTGGGGGAACTCCGTCACGGACGGGTCGTGGACCGGCCGCTCGCACTTCACGGCCGAGCTCTCACCGACTCCGCGCGGGTCGATGCCCACCACGTCGAACCGGCGCAGCAACTCGCCACTGACGGCGTACGACGGGTAGTCGCGCAGCAGCATCACGGCCTGGCCGCCGGGGCCGCCGGGATTGAAGAAGAGCGTGCCGAGGCGCTCTCCGGTGGCCTTGCGGCGTACGACCGACAGCTTGATCTTGGGACCGTCCGGGGAGTCCCAATCGAGCGGCACCGCCACGGAGCCGCACTCCGCCTGCTGCTCTCCGCATGAGTGCCAGGAGACGGGCCCAGGAGCGGGCGCCGGGGTCGGAGGCAGCGCCAGGACGAGCGCCAGGAGGGCATGGTTCATGGCAGGCAATGCTGCTCGCGTACCGGATCATGCACATCGGCCGAACGTCCGATCCAGCTCAGCCAGACGGCCGGACTGCTCTCCCTGTTCGACATGGGGCGGTCCTACAGGAAACTCAATCCGGCTACGCCGCACAGCACAAGTGCCGATTCTGGGGACTGCTCGATCAGACCGGCCTGAGTACCCGCCGTCCGTGAGAATGGGGGCCTTTCTGCCGCAGCTGAACGGTAATGCAGTGCGGCTGTGTCACCCGGCGCCGACGGGCCTGAGCGCCGCACCGCCGACGAATTCGCGCGCCCCATAACGAGATGCGGCCGCGCAAGAATTGACCGGAGAAGCAAATGCCGCACGGCACCACCGCTGCGGCGAGGATCGAACGCCGCAGCCGGAAAGGGCAGATCACCTACCTCATCGTTGATACAGCCCTAGGGACTATATTTCAGCCGGCCGGGCACATTTTCAAGCGGCCGTCCAAACCCGTAAAACTTGTCTGGTGAATGCTCTGCGCGCTGCTGGAGATCTCGTGGGTAAAGCGTTACTCGGGTGTGCGAGAGAATGGCGAATACGATGCCATAGCTGACATCGACGGCACGACGAAAGGGGGCAATCATGTTTGCTGCAAATCGCCTCGCGGGCGCGTCCCTGGCGATGGTGCTCGCATCGACCACCCTGACTCTCACGATGGGCACGGGCACGGCCGCCGTGGCGGCGTCGCAAAGCGCCGCGAGGGCCAGCGCCACAGTAAGACTGGTGGACGGCCACATCGGGCTCTCACAGAGAATCTTCCACCACGGCTCCGTCACCTTCACGATCAGGAACGCGGGAACCGTTGTCCACGGCTTCGCCATCGCGGGGCGCGGAGTCAGCGCGAGGTCGAGCTTCCTGCGTCCCGGCGGTTCGACAACGCTCACCGTCAGGCTGCACAGGGGCCGCTACGCGGTGTGGTGCCCGGTCGACGGCCACCGGTTCATGGGCATGTGGACGTGGATCGGCGTGCGGTAGGGACGTAGCGCAGGCTAGATGACCTGCTGGATCGTCCGCTCCACGATGAAGCCGATGGATTCCAGCGAGTCCTTGTCCTGGAAGTTGTTCTGCCACACCACGACGAATCTGCGGCCCGAGTCGCCGTGCTCGACAATCGAGCCGTCCGACGTCACCATCTGACCGGTCTTCAGCGGACCGAGACCGATCTTCGTGTGGGTCACCGTGAAGGACCGGGGTGTCAGGGCTCGTCGGGTGAAGTCCATGTACGACGGGTCGTCGCCGACCGTCGCGCTGGTGGCCAGGATGGCCAGCATGTCGTTCGAGCTGGCTTGATCCACCAGGGTGCCGCTGAAGATGTGCGCGTACAGGTTCGCCATGTCGAAGCAGGTCGTCGCCTGGGCGACCTGCCCGTCATTGGCGCTCGGAATCCGCACCGCCGTCAGCGCCTGCGTGAACGTGCCCGCGAGCCAGATCCCGGACTGCGCGGGAGGGAAGAAGAACCCGCCCGCGTGCAGTGTCCCGTTGATCCAGCTGTAGCCGAGTGCCTGGATGCACGCAGACGCCGCGTTGTTGTCGCTGTTGATCATCATGCGGCGCAGGTTGGTCAGGAAGAAGCCGTTGAACTCGCAGGCCAGCCCGCCGTCCACCAGCGGGATGGTGGTGAAGATGGCCTCGTAGTTCGGACGCCGCGGCACGCCGCTCAAGCCCGGCTCCCGGGCGATGGCGGGAACGGCTTCGCTGATCGGCTTGTCGAACTCGCTGTGCAGCAGGGCGAACAGCTCGCTCGAGGTGAATGATCCGGCCGCCAGGGCGTTGACGCTGCGCCGCAGTTCGAACGCGGCGTACATCGCGGCCACCTTCAGCAGGCTCGCCGAGAAGAACGTCTCCCCGTACCGATGTCCGGCGTGCTTGAAATCCAGGGGCGAGGTCGTCTCGTCGATGGCCGCGATGGAGATCGCCACGCGCAGCGGATGCTCGATGAGAGGAGACCTCAGGGCTTCCTCGATCGCGACTTCGAGAGCCGACCCCAGCGCCGGATCGTCGCCCAGAAGTGTGGGATAAGGGTCGGGAAACGGCCCAGCCATGATGCCTCCTCAGCGACCTCCGCCGATCACCCAACGTAACACGTGGCCGACTGTCAGTCAGCGTGGCGTGTGAGGGACTCTCGGATGCGCTCCAGGCGGGGTGAGGTGATGTCGAGGCCGTCGTAGAGGGCCAGCGACTGGCGCAGGCACTCCCGGCCCTCGTCGGGCTTGCCGAGCTCCACCAGGGCCTGGCCGCGCGAGAGTAGGGCGTGGGCCTCGTTGATCGGGTCCTCGATCTCTCGCGACAACGCCAGCCCCTCGTCGGCGTGGGCGAGGGCCTGCTCCAGATCTCCCGTCCGCCGGTGCGCGTCGGCCAGCCGTACCAGGTCCTCGACGCTCATTTGGACGAGCCCCTGCGCGCGGTGGGCCTCGAGCGCCTCCGTGTAGCACCGGATGGCCTCGGCGTGCCGTTCGAGTACCGACAGCACATCGCCCATGATCGAGACCTCGAAGTCCACGGTCTTGATGGGCCTGACGAGTTCGACGGCCGCGGTGATGTGCCCGAGCGCCTCCTCGGCCTGGCCGGTGCGGAGCTGGATCTGGGCGAGGTTCGTCAGTGCCCGTGCCTCGGCGGCCGGATCGCCGGACCCGCGCCCGGCCTCCACCGCCGCCAGTGCGGTCTCCGCGGCGGCCGGGTAGTCGCCGCGGCTGGCGATGACGAGTGCGAGCAGCGTGGTGATCTCGCTGAGCAGGATCCTGTCGCGGGCGTGGCCCGCGGCCGCGCGCAGCACCGGCTCGGCCTGAGCGCGGTCGCCCAGCGTGAAGAACACGCTGCCCAGCACGCAGGCGGCGCCCGTGGCGGTCTCGAGGTCGCCGCGGGCCTCGGCGCTCTGCTTGACGGCCTCGGCGGTCCTACGGAACTCCCCGTGGTGCACCATCCGGTCCACCCGCTCCTCGAGCAGCCGCAGCAGGCGCACCGCCACGGCGTCGCCGCTCTGCGCCACCACGGGCCAGATCCCCGCCAGCTCGGCGGCCAGCCAGCGATCGGCCTCCGCGGTCCCGGCGAAGGGCAGGCCGCCGCGCACACGCGGAGCCGCCCAGTACAGGGCCAGCCGCCACACCTCGCAGGCGCTCTGCAGAGTGGCCAGCAGATGGACCACCAGCCGTGCCAGGGCCCGCTCGCGTTCGTCGTCGGCCTGCTGGCGCGCGTACACCTTGAGCAGGTCGTGGAAGCGGTAGCGGCCGGCCGCGGGTGATTCGAGCAGGCTGAGGTCGACCAGGTTCTCCAGCAGCTGCTCCGCCTCGACCTCGTCCAGGTCGAGGAGCGCGGCGGCCGACGACAGCGACAGGTCCTCGCTGTCGGGCACGGCGACGAGCCGGAACGCGCGAGCGCAGCCGGGGTCGAGCTGGCGGTAGGACAGTTCGAAGCTGCTCTCCACGGCCAGGTTCAGCACGCGCAGCGCCCTGAGCCGGTCACGCTCGCCGGCCAGCCTGCCGACCATCGACGCGATCGTCCACGAGCTACGCGAGGCCAGCCGGGCCCCGGCGACGCGTACGGCCAGCGGCAGGTGGCCGCACAGCTCGGCCAGCCGCCGTGCCTGCTCGGGCTCCGCCGCCACCCGCTCGGGACCGATGATCTTCGTAAGCAGCGCCACCGCCTCGTCCCCGTCGAGGACGGTCAGGTCCAGGACTCGCGCGCCGTCCAGACCGTGCAACCTGACCCGGCTGGTCACCAGCACGCCGCACCCGTGGTCCCCGGGCAGCAGCGGTGTGACCTGGGCGGCGTCGGCCGCGTTGTCGAGCACGACGAGCATCCGCCGGCCGGACACGAGCGAACGGAACAGCGCCGACCGTTCCTGCGGCGCGTCGGGGATGTCCTGGTCGCCGACGCCCAGCGCGTGCAGGAACGCCGTCAGCGCCGCCGCGGGATCCGCCGGCGCGGGCCCGGCTCCCTGCAGGTCCACGTACAGCTGCCCGTCGGGAAAGTCTCTCCGTACGGCATGCGCGACATGGAGGGCGAGCGTCGTCTTCCCGACCCCGCCGATGCCCGAGACCACGGACACGACCGGGGCGCGCTCCCGCTCCGTCCGCAGCTCCGTCAACAGCTCGTCCACCTGGGTGGCGCGGCCGGTGAAGTCGCTGATGTCCGGCGGGAGCTGTGCCGGGCCGGCAACCAGACGAGCCGGACGCGGACCCGCGCCGGCCAGCAGGCTCTGGTGCAACGTGGCCAGCTCGGGCCCGGGATCGAGGCCCAGCTCCTCGGCCAGCAGCTGCTGGAACCCGGCGTAGACGGCCAGCGCCTCCTCGCGGCGCCCGGCGGCCGCGTAGGCCCGCATGAGCAGGCCGCGCGGCCGCTCCCGCAGGGGGCTGCGGGCCACGAGGTCGAGCAGCTCGGCTATGAGGCCGTCCGCCGCACCGTCGGCCAGCTCCCGCTCGCAGGCCGCCTCGGTCGCCGACAGGCGGAGGTCTTCGAGCCGGGTCCGCTGGGCCTCGCCGTACCTGCCGGTGAGCTCGGGGACGGCATCGCCGCGCCACAGCGCGAGCGCGCGGCGGTGCTGCCCCTGAGCGGCCAGTGCGTGGAACTCGGCGAGGTCCGTGCCGACCTCGCGCAGCGCGTAGCCGCCGCCGAGCCGGACGAGGCGCTCGTGACCGAGAACCTTGCGCAGGCGCGAGACGTAGCTGCGGACCATCGGGGTGACCGTCGGCGCGGGGTCGTCCTCCCACAACGCCTCGATCAGCTGGTCCAGGGTGACGGGCCGCCCCTCGGCCAGGGCGAGGCAGGCCAGCAGGGCACGCTGCCTGGGTGCGCCCAGATCCAGCTCCACCCCGTCGTGCCGGGCCTGCGCGGGCCCGAGAATCCCTACCCAAACCCCCGATGTCACCGGGACAGGTTATACGTCGCCGAGGGTTTCGGTGATCGCGACCTGGGGCCGCAGGGGGCGGCGCCAGGACGAGGGGGTGATCCCGCGGGCGCGTTTGAAGGCGACGCTGAAGGCGAACGCGTCCTCGTAGCCGACCTTGCGGGCCACGGTGGCGATCGTGGCGTCGGTGTCGCGCAGCAGGTCCGCGGCGAGGGTCATGCGCCAGCCGGTGAGATAGGTGAGCGGAGGCTCGCCGACCAGGCAGGCGAAGCGTGCGGCCAAGGCGGCGCGGGACATGCCGACCTCGGCGGCCAGCGCGGCGACCGTCCAGCGGCGGGCGGGGTCCTCGTGCAGGAGACGCAGCGCGTCGCCGATGGCGGGATCGGTCAGCGCCCGGCACCATGCGGGCAGCGCCGAGTCCTGGCCGGCGCACCAGGCCCGCAGCGCGAGCACGAGCACGAGATCGAGCAGACGGTCGAGTACGGCGTCCTGGCCGGGCTCGTCGCAGGCGGCCTCGGTGGCGAGCTGATCCAGCGCCGCCCGGGTCCGCGGCCCCGCGGGCACGACCGCCAGCGGCGGCAGCATGGTCAGCAGGCGATCGCCCACGTCGCCGCGGAGTTCGTAGGCCCCCCGGAGCATGATCGTGGCCCCGGGCAGCCCGTCGCCGTAGGTACGCGGAGCCAGACTGCGCTGGATCCCCGCCGTTTCCTCGACGAAGTATTTCTTTCCGCCGCGGACCACGGCCTGCGGCGGGGTGGACGGGCCGTCGGCGATCGTGTAGCGACTGGTCCCGCTGATGAGGGCGATGTCGCCCGCGGCGAGGCCGGCCGGGGGTGTGCCGGTGTCGTCGAGCCGGATCGACGCCCGGCCGCCGAGCGTGGCCACGACGGTGAGCGGAGGGACGTCGTCGAACGTCAGCGACCAGGGCGGACGCTGGATCAGCTGCCTGACCATCGCGTTCCTGGCCCGGGCCCGGTGCAACAGATCGCTCAGAACGTCCATACGGCCCACGTTAGACGATCACAAAGGTATCTACGACGTTCTCCCATGGATCGTCTAAGTGCCGATGGAGTTCGCTGGGCGGTATGAAAGACATCCTGATCCTCGGCGGCACCGGCAAGACCGGTCGCCGCATCGTCCAGCGCCTCCACTCCGCCGGCCTGCCGGTACGGACCGCATCCCGCTCCAGCGGGTTCGATCTGGGCGACCCGGACACCTGGGCTTCCGCGTTCGACGGCGTGACCGCCGCCTACCTCGTCGAGCCCGACCTTCGGGCGGGCGTGGACCGCCAGGCGCGCTTCCCCCGGCTCGTCACCGAGGCGGTCGGCGCGGGCGTGCGGCGGCTGGTGCTGCTGTCGGCCCACGACGTGGGGAAGGCCGGCGACGACCATCCGCTCAAGGCCGCCGAGCAGGCCGTGCGCGACTCCGGCGCCGCCTGGACCATCCTGCGGCCGACCTGGTTCTCGCAGAACTTCAGCGAGGCGTTCTTCCTGCCGGGGATCCTGCACGGGACCCTGGCGCTGCCCACCGGTGACGGGCGCACGCCGTTCGTCGACGCCGAGGACATCGCCGCGGTCGCCGCGTCGGCGCTGACCGAGGAACGCCACGACGGCCAGGAGTACCAGCTGACCGGCCCGCGGGCGATCAGCTTCGGCGAGGCGGCCGACCTCATCGGCCGGGCCACCGGACGGACGATCCGCCACCTCGACGTGGACCCGGACAGTTACGTCGAACGCCGGGTCGCCGAGGGCGTCCCTCGCGACGTCGCGCTGCTGCTCACCGATCTCCTGGTGTCCGTCCGCGACGGCGGGTCCGCCGCGCTGTCCGACGGGGTGGAACGCGCCCTGAGCCGGCCGCCCAGGCCCTTCGAGGAATACGTCGCCGAGGCCGCGGCCGCGGGTTCCTTCAGCAGCGCACCAGCGTCTTGAGGACTGGGCGAGCGATCACGCCCTCGTCGCCGCGCTCGAGGGGACGCCCCCCGCGTGGATAGGTCGCGCCGCCCCGCACAACCACGGGACGGCGGCCCATCGGAGGAGAGTCGCCAGCCGCACGCTGGTCGGTGCTCTCACAGGGATTAGATGCGCGACCACGCCACAATGTTCGGACGCAGCATGAGTTCCGAAGCTGGTGGCTCCGTCAAGTGGTACCCGGATGGTCAGGCGGATTGGAGAGCGGGGACCTCGGTGAGGCGGTTGCTGAAGCGGGCGAGCAGAGGGGTCTGCGCGGTTTCGGGGATCAGGCGGCCGATCAGCGGGGGGATGCGCAAGTTGGCGGGGTTGCGCTTGGCCATCCGGGAGACCAGGGAGATGTGCGGGTACCGGGCCTTCTCGTAGGCGCGCAGCCGTACCGCGGGATCGTCGCCGCCCTTAGTGAGCTCGCGCCCGAGCACCCACGCGTCCTCGAGGGTCTGGTTGGCACCCTGCCCCAGGGTGGGCGGCATGGTGTGGGCGGCATCGCCGATCAGGGTGATGCGGCCCTCCCCCACCACCTCCCGGACCTTGTTCCAGTGGTGCCCGAAGAAGTTGAGGTCCTCCTCGGTGGCGGCGGCCAGCACCTCAGGGACGGGCGAAGCCCAGTGCCCGAACCTGCGCCTCAGCTCGGCCAGCGGACTGGCCGGCTGCGGGTCCGTAGGTGACCAGCGCACGTCGAACCACCACTGCAGCAGGCCGTCCCCGCCCGGCATGAGCCCGCACGCGCCCTCTCGGCCGGTGATCATGAGGTGGTGGTTCGTCCCGGTGAGATCGATGTCGATCGGGCTCAGGCCCTGCCAGGTGCCGAAGGTCGCCGGCTGGACGGAGCCGTCACCCCACAGGTGGCGCCGTACCACCGAGTGGTGGCCGTCGGCTCCGATGAGCAGATCGCCCGTGGCCGTCGACCCGTCAGCGAACGTCGCCGTGACCCCGCCCTCGTCCTGCGTCACACTCTGGCAGGCCATGCCGTACCGGACGAGATCGTCGGGCAAGCCGTCGGACAGGCGTTGATGCAGGTCATGACGGGGAATCGCCTTGGTCTCGAAGCCGAAGCGGCCTGCCGCGTGGGCGATGTTCATGCTGGTGCGCAACCGGCCGTCGGAGGTCAGCGCGTCGATCCGGTCGATGCGGCAGCCGGCCCCGTCCAGGCTGACGCCCAAATCGTTCAGTACGGCGGTGCCGTTGCTCCAGATGAGCACCGCCTTGCCGCCCGTCCGCCGGGCCGGCGCCTGCTCGTAGACCCGCACCCGGTGACCTTCCGCCAGCAGACCGCGCGCGACCGCGAGCCCGCCCACCCCGGCGCCGATGACAAGAATCTCCATATCTCCTCCAAAGCGGAGTATCTTCGATTCGAAGATACATCGCGGTGGAGTAGGTTAGGAAAGTGGCCCACAACCGTCCGGACGATGCTGTTTTCCGTGAGTTCCTGATCGCGGTGCTGCTCCACAACGAGGCGGTCGCCGACCGGCTCGGCCTGCAACCGGTCGACGTCGCCGCCACGATCCTGCTGGAGATGCGCGGGCCGCTCGCTGTGGGAACGATCTCCGAGGAGCTCGGGCTGCCGTCCGCCTCCACGACCCGGCTGATCGACCGGCTGGAGAAGGCGGGCTATGTGCGCCGGGTGCGCGGCGAACGCGATCGGCGCACGGTCACCGTGGAGCTGATCGAAGGTGGCCTGGGCGACTACGAGGCCGCCTGCGAGGCCTCCAGGCGGCACCTGGAGAAGGTCGGCATGCACTACGGACCGGAGCAGGTGCCGCTGCTGCTGGACATGTTCGCCCGCGTCGGCCAGGCCTACCGCACGGCCACCAAGGACCTGCGCGACGGTCATTGACATTCCCGCACTGGTACGTCCATGCGCGCGCCACCGGCCACGCGATCCTTCGGACGGGTCAGGCCAGGAGGGCGCGGGTGGCAGGGACGACCTCGCGGGCCCAGCGCAGCAGCTGGGTGGCGTCGGGGTTCTCGGGCCAGTAGACGAAGGTGTCGAAACCCGTCTCGGTGGCCAGCCCGGCGAGGATTTTCGCCCACTCCCGCGCGCTGGTCCTGATCGGGTTCTCGCCCTCCAGGCGTACGGGTGCCGGGGTCTCGGTGATGTCGCCCACCAACTGCGCCATCCGGGTGATCGAGGCGGGGTCCCGACCGGCGTCGCGGGCGGCCTTGTCGATGACGTCCTGGGAGGGCCGCCACTTCTCGTAGGGCAGGTAGTGCGGGATCGGCGCCGCCCAGCCGTCCGCCAGCCGCCCGGTCACGGCGTGGGCGCGCGGACCCACGCTGCCCACCCAGATGCCGACCCGGTGCGCCGGCGCCGGTCCCGCGTGCACGCCCTTGACCGTGTAGTGCTCGCCCTCGACACGCACCCGCTCACCCGGCCGCCACATGGCGCGGATGATCTCGATCCCCTCCTCCATCGCCTGCAAGGCCTCGGCCGAGGTACGCGACGGGCCGCCCATGGAGGCGATCGCCGGCCAGAAGCCGCCCGACCCGAGCCCCAGCTCGAACCGGCCACCGCTCAGCAGATCGAGCCCGGCCGCCGCCTTGCCGAGCATCGCCGGGCCGCGCAGCGGCAGGTTGGCCACATCGGGGAACACCCGCAGCCGCTCGGTCTCCGCCAACACGGTGGCCATCAACGCGAACGCGTCCACGTGATCGGCAGCGTAGGGATGATCCTGCACCCCGAGCAGGTCGAGCCCCTCATGATCGGCCATCCGCGCCAGCTCGCGGATCGAGCTCACCTGCGCGGCCGTGGGGGCGAGCTGGATTCCAAACCGAAGCATCAACGTACCCTTCTTGCTGTACTCCATAAGGTCTACGTTTCTACCCCGGCCGCCTCACCCGAGCACACCCAGGGCGCGCTTGACCGGGTGTTGACCCCAGCCGGCCGGGCAGGCGCAGCGCCGACTGGATCACCGTGCTCGGCGGGCCTCGAAGCCCCGCCACGCGCCCCACGCCGGCAGCCCGGCGACGAACCCGTAGACGGCCACCAGCCCGTGCCCGTTGCTCTGCGCGAACCACATCACCAGCCCGAGCACGGGCACGGCGACAGCGAGCAGCCGCTGCTTCGGGACCCGGGTCCGCATCAAGAGCGCCGTGGCCAGGGTCGCCCCCAGGAAATAGGTGGCCCCCGAACTGCCGGCGAAGTTGCGGGGATCGGTGCTGGGCCCGCCCATTCCCAGGAGCGCGTCCATCCGCTCCGGCAGGAAGATGCCGCCCGCGAAGAGCACCACCGTCAACGGCCCGCCCCAGAACCACTGCGCCAGCCCCGCCACGACGGCCAGCGTCACGACGTTCCACAGGGTGCCCGCCACTCCCCCGTTCTGCATGAAGACCGAGGTCACGACCCGCCACCACCCGGTCTTGGCCGGGTCGCTGTCGAGCGCGTCCATCGCCCCGGCCCAGAACAACTGGATCACGACCCCCGCCACGGCCAGCGCGGTGAGCCCCACCGCGGCCCACGGGATGGGCCGCTCGCGCACCGTGTCCCGCCCGACCAGCGCCAGCCCGCTGTTGATCATCATCACCATCAGCGCGGCCGTGGTCGCGAAGAACAGCAGCCCACTCACGGGAGCCCCTTTCGAACACTGTTAGAAACCGTCGACGGCGACGCTACCACAGGATTCAAACACTGTTCAAAATGCGCTACGTTAGCGCCATGAAGCTCACCCAGGAGCGAATCGTCGACGCGGGGATGGCCACCTTCGCCGAACTCGGCTACCACGGTCTGTCCATGCGCCAGGTGGCCGAGCGCCTCGACGCCAGGGCGGGCAGCCTCTACTACCACGTCAAGAGCAAGAACGACCTGCTCGCGATGATGGCCGACCGCGTCTGCCAGCACGCCTACGACACGGGTACGGTCGCCCTCGAGGCCCTCCCTGCCGAGGCCACCTGGCGTGACCAGGTCGAGGTCCAGGCCGTGACCCTCCGTCAGAGCCTCCAGGAGCACCCGGGCGGCGCCATCCTCCTGGCCGACAGTCCCAAGGTGCTCAGCACCGGAGGCCTGTCCCTGATGGAACGCCTCCTCCGAACCCTCCTGGACGCCGGCGTCCCCACCGCGCACCGCGGCATAGCCGCCGACACGCTACTGAGCCACATCACCGGATTCGTCCTCCAGGAGCAGAGCGAATCCCAGGCCCCCGCCATCACCGCGGAGCGCTACGTCGACCTGCGCACCCGCTTCCCCCTGACCATCGACCAGACTCCCCGCCGCAGCCAGGACGAGAAGTTCCACCTGAGCATCCACCTGCTCTGCACAGGCATCGAAACCCTCATCACCCCCGCGACGGGGACCCGCTGAATCGTCAGCGGATGCGCCTGGCCGCTCTGCCGCCCAGGTGGAGGAAGGCGATGTCGCCCGCGTCGTCCCGCAGGAACCGGCCGACGGCACGCACGGGGTCGGTGGCGATCGTCACGTCGTCGCCGCCCTCGACCAGGGCGAGAGACATGTCGGGCATGCCCTCGACGCCCGCGGCCACCAGGTCGGGACGCAGGACGAAGCGCGCCGTCAGGTCCTTGTCGACCTCGAAGGTCCACTGGCCCGCGTCGTAGCTGCCCGCGTACTCGGGCGCGGGGTCGCGCAGCGTCAGCCGTACCGGCTGCGGCTTGGCGTCAAGCAGGTGCTCCAGGCACCAGTCGGTCACGAGCTTGGCCAGCACCTTGCCCGGCGCGGAGTTGGTGAGCGTGGTGACGGCGAAGCCGTGTTCGGGCGCCAGCACGAACGTCGACAGCTGCAGGTTGCCGATGTTGCCGCCGTGCGAGACCAGCCGCACGCCCGCCTGCTCCTCCAGCAGCCACGGCAGCCCGATGCCGGTCCACGGCACGCCGACCTCGACGTGCTGCCTCTGCATCAGCTCCCTGGTGGCGGCGCCGACCGGCTCCTCGCCGCCCGCGCCCAGGTGGAAGGCGGCGTAGCGGAGCTGGTCGCGTACCGACGACACCAGCCCGCCCTCGGCCATGCCTTCGCGGAACAGCCCCCACGTGTGCGCGACCTGCGGTCCTTCCTCGCGTACGGCGTGCCCGACGGCATGCGGCCGGGTGGCGACCTCCCAGGGGAAGAAGAAGCTGTCGTTCATGCCCAGGGGTTCGAGCACGATGCGCCGGACAGCGCTCTCGTACGGCTCGCCGTACACGACCTCGATGATCCGGCCGAGCAGCCGGAAACCGGCGTTGTTGTAGGAGGCGAGCGCGCCGGGCGGGAAGAGCTGCGGCAGCCGGTCGTAGGTACGGATCGAGGCGGCCAGCGCCGAGGTGTCCCAGCTGTCGCCGTCGTCGATGTCGCCGAGGAACCCGCCCGTGTGGGTGAGCAGATGCCGGACGGTCAACCGGTCCGCGGCCTGCTCGTCGGCGAGCCGGAAGCCGGGCAGGTACTGCCGCACGCGCCCGTCCAGGTCGAGCCGGCCGCGCTCGACGAGATGCATGATCGCCGTCGCCGTGACCGTCTTGGTGGTCGACCCGATCTGGAACAGCGTGTCGCCCGTCACGGGTGCCGGCGCGTCGACGCTGGTGACACCGGTGGTCAGGACGTGCTCCGCGCCGTCGAACAGCACGCCGACGGCCGCGCCGGGGACGTGGAGGGATTCGGCCTCGTTGTCGAGCAGGCTCTGCAGGTGGTTGAGGTCAGCCATTCGTTCATCCTGCAGGCGGGGAGAGTGCGGAGCTTCGTCCGCCCGCACCATTTCCGCCGCCCGCTTCGTCCGGGAGCCAGGGCGTCATCCCGGGCCCGTGCCTGCCGTGTGACGGAGGGCGAGCATGGCGACGTCGTCGTCGGCGTCGTGGATCCCCATGGCCTGCAGCGCACGGGCGCAGACCTGGTCGGGATCGCCGGAGGCGCCCGACAGACTCGTGCACAGGGTGGCGAGGCGTTCGCCGATCGGTTCTGTCCGGGTCTCCACCAGTCCGTCGGTGTAGAGCAGCAGGGTGGCGCCGGGCGGCAGGGTGAAGGTCTGGCTGGTGTAGCGGAAGTCGGAGTCCACGCCGAGCGCCAGCCCGTGATGGACCTCGAGCAGTTCGGCCGGCCCGTTGTCGTGCAGCAGCACCGGCGGCAGGTGGCCGGCGTTGCAGACCTGGAGCCGGCGGGCGGCCGGGTCGTAGATCGCGTAGCACAGGGTCGTGAGGTCGCGCTGGTCGCCTCTTTCCAGGAAGATGTTCAGCCGCTCGAGCAGCGGCTCCGGGGGCAGCCCTGCCAGCACGTAGGCGTGGATGGCGGTGCGCAGCCGCCCCATCAGCGCGGCGGCGCGGACCCCCTGCCCCATGACGTCCCCGATCACCAGCGCGATCCGGCCACCGGGGAGCGGCAGGACGTCGTACCAGTCCCCGCCCACGCGCTGGCCGGCGCCGGGCAGGTAGCGGCCGGCCAGGCGGATGTCATCGAACGAAGGCAGGGCCGGGGGCAGCAGGGATTGCTGGAGGTGCAGGGCGATCTGACGCTCGCGTTCGAAACGGGCCGCGTTGTCCAGAGCGGCGGCCGCCCGGTCGAGCAGCTGCATCAGGAAGGGACCTTCCGTGCTGTCGTAGACGGCAGGTGTGGGGAGGGCCAGGGTGACGGCGCCGATGACCCGGTCGGGACAGCGCAACGTCAGAACGGCAGGTTGCCCGGACGTGGCCGGCGCAGGGATCACCGGTGGTTCCCCGAGTGCGGCCCGCGCAGGTTGTGGAAGGTCGTCAGTGCTCGCCGACCCGCGCAGGGCCAGCGAGCGTGGAACGTCCTCGTCGTCGGACATGTCGGCGGATACCCAGACCGCGCACCCCGAGGCGTAGGCGGGCACCATCTGCTCGCAGAGGATCTGGCCGATCCGCGACGGGTCCAGGCTCGCGTTGAACCGCTGGGTGATGTCGGCCAGCCTGGCGATCCGAGCGGCCGCCTGCCTGCGCTCGCGGGCCGTCTGCAGGTGGGCTCGCACCCGCGCGACCGCCTCGGTGCTGGTGAAGGGCTTGACCAGATAGTCGTCGGCACCGGCGTCCAGGCCTTCGACGGTGGCTTCCTGACCGGCGCGCGCCGACACCATGATCACCGGAATGTGCCGGGTCTCTTCACCGGCGCGCAACTGCTTCAGCAGCCCGAACCCGTCCAGGCCCGGCATCATGACGTCGGCCAGGACGAGTTCGGGAGCGCCGCGGGCGATGGCCTCGAGCGCGGCCTGCCCGTTGGGGACGCTCTGCACTCGCCAGTACCTGGACAGGATGCGGGTCAGATGCCGTCGCATGTCGGCGTTGTCGTCCACGATCAGCACCTCCGCGGGAGAACCCTGGGCGGTGGAGGATTGCGTGGACCAGCTCATCGCCTCTTCCACATAGGCTCGCGCCAGCACGTCGTCGGGCGTGCCGTCCCGGATCGGTCCGACCGGCGAAGAGGTTGAGCTGAAGGGCAGCAGCACCGTGAACGTGGAGCCGGCGCCGACCGTGCTGTCGACCGTGATGGTGCCGCCGTGCTGATGGACCAGCTCGCGCACGAGGGAAAGACCGATTCCCGCGCCCTCTTCGCTCCTGGCCGTCGTACCGGCCACGCGGTGGAACCGGTCGAACAGGCGCGGCAGTTCCTCGGCCGGGATGCCGGCGCCTGAATCCGACACGACGAGGCGGGCCTGGTCACCCACCGCGTCCAGGCTGACGCTGATCTGACCGTGCAGGGTGAACTTGAACGCGTTGGACAGCAGATTCAGAACGATCTTCTCCCACATGTCCCGGTCCACCGTGACCGGCCGGGGCAGTGGCCGGCAGTCGATGACCAGGTCCAGCCCGCTTCGCTCCAGCGGGACCTGGAACAGGCTGGCCAGTTCCGTCGTGAGCGCGGCCAGGTCCGCCTGTTCGAAACGCGGCTGGATGCGTCCCGCTTCTGCCTGCGAGAAGTCCAGCAACGCGTTGACCAGTTTCAGCAGCCGCAGCGCGTTGCGATGGATCATCTCCACGCGCTCGCGATCGGCCTCGCCCAGGGCGCCCTGTTCGGCGAGCAGGTCCTCGGCAGGGCCGAGGAGCAGTGTCAGCGGGGTGCGGAACTCGTGGCTGATGTTGGAGAAGAACATCGTCTTGGCCCGGTCGATCTCTGCCAGTTGCTCGGACCGATGGCGTTCCACCTCCAGAGCCGTGGCGTCGGCGACCGCGGCCGCGATCTGCCCGGCCACGAATCGCGTGAAATCCCGGCGCGTGTCATCCAGCGGGCGGCCGCTGTTGACGCCCGCCACCAGCAGGCCGGCGGGCTGCTCGGCGCCGGGCGGGATGATCGGCAGCACCAGCGCGCGGCTGGGCGGGTCGAAGCCCGCACGGGCCAGCTCGGCCAGTTCCGGCGCGGCCGGGCAGGTGACCTCGACGAGGTTGTCCCGCGCCTCGGCCAGGCGCCACGGGTCGTCGCCTCCGGCGAGATCGACATGAGCTGGGCTCAGCGGTCCTGCCGGGCCCAGGCCCGCGGTCGCGACCAGGTCAGCCTGCCCGCCATCCGGGCTGAGCAGGTACAGCAGGGCGAACGGCACATCGGTCGGATGGCGCGACAACACCTCGGCGGCGCGCAAGCACGCCTCGGTCGTGGTGGTCGCGCTCCTGGTCCCCTCACCGAGCTCGCGCACGATCGCCAGCCGGCGTTCGGTCACGATCTGCTTGGTGGTCTCGGTGACCGCGCAGAACACTCCCCCGACCCCGCCGGTCTCGTCGCGGATCGGGCTGTAGGAGAAGCGGAAGTAGCACTCCTCGGGAAAGCCCGACCGCCGCAGGATGAGCAGCAGATCGTGGGAGTAGGTGGCTCTTCCCTCCTCCATCACCTGGGCCAGCATCGGCTCGATCGTCGGCCAGATCTCGTACCAGCACTGCGCGGCCGGCTGGCCCAGCGAGCGTGGGTGTTTACGCCCCAGGGCCGGCAGATAGGCGTCGTTGTACAGCAGCGCGAGCTGCGGACCCCAGAAGATGACCATGGGGAACTCGGAGGCCAGGCAGATGCTCACCGAGCTGCGCAGGCTCTGCGGCCAGGTGTCCAGCGGTCCCAGTGCGGTCTGGGTCCAGTCATGGACGCGCATCAGCGCGCCCATGGTTCCGCCGGCCGCGAGGACCGCATCGATACCAGACCTGGCAGGCATGACCACCGCATCCATCTACCGCCCGCCGTGCCCCTCCACAGCGTGTCGCGTCACCTCATACTTACCCGCTGACCAGGCCGATACCGCCCACGTCATGTTTTGGCAGGTGAACGCGGGATAGCGGATTCACTATCCCGACGGGGGGAGGGTGAGATGGCCGCTTCGCAGCACCGGATGCGCACGCTCAGGTCACTGGACGAGCTCGCCGATCTGGTAAAGGCTCGTCCCGGTCTGCATCTGCGCTATTCCCAGGGGCCCCGGCATGACACGGGTCGAGCCAGCAGCGACTACGAGAGCGGACTCGAGCTGCCCGGGCTTTCCGTCACCGTGCTCGATCCCGAGCGCTGGTGGACCCGGCCATGCGAGGACTGGCTGGCCCGGCAGGTCTGCAAGTACGCCGACCTGGGAGAGGGGCCCGACGGCCGCCGCCCGTGGGTGCTGACCGGCCGGGTCGTCGCACGCGGCCCCGACCACGAACCGCTCATGGTCGACGTGCTGCCGGTCGCCTGGCTCGACGAGCAGGTGGTACGGCAGGCCAGGCAGCGCTATCACGAACGGTTCGAGGTGGGCCGTGACTCCACCTCCTGAAGATCATGGAGAGCCTTGAGGGTGGCGGTGCCGGCGGGATCGCGGTCGGTGCTGACCGGGACCAGGGCCACCTCGTCCACGCCGGCCTCGGCGTAGGCGGACAGGCCCGCTCGCACCTCGGACGCGTCTCCCAGCAGGGCGACCGTGGCGACCAGGTCGTCGGGGACGGCCTCGAGCAGCTCCCGGGGATGCGGCCGGGTGCGGGCGAAGGCCACCACGTCGGCGAAGCCGGCCTCGGCGAACATCTCGCCGTACCCGGGCGCCGCCAGGTATCCGACGACCGCCCGCCGGATCCGGTCGATCGCCTCCCTGTCGGGGTCCACGGCGGCGATGACCCAGGCGGCCACGGTCACGGCCCGGTTCACCGTACGCGCGAGGCGGGCGGCCGAGGCGGGGGTGACCAGGTTGAGCACCATCCGGTCGGCCAGCGCGGCGGTGCGGACGGCCGACGGGCCGAAGGCCGCGACCGTGAGACGCGAGCGCGGCGCGGCCAGGCGCAGCCGGTAGCCGTTGCTCGCCACGCACGACCCGGCGTACGAGGAGCGCTCGCCGTCGAGCAGCGGCCGCAGGGCCTGGACGGCCTCGCGCAGCGCGGTCGCGGACCGGGCGCGCGAGCGGCCGTGCCATCCCTCGACCACGAGCGGGCTTGAGGTCCCGATGGCGACATCCACCTGCCGCCCCGTGAGTTCCGCGACCGACGCGGCGCCCATGGCGATCATCATCGGATCGCGTACGGCCACCGCCAGCGGCCCGACGGTCAGCCGGATCCGTTCGGTGGCGAGTCCGATCGCGGTGGCCAGCGCGAAAGCGTCGTAGGTGGCCATCTCCCCCACCCACAGCTCGGGAAAACCGAGCTCGTCGGCCGCGCGGGCGGTCATCAGCGCTTCGGCGGCGGGCCGGTCCTGCCACAGCCCCAGCGAGACGGAGAGCCTCATACCCGCTCCAGCAGGACGGCCGAACCAGACCCCGCGGCACCCGAGACCGCCGCCACCCCGTAGCGGGCGCCGCGACGGTGGAGCTCGTCGACGCAGGCCGCGATGAGGATGGCTCCCGTGGCGCCGAAGGCGTGCCCCATGGCGATGGTCCCGCCGTTGACGTTGAACCGGTCGTCGACGACCCCGAGGTCGCGCTGGAACTTCAGGCACAGCGCCGCGAACGCCTCGGCGAACTCGAAGACCTCGACGTCGTCCGCCGACAGCCCGGCATCGGCCAGGACCTGCGTCACCGCCTGCTGCCCCGCGGTGAGCATGGTGACAGGGTCGGCGACAGCGGTCGCGCCGCCCACCACGCGGGCCAGCGGCGTGCGGTCCAGATCGGCGCCCACGAGCACCAGCCCCGCGGCGTCGCACAGGCTGGGCGAGGTGCCCCGGGTGTGCAGGTGGCGGATCTCGCTCAGCTCAGGCAGATGCTTGAGGACGACCGCGTCCTGCGAAGGGGTCCCGGCGAAGGCGGGCTCCATCCCCGCGAAGGCCTCGATCGTGAGGCCCGGCCGTACGTGCTCGTCGCGGTCGAGCCCGTTCAGCCGGACCAGCGATCGGTCGTAGCGCCCGTCAGCCCACGCGGAAGCGGCCAGGGTCTGGGTGCGCAGGCCGTACGCGTCCAGCTCGGAACGGGTGAAGCCCTCGAGGGTGGCGACCGTGTCGGCGGCGACGCCCATGTGGACGGAGCCGACCGGCAGAGACCACAGCGGGCCGTGGTCGGAGAACATCGGCACGCGCGAGACCGACTCCACCCCGCCCGCCACGACGGTACGGCAGGCCCCGGAGGAGACCAGCGCGGTGGCGATACGGACGGCGTCGATGCCGGAGGTGCAGTAGCGATTGACGGTCATGCCGGGCGCCTCGAAGCCCGTGGTGAGCGCGGCGGTGCGGGCCAGGTTGCCGCCCTGCTCGCCGTTCTGCGTGGCGCAGCCGACGATCAGGTCGTCGGCCGTCGTGACCCCGGTGCGCTCGCCGAGGGCGCCGAGCAGGCCTTCCAGCATGGCCAGCGGTGTGACGCCGGCGAGGCCGCCGCCGGGGCGGGCCTTGCCGCGCGGGGTGCGGACGCAGTCGTAGACGTAGACGTCGTTCATCGCAGCTGCTCCGAGCGGACCCAGGTGGCGTGGAAGCCGAGCGGCACCCGGCGCGGCAGCAGCACCCGGGCGATCGGCCCCTCCGACAGGCGGGAGGCGGCCAGGATCTGCACCTCGGAGCCGCTTTCCGAGGTGACGAAGCTGACCAGGTAGCCGTCGTCCTCGCCGGTCGAGCCGTCGCGCGGGGCGAAGGGCGCCTCGCTGCCGTAGACGCCGGGGCCGTAGGAGTAGGTCTCCTTGGCGCCGGTGAGGTTGTCGTAGCGGACCAGCCCGTCGAACAGGTTGGTCTCGGCGTCGGCCACGGACACGTTGTAGGCGTAGCGGGTGCGGTAGCCGGTGGAGCGGGCGTCGATGGAGGGGAACTCGGTGTTGTGGTCGGCGTCCACGTACTCCTCGGAGGTGCGCCCCGTCCGCAGGTCGAAGCGGTAGCGGTACATCCGCGCGTCGAGCTTCAGATAGGAGATCATCCGCGCCAGCGGCGAGCCGACGCCCGCGGGCGCCGGGCGCGAGACCCGGCAGACGTCCAGGACGATCTCATCGTTCTCTTCCCAGGCGTTGACGACGTGGTAGATGTAGCACGGCTTGGCCTCGAACCAGCGGATCTCGTGCGCCTGGCCGCGCCGCGGGATCACGCCGAAGCGCGAGGGCAGCCCCCTGTCGAAGGTCAGCTTGTAGCGCCCCTGCCGCGCCGCGTCGAGGTCCTGGTAGAGCGGCAGGTCCATGAGGATCGCGTGATGTCGCGTGATGGCCATGTCGTGCGGCAGCCGCGCCCCCGGCAGGTCCAGCTCCACGCAGTGCTCGACCCGGCCGCTCGCCCCGACCACGCCGTAGCGCAGGTACGGCGGGCGCGGCCCGTAGTCGAACCAGAACAGCTCCCCCGTGCGCTCGTCCACCTTGGGATGCGCCATGAAGTCGCCGTTGACCGTGTCCAGGAAGGTGTCCACGCCCAGCGTCTCCAGCGACAGCGGATCCAGCCCGTACGGCGAGCCGCACAGATACCACGAGGCGAGCACCCGGCCGCGATGGAAGATCACGTCGGTGTTGGCCGTGTCCTTGAACGGCAGGCCGCGCGCGTTCCCGAACGGATTGCCCTTCGGGCTCTCCATGACGCCGCTCCACAGGGACTTCCCGGCGGCGGACTCGGCCTCGAAGGCCCGGGTGCGCACCCACCGGTTGCGGTAGCGGGCACGGCCGTTCTCGAAGTGCACGGCGTGGACCATGCCGTCGCCGTCGAACCAGTGGTAGCGCCCCTTCACCGGGAAGCGAGCGTTGGGCCCGTTGCGCAGGTAGACGCCGTTGAGGTCCGTGGGGATCCGCCCGATCACCGTCAGCTCGTCGGCGGTGATCTCGTCCTGGACCGGGGCGTAGACGCCCAGCAGGTACGGGTTCGGCTCGCCCGACTCGTCCGTGATCACGACACTTTCGGCCATGCTCGGAAACTATGATAAGCGAAGCCAGGCGTCAATTGACGAGCTGACTTTTGTTTTCGTAGTGTGGCGGCCATCACACCCCATGGGAGTCGCGATGACGCATTCCGCGGACCGGATCGCCCGCTACACCGCCGAGGGATGGTGGAGCGGGGACACGATCGACAAGCTCCTCATGACGCACGTGGCCGCCCGCCCGGACGATCTGGCCATCGTGGACCCGCTCGACAAGGCCGACGGCCCGGTCAAGCGGCTGACCTGGGGGCAGCTCGGCGCCGAGGTGTCCAGGGTGGCCGGCGCCCTGCACGCCCGGGGCGTCGGTCCTGGCGACGTGGTGGCTGTCCAGCTGCCCAACGGCGTGGAGCTGGCGGTGAGCTTCCTGGCGATCATCCGGCTCGGCGCCACGGTCACACCGTTCCCGGTGCAGTACCGCGAGTACGAGCTGGCCCAGCTACTGCCCCTGTCCGGCGCCCGGCTGCTGATCACCGGCAGGGAGTCCAGGGCGCCGGCGGGCACGCCGACGCTGTCGTGGCCCATGGACGCTTCCGGCCCGGCGGCCCCGGAACGGCAGGCCGACCCCGCCGAGCGGGTGACGATCTGCTGGACCTCCGGCACCGAGGCCACCCCGAAGGGCGTGCCGCGCTGCCACTACGACTGGCTCGCGGTCGAGGCCGTCTGTACGGCGGCGCCCGCGCTCACCGCCGCCGACGTGATCCTCAACCCGTTCCCCATGGTCAACATGGCCGGGATCGGCGGCGTCTTCCTGCCGTGGCTGCGGGTCGGCGCGCTGCTGGTCCAGCACCACCCCTTCGACCTGCCCACCTACCTCACCCAGATCGCCGAGGAGAACGTCACCTACACCCTGGCCCCGCCCGCGCTGCTCACCATGCTGCTGAACCGGCAGGTCGAGCTCCCCGCGTCGCTCACCCGGATCGGCTCGGGCTCGGCTCCGCTGCCGCCGCCGATGGTGCGCGGCTGGCAGGAGCGGCACGGCATCTCGATCATCAACTTCTTCGGCTCCAACGAGGGCATCTGCCTGCTGTCGGACCCCGCCCGCATGCCGGATCCGGAGATCCGTGCCCGCTTCTTCCCTCGGCCCGCCGTACCCGTGCGCACCAAGCTCGTCACCCCGGACGGCGAGGAGATCACCGCGCCTGGCGTTCCTGGCGAGCTGCGGCTGAGCGGCCCCACCGTCTTCGCGGGATACCTGCCGGGCACCGCCACGACGGACCCGTTCGACGAGGACGGCTACCTCAGGACCGGCGACCTGTTCGAGATCGCCGGCGAGCACGGGCAGTACCTGCGCTACGTCGACCGCGCCAAGGACATCATCATCCGCGGCGGCATGAACATCGCCCCCGCCGAGCTGGAGGCCCTGCTCGCCGGGCACCCGTCGATCGCCGAGGTGGCCGTCGCCGGCTACCCCGACAACGTGCTCGGCGAGAAGGTCTGCGCGGTCGTCGTCCCCAAGGGCGAGATCTCGCTGGAATCGGTCGTCGCCTTCCTGCGCGACAAGGGCATCGCCTCCTACAAGCTCCCCGAACGGCTGGAGCTCGTGGACGCGCTGCCCAGGAACCCCGTCGGCAAGATCCTCAAGAGGGAGCTGAAGCTGTGATCCGCATCCTGGGCGGCTACCAGACCGACTTCGCGCGCTCCGGCGCCGGCCTGTTCGAGATGCTGCGCGAGGCCTCGCTCGGCGCCCTGGAGGCGGCGGCCGTACCGGCGCAGGACGTGCAGGTCGCGCACGTCGGCAACCTGGCCGGCGAGCTGTTCGCCGGTCAGGCCCAGCTGGGCGGCATGATCGCGACGATCGACCCGGCGTGGTCGATGCTGCCGGCCTCCCGGCACGAGGCCGCGTGCGCCTCCGGCTCGATGGCGGTCCTGGCGGCGATGGCCGACCTGGAGGCTGGCCGCTACGACGTCGCGCTGGTCGTCGGCGTCGAGCTGATGCGCAACGTCGGCGCCAAACAGGCCGCCCAGCACCTGGGCTGCGCGGCCTGGGCGGGGCGGGAGGCGCGGAACGCCGACTTCCCCTGGCCCGCGCTGTTCGCCTCGATCGCCGACGAGGTGGACGCACGTTCCGGGCTCTCCCACGACCACCTCGCGCGCATCGCCGAGATCAACCACGGCAACGCGCTGCGCAATCCGCTCGCCCAGACCCGCTCCTGGTCGTTCCCTCCCGGCTGCTTCGGCCAGGACGACACGCTCAACCCCGTGGTCGAGGGGCGGCTGCGCAAGTACGACTGCGGCCGCATCACCGACGGCGCCGCCGCCGTCATCCTCGCCTCCGACCGGTACGGCAGGCCCGGGCCCGCCATCTCCGGCTGGGGCCACCGTACGGCGCCGATGCTGCTGGCGGACAAGCTGGCCACGCGCGAGCCGTACCTCTTCCCTCACCTGCGGCAGGCCGTCCTGGACACCTACGCCCGGGCCGGCCTGCGGGGACCCGCCGACCTGGACGTGATCGAGACGCACGACTGCTTCACCATCACCGAGTACGTGGCACTCGACCACCTGGGGCTCACGCCGCCGGGAGAGTCGTGGCGGGCGATCGAGTCCGGCATGATCGACTTCGACGGGTCGCTGCCGGTCAACCCGTCGGGCGGGCTCATCGGGCTGGGCCATCCGGTCGGCGCCACCGGCGTCCGGATGCTGCACGACGCCGCCCGCCAGGTCTCCGGTACGGCGGGCGAGTGCCAGGTCCCGGGCGCCAGGACGGCGCTCACGCTCAACCTCGGCGGCAGTTGCACGACGGTCGCGCTGTTCGCCGTCAGTGGTCAGAATCCGCGGTAGACGCCGTCCTGGTTTTCGTACTCGTCGTGGCGGCGGAACCAGAAGGTGCCCTCGCTCTCGTTGCGGCCGCGCGGTGCGCGATCCAGCCACTGGTACATGCCCCACAGGCCGTCCAGCCCTCGCGCGTACGCCGAGTACGTGTGGTGGACGACGCCGTCCTGGAGCGCGAACGCGCTCACGCCGGGTCCCTCGCGCATGTAGGTCGGCCAGTCCGTGCCGACGGGAGCCATCTCGCTGGGCCAGGGGTTCTCCACGTCGGCCGGCGGCCGGAAGTCCTGGTCGCGGTAGTTGTAGGTGATGTGGCCCGACCGCCACTCCTCCTCGGTGTGCGCCACCCCGAAGTCGTGGTTGAAGTCGCTTCCGAAGCTGGACGCCCAGGGAAAGCTCCACCCCATCCGCTTCTTGTACTCCCGCAGCTTCGCGAGCGGCGCGCGCGACACCGCGCAGAGCGTGACGTCGTGGTTGGCGAGGTGGACGGCGAACCCGTCGAAGCCGTCCGCGATCGCCGAGCAGCTCGGACACCCCGCCTGGTAGTCGGGCCCGAACATGAAGTGATAGATGAGGAGCTGCGATCTTCCTCTGAAGAGGTCGGCCAGGGACGCCGTGCCCTCATCGGTCTCGAACCTGTACTCCTTGTCGATGGGGACCCACGGCAGTTCCTGACGCCACCGTGCCAGCTCGTCGCCGCGTCGCGTCAGCTCCTTCTCGGCTTCGAGCAGCTTCACCCGAGCCTCGAGCCACTCCTCGCGCGTTCCGGTCCTGTGAGCGGTCATCGCTTTCCTCCTTCGGCGGTGCCGCACATCGAGGGCGCGATGACGATCAGGAATCCCCGCCCGGCGACCCATCGACGGCGGCTTGCGGCGGGCTGGAGCGAGCGTGACGCCCATGACCTCCAGCGCCACCACTATCAGGATCAGTCCGAAGCTCGACCCCGCGCAAGGAGCCCGCTCAGGTTGCGGTGGGGATGACGAAGTGCATGGCGGTGCGGCGGATCGGGTGGCCGCACGTACGGCAGCGGAGGTAGGGGCGGAAGGGCTTGCCGCAGGTGCGATGGGTGATCTCGAGGTCCGTGCCTGAGTACCAGCGCTGCGCCCAGTCGACGATGACGGCGAAGATGCCGAAGAAGTCCAGACCTTTGTCCGTCAGCCGGTACCGCGGGCGTGCGCCCGGCTCGTCCACGGCCAGCACGCCCAGCTCCGTGAACCGCCGCAGCCGGTGCGACAGCACCGAAGGGGCCACGCCCAGCTCGGACTGGAAGTCGGCGAAGCGCCGCGTCCCCAGGAAGGCCGCCGCCAGGATCACCGTGCTCCACCGGTCGCCGAGCAGCTCGAACGTCTCCGGGAAGTACGACAGCGGGTCCCGCTCGCCCCGCACGGTCCTGCGGTGGTGCCGCGGCACCGTCACCTGCGCGAACGTCGCCTCCCCCCGCACCGTCTCAGTGTCCCGCGCGGTCACGGGCGCCTGTCCGCAGCTCTCGCAGCCCAGCTCGACCTCGGTACGGTTACCACAGGCGTCGTGCATCAGCTCCGGTAGCCCGACCCGGCGCGGCACCCACCGGCGCTCCCACGACCAGATCTCCACCAGCAGCGGCCACAGCTCGATCGCCCGCTCGGTCAGCAGATACTCGGTCCGCGTCCGCCCCTGCTCCCGGTACGGCACGGGCCGCAGCAGATCCCCGGCCACCATCTCCTTGAGCCGGTTGGCCAGCACGGACTCGGACATGCCCAGCTCGTCCCGCCAGTCGGCGAAGCGCCTGATGTGCAGGAGGAAGGCCCGCTGCAGGATCAGCAGCGTCCACTGGTCGCAGATCGCCAGCAACGCCTGCCCGATCGCGCTCGGCCGCTCCGCCACCCGCGTCCCCTCCGCCGACGTGCTACTTCGCCTATAAAAGCTATCGTCATGGAAGCTACCGCTTGAGTATGGGTTACTCATGAGGGGCAGGGCCTGATGCGCGGATAGTGGCGGAATGCCAAGCAGGTTATCGCGCGCGGCCCTCGCCCTGCTCCTGAGCATCCTGGGCCTGTCCATCGTCTCGACGCCCGCGACAGCGGAGAGCACCCAGCCGCTCACCGTGCACATCTTCCGTGTGAGTTGCGTCGACCCCTGCCGCAACACCGGACTCGAGGGCGCCGACGAGAGCGCCCCCGACTTCTACGCGATCATCTCCTTCGCCGGGTTCGCGCCCTTCACCACTCCACGGGCGCCGGACGACCAGGACGTGGTCACGCCTGACTGGAAGCTGACCCGGCGCATTCCCAGCACCGTGCTCGAGCAGGACATCTCCATCCAGATCATGGACTACGACAGCAGCACGGCCGACGACCTGGCCGACGCCTCGCCGCAGCCGGGCAACGCCGCCACCACGTTGAAGGTCAACATGGTCCACGGCACCGTCAAGGGTGACCTGACCTCCTCCGCAGGATGCGTCGCCGGCAACGGGGAACCGGGCGGCGGGGTGTTCGGGGACGACCCGAAGCCCGCCGTACAGGTATGCCTGGAGATCACCCCGAACGAGGCGAGCGACACCGACGGGGACGGCTTCACCGACTACGAGGAGTACCGCGGCATCGACTTCAACGGCGACGACGTGGTGGACCTGACGCTGCCCGGCGCGGACGCCGAGCGGCGCGACCTCTACGTCGAGATCGACTGGATGAAGGGAGAGAAGCCGCAGGACCACGTGCTCGACGCGGTGAGCAACGTGTTCAACAACGCTCCGGTGATCGACAGGGGAGTCACCGGGTTGGGACTGCACTTCATCGAGAGCGAGGAACTGCCCTACGCCGAGTCGATCGACTTCAGCAATCAGCGGCAAAGCGGGACGTACGACGACTTCGACGACCTGAAGCTGGGCGACACCGCCAAGGTGTGCGGGCCGGACGCGAAGGGCCACTTCGGCAGCCCGGCCGACCGGGCCGATCCGATGTGCGACAAGATCATGCTGTTCAAGCGGATCCACTTCCGCTACGGGATCTTCATCCACGGGCTCCTTAACGGTGGTGACACCTCGGGCCGGGCAGAGGTGAACGACCGGGGCGGCAACGACTTCGTGGTGTCCGTCGGCCGCTGGACCGACGCCCACTTCGCCCTCGTGGGCGGCCGCGCCGCCGCCGAGGAGGCGACCCTGCTGCACGAACTCGGCCACACCCTCGGTCTCGGCCACGGCGGCCGGTACACCAACGGCGTCGTGGACGGCATCAACTGCAAGCCCAACTACCGCAGCGTGATGAACTACATCTGGCAGTTCACCAACATCGACCCCAACCGGCCCTTCGACTACCAGCGGAAGGGTGCGGACACCCTGCTGGAAGACCAGCTGGACGAGACCAAGGTGCCAGGCCTGGCCCACTTCCCCGCGGACGTCATCTACGGCGTGGGAGGCCACATCCGCACGGCGGACCCCGCCAAGGCGATCGACTGGACGGGAGACGGCCCGCCGTACTCCAACCACGCCACCGCCAACATCAACTACATCCCAGACGTGGACCCGGACTGCAACAGCAGTTCGAGCAAGGACCGGATGGTCAGCAACCCCGACTGGGACTACCTGGCCTACGACTTCACCGGCAGCCCGGACTTCGCCGACGGCGCGCACGGCCCGATCGTGCCCGAGCTCAGTGGCCACTCCGTCCTCCGGATGGCCTCGGCGGACCTGACCGCGGAGATGACCGTCGACAAGGCGGACGCCACCGGCGGAGACACCGTGACCGCCACGGTGACCATCGGCAACAAGGGCGGCAACGCCTCCAGCGCCACCTCGGTCACGTTCACGCCGCCCGCCGGCAGCCCGGAAACCCGCCAGGTGACGGACCTGCAGCCGGGCCAGACGGCCACCGAGACCTTCACCTACACCGTCCCCTGCGCGACCGCCGACGGCGCCACGCTCACCGGCACCGCCAAGGTCACCGGCAAGAACGCGGCAGGCGTCCCCGAACCGGACGAGATGCTCGCGGACAACACGGCGACGGCCACCACCAAGGTCCACGCGCCCGCCCTGGCGGTGACCACCACGGCGACCTCGCCGGTGAACGCGGGTGAGGCGATCTCCTACACCGTCGGATCCCGCAACACCGGCAGCGCGCCCGCGACCGGGGCCGCGCTGACCTACTCCCTTCCCGCCGGGGTGTACTACAGCCAGGCCCTCGACCAGGGCGCCGGACCTCGCCCGGCCACCGTGACCAGGAACGACGACGGCACCACGACCCTCACCTGGAGCCCGGGCACGATCGCGGCGGGAACGGCGGGCGACACCGTGACGTTCACCGCGCGGCCGTCCCTGCTCATGGAGGCGGGCGGTACGGTGACCGGCACGGCGAGCCTGACCTACGGCGGCGCCAACGGCTGCGTCTTCACCCCCGCCACGGCGTCGGCGCAGACCACGATCACCGCCGTCGCGCCCAGCAGGCAGCCCCTGCTCTGGCCCGCATGGGCGCTGCGGCAGGACCTGCGCACGGCGGAGGCGCTCGCCCGTGTCCAGGCCACCGATACCCGCTTCGACGCCGCCGACGGCTCCACGGCCGACGGCGCGCTCTCCCAGCAGGAGGTCTCCGCCGTCCTGCTCCTCCCGGCGACGCAGCCCCGCACCCTGCGCGCGGAACTGCTGGCCACCACCCTCAACCTGGCCACTCGACGGATCAACGCGGCCACCGAGATCCACACCATCACCACCGGCCGCCTGGGGTTGCACACGGTCGGCGATGCCGTCCGGTACGCCCAGGCCACCCTGGCCCAGCCGCCCGGCCTGGCCAACCTCCTCCGCTACACCGACGCCACCCTCGCCCTGACCGAGATCAACTCAGGCCTGGCGGAGCGCTACTAGCGCCTCAGCTGGGCGGCGAACATCGGCTCCAGGGCGCTCAGCATGAGCGTCCTGGAGCGCTGCGTTCCGCCGGCGATCCTGCCCGCCATCGCCAGCGACACGCAGCCGTGCAGGAAGGCCCAGATCGTGTCGACCGCACCGGGGGGATCGGCAAGCTCGGCGCCCCGCGCCTGCGCGATGCCCTGCAACGCGATGCGGAAGACCCGGAAGGCGTTCTTGGCCTCCCCCGGGGTCTCGGCCGTCCCGAACGGCACCCCGTCCATGCTCTCGCCCGCCGGATGCGGATGGGGGCACTCCTGGACACCCAGCCACAGATCGTCGACTCCACCCCGGTCTGGTCCCGGTTCGGCGAGCCCCTGTCCCCTTCGTCATGGCTGAAGACCGCACCCGGACATTGAGTCGCGGGCCGACCAGGCGGCTGTCATCGTGGCGAGGTGGGCATGGGAGAAGCGGTACCGGTCGACTACGACGACGACCCGGCGCGCTTCGCGGCCAACCTGATGGCGACCGCCCGGTTCGGCTCCGGGGACGTGCATCCGATCGTCGCCGCGCGCCTGCTCGAGGAGAACGCGTCCCCGGTGCTGGACGTCGGGGGCGGGACGGGGCCACTGGCGCGCCCGCTGGCCGCTGCCGGGGTGCCGGTCGTGGTGGCCGACATCGCCGAGCATGTACGGCAGGCGCCGCGGCCCGCCGTACGGGCCGATGCGCGGGCGTTGCCGTTCGCCGATGCCGCCTTCGGCGCGGTGGTGGGCCTGTGGCTGCTGTATCACTTCGCCGACCCGGTCCCGGTGCTCAGGGAGATGCGCCGGGTGCTGCGGCCGGGCGGCCTGCTGGCGGTCTCCGCGCCCAGCCGGCGCAACGACCCGGAGCTAGCGGCCGTACTGCCGGACTGGGGCCGCCCGTTGAGCTTCGACGCCGAGTCCGCGGCCGCCGTCGTCGGTGAGGTCCTGGACGTGGAGGCCGTGACGTCGTGGGACGAACCGATGCTGCACCTGCCCGACCGGCAGGCCCTGGCCCTCTACCTGCGCGGCCGGGGGCTGAGCGAAGCGGCGGCCCGTGACGCCGCGCTCCGCGTCGAGACGCCGCTGCGGGTGACCAAGCGGGGATCGCTCGTCTGGGCCCGGCGCGGGTGAAGACCGTGGCCCCGGTGGGGGACCACGGCCGGCGGGTTCTGATCTCCTAGCCGACGGGGACGAACAGGGCCTCGAACGGCGGTTCGCCGATGCCGGTGGTGACGTGCCCGGCTCCGGTGGTGTCGGCGGCGAGCACCAGGTCGCCGGGGCCGAAGCGGCGGCGGGTGCCGTCGCTGACGGTCACCTCGATCTTCCCGCGCAGCATCACCACCCACTGCTCGCGCGGCGCCGGGTGCGCGGTGCTGTCGAAGGCGGCGCTCCGCAGGAACCGCACGCCGCCGCTCGACGGCATCGCGCCCACCGCCATGTCGGGCACCCCGTCGGCGACCTGCTGAGTCACCAGGGCGATCTCGCCGTCCTCGAACGCCGACCCGCCGTCCGGGGTGCGGGTGATCCTGGTGAAACGCATCAGCTCACTCCGATGAACTGGTGGTCGGTACGGATCCGTCCGTCACCGTCCAGCGCCAGCACGTCCAGCCCGCCACCGACGACCTCGCGCGTGCCGGTCGACACCATCGACCACCGGACGACGACCAGGTTGGACAGCAGGACGGTCGGTTCTCCGGCGGTCTCGAAGACATGCTCACCGGGCTCGACGAACATCTCGTAGGCACGCGTCACCCTGGCCTCCAGCGCGTCGTATCCGTGGACCTCCAGCGGAGGCGCGGGAAACGCGAGCGCCGCGGCGGCGTCGCGGATCGCCTCGGGCGGGTCGACCAGCACCTGGTTTCCAGCGGGCGCCCACAGCTGACGGATGAGTTCGCCGCGCGTGGCGGAGTCGGGCTCGTTCCACAGGGCGACGTAACGGTCTGCCAATTCCTTGCTCATGGGCAGCATCGTGCTCCCCGGCCTGCCGTACCGCGATTCCCTGCAGGGAATGGCGCAGCATCAGACATCCAGTATGAATAGGGACATGACGGTGTTGGTGGAACCCGACCAGTTCGCGAGCGAGCTGCGGCGCTGGCGGACGCGCCGCCGCTTCAGCCAGCTCGATCTCGCGATCAGAACCGACACGACCCAGCGCCACCTGAGCTTCCTCGAACAGGGACGCTCGCGTCCCGGACGCGCCATGGTGGTACGGCTGGCCGAGTCGCTGGGCCTGTCGCTGCGGGAACGCAACGACCTGCTGCTCGCCGCGGGCTTCGCCCCCGTGTATGCGGAGTCGAGCCTGGACGCCGCCGAGCTCGGCCCGGTGCGTGAGGCCCTGGAGCGCATCCTAGACGGGCACCTGCCCTACCCGGCGGTGGTCGTCCGGCCGTACGGCGAGCTGGTCGCCGCCAACGCGGCCTTCGCCGTCCTGGCCGAGGGCGCCGCGCCCGCCCTGCTCGAGCCGCCGATCAACGTGCTGCGCCTGGCCCTGCACCCCGACGGGATGGCCCGCCGGGTGGAGAACCTGGCCGAGTGGGGCCGCCACATCACCGGCAGCCTCCGCGACCAGCTACGCCAGAGCCCCGCCCCCGGCCTGGACGCGTTCATCGCCGAGCTCGACGGCTACCTTCCCGACGCGGACCCGCCCGCCGACCACCTCGGCTTCGCCGTACCGCTGCGCCTGCGCGTGCCGGAGGGCGAGCTGCGTCTCATCACCACGCTCACGTCCTTCGCCACGGCCGTCGACGTCACCCTGTCCGAGCTGCGCCTGGAAGCCTTCCTCCCCGCCGACGGACCCAGTGCCGAGATCCTCGCCCGGCGGGCACTGTGACCTGCTCAGTCGATCAGGACCGTGCGTAGATCCTGTGGACGAACTTCCTTGGCCAGGTCGACCTCGCTGATCATCCGGATGAAGCGGCCGTGCCAGGTGTGGTCCCAGACGGAGCCGGTCGTCGCGTTGACCGACAGCATGCCGACGATCTGGTCGCCGCGCAGCGTGTGCAGGGTGTAGTAGCCGGGGAACCGCTCGGGTTCGGCGGCGTGCAGCCCGGTCCGGTGCTCGGCCAGCCAGCGGTCGGCGATCCGGAGCGCCTGGCCGGGCCCGATCGTCCCGGCACCGGTCCGGCCGGAGGCGGGCATCATGCCGTAGGCGGTGTTCCACATCATGGCCGGGCCGAACTCCAGCTGGACGGTGCCGCTGCCCGGGACGACCAGGACTTCCGTGGCGCGGCTGCCATCGGGGCTCAGGAGTTCGGCGTAGTAGCCGTTGCTGAACTGCATGACCTCCCCGACGTGCAGGCCCCACCGCTGGGCGAAGCGCCCGGCCGCGTGCTCGGCTTCGGCCATGCTGTGGACGGGCCCCTCGTGCGACACGACCCCCATCGTCCAGGAGCCGGGCGGTCCGAGGCCGCTGACCGCGACCCACACCACCCAGGCGACAACAGCGGCCAGCGCCACGACCAGTACGGCCGGCCGCAGTCGGCGACCCTGTCCGGTCACCGGGGCCCCTGGGTGATCCACCACAGCGGGACGAAGCCGTAGCAGTCCATCACGGCACTCACCTCCCCAGGAGGTTTCCTTCTTCTCATATTGTCCGTGCGGGCAGGGCCGTGAGACCCGGCGGCCGTGAAGGCGAACCAGCGGGACCTGCACTCCCACTGGACCTGGTGACCAACTGTGGGGCCGAGACAGCTCGGTGAAAGCCTGGTTCCCTAAGATCGGAGCCCACGACTTTGCCTTGCTAGGAGGACACATGGACACCTTGCGCATGATCGCGCTGATGGCCGCGACGCTGACGATGGGGCTCGTGACGGGCGCCTTCGTCCTCTACTGGCACACGATCATGCCGGGCCTCGCCAAGACGGACGACCGGACGTTCGTGGGCGCCTTCCAGTCGCTCGACCGGGCGATCATCAACCCCTGGTTCATGGCAGGGGGTTTCATGGGTGCGCTGCTGTTCACGATCCTGGCCGGGATCCTGTACTGGGGCAGGGCGCCGTTCATCTGGATCGCCGTGGCGTTCGTGCTCTACCTGATCGCGTTCGTCATCACGATCGCCGTCAACGTCCCGATGAACGACGCCCTCAAGGCGGCCGGCAACCCGGCGCACATCGACGTCGCCGCGGCCCGCGAGCGTTTCGACGAGGCCAAGTGGGCCAGCTGGAACCTCGTGCGCGTCATCACCTCCACCATCTCCTTCGGCCTGCTGGCCTGGGCCCTCACGCTCGCCGGCAAGTCGAGCTAGCGGGCCCGCCCACGGTGATCTCGTCCCGCGCCGCCTTGATGTCCTGAGCCCTGGGATCGGCCAGCTCGGCCATGATCAGGTAGGCGGCGTTGGTGACGTCCCGCGCCAGGCCGGGGTGTCCGGCCTGGACCCAGGTTGTCCAGGTTGATGGCTTTGCCCCGCGCGTATCCCAACCGCTCGCACCGTGCCGGCGCCAGGCGGCCCCTGTCACAGCCCTGGCACGCTCCTTTCGCAGTCCAGCCTTGGGCCTAGGCCTCGCCCTGAATGGGCAAACTCTGCGTGGTGTGTCCCCCCTGATGCCCGTTTGGCGGGTAGTGCCCGAAGGGTGAAGAGAGCGGGGAAGAAGCCTGACGACCGCTCGATGTGAGAGAGCCCTGGCGAGGGGCCAGAGAGCGAATGGGGCGAGCACGTCCGATGAGAGCGACATTGATCTACGGTGCCGGTGACGTGCGGGTGGAGACCGTGCCCGATCCGGTGCTGCGCGAGCCCACCGACGCCGTCGTGCGGGTCGTGCGCTCGTGCATCTGCGGCAGCGACCTGTGGCCGTACGCCTCCATGCCTCCAACCGAGTACGGCGAGCGCATCGGGCACGAGTTCCTGGGCGTCGTGGAGGACGTGGGCGGCGAGGTGTCGGGGATCCGGCGCGGCGACCTGGTGGTGGCGCCGTTCGCCTACTCGGACAACACCTGCCGCTTCTGCGTCGAAGGATTGCAGACGTCGTGCCCGAACGGCGGCTTCTGGGCCCGCGACGGTGTGGACGGCGCGCAGGGCGAGGCCGTACGGGTGCCGCAGGCCCAGGGCACGCTGGTGAAGCTGCCCGTCGGCGAGGACTCCGCGCTGCTGCCGGGGCTGCTGTCCCTGTCGGACGTGTACCCCACCGGCCACCACTGCGCGGTCAAGGCCAGGGTCGGGCCGCGGACGGCGGTGACGGTGATCGGCGACGGCGCTGTCGGGCTGTTGGCGGTGCTGGCCGCCAGGCGGCTCGGCGCCGAACGCATCCTGCTGATGGGCAGGCACAAGGAGCGGACGGATCTCGGCGTCGAGTACGGCGCCACGGACGTGGTCACCGAGCGCGGCGAGGCCGGCGTCGAGCGGGTCAGGGAGCTGACCGGCGGTGACGGGACGCATGCCGTACTGGAGTGCGTCGGCACCGAGCAGGCGCTGGAGACGGCGTTCGGCGTGGTCCGCGACGGCGGGACGGTGAGCAGGGTCGGGGCGCCGCAGTACGAGATGGGGCCGATCGGGTTCAACATGTTCGTCCGCAACATCACGCTCACCGGCGGCGTGGCGCCGGCCAGGGCCTACCTCGAGGAGCTGATGCCCGACGTGCTCGAGGGCAGGCTGGAGCCCGGCAAGGTCTTCGACCGGACGATCAACCTGGACGGCGTGCCGGACGGCTACCGCGCGATGGCGGCCCGCCAGGCGCTCAAGGTCCTCATCGACCCCACGGAGACGAGCCGATGACCTGGACGAACGCGGAACTCGACGCGATCGGGACCGCGGAGGAGCTGGAGATCTCGCCGTCGCTCGGCGACGGCACGCCGCACGGACCGGTGACCATCTGGGTGGTCCGCGTCGGCGACGACCTGTACGTCCGCGCCTACCGGGGCCGCGACGGCGCCTGGTACCGCGCGGCGCAGTCCCGCCACGAGGGCCACATCCAGGCAGGCGGCGTCGACAAGGACGTCACCTTCGCCGACGAGAAAGATCAGCAGGTCAACGAGCAGATCGACGACGCCTACCAGACCAAGTACAACCGGTACGGCCCGCGCTACGTCGACCCGATGATGGCCGAGGAGGCCCGATCCACGACGATCAAACTGTTGCCGCGGTGACGTAGCAGGCCGCCTTCGCGGAGTGGGCTCCTATCCGGCCTCGGGCAACCCCGGTTGCACGACTGGCGGAGTGTGCATATCGGTCTGCTGCGGTATTCGCGTCCGAGGTGGAGTCGCTCTGTAGCTCGTGCTTGGCAGCGAGAAGGATCGAAGGACGGTGCGTGTTCGTGTCGAAGGGGACATGGAGCTGGTTCTGGCCGCCGGGATCGAAGCGCTGACGGAGTGAAGATTGTCGTGGGACGGTGTCGGATTCGGGTGTTGCCGTTCGTGGAGTGGGTGTGGCGGCCGTTCGGGTCGCTGGGCTGAGAGGAGACGGCAGTGGCGCAGTATCTGATCTCGTTCAACGACGAATGGGTGCCGGAGCACACCGGGGAGGAGTTGGGCGCGAAGGGCATCGCGGGCCGCGCGGTGATCGCGGAGATGGAGGCCGCCGGGGTTTTCGTGTTCAGCAACGGCGGTATCGACGCCTCGACCGCGATCTGCAGCGTCGAAGCGAAGGACGGGGAGCCGATCTTCAGCGACGGGCCGTACGTCGAGACGAAGGAACACCTCGGTGGCTTCTGCGTCATCGACGTACCGGACGACGAGACCGCCCGCTACTGGGCCGGCCGCCTCGCTGTCGCGCTCGACTGGCCCCAGGAGGTCCACCGCTTCCCGAGCAGCGAGCGCCACAACCGTCCGTCCGAGACAGCGTGATGCGCGCGGGGTGGGTCAGGCGCGGTACCTGACCCACCCCTGCCTCTTCTAGGCTGTCGTCAGCCGACCGCGGCCGCGCCACCTGGTCCATCGCGATGCCGAGAATCGGCACGGTGTTGCGTTTGATGCAATTGTTCCGTTTTCACAGACGTCAGCTCCACGCCGTCGCGCAGGCCCCGCCATGACGGGTGGCGCAGGCGCTGGTCGGGGGTCCACTCGCCGTACTGCACCTCGCCGACCAGCGCGGGCCGCACCCAGCGCGCGCCCCTGGCGACGTCCCGCGGCACGTCGTCGACCGGAGGGCCAGGCTGTTCCAGCGGCGCCAGCCGTTCGCGCAGGTCGTCCAGCATGGCGTCGGTGAAGCCGGTCCCTACGTGGCCGATGAACCGCAGCCGCCCGTTCTCGTCGTGCGCGCCCAGCAGGAGCGAGCCGAGCGTGCCGGCCCGGCGGCCCTCACCGGGCTTCCAGCCAATGATGATCACTTCCTGGTGCTTCACGTTCTTGACCTTGACCCAGTACGGTGACCGGCGGCCCGGCGTGTACGGCGACGTCAGCCGCTTGCACACCACCCCTTCCAGGCCGAGCTGGTTCGCCAGCCGCAGCGCCGCCACCGGGTCGCCCGTGAACCCGACGGGCACCTCCCAGCGCGCGCCCGGCCGCACGATCCCCTCCAGCAGCCGCCGCCGCTCCGCGTAGGGAGAGTGGATCGCCGGGTCCGCGTCCACGTGCATGATGTCGAAGGCCATGTAGGTGATCGGCACCGCCCGCACCAGCTCCGCGACCCTGGCCGGGTGGCGGGCGTGCATCCGGTTCTGCAACTGGCTGAAGCTCGGCCGGCCCGCCTCGTCCCAGGCCACGATCTCGCCGTCGAGCACCACGTCGTGCCGCCGCACCGCGCCCGCGATCATCTGCAGCTCGGGGTAGGCGGCCGTCACGTCGCGCAGGTTGCGGGACATGATCGTGACCGCGCCGCCCTCGACATAGAGGACGGCGCGCACTCCGTCCCACTTCATCTCCGCGGCCCACGCGTCCCGGTCGGCTGCGGGAGGCAGGGTGCCGAGCTGGGCCAGCATGGGCGCGTATCGCGGCAGCGCCATGCACGCAGGCGTACCCGTTCGGCCACCCGCTAGGGTCAAAGCAGGGTCTATGCCTGGTCAGGATCCGCCGTCAGGCAGTGAAGCTGACCTCCGCGGTGGTGACCGTCCCGCCGCGGCGGCCGGGGGCGGCCTGGTGCTGCCAGTAGAGGTTGGTGTGGGCGATCACCTGGTCGGGAGGCGGCGCGCCGTACTGGCTGAGGTCTTCGGTGGTGTGCGCGTCTTCGACCAGCGTCGCGTCGTAACCGCGCACGATGGCCCCGTGCAGGGTCGAGCGGATGCACGCGTCGGTCTGGGCGCCGGCGACGACGAGCCGGCCCACCCCGCGCTCGGCCAGCCGCTCCTCCAGGTCGGTGTCCTCGAAGGAGTCGAGGTAGGTCTTGTGCACCAGCGGCTCGGAGTCGTCGCGGACCAGCTCCGGCACGTACTGCCAGCTGTCGCTGTCGAGCGGGAGATCCTCGTCGGAGTGCTGCACCCACAGCACGGGCACGTTGTCGGCGCGCGCCTTGCCGATCAGGGTGCCGATGTTGGCGATCACGCCTTCGCGGTTGTGCGCACCGGCCATCACCCCGTTCTGGACGTCGATGACAAGCAGCGCCGTGTTCGGCCGGTCGGGCAGGGTCGTCATGAAAGCCTCCTGTGTGGATCTCCTACGGTACGGCGGGCCACCGACATCAGGCCCGCCGCAGTTCGAGCTCGAGCCAGCCCGCCAGGTCGGCGATCTCCGCATCGACCGAGGCGGCCACGGCCTGGGTGAACGGCACGTCTTCGTGGACGGCGTTGACCGTGAACACGCCGGCCTTGCGGTCGGCGGTGGCGTCGAGCTTGCCCACCAGCCGGTCACCGTGGAGGATCGGCAGCGCGAAGTAGCCCCACCGCCGCTTGTCCGCGGGCTTGTACATCTCCAGCTGGTAGTCGAACCCGAAGAGCTCCAGCGCGCGGGTGCGGTCGTGGACGAGCCGGTCGAACGGCGACAGCAGCGCCGCCCGGCCGTCGAACCCCCCGTCCAGCATCGACGGATCGACCCGCCACTCGCCCTTGACACCCTCGACGACCGCGGGCTCTCCCGCCTCGCCGACGTCGGCGGGCTCGACGGGGAACGCCGTGCAGCGGGCACGGGCGATCCCCAGAGCGCGCAGCCGCCGCCGGTCACGCTCCTTCACGGCCTCCTCGACCGGCACCACCGGATCGTCCGGATAGACCCGCTCGGCCAGATCCCACAGCCGGTCGCGCCCCTTGCGCCCGGCCACGGCGACCTCGCCGCGCTGCACCAGGAACTCCAGCATCTGGGTGACGTTCTTGTTGTTCGTCCAGCCGGTGGAACTCCACGGCTTGTCGAAGGTGTTGGGCAGCTCCCGTGAGGGCAGCGCTCCCCGATGGCGCAGGAGGTCGAGGATCTCCCTGCGGGAACGATCGTTGGCCTGGACCCAGTCCTGGCGATGCCGCTGCCAGTCCGTCAGCTCGCCACTGGCCCGCCGGGCGGCCATGGCGGCGCGATAGAGCGCGAGATCCTCGGCAGGTCGCAGCAGGGCCCGCAGCTCGATCAACCGCCGATCCTCCAGCGCCGCCCGCAGATCGCCCGGCGCGTAGGACGACCCCAGCCGGCTCCAGGCCACCAGATCGGCACTGGGCGCGACCGCGCTGATCGGATCGAGCTGCAGCAGGGTCAGCTGGCGCACCACCGACAGCAGGTCGGTCGGCCGTCCGCGCTGCAGAAGCTGAGCGCGCACGGCCACCCGCCGCGCGTCCTGAGGGCTGAGCTGATGCACCTTGGCCATGGCCCCAGAGCCTAGAACCCGCCACCGACAAACACGCGGAGCCCGCTTGGCCGGCCCCCCTCAGGCCGGCCAAGCGGGCCGCTGTTCGGCCGGCAGGCGCGGTCATGCGGCCGTGCTCATAAGTGGAGGAGTTCCGTCACGGTGACGGGGCGCAGGTGGCGGCGGTGCAGGCCGTCGAGGATGCGGGGCAGGGCCGCCAGGGTCTGGGGGTGGCCCAGGTGCAGGCTGACGATGCTGCCGGGCCGTACGGCGCGCAGCACGTTGCCCGCGATCGCCCGCTCCCCCGGATCCAGGAAGTCGCTGGAGTCCACGTCGTAGGACAGGCACGTGCGGTAGCCGGCCGCCCGGGCCAGCTCCCGGATGAGCGGGGTGGCGTGGCGGGCGGCCGACTGCCGGAACCAGGCGCCGCTCGAGCCGGTCAGCTCGTGCAGCCGAGCGGCACAGTCCTCGATCTCCGCACGCGCCCGGTCCTTGGACATGCCCGAGATGTCCAGGTGGTGCATGGTGTGGTTGCCCAGGTCGTGGCCGGCGCCGGTGACGCGGTCGGCGATCGACCTGTTGAGCCAGGTCCCGACCGCCATGACGGTGACGTGGGCATGGTGCCGCTCGACGGTGCTGAGGACCCGTTCGGCCAGGCCGTACGGGCCCGCGCCGTGGAAGGTGAGCGCGACCATGGGACGGTCACGGAGGCCGTGCACCACCTCGCCCGGCAGCCGTGCGGGCGTCGAGACCGGCGCCGGTGCAGGAGTCGTCGCAGGAGTCGTCGCGACAGCGGGAGTCACGGGCGGGCGCGCGGGTGAGGCGCAGGCGGCCAGCGGCAGCAGGCCGACGGACGCGAGCAGGTGACGGCGGTCGATCACCGGAAGACCCCCGTGTGGCCGAGCGAGTAGCGGCCGGGCTGGGGGAACACGCACAGCCCGTGCGGCCCGCTGCCGACCCTGATCGTGTGCAGCACCTTGCCCGTCACGGTGGAGAAGACGTACACGACGCCGTTGTAGCGCCCGGCGAGCCACAGCTGCTTGCCGTCGGCCGACACGCCGCCCATGTCGGGCGAGCCGCCGCCGGGGATGCTCCAGCGCTGGACCACCTTCTGCTTGGCGAAGGAGACGACGGAGACGGATCCCTCGCCGCGGTTGGAGACGTACAGCTGCCGGGAGTCGCGGCTGACGTACAGGCCGTGCGCGCCCTGGCCGGTGTGCAGGAAACCGGTCCGGTTCATGGTGCGGGCGTTGATGATCCACACGCCGTCGGACTCCATGTCGGCCACGTAGAACAGGCGGCCGTCGGGTGAGAGCTTGACGTCCTGCGGCATGCCCATCCCGCCGAGCGTCTTGAGCACCCTGTGGTGCCGCCAGTCGACGGCCACGAGCTGGCCGGAGAACTCGCAGCTGAGCAGGAAGGTGGAGCCGTCGGCGGTGAAGTCGCCGTGGTTGACGCCCCTGCAGGGCAGGTTGATCGAGCGGATCAGCCGCATCGTGTGCGGGTTGCGGAAGTCGAGCCGGTTGTTCCGCTCGGCCATCACCAGGGCGTAGGAGCCGTCGGGGGTGAAGTAGAGGTTGTACGGGTCGTCGACGCGTACCGGCTTGCCGGGGCGGCCTGTCACGGGGTTGATGGGGGTGAGCTGGTTGCCGTCGTTGTCGTTGACCCAGAGCGTCTTCAGGTCCCAGGAGGGGACGACGTGCTGCGGCCGCAGGCCCACGCGGTAGTGGTGGACGACCTTGTAGGTGCGCGGGTCGATCACGTCGAGCGTGTTGGACTCGCTGTTGGGCACGTACACCCGCGGCTTCAGGTCTGCGACCTTCGGGCTCAGCATCCCCGGCGCGTCATGGGAGTAGACGTCCGTCTTCTTGTGGTGGGCGACCGTCTGCGCACGCGACGGCGGCGGGGTGGGCACAGGGGAGGGCACCGGCGCCGGAACGCCTGCTCTGGAGGGTGCCGCGCCGCAGGATGTCACCAGCAGCGCGCTCACGACCACCAACCGTCTCATGAGGCAAACCCTAGAAAGCATCCAGCCAGCGTCGGCTAAGCGACGGGTTAACACCGCGCTGACCTCCGACTTTTTGCCGTATCCGGACCAAACACGCGTCCGTCGGCGAGTCGGAGGCTGCGGCCGTCGTTGTAGTAAGGCGGCGTGAGAAAATGGCTGGCCTTGGTGGCGCTCGCGTACGTCGCCGTGCAGTTGCTCGTGATGCCCCGCATGGGCCTGGGCTGGGACGAGGCCGTCTACGTCAGCCAGGTCAACCCACGCGTGCCCGCCGCGGATTTCACCGCGCCGCGCGCCCGCGGGATTCCTCTGCTGGTGGCGCCGATGGTGGCGCTCACGTCCTCGGTGACCGCGCTGCGGATCTATCTGAGCCTTGCCTCCGGCCTGGCCCTGTTCCTGTCGTTCGGCACGTGGCTGCGGCTGAGGCTGGGCGCCGTGGTCCCGCTGGCAGCGCTGCTGTTCGCCTCGCTGTGGCTGGCGGTCTTCTACGGCAACGAGGCCATGCCGAACATGTGGGTGGCCTTCGGCGCGGTGGCCGCCGCGGGCTGCTACCTGCAGATCGCCAGGGGCGAAGGTGGCCGCCGGGCGCTCGCCGGGCTGGCCGTGAGCGTCGGCCTGGTCGCGCTGGTGCGGCCTTCCGACAGCCTGTGGCTGGCGCTCCCGCTGCTGGCCGCCCTCGTCCTGGTACGGCGGGGCCGCCGCGGCCTAACCTTCGCCATTCTCGGCGGGCTCGTGGCAGGGTGGGCGGAGTGGATCGCCGAGGCCTGGATCCGCTTCGGCGGCCTGGCTGCGCGCTGGGACGCCGCCGCGGTCGACAACCGCACGGGCCTGACGTCCTCCCTGATCAAGCACGCCAGGGCGCTCGACGGGCCGCTGCTGTGCCGCCCGCCCGCCCATTGCGGGTCGGTCCTGATGCCCTGGCTGCTGTGGTGGGTCTCCATCCCGCTGCTGGTGGGCCTGGGGCTGTACGCCGCGCGGGACCGCCTGCCCGAGGTGGGGCTCGCGACCGCCACGGGTGTGTCGCTGGCTCTGCCGTACCTCTTCTTCGTCGACTACGCGGCGCCGCGCTTCCTGCTGCCCTGCTACGCCCTGCTGGCGATCCCGATCGCCCAGGGCGCCGCCTGGGTGCTGACGTGGCGGCCGCGCGTGGTCGGCGTGGGGCTGGTCGCGCTCGGGCTGGCCGCGCACTTCGCGCTGCAGGGGCTGGCGCTGTGGGTGTCCAATCCGATGCGGCTCGCGGCCCGGCGGGCCGACCAGGTCATCGCCGGCCGCCTCGCCACGATGGGCATCACGCGGCCGTGCTTCCTGTACGGCGACGACGCCGTGCAGGTCGCCTACTACGTCGGCTGCCGGTCGTTCGGCGTGCGCGTCTGGCCCACCACCCCTGCCCTGCCCAAACCTCTCGCCAGAACCGCTGGCGAGCACATCGCCGTGATCGCCCGCGGCGATGCCGTCCCGGCGCCCTTCCTCCGGACCTGGGACAAAAACCCCCTCACCCGGGGATGGATCGCCTACATTCCGCATTAGGGAGATGACATGGGTACCCTGACAAATCGATCAAATCCCGTCTATCAGCTGCGTTACGCGCTGCGTAACCCCGGGAAGGTGCCGCCGTACATGCGGCGCATGGCGCGCGACCTGTGGCTGCGCGCCACCACCAAGGGGCACGTCGGCTACTACCGCGCCGTCATGAAGTCCGACGCGGCCCGCGGCCCCGAGGGCGCCGTCGGCAGCCACACGCACAAGCGCTGGCTGGAGATGGGCAAGCTGCAGTTCGACTACCTGCTGCGCCACGGGCTCAAGCCGGACCACCGGCTGCTGGAGATCGGCTGCGGCAACCTGCGCGCCGGCTGGCGCTTCATCGACTACCTCGACTCGGGCAACTACTACGGCATCGACATCTCGCCCGACATCCTGCTGGCCGCCAACAAGACGGTGGTACGGCACAGCCTGCAGGACAAGGAGCCTGGCCTGAGGCTTGTCGACAACCTGACCTTCGACTTCATGCCCGAGCGGAGCTTCGACGTGGTGCACGCGCACAGCGTCTTCTCCCACACCCCCATCTCGGTCATCGACGAGTGCCTGTCCCACGTGGGCCGGATCATGCGGCCGGACGGCCACTTCGACTTCACCTTCGACCGGACCGTCGGCACCGAGCACCACGTGCTGCGCGAGGACTTCTACTACCGCACCGAGACCCTCGTCGAGCTGGCGGCCAGGCACGGCTTCACGGCGACCTTCATGAAGGACTGGGAGAAGGGACCGCACAAACAGTCCAAGCTCCGGCTCACTCCCCGGCTACCGTGAGGGCATGCGCCTGCTGTCCGTGCTGGCGGCCGCGGTGATCGCGCTCTGCGCGTGCACCGCTCCCGCTCCGCCCGCCACCCCCACCACTCAGGCGCCCGCCCCTGTCCAGTCGCCCCCGCGAGCCACGCCCTCGCGGAGCGGCTTCATCGCCCTGGGCGACTTCGGTACGGCAAGCAGCGCCCAGCGGGCGGTCGCCGAGGCCATGGGAGGCTGGGCCGATGCAGGGCACCGCGTCGACGCGCTGGTCAGCACCGGGGACAACGTCTATCCCGACGGCGATCCCCACCGCTTCGACGAGGCCATCGACCAGCCGTACGCCCGGTGGCGGGGCTCGATCTGGGCCACGCTCGGCAACCACGACGAGCAGAACGGCAACGGACCCGACCAGCTGACGCACCTCGCCCTGCCCGAGCTGCCCTACGCCAGGCGGCTGGCAGGCGCGCAGGTGCTCTTCCTGGACGCCAACCGCCCCGACCTGGCCCAGGCCCGCTGGCTCGACGAGCAACTGTCGGCGCCCGGGCCCCGCTTCCGTATCGTCGTCTTCCACCAGCCCGCCTGGTCCTGCTCGGAGCACGGCTCGACGCCCGCGGTGGACCGGCTCTGGGTACCGGTGATCGAGCGCCACCGGGTCGCGCTGGTCCTGAACGGCCACGACCACAACTACCAGCGCTTCGTCTCCCCCGGCGGCGTCACCTACGTGGTCACCGGAGGCGGCGGCGCCGCCCTGTACGCCCTGCGCGCCTGCCACGGCACGCCGGGCCGGGTGGCGGCAGCCGTACGGCATCACTTCACGGCGGTCGAGATCACCAAGAACACCCTCACGCTCACCGCCGTCGACCAGCATGGCAAGCCCTTCGACCGCGCCGTCATCCAGGCCAGGTAGGCCGCGCGACGCCAGTCATTTGTTTGAAACGGGCGTTTGCGGCGCTGGTACGATCCCCTCATGGGGGTCCCCGAGGATTTGCTGGCCGCGGCCAAGCAGTGCCTGGCCGAGCGTGGTTACGCACGCACGACGGTACGTGACATCGTCGCCGTCTCCGGCAGCAACCTGGCCGCGATCAACTATCACTTCCGTTCCAAGGACGCCCTGCTCACGCAGGCGATGATCGAGTCGACCGGGGAAGCCGTCGGGGAGATCCTCAAGGCTCTCCCCGACGAGTCCCGAAAGTGGTTCGAGGCGTTCTGGACCGAGCTGATCGACTCGTTCCAGAACAAGCCGATGCTGTGGCTGGCCAACCTCGACACGTTGGCGCAGGCGGCGCATTCTCCCGAGTTGCGCACCCAGCTGGCCGAGGGACAGGCCCACGCCCGGGGCGAACTGGGCAAGCGACTCCCGCAACAGGACGAGGCGGGCGCTCAGGTGTTGCTGACCCTGCTCATCGGCATGGTGGTGCGGTGGACCGTTGATCCGGACAACGCGCCGACCGCCCAGGACCTTGTTCTCGGCATCCGGTCCGTCGCCGAGGCGGCCACCGCCTGAGCGTCGCGTCACCGCATCGCGTGCTGGCCGCTTCGCTGTTCAGGCCGGCCTGCTCGCTGGACGGACCGCAGCAGGATCGGCGCCAGCACCGCCATCAGGCACAGACCCGCGGCTGCCGCGATCATGGCGTAGTGCTGGCCCTGGGTGAAGGCTTCACGGGCGGCGGCGGCCAGGGCGGTCCGTGCCGGTTCCGGCAGGTGCCGCGCCGCTTCCAGAGCGGCGCCGAGGGTGTCGAGCGCCGGTGCGGGGGCCTGCTTTTCGAGCAGGTGCCCGCGGTAGACGGCTGTGCCGATGCTGCCCAGCAGGGAGATGCCGAGCGCGCCGCCGAACTCGGTGGCCACCTGCGACAGCCCGGCCACCGAACCCGCCCGCTCCGGCGGAGCGGTGGCGATGATCAGGTCGGAGGAGACGGTCAGGACAAGGGTGACACCACCGGCCATCAGCATGATCCCGACGATCAGCAGGCCTGCCTGGCCGGTCACGTCCAGCCTGGACAGCAGCGCGAATCCGCCGGCGCCGACGAGCAGTCCTGCGCAGACCACCAGGCCGGGACGGACCTTCCGGACCAGGACGGGGGCCAGCGCCGCGGTGAGCATGGCCATGCCCGCCGAGGGCAGCGCGTACAGGCCGGCGATGAGCGGCCGGGCGCCCATGACCATCTGCAGGTACTGGGTGGTGAAGAGGCTGGAACCGACCATGGCGAAGACGCCCAGGGTGTTGGCGCCGATGGCGGCGGTGAACGCGCGGCTGCCGAACAGGCGCACGTCCAGCATCGGATCGGGAATCGCGCGCTGGCGGCGCACGAAGGCGATCCCCAGCGCCAGACCGGCCGCGATGGCCAGCACGGGCAGCAGGCTGAAGCCGTCCTGGGCGACATGCTGCACGCCGTAGATCGTGGGCAGGATCGCCGCCAGCGACAGCGCCACGCTGAGCAGGTCGAACCGGCCCGGGCGCGGGTTACGCGACTCGGGCAGCAGCAGTGGTGCCAGGATCAGCAGCAGCGCCATAACCGGCAGGTTGACCAGGAACACCGAACCCCACCAGAAGTGCTCCAGCAGCGCGCCGCCCATCAGCGGCCCCAGCATGGCGCCGCCGGCGAATGCGCCGGTCCAGATGGAGATGGCGACCCGGCGCTGGCCTTCGTCGTGGAACATGTTGCGGATCAGCGACAGCGTCGAGGGCATCAGCGTGGCGCCGCCCACGCCGAGCACGGCCCGGGTGGCGATGAGCATGTCCCCGCTGCCGGAGAAGGCGGCGACGGCGGAGGCGGCACCGAACGCGGCCGCCCCGGCCATCAGCAACCGTCGCCGTCCGACCCGGTCTCCCAGCGTGCCCATCGGCAGCAGCAGCCCGGCCAGCATGAACGGGTAGATGTCGATGATCCACAGCAGCTGGGAACTGCTCGGTGCCAGGCTGGCGCTGATGAACGGCAGCGCGTATGACAGCACGTGCAGGTCCACGGAGATCAGCAGCACCGGCAGGACCAGCACGGCCAGCCCGATCCACTGCTTGCGTCCGGCCTTCATGAACGGTCCTTCCTTCTGAGAGGGGCACCCGCGTGGTGCAGGTGGCGCAGGGCCTCGCCGTGCGAGGCGACGAAGCCGACTTCGTGGTACGGCAGGCGCAACTGCCGGCAGTAGTCCCGCACGATGGGCTGCGCCTGGCGCAGGTTGGGCGTGGGCATGTTGGGGAACAGATGGTGTTCGATCTGGTAGTTGAGCCCGCCCATGGCGATGTCGATGAACCGGCCGCCGCGCACGTTGCGAGTGGTGAGCACCTGCTTGCGCAGGAAGTCGAGCGTGGCTTCCCCGGTCAGCGTCGGCATGCCCTTGTGGCCCGGGGCGAAGACGCAGCCCATGTAGACGCCGAACAGCCCCTGGTGGATGGCGAAGAAGGCGAGCGCCTTGCCCGGTGACAGGGTCCAGGCCAGCACGCCCAGGTAGAGGGCGAAGTGGGCGAACAGCAGCGCGCCCTCCAGGCCGCGATGCTTCAACCAGGGTTGCCGCAGTGCGCGCACGCCGCTGACGTGCAGGTTGAGCCCTTCCAGCAGGAGCAGCGGGTAGAACAGGAACGCCTGCCGGCCACCGATGAGCCGGGCCAGCCCGCTGCTCTCGCGCGCCTGCTCCTGTGACCACACCAGCACGTCGGGCACGACGTCCGGATCGAGGTCCTCGTGGTTGGGGTTGGCGTGGTGGCGGGTGTGCTTGTTCATCCACCAGCCGTAGCCGAGGCCGATCGCGAGGTTGCCGCCGAGCCGTCCGAGGAGCTCACTCGGCCCGCGGCCAAGGAAGATCTGCCGGTGTGCCAGATCGTGCAGGACGAGGGCGACCTGGGCGAAGACGATCGCGAAGTAGACGGCCAGCAGGAGCTGGAGCCAGGAGTCGCCCAGCCGGAGGAACACCGCCACGCCTGCGAGGTAGAGACCTGCGACCACACCGAGTCGCACCAGGTAGTAGCGCGGGCGCCGGTCGAGCAGGCCGGCCTCCTTGATGCGTCTGGACAGACCGCTGAAGTCGCTCGCAGCCGTGGGCGTCGCGGTTGCTTGTGTCATGCCGCCGACCATACACACGTTTGAAACGTTTGTACAAAACATATGTTTGTGACGGATGTTTGGATAGGGTGGCGGCATGGGAGAGCGAGACAAGCTGATCGACGGCGCCAAACGCTGCCTGCAGGAACGCGGCTACGCGCACACCACGACGCGCGACATCGCCAGGGCCTCGGGGGCCAACCTGGCCTCGATCGGCTACCACTTCGGGTCCAAGGACGCGCTGCTGTTCGAGGCCATGCTCGAGGCGACCACCGACTGGGCCGACAGGTTGCGCCAAGCGCTGTCCGATGACGCACCGCACAAGGGCTTCGAAACCCTGTGGCAGCGGGCGATCGAGCTGCTCGACCTGCACCGCCCCGTCTTCGTGGCCAACATCGAGGTCTTCGCCCAGGCCGAACGGCTGCCGCAGCTGCGGCAGGCGCTGTCCGACGCACAGGAAACGGCCCGCCTGGAGCTGGCCGGCTGGCTGGGCGACGCGAGGCTGCCCCAGGCGACGCAGCGGGCGGTCGGCGCCTTCTACCTGACCCTGCTGACCGGACTGATCATGCAGCGCCTCATCGACCCGGAACGCGCACCCACCGCAGAAACGCTCGCGCAGGCGCTTGCCTGCCACGTGAGTTCGCGCGACCTCGGATGACAGCGATGCCTACGCTCACCTTGAAACAAGCCCTGCTGATCGTGGATGCCGTGAACGGGCTGTACTTCGCCGGCCGCCAGGCCAAGGCTCATCTCCTGGCTCCGGAGGTGGCCACGGTCATCGCGATGGGCGCACCCGAGGTGTGGGTGAGCGACGGGCGGGCACTGCTGCGCATGATCGAAACGTGGACGATCGACCAGCGCCTGAGCGTCATCGACGCCGCCGAGCTGTTCTGGTCACTTCCAGCGGGGGGCTATCAGGAGGGGCTGCGGATGGCAGGGCTGCTGCCCACCAAACCAGCACCAGCGCAGCCGCTGTAGCCCCGGGCCACCGTCCTGCCGTCGGTGGCCCTGGCGCGCGGCGGGATCGTGCTGGTCAGAAGCCCTGGGCGAGCCGGTAGTAGGCCTGGTTCCAGCGGATCTCCTTGACGAACTGCCGGGCGGTCGTCGCGGCGTCGATGACCAGGAGCTCCACGCCGAGCATGTCGGCCAGGTCGGAAAGCTCCTCGACGCCGACCGCGGTGGACAGCACGGTGTGGTGCGGGGCGCCGGCGGTGAGCCACGCCTCGGCGGAGGTGCGCAGGTCGGGCCGGGGACGCCAGACCGCGCGGGCCACCGGAAGGCGGGGCAGCGGCTCGGGCGGGACGACGACGTCGATCTCGTTGGCCACCAGGCGGAACCTGTCGCCCATGTCGGCCAGCCCCACCACGACGCCGGGACCCGGCTGGGCGTCGAACACCAGCCGCACCGGGTCCTCCCTGTCGCCGATGCCCAGCGGGTGGATCTCGCACGACGGCGTGCCCGAGGCGATCGTCGGGCACACCTCCAGCATGTGCGCGCCGAGGATGAGCTCCTCCCCCGGCGTCAGGTGGTAGGTGTAGTCCTCCATGAAGGACGTACCGCCGGGCGTCATGGCCTTCATGGTGCGCAGCAGCACGCTGGTCTTCCAGTCGCCCTCGCCGCCGAAGCCGTACCCCTCGGCCATGAGCCGCTGCACGGCCAGCCCCGGCAGCTGCCGCAGCCCGCCGAGATCCTCGAAGTTCGTGGTGAACGCCTTGAAGCCGCCAGCCTCCAGAAACGAGCGCAGGCCCAGCTCGATCCTGGCCGCGTACCGCAGCGACTCGTGCCGTTCCCCCAGCAGCTCAGGAGCGACCTTATACAGATCCTGATATTTCAAGACAAGCTGGGTGATGTCTGGATCAGCAACCGCCTCCACCGCGTCGACCAGGTCGTTGACCCCATAGGTGTTGACCGAGACGCCGAAGCGGAGCTGCGCCTCGACCTTGTCCCCCTCGGTGACGGCCACGTCGCGCATGTTGTCGCCGAACCTGGCCACCTTCAGCCCGCGTAGCTCACGCGATCCCTCCGCGGCCCGCGCCCAGGCGGAGATCCTGGCCGCGACGGCAGGATCGCTGACATGTCCGGCCACGGTCTTGCGGGCCACGCCGAGCCTGGTCTGGATGTGGCCGAACTCCCTGTCGCCGTGCGCGGCCTGGTTGAGGTTCATGAAGTCCATGTCGATGGAGCTCCACGGCAGCGCCACATTGGCCTGGGTGTGCAGGTGCAGCAGCGGCTTGCGCAGCGCGTCGAGCCCGGCGATCCACATCTTGGCCGGGGAGAAGGTGTGCATCCAGGCGATCACGCCGGAACACTGGTCGTCGGCGTTGGCCTCGAGCATCACCCGCCTGATGGCCGCGGCGTCGGTGAGCACCGGCTGCCACTTCACGGGCACCGGCAGCTCGGCGGCGATCCACTGGGACTGCTCGGCCACCTGCCGCAGCGTGGCCTCGCCGTACAGTCCCTGGCTGCCGGTCAGAAACCAGATGGTCCCGTGCTCATCGGTGCCCTCGCTGCGCTCGGTCACGGCGTGCTCCTCTGTCCATAGACGTTCTGGTAGCGGTCGTAGAGGCGGTCGATGTCGCCGGCCGCGAGCGGCACGGGCTCGCCAAGCTGGCGGGCCACGTGCACGGTGCGGGCCACGTCCTCGCACATCACGGCCGCCTTGACGGCGGCCTTCGGGTCCTTGCCGATCGTGAAGACACCGTGATTCCTCATCAGTACGGCGGGCGAACGGTGACCCCGCAGCGTCGACACGATGCCCTGCCCGATGGAGTCGTCGCCGATCAGCGCGAACGGCCCGACCGGGATCTCGCCCCCGAACTCGTCGGCCATCGCGGTCAGCACGCACGGGATCGCCTCACCCCGCGAGGCCCACGCGGAGGCGTAGGTGGAGTGCGTGTGCACCACCCCGCCCACCTCCGGCAGGTGCCGGTAGACGTAGGCGTGCGCGGCGGTGTCGCTGGAGGGCGCGTGGTCCCCTTCGACGAGGTTGCCGTCCAGGTCGCAGACGACCATCCTGTCCGGGGTGAGCTCCTGGTAGGAGACCCCGGAGGGCTTGATGACGAACAGGTCCTCGCCCGGGATCCGGCCGGAGACGTTGCCCGCGGTCCAGGCGACCAGATTGTTGCGCACGAGCTCGGCGTGCAGGTCGCAGACGGTCTTTCTCATGCCCGCGCCCCGTTCCTGATCGCGCGCAGCGTGTGCGCCATCCGTCCGTCCGCGAAGATCTCGTGCAGCGTGCGGTACTCGGTGTAGAGCCGGTCGTAGGCGTCGGCCCGATCCTGGTCCGGCACGTAGGCCGCCTCGGTGCGGCTGCCCATCGCCGCGGCCGCCACCTGGATGTCGGGGTAGGCGCCGGCGGCGACGGCCGCGTGGGTGGCCGAGCCGAGCGCGGGCCCCTGGTCGGAGCCGATCACCGACAGCGGGCGGCGCAGCACGTCGGCGTAGACCTGCAGCAGGAACCGGTTCTTCAGCAGCCCGCCCGCCACGACGAACTCGATCACGGGCACGCCGGCCTTCTCGAAGGTCTCCACGATCGTCCTGGCGCCGAACGCGGTGGACTCGATGAGCGCCCGGTAGACGTCCTCGGGCGCGGTGGCCAGCGTCTGGCCGACGATCACGCCGGACAGGTCGTGATCCACCAGCACCGACCGGTTGCCGCCGAACCAGTCCAGGGCGACCAGGCCGTGCTCCCCGACCGCCTGCCGTTCCGCCAGCGCCGTGAGGTGCTCGTGCACGCTGATGCCCTGCCCGGCGGCCTGCTCGGCGTACGAGGCGGGCACGAAGTGGTCGGCGAACCAGGCGAAGATGTCGCCCACGGCCGACTGACCCGCCTCGTATCCCCACAGGCCGGGGACGATGCCGTCCTGGACGACTCCGCACATGCCCGGCACCTCGGCCAGGCGGTCGGACGGCATCACGTGGCAGGTGGACGTCCCCATGATCGCCACCATCTGCCCGGGCCGGACCGCGTCGGCGGCGGCCGCGGTGACGTGCGCGTCGACGTTGCCCACCGAGACCGCGATCCCTTCCGGCAACCCCGTCCAGCCGGCCGCCTGCGCGGTCAGCCGCCCGGCCAGGCCGCCGAGGGGCGCCAGGTCCTGAGCGGCGAGCTTGCCGACGAGGGACGGGAAGTCCGGGTGGAGCTCGGCCAGGAAGGACTCCGAGGGGTAGGCGCCGTCCTGGAAGATCCCCTTGTATCCGGCGGTGCAGGCGTTGCGGGTCTCCACGCCGGTCAGCTGCCACACGATCCAGTCGGCGGCCTCGATCCAGCGCTCGGCCCTGCCGTACACGCCGGGGTCCTCCTCAAGCACCTGCAGGGCCTTGGCGAACTCCCACTCGGAGGAGATCTTGCCGCCGTAGCGGCGCAGCCAGGGCTCGCCCCGGGCGTCCGCCAGCGCGTTGATGCGGTCGGCGTGCGGCTGGGCGGCGTGGTGCTTCCACAGCTTCGGCCAGGCGTGCGGCAGCGACGGCGTCTCGAAGCACAGCGGCGTGCCGTCCGCGGTGGCCGGCAGCACCGTGCAGGCGGTGAAGTCGGTCCCGATGCCGATCACCTGCTCGGCCGCGACACCCGCCGCCGCCAGGGCCCGGGGCACGGCCAGGCGCAGCACGTCGATCCAGTCCTGCGGCGACTGCAACGCCCAGTCGGGCCCCAGCCGCACCTCGGTGCCGGGCAGCACAGTGCCGGGCAGCACGGTGTCGATGACGCCGTGCGCGTACTCGTGGACCGCGCTGCCCAGTTCGGCGCCGTCGTGGACGGAGACCACCACGGCGCGGCCGGACAGCGTGCCGAAGTCGACGCCGATCACGTAGCTGTTAGCGTTCACATCACACTCCAGGTGCTTGCGCGCTCGACCAGGCGCGGGCGCACGACGAGCCGTTCGTAGGTGTCGGGTCCGGCGGCGTCGATCTGCCTGAGCAGCACCTCGATGCTGTGGCGGCCGACGATGTCGAAGTCCTGCCTGACGGTGGTCAGCGGCGGCGAGAAGAACTCCGACTCCGGGATGTCGTCGAAGCCGACGACGCTGATCTGCTCGGGCACCTTCACTCCCGCCTCGGTGAAGGCGCGCAGCGCGCCGAGCGCCATCTGGTCGTTGGCCAGGAAGACGGCCGTGACGTCGTCCATCGCCGCCAGGCGCCTGCCGGCCTCGTAGCCGGCGCGCGGGCTCCAGTCGCCGGGCAGCGGCTCGGGCACCGGGCGGCCGGCCTCCATCAGCATGCCGCGCCAGCCCTCGTGGCGGCCCTCGGCCTCCAGCCAGTCGGAGGGGCCGCTGACGTGCCAGACCGTCTCGTGGCCCAGGTCGAGCAGGTGGCGGGTGGCCAGGCGGGCGCCTTCCACCTGGTCGATGCAGACGACGGAGACGTCGGCGCTGTGCGAGCCCTCCACCGCGACGGCCGGCAGGCCGGGGGGCAGGTTCTCCAGCGCGCGGGCGGCCGAGCGCTGGGGCGCGACCACCACGACGCCGTCGACGCCCTGCTCGGCCAGGTAGCCGATGGCATCGCGGACGCTGGCGGCGTCGATCGACTTCAGGCTGACGATGCTGACGAAGTAGCCGGCCGTCCTGGCGGCCTGCTCGATGCCGTACATCGTGCTGGCCGGGCCGTACAGCGTGGTGTCGAAGCTGACCACGCCGAGCGTCCTGGAGCGGCTGGTGACCAGCGCCCGGGCGACCAGGTTGCGCCGGTAGCCGAGCCGGTCGATGGCGTCGAGCACCCTGGCGCGCGTCTCGCCGCGCACGTTGGGGTGGTCGTTGAGCACCCGGGAGACGGTCTGGTGCGAGACTCCGGCGGCCCGTGCCACGTCGGACATCACCGGCGGGCGGTGCCTGTCGGCCGCTGCCGTCATCGTGCGGCCCCGGCGCGGCGCTTGGTCCACACGTCGAAGGCCACTGCCGCCAGCAGGACGGCGCCCTTGACGAGCATCACCCGCTCGCTCGGCGAGCCGATCAGGGACATGCCGTTGTTGATCACGGCCATGATCAGGCCGCCGGTGATCGCGCCCACGACCTTGCCGACGCCGCCCTGCACCGCCGCGCCGCCGATGAAGGCGGCGGCGATGGCGTCCAGCTCGAAGTTGGCGCCCGCCGTCGGGCCCGCCTGGTTGAGCCGGCCGGCGAAGATGACGCCGGCGACGGCCGCGAGCACGCCCATGTTGACGAAGATCCAGAAGACGATCTGCTTGACCTTGATCCCGGACAGCACCGCGGCCTGCAGGTTGCCGCCGATGGCGTAGATCCGCCGGCCGAACACGGTGCGGTTGGCCATCACCGAGTAACCGAGCACCAGGACGGCCAGCAGCACCAGCACCCACGGCAGGTTCTTGAAGCGGGCCAGCTGCACGATCAGGAACAGGATCAGCGCAGCGGCGGCGACCATCTTGAGCACGAACATCGCGACGGAGTCGACGTCCTGGCCGTAGCCGCGGCGGGCACTGCGGGTGCGCCACTGCGCGGCCACCATGCCGGCGATCGCGATCAGCCCGATGAGCAGGCTGAACAGGTCGGCCCCGCCCAGCGGGCCGAGCCCGACGTTGCCCAGGTAGCCGTCGGTGAAGCCGTTGGCCAGCGTGCGGACCGGATCGGGGAAGGGCCCGATGCCCTGGTTGCCCAGCACGGTCAGGGTGAGCGCGCGGAACAGCAGCATCCCGGCCAGCGTCACGATGAAGGCGGGGATGCCGAAGTAGGCGATCCAGTATCCCTGCCAGGCGCCGATCAGCCCACCCGCGACGATCGTGATCACCAAGGCGAGCGGCCACGGCAGCCCCATGTTCACCATGAGGACCGCGGCCAGTGAACCGGTCACCGCCACCACCGAGCCCACCGACAGGTCGATGTGCCCGGCGATGATGATCAAGATCATGCCGATGGCCAGGATGAGCACGTAGGAGTTCTGGACGATGATGTTGGAGATGTTCTGCGGCTGGAGCAGCGCGCCGTCGGTCAGCACCGAGAACAGCACGACGATCAGCGCGAAGGCGATGTAGATGCCGCTGGATCGCAGGTTGATCCTCATCCGGGCGGGCTTGCTCTCGGTCTCCTGCCGGATCTCGGTGAGGGTCATCGCGTCGTTCCTTTGGTCATGAGATGCATGAGCCCTTCCTGGGTGGCCTGGCTCCGCGGCACCTCGCCGGTGATGCGGCCCTCGCAGAGGGCGTAGATGCGGTCGCACAGGCCGAGCAGTTCGGGCAGTTCCGAAGAGATGACCAGCACCGCGCGGCCCTCGTCGGCCAGGCGGTTGATGATCGTGTAGATCTCATACTTGGCGCCGACGTCGATGCCCCTGGTGGGCTCGTCCAGGATCAGGACGTCGGGCTCGGTGAGGATCCACTTCGACAGCACGACCTTCTGCTGGTTGCCGCCGCTGAGCTTGCCGACCACGGACGACACCGTGGGCGCCTTGATGTTCAGGCTCTGCCGGAAGCCCTCGGCGACGCGGTACTCCTGGCCCTCGTCGACCCACGCGCCGCTGAGCGCGGCAGCGGAGATGTTGTGCTTGACGTCGTCGATGAGGTTGAGCCCGTAGCGCTTGCGGTCCTCGGTGGCGTAGGCGATGCCGTGCCTGATCGCGTCCTGGACGGTGCGGACCTCGATCGGCCGGCCGTCCTTGAAGATCTTGCCGGTGATGTGCGTGCCGTACGTGCGGCCGAAGACGCTCATCGCCAGCTCGGTACGGCCGGCGCCCATCAACCCGGCCAGGCCGACGATCTCCCCGCGCCGCAGCGACAGGCCGGCCCCGTCGACCACCTTCCTGCCGGGCTGCGACGGGCTGTGCACGGTCCAGTCCTCGATCCGCAGCACCTCCTCGCCGATCTTCGGCTCGTGCGCCGGGAAGCGGTTGTCCAGGGTCCGCCCGACCATCCCGGCGATGATCCGGTTCTCGCTGATGCCCTCGGCGGGCAGGGTCTCGATCGTCCGCCCGTCGCGGATGATCGTGACCGAGTCGGCGATCGCGATGACCTCGTTGAGCTTGTGCGAGATGATCACGCAGGTGATGCCCTCGTCCCGCAGCCCGCGCAGCAGGTCGAGCAGGTGTTCCGAGTCGTCGTCGTTGAGCGCGGCCGTGGGCTCGTCCAGGATGAGCAGCTTGACGTCCTTGGACAGCGCCTTGGCGATCTCGACCAGTTGCTGCTGGCCGACGCCCAGGTCGGAGACCGTGGTCACCGGGTTGGCCCGCAGGCCGACGCGCTTCATCAGCTCGCCGGCCGCGTGGTTGGTGCGGTTCCAGTCGATGAATCCGCGGGCGGCCCGCTCGTTGCCGAGGAAGATGTTCTCGGCGATCGACAGCTGCGGGCTCAGCGCGAGTTCCTGGTGGATGATCACGATGCCGGCGCGCTCACTGTCGCGGATGCCGCGGAACTCGCAGCGCCGGCCGTCGAAGTGGATCTCGCCCTCGTAGTCGCCGTGCGGGTAGACGCCCGACAGCACCTTCATGAGGGTCGACTTGCCCGCGCCGTTCTCGCCGCAGATCGCATGGATCTCGCCCTCGCGGACCGTCAGGTTGACGTCCAGCAGCGCCTTCACGCCGGGGAAGGTCTTGGTGATCCCGCTCATCCGGAGGATCACTTGATCTGGTCCTCGGTGTAGTACTTGCCGCCGATGATCACCTGCTCGTAGTTGCTCTTGTCCACGATCACCGGCTCGAGCAGGTAGGACGGGACGACCTTGGTGCCGTTGTCGTAGTCCTTGGTGTTGTTGACCTCGGGCTTCTGCCCCTTGAGCACCGCGTCGGCCATCTTGACGGTGGTCTCGGCGAGCTGGCGGGTGTCCTTGAAGATCGTGGAGTACTGCTCGCCCGCCACGATCGACTTCACCGACGCGAGCTCGGCGTCCTGGCCGGTCACGACGGGGTACGGCTGGCCGCTGGTCCCGTAGCCGTTGCTCTTGAGCGCCGACAGGATGCCGATGGACAGCCCGTCGTACGGCGACAGCACGCCGTCGACCTTGGCGCCACCGCTGTAGCTCTTGGTGAGGATGTCCTCCATGCGCTTCTGCGCGGTGGCGGGGTCCCAGCGCAGGATGGCGGCGGTCTTGAAGTCGGTCTGGCCGCTCTTGACCTTGATCGTGCCGTCATCGATCTTCGGCTTGAGCACCGACATCGCGCCGTTCCAGAAGAAGGTGGCGTTGTTGTCGTCGGGCGAGCCGCCGAACAGCTCGACGTTGTACGGGCCCTTCTTGGCCTCCAGGCCCTTCACCAGGGAGGTGGCCTGCTGCACACCGACCTTGAAGTTGTCGAAGGTGGCGTAGTAGTCGACGTTGGGGCTGTTGCGGATCAGGCGGTCGTAGGCGATGACCGGGATCTTGTTGTCGGCCGCCTGCTGCAGCTGCGAGGTGATCGCGGTGCCGTCGATGGAGGCGATGATCAGGAGCTTGGCGCCCTTGGTGATCTGGTTCTCGATCTGGTTGGCCTGGGTGGGGATGTCGTTCTCGGCGTACTGGAGATCGACCTTGTAGCCCAGCTTCTCCAGGCCCGCCTTGACGTTGTCGCCGTCGTGGATCCACCTCTCGGAGGACTTGGTGGGCATGGTGACACCGATCACGGCGCCGGCGGCGCCGGTGCCGGAGGACGACTGCACGTCCACTGTCTTCTGGCTGGATCCGCAGGCCGACATGGCGGCGGCAACCGCGATGGCGGACGCGATGCCGCCGATTCGTCCCAACCTCATCGTGGGCTCCTCGCGAAGGGGGTATTGAAGGATCAAGCAGGCGAATGTTCTGCTCGTGTGGAGGAGATTGTTATCGCTAACATTAGGTTCCGTCAATGCGTGAGACGGTAAAGGAGGTCCCGCTAGTGCGCGGTCGAGTCGCGAATGACGAGCTGGCAGGGCATCCGGTGGACGCCGGGCGTGGCCCTGCGCCGCTCATCCTGCTCAACGACGGCTCGTCGTTCACCCTGCCCTATCACCGGTGGGGCAACCGCGGCCCCGCCACCATGCGCGTCTGGCTACCGACTCCCCAGGAGGAGAACCTTGCGTAGGAAGTTGTCCTGCTTAGCCGTGTTAGCGCTCACACTCGGGCTGGTCGTGCCGTCCGCCCGGGCGGCGCAGGACGAGCTGGGCGTGGCCTACTGGGAGAGCACCGACGACCGCGACGCCTACGCGGTCGACCTGGGCACGCCAAGCTCACCACCGTCTTCCCGCGCCTGAGCGGCGACGGGCTGAAGGTGGACGGCGGCGCGCTCAAGGGGTCGCTGAGCGTCGGGCCCGAGCAGACCGTCCGGACCAAGGTGCAGATGGGCTTCGTGACCGATGAGCTGCCGCGGTCGCGCCAGGAGTACGACGGCTACAAGGACCGCGCGTAAGCAAGGTCGACGGGCCGGGCGAGGTGTTCTTCACCGAGCCCACCGGGACCGGCACGATCGCCTCGTTCACCGAGGCGGGCATCTACCGGCTGCAGCTGGCCGCCTCAGACGGCGTGCGCACCGGCTCGGCGACCGTCGCGGTGACGGCCTCGGGGCGGGGTGAGCAGGCCAACGTGGCGCCGTACGCGACGCCGACCGCCTCCTACACCTCACCATGGGAGAAGGTCACCGCGGTCAACGACGGCATCGACCCGCCAGGGTCCAACGACGGCGCCAACCCGCGCTGGGGCACCTGGCCGCAGCAGGGCACGCAGTGGGTGCAGCTGGAGTGGCCGGCGCCGGTCCGGGTGAACAAGGCCGACGTCTACTTCTTCGACGACGTGGAAGGTGTACGGCGTGCCACCGGACTCCATCCGCCCGGCGCACGTCCCGACCCTGGCGGGCGAGCTGCCCAGGCTCCCGGCGACCGTGGAGACGCTCTACGCCGACGGCACCCGCGGCAGCGCCCCCGTGACCTGGCAGCAGGTCACCGCCGTCACCGTGGAATGACCCCGGCGTCGCGGGACCCGGCCGGGTCCCGTGACGGTCAGCCGCGCGGAGCGGCGCCGGTGGAGTCTCTGACCACGAGCTCGGGCTCGATCAGATGGCGTCCGTCGGCGCCGCCCGCCATCCGGTCCAGCAGCAGCTCGAACGCCCGCCGCCCGACCTCGGCCAGATCCTGGCGGACCGTGGTCAGCGGCGGCCAGTAGTAGGCCGACTCGGGCACGTCGTCGAAACCCACCACGCTCACCTCGCCGGGCACGCTCCTGCCCGCCTCGCGCAGCGCGCGCAGCACGCCCAGCGCCATCTGGTCGTTGGCCACGAAGATCGCCGTCACCGCCGGGTCCTCGGCCAGCCGCCTGCCCAGCTGGTAGCCCGAGCGCGAGCTCCAGTCGCCACGCAGCATCTCCGGCACCGGGCGCCCGTCCGCCTCCAGCACCTGCCGCCAGCCTTCGATGCGGGCGCTGGCGTCGTTCCAGTCGGCGGGTCCCGCCACGTGCCAGACGGTCTGATGCCCCAGGCTGAGCAGGTGCCGGGTCGCGCGCACCGCGCCGGCCCGCTGGTCGACCATGACCACGGGCACCGGCACGTCGTCACCGGCGTCGACCGCGACCACGGGCAGCCCTTCGGGCAGGTGGCTCAGCCCCTCGGTCGCCGACTCGTGCGGGGCCACGATCACGATGCCGTCGACCGACTGTTCGCGCAGCCGGTCGACGGCCTCCTCGATGGAGCTGCGGGTCAGGATGCCGATGCTGGCGATGCTGACCGTGAACTCGCTCTGCCTGGCGGCCCGCTCGATGGCGTACAGCATGGTGGCCGGGCCGTACAGAGTCGTGTCGATGCTGACCACCCCGAGCAGCCCGGACCGGCCGGTGACCAGGCGGCGGGCGGCGGCGTTGGGATGGTAGTCCAGCTGGCGCATCGCCGCCTGCACCCGGACCCTGGTGTCGGCCGCGACCAGCTCGGGCGAGTTGAGCACCCGCGACACCGTCATCGCCGACACCCCGGCCAGCTCGGCGACGTCACCGAGCACAGCGGGCCGGCCCGAGCGCGACTTGGCGGCCATGCGATCACCCCTCCGGGGTAACGCTAACAGCCCGCGGTCGCTCCTCGGCCAGGGACCGCATCTTCCGCCAGCGCCACCAGAGCGGCGACCACGTCGGGAAAGTCGCCGGTGATGGCCGGGCCGAGCTCCGGCCCGACCTGGCCGGCGGCCGGGCCGGTGATCTCGGTCCGGTAGACCACTCGAGTCCGCCCGCCGTCCGCCTCCTCCAGCCGGTGCACGGTGGTGACGACGAAGTCCCCGGCGTCCATCTCGTCGGTGAACAGCTCTCCCGGCACGAGGTCCACGATGCGCATCGTCACCGGGTCATCCCCGGGCGGTGTCATGGTGAACGTGGTGCCCACGGCGAACGGTCCGTCGATCTCGATCTTCTCGATGCCCGCGTTCCATCGCGGCCACGCCGCCATGTCGGACCAGTGCCGCCACAGCACCTCACGGCCGGCGCCGGTCTCCACGCTGTGCTCGTACTCCCACATGTGCCGCCTCCTCATTTAGCCTGCGCATAGACTATCTATGCGAAGACTAAATGTCCAGCGGCTTCTCTGGACTACTGGCGCCTCGTACGCATCCACGACATGTCGATGCCGCCCTCGAGCGCGTGACCGAGCAGGAAGCCCAGGACGCCGAGGACGAGGACGACGAGAAAAGCGTTGAGGCCACCGAAAGCGGCCGCGACCCCGAGCACCGTACCGAAGGCCAGCCCGGCGATGGACCAGACAGGGAACCCGTTCATGATGACCCTCCCTTCATGAGCTGCGACGGTGTCCCGACCCGGCTACCCCTGGATTCCTCCAGCTAGTGCCCAGGTTGCGTAGAGCAATCATTGCCGTGCGATGGGATTTCGGGTGACCGCCCAAACCCGGATCGGCTCGTTAAACCTGTGGCTGGATAAACGTCAAGCCTGTCCGTTTTTTCCCGATATGTGTTTTCGAGTCCAATTCAAGGGCAGGTCGGCGCTCCGAGGCCCATTGCAGAGCGAGAAAGGAGGGCCGGCGATGAATGACAAGGCCCGGTTGGCCATGGCCCTCGCTGCGGGCTACTACCTCGGTCGACGTCACAAGCTGCGCACGGTTGCTCTCTTGGCGATGGCCGGAGCGGCTCGCGAACTGCGGGGCGAGGACGGTTTCCTGAAGCAGGGGCTCAAGATGCTCGGTACGTCTCCCGAGCTGGAAAAGATCACCGACCGCCTGCGCGGAGACCTGATGGAGGTCGGCAAGGCGGCGGCCGTAGCCGCGACGAGCAAGCAGATCGACTCCCTGAGCACGAAGCTCCGTGACCGGGCCGAGTCGCTGCGAGGAGAACAGGCAAGCGGCGAAGAGGAGTCCGAAGAAGAACCCGAAGAACCCGAAGAACCCGAAGAAGAAGAGGAAGAAGAAGAGGAGGAGCCTGCCGAGAAGAAGCCTCGCACGAGGGCTCGGCGTTCGCCGGTGACCAGGGCGCGGAGGTGAGACTGATGCCCGGAAAGGTCAAGACGGACAAGGTCACAGAGGCCGTGTCCAATCCGCTGGCCCTGGCACTCCAGGGCTTGGCCCAGGCGATGACAGAGCGGGCGTTGTCCGCCGTCTCAGACAAGGTCGAAGGCACCATCGAACGGCTCACCGACTTCACCGGAGGCGGCGGAGGCAGCCTCATCGGCGCTCTCACCGGATTGGGATCGTCAGAAGGAGGCAAGGGCGGCCTGGGATCGATGCTCCTCGGCGGGGCGAAGGAAGCGGTCAAGAGCAAGCTCGGCGGCGGTGGACAGGGCGGCAAGAGCGGCAAGCTGAAGATGACCAACATCGCGGAGGTCATCGACGTCGGTGCTCCCAAGAGGGTCGTCTACAACCAGTGGACCCAGTTCCAGGACTTCCCGGGCTTCATGAAGAAGGTCGAGAACGTCGACCAGGAATCCGAAGAACGGGTCAACTGGAAGGCGCAGGTCTTCCTGAGCCACCGGGACTGGCAAGCGTCGATCATCGAGCAGGTCCCGGACACGCGGATCATCTGGCAGTCGAAGGCGACGAAGGGACACGTCGACGGCGCTGTCACCTTCCACGCCCTCACCCCTGATCTGACCCGCGTCGTGGTCGTGCTCGAGTACTACCCGCAGGGCGTGTTCGAGCGCGTCGGCAACCTCTGGCGAGCCCAGGGCAGGCGCGTCCGGCTGGAGCTCAAGCACTTCCGCCGGCACGTCATGACGAAGACCATGCTGAACCCCGACGAGATGGCCGAGAACGGCTGGCGGGGAGAGATCCACGAGGGCGAAGTGGTCAAGGACCACGAGACCGCACTGCGGGAAGAGGAGGAACAGGCTCAGAAGGAAGAGGAAGAGCCAGAGGAGGAGGAAGAAGAGGAAGAGCCGCAGGACGAGTTCGAAGAGGAAGAGGAACCAGAGGAGGAGGAAGAGGAGGAAGAGGAAGAGGAGGAGCCCGAAGAAGAAGAGGAAGAAGAGGAAGAGCCGAAAGCGGAAGAGAAGCCTCGCCGCCGTGCCGCATCCAGCAGAGCACGTTCGGGCGCGGGCACCCAGCGCACAGCGCGCAGGGAACGGCAGCAGGAAGAAGAGCCGTCACGGCCCACTCGGCGTAGGTCGACGGCTCGACGCGGGTGATGATCGAGGGGGAAAGCGGATGACAGTACAACCCGCGACAGGAGGAATAGCCGACAGGCCGTCGCCATCGGGTCTGGCGGACGTGGTCGACACCATCCTTGACAAGGGCCTGGTCATCGACGCCTATGTCAGGGTTTCACTGGTCGGCATCGAATTGCTGACCATCGACGCCCGTGTCGTGATCGCGAGCGTCGACACCTACCTGCGCTACGCCGAGGCCGTGAACCGGCTGGACCTCGCCGAGACCGGCAACCAGCAAGGGCTGCCCGAGCTCGTGGGCAGCATGAAGCAGGGCGCGATCAGCGACAAGGGCAAGGGTCTGGCCCAAGGCGTACTGGAGGCCGCCGGGGAGAAGCTGCAGGACTTCGTCGGCGACAGCGACGACAGGCAGGAGCAGAAGTCCACCCGGCGGAAGAGGGAGGAGGACTGAGATGGCCTCCACAACCACCCGTTCCGAACAGAAGACCGGCACCTATGTCTACGGCGTGGTCCCGGCGGATGTTGAGGTGGCCGAGGACGCCCGCGGGGTGGGCGACCCTCCAGCCCCGGTGAAGGTGGTACGGCACGGCGAGCTCGCCGCCCTGGTGAGCGACGTCGCGCTCGACCGCCCGCTCGGCAGGCCCGATGACCTGGTGGCGCACGAGCAACTGCTGGACGCCACCGCGGCCGAGGTGCCCGTGCTCCCCTTCCGATTCGGCGCCGTACTGGCGAACGCGGAAGCGGTCACCGAGGAGCTGTTGACGCCCCATCACGACGAGCTCGTGGAGGCGCTCAAGGAGCTGGAGGAGCGCGCCGAGTTCGTGGTCAAGGGCCGCTATGTCGAGCAGGCGGTGATCAGGGAGGTGCTCGACGAGAATCCCCAGGTCGCGCAGCTGCGTGACGAGATCAAGGAGCAACCTGAGGAAGTGAGCCAGGCAGCGCGCATCCAGCTCGGGGAGATCGTGAACCAGGCGATCAACGCCAAGCGGGAGGCGGACACCCAGGCCCTCGTCGTGGTTCTCCAACCACTCACCGACTTCGTCGTCGTGCGCGATCCGTCCCACGAGCTCGACGCCGCTCATCTGGCGGTCCTGATCGAGACGGAACGGCAGGACGAGCTCCAGGAGGCCGTGGACGAGTTCGCCCAGGAGCACGAGGGACGGATCGAACTGGGGTTGCGTGGCCCGCTGGCGCCCTGGGACTTCGTGGCTGCCGCGAAGCCGGAGGGCTGACGGATGGGTCTGATCGGCCTGCTCTTCGGCTGGCCGCTCGCGCCCCTCCGCGGCGTGATCAAGCTCGGAGAGGTGATCCAGGAGGAGGCCGAGCGGCAGCTGCATGACCCGGCGGTGGTGCGGCGCAAGCTGGAGGCGATCGAGGCCGCCATGGCCGAGGGCCGGATCTCCGAGGAGCAGGCGGCGGAACAGACGGAGCAGGTCCTGCAGGGCATGATCGGCGAGCCGATGCCAGAGGAAGACGGGGGGTGATCTCGTGCCTGCCAAGCGAAGAACACAGGAAGACGACGTCGATGACGCCAGGGAAACGCGACCGAGACGCCGCTCGCGCAGCCTGTCGGCCGAGACGGCAGGAGCAGTGGGACTGCGCCACATCGCCGACCTGACCTCCAGGGAACCGGAGGGCGTCACGCTGGTGGAGCCGGAGGAAGACGGCTGGGTGGTGGATGTCGAGGTGGTCGAAGACCGCCGCATCCCCTCCTCGAGCGACATCCTCGCGCTCTACGAGGCCGAGCTGGACGAGGAGGGAAACCTGCTCTCCTACCGAAGGCTGCGGCGCTACCGGCGCGGTAGCGGCGGCGACACAGGAGAGGGGTCGTAATGGTGGAGCCGATGCGGTCAAGCAACGTGGCCCGCCAGGGCTCGGGGCGCGAACCGGCCAACCTCGGCGACATCCTGGAACGCGTCCTCGACAGAGGCGTCATCATCGCGGGCGACATCCGGGTGAACCTGCTGGACATCGAGCTGCTCACGATCAAGCTGCGACTGATCATCGCCTCGGTCGACACGGCCAGGGAGCTGGGGATCGACTGGTGGGAGCACGACCCCTGGCTCACCGGCGGCAAGGACAGCGACATCCTCGAGGAGAACCGCCGGCTGCGCGATCGGGTCGCCGAGCTGGAGGAAGAGCGCCCACGACACCGTTCCATCCAGGGGGAAGTGGAACATGACGAATGACACGGGCACCTACCTCTACGCGGTCGCGCGCGACAGGGGCCTCCCCTGCCCGGACGATTTGAAGGGGGTGGCGGGTGAGACCGTGCGGACGATCTCGCACGCCGGTCTGGTCGCCTACGTCAGCACCGTCCCGCTCGACCAGTTCGGGGAAGAGCCGCTGCGGCGGTCCATGGAGGACCTGGACTGGCTCGGCGAGACCGCCAGGGCGCACCACCGCGTGGTGGAAGAGGTGGCCGGGTCGGCTCCGGCGGCCCCGGTGCGCCTGGTCACGGTGTACAGCGGGGAAGATCAGATTCGGGACCTGTTGGATGAGCGGCACGACGACTTCGCCGAAGTGCTCTCCCGGGTGGAGGGCCGGCAGGAGTGGGGCGTGAAGGCGTACGCGGAGACCACCGAGGCGCCTCCCGCCGAACCGCCCGGCGAGCAGCCGACCAGCCCGGGAACCGCCTACCTGAAGCGGCGTCAGGCGAGCCTGCACACCCGCGAGGAATCGTGGCGCCGGGCGATCGGACGAGCCGGGCACATCCACGACACCCTCGCGTCCATCGCCGTGGCGAGCCGGCGTCACCGGGCGCAGGATCCGGAGCTGTCGGGCCGGGACGAGTGGATGGTGCTCAACGGCGCCTACCTCGTCGACGACACCCGTCGCGAGGAGTTCGCGCGCACCGTCGACGGGCTGCGCGGCGAGGACCTCGAGCTCGAGCTCACCGGCCCCTGGGCGCCCTACTCGTTCACCGAACTGGAGGAGGAGCGGTGACATCGCAGCAGCCACGCGGCTCCGCCCTCGCCGCCGAGGGCCGGCTCCCCGCCCAGCGGGTAGCCCTCGTCGACCTGCTTGACCGGCTGCTCGCCGGTGGCGTCGTCGTGAGCGGGGACCTCGTCCTGTCCATCGCCGACATCGACCTCGTCCGCATCTCCGTACGCGCCTTGATCATGTCCATCCGCGAGTCCGACGCACCAGGAGGCGGCCACGTCCAGACCCGATGACGAGCCGACCGTGCAGAGCGCCCATGAGGTACGGCAGGCACGGCCCAACCGGCTGCGCATCGAGACCGACAGGGAGGCGGTGGAGCGAGACCTCTCTCGCCTCGTGCTGACCCTCGTCGAACTCGTCCGGCAGCTGGTGGAGCGCCAGTGCGTGCGCCGGATGGAGGAGGGTGACCTGTCGGACGACCAGGTCGAGGTGCTGGGCCTGACGCTGATGCGGCTCGAGGAGGCCATGAACGAGCTGTGCGAGCGCTTCGACCTGACCCCGGCCGACCTGAACCTCGACCTCGGACCGCTGGGCACCCTGCTCCCCGAAGACTGAGCCGCTGATCGCCTCGTACGACCAGTTGAATCGCGCGCTCGGCCAGGCCGGCTAGTTCCCGGGCTGATCCTGAGGGGCGGCGGTCCGCAGGCCGATGACACGCCTGATCGAGTAGAACAGGGCGATGCCCAGGTAGACGACGGGCCAGAGGAGGTAGACCGTGCTCTGGACGACCAGGGCGAGCGGCACGGACACCGCGAACATGGAGCCCGGCAGCGCGGCCTTCACCCAGATGCCGTCGAACAGCTCCTTGGGCGTGCTGTCCCGCATCAGGCCGGCCCGTCTGGCGTGCAGGGTGAGCCACAGGTTCGCATAGCCGATCACCGCCATCACGAGCGAGTACAGCGCGATGCCCGACCCGTCCTCCGCCGTGTCCAGCGCCTTGCTCGCCCACGGCACCAGGATCAGCGCGAACAACGCCACCAGGTTGATGACGAGCAGCAGCGTGTCGATGGCCGCCATGTAGCGGAAGAGCTTGTGGTGCGCCAGCCACGTCCCGCCGACGACCACGAACGCCAGCAGGAAGGCGACGTACTCGTCGCGGTGGTGGCCGAAGGACGCGAGGAACTCCCCGAGCCTCTTGCCTTCCGGCACCGGCAGCTCAAGGGCCAGCAGGGTCAGCGCGATCGCGAACACGGCGTCGGAGAAGAACGCCACCCGTTCCACGGCTCCCGGGCTGGTTTCCTTGTCGGCCATCACACCTGCTCCCTTACCTGAGCGACCTAGGTGCGTATCCTGCCATGTCGGGATATCGAGTGCATTGAGGGCGCCGACGGGCGGCTTCAGGGAGTGATGGCGGTTACGGCGAAGCGTTCCACGTCGGCCACGTGGCCGCCGGTGGCCGCGACGACCGTGATGACCTGGTCCGTCTGGGCGGTGAACGGGACCGTGGTCTGCCAGGAGCCCGCCACGGGGATGGCCCGGGATTCGGCGATCGGCTTCTCGTGACCCGGCTGGTAGAAGAGGATCTGGACGTTCCCGGCGGTGCGGTTGACGGTGCCGGCGACCATGACGGGTGACTCGGCGGCCGTGCCGTACTCCGGAGCCTTGATGGTGATGTCCGAGCTCTCCGCGCCGACGACCTCCCACGGGGTGTCGGGGCCGCTGCCGTACTTGATCAGGTGCACCGTCGCGGCGACCTGCGGCTTCTCACCCTCCTGCGGGCTGAAGCCGACCTGGACGAAGGCGTCGCCGCCGTGGATGTCGGTCTTGATGGCCTGGTCGAGCTCGGTGAAGCCGAGATAGCCCTGGGTGAAGGCGACCGCGGTGAAGGCGGCGTCCACGTGCCAGGGCGAGTGGCCGCCGGTGCGATACGACCGCTGCCAGTTGCGGACCTGCTGTGGGTCGGAGAACGGCCAGAGCGGCTGGTTCTCCACTTTCTGGGCGGTGCCGGAGCTCGAGGCGGGCGGGGAGCTCAGGGCCGGCGTGGCGCTCTGGGCCGGCGTGGCGCCGGTGCCGCACCCGGCCGCCAGCGCGAGCAGCGCCACGGCGATCCGAACTCTCATGGTCTCCTCTCGAGGGCTCCAGCCCGCATCGTCGCACGTCATCGCCCGCCGCTCAACGTGACCCGCACGCTCAATGCTCGCAGCGGCAGCCGGCCCAGTGGAGCACCACGTACGGCTCGGGATGATCGCTGTAGCGGACGCGCTCGCGGGTGATGCGGTAGACGGCGACCTCGTCGGGCGACGTGCGCGGGACGGGTACGGCCAGGGTGCCGATGTCCTGGTCGATGTTCGTCAGGACTCCGTGGCAGGGGCCGCCGAGGCAGATGGCGTGGTTCATGCCGGATACGCGTGGGTCTCGGTGGCCTTGACCGATGCCCAGATCATCTGTCCTGGCGTCAGGTCGAGGTCGGCCATGGCGGCCGGGGTGATGTCGGCGAAGGCCGTGATGGGGCCGAGCAGGTGGACGCGGACGTTGTCGCCGTGCCGTTCGATGCCTTCGATGCGTGCCTCCCACAGGTTGCGCGGGCTGCCGTCGGGCCGCGAGCGGTAGAGGGCGACCGCCGCGGGCGGGAACGCGACGAACGCGGGCCCATCCAGGTGCTCGGAGGTGCTGATCAGCAGCTCGCCGACCTTGACGCCGGTGCCGTCGGCCTGCCCGCGGTAGAGGTTGAGCCCGACCAGCCGCGCCACGTAGTCGGTGCGCGGGTGGCGCGCCACGTCGGCGGGCGCGCCCTGCTGGACGACGGTGCCGTGCTCGATGACGACGAGCCGGTCGGCCAGCACCATGGCGTCCAGCGGGTCGTGGGTGACCAGGATCGTGGCGCCGTCGAATTCGGCCAGATGCCGCCGCAGCCGGGAGCGGATCTCCAGGCGCGTGTGGGCGTCGAGCGCGGCCAGCGGCTCGTCCAGGAGCAGCAGGGCTGGCCGTACGGCCAGCGCCCGGGCGAGCGCGACGCGCTGCGCCTGCCCGCCCGACAACCGGCGGGGGCGGGCTGAGCCGAGGTCGGCGAGCCCGACGTGCTCCAGCAACGCGGCGGCGGTACGGCGGGCCTCCGCCTTGGGCACGCCCTGGCTGCGCGGCCCGAAGGCGACGTTCTCCAGCGCGGACAGGTGCGGGAAGAGCAGGTAGTCCTGGAAGACCATGCCGATGGGCCGCTGCTCGACCGGCAGGTCGTGCCAGGGGCGGTCGTCGAGGACGATCCGGCCGTCGCTGAGCGGGACGAGCCCTGCCAGGGCGCGCAGGGCGGTGGTCTTGCCCGCGCCGTTGGGCCCGAGCAGTGCGACCACCTCGCCCGGCGCGACGTCGAGCGTGATGTCCAGGGTGAAGGCCGGCCGGGCGACGACCAGGCGGGCGTGCAGCGTCATGGGCTGTTCACCCACCGATCGCGCAGGCTGGCCAGGATGATCACGGATACCGTCAGCAGGACGAGGCTGAGCACGATGGCCGCCTCGGGCTCGGTCTCCAGCGCCAGGTAGACGGCCAGCGGCATGGTGCGGGTGGTGCCGGGGAAGTTGCCGGCGAAGGTGATCGTGGCGCCGAACTCGCCCAGCGCCCGCGCCCAGCACAGCACCGCCCCTGCCACCACGCCCGGCATGATCAGCGGCAGCGTGACCCGGCGGAAGACGGTCCAGCGGGAGGCGCCCAGGGTGGCCGCGGCCTCCTCGAAGCGCTGGTCGGCCGCCCGCAGCGCGCCCTCGACGCTGATCACCAGGAACGGCATCGCCACGAACGCCTCGGCCACGACCACGCCCGCGGTCGTGAACGGCAGCGTCACGCCGAACGCGCTCTCCAGCCACTGCCCGATCAGCCCGCGCCGCCCGAACACCAGCAGCAGCGCCACTCCCCCGACCACGGGCGGCAGCACCAGCGGTACGGTGACCAGCGCGCGCACCACGCGCCGCCCCGGGAAGGAGACGCGGGCCAGCAGCCAGGCCAGCGGCACCCCGAGCAGCAGGCACACCGCGGTGGCCACGGTCGCGCACACCAGCGACAGCCGCAACGCCTCGAGCACGGCAGGCTCGGCCAGCCGTACCAGCAGCGTCGACCAGGGCGCGCGGATCAGCAGCCCGGCCAGCGGCAGCACCAGGAAGGCCAGCCCCAGTACGGCGGGCACCACCAGCACCCATGGCGCACGAGAGCCGGCCCGCCGGCGCATCAGGGCGCCTCGAACCCGGCCTTGGTCAGCACGTCCTTGCCCTGCTGCGACAGCACCAGGTCCACGAACTGCTTGGCCAGGTCACCGGAGGGAGCCTTGGCCAGCACGGCGATCGGGTAGTCGTTGATCGCCTTGTCGGCCTCGGGGAACTCGATGCCCTTCACCTTGCCGGCCGCGGCCAGCACGTCGGTCGTGTAGACCAGCGCGGCGTCCACCTCGCCCAGCTCGACCTTGGTGAGGGTGGCCTTGACGTCCTGTTCCAGCGTGACGGGCGTGACCTTGAGCCCGGCCGCGTCGAGCGCCTTGACCGCGGCGGCGCCGCAGGGGACCTGCTGGGCGCAGAGCGCCACCTTGACCTTGGGATTGGCCAGGTCCTTCAGCGCGGCGACCTTGGCCGGGTTGGCGGTGGGGACGGCGATCTGCAGCTTGTTGCGCACGAAGGTGGTCGGCGAGCCCGCCAGCGAGGCGTCGGTGACGGTCTTCATGGTGGCGGGGCTGGCCGCGGCGAACACGTCGGCCGGCGCGCCCTGGGTGATCTGCTGGGCCAGCGTGGCGCTGGAGCCGAAGTTGAACTTCACCTTGGTGCCCGGGTGCGCCGCCTCGAAGGTCTTGCCGAGCTCGGTGAAGGTGCCGGTCAGCGAGGCGGCGGCGAAGACGGTCAGGTCCTTGCCCGTGGAGGTGGAGGTGGCCGGGGCGGAGCCGCAACCGGCCAGCGCGAGCGCCACGGTGAGGGCGGCCACAAGACGCCTGAACTTCAAGAGGGGCTCCTTACACGCGTTCCTGGTCGGGGATCTCGACGACGACGTTGGTGGACTTGATCACGGCGATCGCCACCACCCCCGGCTCCAGGCCCAGCTCGTCGGCGGCCTGCCGGCTCATCAGCGACACCACTCTGAACGGCCCGGCCGCGATCTCCACCTGCGCCATCACCGCATCCCTGACCACTTCGGTCACGATGCCCCTGAAGCGGTTACGCGCCGAGGAACGCCCGCCGTCGTCGCCCGCGGCGATCTGGGACCTGGCGAAGGCCGCCAGGTCAGGGCCGCTGACCTGGCGATGGCCGTGCTCGTCCCGCTCGGCGGCCAGCTTCCCGGCGTCCACCCATCGGCGGACGGTGTCGGAACTGACCCCGAGCAGCGCTGCCGCCTCGCTGATCCGGAACGTCGTCACAGCCATCACCATACCTCTCGCACTTTCCAGGCTGAATACCCGACTTGCCTAGCATCAGCGGCGTGATCTACGGCCCAGCCATGGTATTCACGAGATCACATCGCGATCGGCGCTCCGAACCAGCGTGCCAGGGCGGCGCGGAGGTCCGCACGCTCGACCGCGTCGGGCTCGGGTGAGTCCGAGGCCCAGGCGACGTACCCGTCCGGACGCAGGAGCAGGGCGGTGGCGGGCGCGTCGTCGAGCTGCGCCCTGACGACGTCCACCCGGTCGCTCCACCCGCGCGCCTCCCCCTTCAGCGAGCCGTCCTTGGTCAGGTCCAGCAGCAGCGGCCGGGCGTCCCTGGTCAGCTCGGCCAGCCGGATGGTCTCGTTCTCCAGGTCCGGTGCCCACCGGCCGACCAGCGGGTGGGCGGCGCTCCCCGGGTCGTAGCGGATGTCCGCGCCGGACATGGTGTCCGTGAGGTGCTTGACCGTGCGCGGGTCACCGAGCAACTCGGTGAACAGCTTGCGCAGCTCTGTGACCTCGCCGCCCGGCGCGATCAGCGCCGACTGGGCCTGGGTGTGCATGACCACCCGCTCGGAGGCCGGCCGCCGCTCGGTGTCGTAGGTGTCCAGCAGCCCGGGCGGGGCCCAGCCGTGGATCTCGGCGGCGAGCTTCCAGCCCAGGTTGATCGCGTCCTGCAGGCCCAGGTTGAGCCCGGGTCCGCCGATCGCGCTGTGCACGTGCGCGGCGTCGCCGAGCAGCAGGACCCGGCGGTCGCGGAACCGCTCGGCGATGCGGGTGTTGCCGCCGATCAGCCTGCGCCGCAGGAACGGCCCCTCACCTTCCGGCTCGCCGAGCGGCACGTCGACGCCGAGCACCCGGCCGATGCTGGCGCGCAGCTCGGCCACGGTCGGCAGTTCCTCTTCGCCGGGCGTGTCCTCGGGCCATTCGATGGTGGTGATGATCGGGGGCTTGCCGGGGAAGGGCGCGTACACGAACAGGCCCCGCTCGGTGCGGTGGTGCATGAACTGCGGGACGGGCCCGTAGCCGGGCACGTTCAGCCCGCCGGTGGCGGGATCGACCATCGCTCCAGGAACGGTGGCGTGCAGGCTGAGGGAGACCGTGCTGTCCCTGGTGACGCCGGGGAAGTCGATGCCCGCCAGCTTGCGCGTCACACTGCGGCCGCCGTCCGCTCCGACCAGGTAGCGGGCCTGCATCCGGTAGGGGCCGTCGGGTCCCTCTACCTCGATCGTGACCGCGTCGTCCTGCTGCGACAGTCCGGTGATCTCGTGACCGTGGCGGATCTCGGCGCCGAGTTCGACGGCGCGCTCCTCCAGGATTTGCTGGACGCGGAGCTGGGGCACTTGCAGCATGTAGAGCGAGTTGTCGTCCAGCACGCTCAGGTTCAGCGGCAGCGCGCCGAACACGAAACCCGGCGCGGGCTTGGGCGGCTCGGTGGAGCCGCTGAGCCGCTCGTAGAGGCCCCGGCGGTCGAGCATCCTGACCACCTGGCCGACCAGGCCGTTGGCCCGGTTCTCCGTGGTGCGCTCCGGCAGGCGCTCCAGCACTACCGGGCGTACCCCGGCGAGGCCGAGCTCGGTTGCCAGCATCAGCCCGTTGGGGCCGCCTCCAGCGATGACGACATCTGCGATCATGATCTTTACCTCCTGAAAAAGGGCGTGAAGCATCGACCGGCGGGCTTGCCGGCTGCTTCCGTCATGGGCATGGCGCATCGACCGGCGAGGCGCCGGTTGCGCGGGGTTATGGGGTCGGGGGTTAGGGAACGGGCAGCCCTGCGGCCACCTGGCCGAGAGCGTCGCGCAGCAGCGACGGGATCGAGACGGACGCCTCAGCGCGCAGCCACTGGTCGGTGACCACCCCGAGGGTGGCACCGACGCAGCCCGCTACCAGGCTCGGATACAGGTCACGGGTGACGTCGGTGCCGGTGCGCTCGGCGATCGCGACGGCCAGCTCGGCCTCGCCTTCGGCGTTGGCTCTGTGGATCTCGCCCTGCACCGAAGGCTCGGTGAGCATCAGGCGGAGCGCGGAGATCCACCGCTGCACGTCCAGGCCGTCCATATGGCCTTCCTGGCTCAGCGCGAACCGCGTCAGCACGGCGTTGGTGATCGCGTCCCAGAGCGGTTCGGAGGCCGGCCGGGCGCGCAGCTCGTCCGCGATCTGCCGGACCCGCTCCAGGTGCCGGGCGGCGATCGCCGCGCCCTTGCTGGAGAAGTAGTTGTTGAACGTGCGGGGCGAGACACCGGCCTCGGCGGCGATGTCCTCCACGCGGACGTTGTCCAGCCCCCGCTCGGCGGCCAGGCGGATGGCCGCCCAGCTCAGCGCGATCCTGGTCTCCTGCTTCTTGCGCTCCCGCAGGCCCGCACGCTCATCGTTCACGCAGCCCACTCTACACAATCTTGCGCGTCACGCAAAGATGCGGGGTCCGCAAATTTCTTAGCGGCGGATACCCATGCGCGCGTGCAGGTGCCTGCTCAGCACGGGCGCCGGACGGTGGCGCATCGGATGCCTGGCCCGCGCGGGCCTGATGGACAGCAGGCAGCCGACCAGCCCCGCCGCCAGGAAGAGCCCGAGCCGGAGCAGATCGGCGCGCGAGAGCGTCACCGTCCCCTCGCTGTTGACCAGGAACCCGGTGGTGAACATCCACGCCATCACCGCCGTCACCGGCGCACCCACCACGTCGCGGACCGACATCGCATAGACGCCGACGACAAGGGCCATCGCCGCCACTCTCCCCGGCAGATCGGAAAACAACATCGCGGTGGCCGCGCACCCGGCGACGGACGCCACGAAGCCCCCTGCGATCACGAACTCGATCGGCTTCGCGCGGTTCCTCATATTCCTATGAAGCGCCTACAAGAGAGGCCCGATTGCCATTCATACGGCATCCCTACGCGAACCCTCCGCATATTGACGCCATACATACGGCCTGCCACCTCCTACCTGCACTGATTCACCTGAGTAGGTCGTACTCATGCGCCCAGCCCCCGACGGCGGGAACCTGTGACAATGGCGCGAATTCCGCAGGTCCGCAGGGTTCTCTTCAACGACGAAGAGATCGGCATGGGCTTCAACAGCGACTCCGGGCTGGCCGTGGGGACGGCCCTCGAAGGGTTCACCGTCTCATCCGATCCCGTCGCCACCGGCCAGACGGTGACCTCCACCATCACCATCGTCAGTACGCACGAGGAGCTGCAGGAAACCCTGGGGATGTCGTTCGAGGCCCAGGGCCGCTACGGGTTCTTCTCGGCCTCGGCGAAGACGACGTTCTCCGAATCGTCCAACTACAACTCCACTTCGACCTTCCTCGTGGCCCGCGTCGTCGTGGAGAACGCGCTGCGCCGGGGGCGCGGATTCAAGGTCACCGGCGACGCCAAGGCGCTGCTCGACGCGTTGCGGTTCGACGAGTTCAAGCGCGCCTTCGGCGACAGCTTCGTGCGCGGGCTGCAGACCGGCGGAGAGTTCTACGCCGTCATCCGCATCACGTCGGTGTCAGTCAGCCACCAGACCTCGCTGGCGGCCACCCTGCAGGCCGAGGCCAACGGCCTGGTCGCGTCCGGCAGCTTCAAGGCCTCCTTCGAAGAGGCCAACAAGAGCGCCGGCACCCGCTCCGAGTACACGGCGACGATGTTCCAGAAGGCCGGTTCCGGTGCGCAGATCTCCCCCACGGTCGAGATCGGCGAGGTGATCAGCCGGTTCAAGCAGTTCCCTGCCATCGCCTCCGACAGTTCGGCGGCCTACGAGGCCGAGGTCGTCACCTACGACACGCTTCCCCTGCCCGTGCCCACCCCCGAGGAGCAGGAGGCCTTCCTCTTCGCCCTCGCCGACGCCCGGGAGCGCAAGCTCGGCTACATCCAGACCAGGAACGACCTGGAGTTCGCGCTCAGGCACCCGGACTTCTTCCGCGACCCGCCCTCCGCCGAGGTGCTCATGGCCGCCATCTCGGCCTACACCAGATTGATCAATGCGGCGATGCAGCATGCGATCAAGCTCTCGCGCGGGCAGATCTCCCCGCCTCGCCTCTTCGACCCGGGCGAGCTCGTCCCTCCGCTCACCGAGCCCGCCCCGATCCGCCTGGTGCGCGTAACCGCCGACCCCACGGTGCAGCCGGCGACGCTGAGGCTCGTGTCGCTGGCGTGCCGGACGGCCTCCGACCCCTCACCGTCCACCGACGAGATCATGATCCGAGTCGACGACGTCCCGCTGCCCGGGCCGTTCCCCGTGGACATGTCCGCAGGGGATCAGCTACGACTGGACAACACGTTCCTTCTGGGATCGGCCGCGATGAAGATCCAGGTCTGGGATCTGGATGGCGGCCTCGGCGACGACGACCTCATCGGAACCGTCACCGTCACGGGAGCCGAGCGCGGCACCGGCCAGAAACACGTCCAGCTGAGCGACGGCCAGGGGGTGTACGAGCTCGTGTACGAGGTGGTGTAGCCGGCGGCGTGATCGCCGCCGACGTCCCACTCTCGGCCCGCTAGTCGACGCCGGCCTCCATGGCGGCGGCGTCGAGGAGTTCCTCGTCGGGGACCTCGCCCCGGGAGGCGATCGCCTCGGCGCCGCCCGCGGGCATGGCGCCGATCAGGCCGGTCGAGGCGGCCTGCGCCGGGCCGACCAGCGCCGGGTGCGAGCTGCCGATCATGCCGATGCCCGCGTACTGCTCGAGCTTGGCGCGGGAGTCGGCGATGTCCAGGTTGCGCATGGTCAGCTGGCCGATGCGGTCGACGGGCCCGAAGGCGGAGTCCTCGGTGCGCTCCATGGACAGCTTGTCCGGGTGGTAGCTGAACGCCGGCCCGGTGGAGTCCAGGATCGAGTAGTCCTCGCCACGCCGCAGCCGCAGCGTCACCTCGCCGGTGATCGCCATCCCGACCCAGCGCTGCAGCGACTCGCGCAGCATCAGCGCCTGCGGGTCCAGCCAGCGGCCCTCGTACAGCAGCCGGCCCAGCCGCCGGCCCTCGATGTGGTAGCTGGCCAGGGTGTCCTCGTTGTGGATCGCGTTGACCAGCCGCTCGTAGGCCGCGTGCAGCAGCGCCATGCCCGGCGCCTCGTAGATGCCGCGGCTCTTGGCCTCGATGATCCGGTTCTCGATCTGGTCGGACATGCCCATGCCGTGCCTGCCGCCGATGGCGTTGGCCTCCAGCACCAGGTCCACGGCCGAGGCGAACTCCTTGCCGTTGATCGTCACCGGCCGGCCGTGCTCGAAGCCGATCGTGACGTCCTCGGTGGCGATCTCGACCTCGGGGTCCCAGAACCGCACGCCCATGATCGGCTCGACGATCTCGATGCCCGTGTCCAGCTGCTCGAGCTTCTTGGCCTCGTGCGTCGCGCCCCAGATGTTCGCGTCGGTGGAGTAGGCCTTCTCCGTGCTGTCGCGGTACGGCAGGCCGTGGGCGAGCAGCCACTCCGACATCTCGGTACGCCCGCCGAGCTCGGTGACGAAGTCGGCGTCCAGCCACGGCTTGTAGATGCGCAGAGACGGGTTGGCGAGCAGGCCGTACCGGTAGAACCGCTCGATGTCGTTGCCCTTGAAGGTGGAGCCGTCACCCCAGATCTGCACCGCGTCCTCGAGCATCGCCCGCACCAGCAGGGTGCCGGTGACGGCCCGCCCGAGCGGGGTGGTGTTGAAGTAGGTGCGTCCGCCGGAGCGGATGTGGAAGGCGCCGCAGGCCAGCGCCGCCAGCCCCTCCTCCACCAGCGCCGCCCGGCAGTCGACCAGCCGCGCGATCTCGGCGCCGTAGGAGGTGGCGCGCTCGGGCACGGAGGCGATGTCGGGCTCGTCGTACTGGCCGATCTCGGCGGTATAGGTGCACGGCACAGCACCCTTTTCGCGCATCCACGCGACAGCTACCGAGGTGTCGAGGCCGCCGGAGAAGGCGATGCCGACACGTTCGCCGACGGGCAGGGAGGTGAGCACCTTTGACATGAGCAGAAGTATGCAGACTAATGCATGGCCATGCAAGACCGTCTCACAGCTCAGACACGCGAAATCACAAAATCCCTGCTCAGCGACCCGCGACGGCTGACGCGCCGGCCCGGTCAGGGGGTGAAGCGGTAGCCCATGCCGGGTTCGGTGGTGAGGTGGGCGGGGTGCGCGGGGTCGGGTTCGAGTTTGCGGCGTAGCTGGGTCATGTACTGGCGCAGGTAGTGGGTCTCCTTGAGGTACTTCTCGCCCCAGACCTGGGTGAGGAGGTAGCGCTGGCTGACGAGTTTGCCGGGGTTGCGGAGGAGGATCTCGAGGATGTGCCATTCGGTGGGCGTGAGGCGGATTCCGTTGGAGATCGTTTTGTTCGTGAGGTCCACGCGGTGCTCGCCGATCTGGATGCTGGCCAGTTCGGCCGCCTGGACGGCGACCCGGCGGGTCACGGCCCGGACCCTGGCCAGGAGCTCGTCGATGCCGAAGGGTTTGGTGACGTAGTCGTCGGCGCCGGCGTCCAGGGCCTCGATCTTGTCCTGGTTGCCGGCCCGGCCCGACAGGACGATGATCGGGATCTGCGACCAGCCGCGCAGGCCGTGGATGACGTCCACGCCGTCGATGTCCGGCAGGCCGAGGTCGAGGATGACCAGGTCGGGGGGATTGTCGGCGGCCTGGCGCAGCGCGGCGCCGCCGTCGGCGGCCGTCTCCACCTCATAGTGGCGGGCCGTCAGGTTGATGCGCAGCGCCCGCAGGATCTGCGGCTCGTCGTCGACGATGAGGACGCGGGTCACCTGACGGCCGCTCTCGACGAGATGGGCATGGAAAGGATCATGGTGAGGCCTCCTCCAGGGGTCTCTTCGGGTACGAGGGTGCCGCCCATGGCCTCGGCGAGCCCGCGGGACAGCGCCAGGCCGAGGCCGACACCCGAGTGGTTGTCGCGGTCGCCCCGCCGCTGGAAGGGCAGGAAGATCCGCTCGTGGTCGGCGGGCGGGATACCGGGTCCGCGATCGATGACGCGGATCTCCACCTGGTCGCCATACCAGCTGGCGGTGATCAGCACCTTCTCGCCCGCCGGGCTGTAGCGCACCGCGTTGGTCATGAGGTTGACCAGCACCCGCTCCAGCAGGGCCGGGTCGCCGACGATCTCCGGCAGCTCGACGGAGATGTCGCCTTCGACGCGCTCTCGGAGCGGCCCGAGGTCGTCGATGGCGCGCGGTACGACGTCCTCCAGCGCGACAGGTTCGAGCGAGACGCCCAGGACTCCGGCCTGCAGGCGGCTCATGTCGAGCAGGTTGGCCACGAGGCGGTCGAGCCTGGCCAGGGACTCGTCGGCGGTGGCGAGCAGCTCGGCGCGGTCCTCCTCCGACCAGGTGATCTCGGTGCTGCGCAGCGACTCCACGGCGGCCTTGGCCGAGGCCAGCGGCGTACGCAGATCATGACTGACCGCCGCGAGCAACGCGGTGCGCATCGCGTCCGCCTCGGCCAGCGGCTTGGCCCGCGAAGCCTCCTCCCGCAGCCGCTCCTGCCGCAGCGCCACCGCGGCCTCCGCCGCGAACGCCTCAAGCACCCGCCGATCCTCCGCGTCCACGAGCCGCCCGCAGGCCGCGAGCACGAGGTCGTCGTCCACGATGACGTCGGTGTCGGCCTTGCCGGGGCAGGTGCACGGCGCGCCGCCCGCGGTGGCCAGGATGCGCCAGGATTCCGGCTGCGACTGGTCGTCGGGTCCCGGCGGGCCGATCCGCTCGAGCAGCGTGACCGACGTCAGGCCGAACGTCTCGCGCATCCTGGCCAGCAGCGACGGCACCGCCGCCTCGCCGCGCAGCACGTGCCCCGCCAGCGTCGACAGCACCTCGGCGTCCGCGCCGGCGCTGGCGGCCTCCCTGGTACGGCGGGCCGCGATGTCGACGATCGTGGACACCGCCGCGGCCACGACCACGAACACGATCAGCGCGAACAGGTTCTCCGGGTCGGAGATGGTCAGCGTGCCGACCGGCGGGGTGAAGAACCAGTTCAGCAGCAGCGATCCGCCGACGGCCGCCGTGATCGCCGGCCACATGCCGCCGACCAGGGCGACGCCGACGGTCATCAGCAGGAAGAACAGGATCTCGCTCGGCAGCGACAGGTCATCGCGGAACGGGATCAGCCCGGCGGTCAGCGCCGGCATGCCGAGCAGGGCCATCGCCCACCCGATCGACCGCCGCTTCCTGGTGAGCGCGGCGCGCGAGTGCTGCGAGCGCCTGCGCCCCCGTTTGGCCTCCTCATGCGTGATCATGTGCACGTCGATAGACCCCGACAGCGCCGTGGTCTCCACCCCGACGCCACGCGAGAAGATCTGCGCGAACCGGCCCCGCCTGGAGGCGCCGAGCACCAGCTGGGTGGCGTTCACCCCGCGCGCGAAGTCCAGCAGCGCCCGCGGGATGTCGTCCCCCACGACCTGGTGATACGTCCCGCCCATCGACTCCACCAGCGCCCGCTGGTGCGCCAGGTTCGCCGGATCGCCACCCGACAGGCCGTCGGCGTGCGTGACGTGTACGGCCAGCAGATCGGCGCCCTTGCTGCGGGCGGCGATGCGCGCGGCCCGCCGTACCAGCGTGTCGCCCTCGGGACCGCCGGTCAGGGCGACCACCACCCGCTCGCGCGCCTCCCACGTCCCCTGGATGCCGTGGTCGGCGCGGTAGCGGTCGAGCTGCTCGTCCACCTTGCCCGCGACCCACAGCAGCGCCAGCTCCCGCAGCGCGGTCAGGTTCCCGACGCGGAAGTAGTTCGACAGGGCGGCATCGACCTTCTCCGGCGCGTAGACGTTGCCATGGGCCAGGCGGCGGCGCAGCGCCTCCGGGGCCATGTCGACCACCTCGACCTGGTCGGCCCGCCGTACCACCTCATCAGGTACGGTCTCCCGCTGCGGGATGCCGGTGATCTGCTCGACGACGTCGTTGACCGACTCCAGGTGCTGGACGTTGACCGTGGAGATGACGTCGATCCCGGCGTCCAGGATCTCGTCGATGTCCTGCCACCGCTTGGCGTTGCGCGAGCCTGGCACGTTGGTGTGCGCCAGCTCGTCGATGAGCGCGATCCTGGGCGCCCGCGCGATGACCGCGTCGACGTCCAGCTCGGTGAAGGTGGCCCCGCGGTAGACGAGCCTCTTGCGGGGGATCACCTCCATGCCGTCGAGCAGTCCGGCGGTGCGGGCACGGCCGTGGGTCTCGACGAGACCCACGACCACGTCCTTGTCTCTTTCGCATGCTCTGCGGGCTTCGGAGAGCATCGCGTAGGTCTTGCCGACCCCGGGGGCCGCCCCGAGGTAGACCCGCAGGCGGCCCCTGCTCATGAGGCCTTGTCCAGCGCCAGGTTGAGCTGGAGCACGTTCACCGCGGGCTCACCCATGAAGCCCAGCGACCGGCCGGCGGTGTTGTCCCTGATGAGCTGCTCGACCCTGGCCAGGGGCAGGTCGCGCTCCTTGGCGACCCGCTTGGCCTGCAGCTCGGCGTAGGCCACCGAGATGTGCGGGTCAAGCCCGGAACCGCTGGCCGTCACCGCGTCGGCCGGTACGGCGGGCGTCCCCACGTTGCCTCGGATGGGGACGGTGCGACCGGCGGAGTAGTCCTCACCCGGCTTGCCGCACTCCACCTTGACGCCCTGGTACTCGGCGACGAACGGCTGTGCGGGGCAGGCCTGATTGACGCTGACCGCCCTGGTGACCTTGCCCTGGAAGGGGAAGACCTTCAGCACCGCGCCGACACCGTCCGGCGTGCAGAACGGGCGGGCGCCGCTGACGCCCTCCAGCTCGCCGACCTCCTTGGAGCGGGCGCAGACCTGGGTGAGCAGTGACTGCTTGCCCTCGTCAGGGTTGCCCTCGTCGTCTTTCTTGCCGGGCACCGCCAGCGTGTCCACGATGTCCTCGGGCCCCAGGTTGCTGGCGCTGGTCGAGGTCGGGTCGTAGCCGTCGCCGGCCGCCGACGGGCGGGACTGGAAGTACGTCTTGACGGGGTTGCCGTCCTTGTCGGTGAAGAGCTGGCCGATGACCGCGCTGCCGGCGTCCTTGCCGTCCTTCTGCACGATCGAGCCGTTGGCCTTGCCGTTGAAGACGGCCTGCGCGACGCCGGTGGTGACCAGCGGGTAGATCAGGCCCAGCAGCACGGTCAGGACGACGACCGCCCTGATCGCGGCCAGGTGCTGGCGGATCCAGCTTGGCATGCGTTCCATTTATGACATCCCCGGAAGGAACTGGATGACCAGGTCGATGAGCTTGATGCCGACGAACGGCGCGATGATGCCGCCCAGGCCGTACACGTAGAGGTTGCGGCTGAGCAGCTTGGAAGCGCTGGACGGCTTGTAGCGGACGCCGCGCAGCGACAGCGGGATCAGCGCGATGATCACCAGAGCGTTGAAGATGACCGCCGACAGGATCGCCGACTGCGGGCTCTGCAGGCGCATGATGTTCAGGGCGTCCAGGCCCGGGTACACCGCCGCGAACATCGCGGGAATGATCGCGAAGTACTTGGCGATGTCGTTGGCGATCGAGAAGGTGGTCAGCGCCCCGCGGGTGATGAGCAGCTGCTTGCCGATCTCGACGATCTCGATGAGCTTGGTCGGGTTGGAATCCAGGTCGACCATGTTGCCCGCCTCCTTGGCGGCGGACGTGCCGGTGTTCATCGCCACGCCCACGTCGGCCTGGGCCAGCGCGGGAGCGTCGTTGGTGCCGTCACCGGTCATGGCGACCAGGCGGCCGCCCTCCTGCTCCTTCCTGATCAGCGCGAGCTTGTCCTCGGGCGTGGCCTCGGCCAGGAAGTCGTCCACGCCCGCCTCGTCGGCGATGGCCTTGGCGGTCAGCGGGTTGTCGCCCGTGATCATCACGGTGCGGATGCCCATGCGGCGCATCTCGTCGAAGCGTTCCCGCATGCCCTCCTTGACGACGTCCTTGAGGTGGATGACGCCCAGCACCTTGGTCTTGTCGGCCACCACCAGCGGGGTGCCGCCGGACGCCGAGATGCCGTCCACGATGTGGCCCACCTGGTCGGTGGGGTGGCCGCCGTTGTCGCGCACCCACTTCATCACCGCGGTCGCGGCGCCCTTGCGGACCTCGCGGCCGTCCAGGTTCACCCCGGACATGCGGGTCTGGGCGGTGAACGGCACCCAGTGGGCGTGAGCCAGTTCCCCGGGCTTGCGCTCGCGCAGGCCGTACTCCTGCTTGGCGAAGACGACGATCGAGCGGCCCTCGGGCGTCTCGTCGGCCAGCGACGACAGCTGCGCCGCCTCGGCCAGTTCCTGCTCGCTAACCCCGGGGACGGGGATGAACTCGCCGGCCTGCCGGTTGCCCAGCGTGATGGTGCCGGTCTTGTCCAGCAGCAGCGTGGACACGTCGCCCGCGGCCTCGACGGCGCGGCCGGACATGGCCAGCACGTTGCGCTGGACCAGGCGGTCCATGCCGGCGATGCCGATCGCGGACAGCAGCGCGCCGATCGTGGTCGGGATGAGGCAGACCAGCAGCGAGATCAGCACCACGCCGGTGACGCCGTTGCCGTTCAGCGCGAGCGAGTCGGCCACGCCCGGGTTGATCTGCTTGGAGTAGATCGCCAGCGGCTGCATCGTGACCGTGGCGACCAGGAAGATGATCGTCAGAGCCGCGAGCAGGATGTTCAGCGCGATCTCGTTGGGCGTCTTCTGCCGGTTGGCACCCTCGACGAGGGCGATCATCCGGTCGATGAAGCTCTCACCCGGCTTCTGTGTGATCTGGACGATGATCTTGTCCGACAGCACCTTCGTGCCGCCGGTCACCGCCGACCGGTCGCCGCCCGATTCGCGGATGACCGGGGCGGACTCGCCGGTGATGGCCGACTCGTCCACGCTCGCGATGCCCTCGATCACGTCGCCGTCGCCCGGGATGATCTCCCCGGCTTCGACGACCACGACGTCGCCCTGCTTGAGCTCGGGGGCGGCGACGAGTTCCTCAGGCGCCTTGGAGAAGTCCCCCGACGCCGACTTGAGGCGGCGGGCCATCGTGTCGGTCTTGGCCTTGCGCAGCGTGGCGGCCTGCGCCTTGCCGCGACCCTCGGCGACGGCCTCGGCCAGGTTGGCGAAGACCACGGTCAGCCACAGCCACACCACGATGGTCCAGCCGAAGAACGACGGCTCGACGATCGCCAGCACGGTGGTGAACGCCGCACCGATCTCGACGATGAACATGACGGGGTTGCGCCACAGCGTCCCGGGGTTCAACTTCTTGAACGCGTCGGGCAGCGAGGTGATCAGCTGTTTCGGATCCAGCAGACCGCCGCCGACCCGGCCGTTCTTCTGCGGCGCGGGAGCCTTGCCCGGCGCTTCCAGCACGGGGGTTGACATATCAGGACAGTCCTTCTGCGATCGGCCCGAGCGCGAGCGCCGGGAGGAACGTGAGCGCGACGAGGATGATCGTCACGCCGACCACCATGAAGACGAACTGCGGCCGGTGGGTGGGCAGCGTGCCCGCCGAGGCGGGCACCGGCGCCTGCGCGGCCAGCGACCCGGCCAGGCCCAGGGCCAGGATGATGGGCAGGAAGCGGCCGAACACCATGGCCAGGCCGAGCGCCACGTCGTACCAGGGGGTGTTGACCGTGATGCCGGCGAAGGCCGAGCCGTTGTTGTTGGCGGCGCTGGTGAAGGCGTAGAGCACTTCCGACAGGCCGTGCGGCCCGCCGTTGAGCATGCTCGCCCGCTGCTCCACCGAGCCCATCGCCATGGCCGTGCCGATCAGCACCAGCACCGGCGTGACCAGGAAGTACATTGAAGCCAGCTTGATCTCCCGGGCGCCGATCTTCTTGCCCAGGTACTCCGGCGTCCGGCCGACCATCAGGCCCGCCACGAACACCGTGATCACGGCCAGGATCAGCATGCCGTACAGGCCGGAGCCGACGCCGCCGGGCGCGACCTCGCCCAGCATCATGTTGAACATCGTCATCATGCCGCCGAACGGCGTGAACGAGTCGTGGAAGGAGTCCACGGCACCGGTCGAGGTCAGCGTGGTCGCCGCGGCGAAGGTGGCGGAGTCGGAGACCCCGAAGCGGACCTCCTTGCCCTCCATCGCCGCGCCCACCGCCTGCGGCACCGTCGCGTTGCCCGACAGCTCGAACACGTTGAGCAGCACGACGCTCATCAGCGCGAGAGTGGCCATCACGGCCAGGATGGCGTAGCCCTGCTTGACCTGGCCGACCATCTTGCCGAAGGTGCGCGGCAGCGCGAACGGGATGAGCAGGATCAGGAAGATCTCGAACCAGTTCGTCCAGTTCGTGGTGTTCTCGAAGGGGTGCGCGGAGTTGGCGTTGTAGAAGCCGCCGCCGTTGGTGCCCAGCTCCTTGATGACCTCCTGGCTGGCCACCGGGCCGCCGGTGATGGTCTGGCTGCCACCGGTCAGGGTGGTGAGCGTGTGCGGGTCGGCCAGGTTCTGGATCAGGCCGCCCGCCACCAGGACGAGCGCGCCGACGAAGGCGATGGGCAGCAGGATGCGGATCGAGCCGCGGACCAGGTCGACCCAGAAGTTGCCCAGCGTGTCGGACTTGTTGCGGGCGAAGCCGCGCACCAGCGCGATCGCCACCGCCATGCCGACGGCCGCCGAGACGAAGTTCTGCACCGCCAGCGCGCCCATCTGCACCAGGTAGCCCATGGTGGACTCACCGGAGTAGGCCTGCCAGTTGGTGTTGGTGACGAAGCTGATCGCGGTGTTCCACGCGATGTGGTCGGTGACGGGCTTCATGCCGATGGCCAGCGGGAGCTTGTCCTGCAGGCGCTGCATGCCGTACACGACCAGGATGGAGATCACCGAGAAGGCCAGCACGCTGCGGGCGTAGACGCCCCAGCGCTGCTCGGTGTCCGGCCGCACGCCGATCAGTTTGTAGATGCCGCGCTCGACGGCGTTGTGCTTGTTTCCGCTGTAGACCCGGTACATGTAGTCGCCGAACGGCTTGTGCACCAGGGCCAGCGCGACGATCAGGGAGACGATGAAGACGATCCCCGCTGCTGTGGCGCTCATCAGAACCGCTCCGGAAAGAGCAGGGCTGCGATCATGAAGATCACCAGCAGGACGGCCACACCGAGCCCAGTGGCGTTGATCACGCTCACAGGCGTTCCACCGCCTTAACGACAAGCCCGAAGATCACGAAGATCGCGACCGTCAGGACGACGAAGATGACGTCAGCCATCCCCACTCCTCAGATCCGGATGTGTGTTGCTTACCGGGACAGCAAATACTGAGAAATGACCGGTATTGCCTTTCTTGACGCCTTTCATACGACTCGGCGCTGAGACTTGACACCTTCCATACGCCACGCCACTTCAGGTCAAAACTCGCGTGTCAGAATCGCGTAGAGATCTGCGGGAGCAGGATCACAGGGGGGTGATAGTCGGGGTGTGATCGAACAGTTTCACTGTGCAGCGTGCCGCGCCTGGACCCGGCGCTGGCCGAGATCATGCGGGTGCTCAGGTCCGGCGGGCAGCTGCGCTTCTATGAGCACGTGCTGTCGGCCAACCCCGTCTCGGCCCTGTTCGAGAAGATCATCAGCCCACTCTGGGTGCAGGCCTCGGGCGGCTGCCACCCGGCCCGTGACACCGCTGGCCATCGCCAGGGCCGGATTCGCGATCGAAGGCGTCCGGCGGTTCGACTACGACCACATCACGCATGTGCTGGGCACGGCGCGCCGTATCTGATCACAGACGGCCCAGCCGGTCCATGGCCGTGGTGTGCGCGTCAAGGGCGTGCGCGAAAGCGTCCTGAGCCCTGTCCAGCTGCTCCTGCAGCGTGCCGAGCGCCTCGTCGGACCCCAGCGCGTCCGTCACCAGGGCCCGCTGCTTCCCGGCCGCGTCGTCCTGTGCGAGCTGTACGGCGTGCGTGACGGAATCGGCGAGCTCGTGGCTTTCCTGACGCATCGCCCGGGGGTCGAGCTCGACGCGCACCAGCCTGCCCGTGTGATCCACCGTGGCGCGGACGTGCCCGTCCTCGCCTTTGCCTCTGATCGCGTTGAGCTCCGTGGCCGCCTCTCGCAGGCAGCGGATGGCGCGCTCACTCTCGCTGATCATCTGATCCAGGTCTTCTGAAGAACCGAACATGCGACCCGATCTTGGGGGCGGAGGCTGGGAGGGATTGGTCCATTGACGGCCTGAATACGCCTTCTTGATGCGGAATATGCGGCTTATCGGCATTTGAGGGGCTGGGGCGCCAGGAGGATGGAGCCATGGGGGATGATGACAAGCACATCAGTTCCACCGCGATCGGCCGGACGGCGCACGCGGTCGACCTACACCTGAGCGAACCGCTGCGCGCGTTCCATGCCAATGTGAAGCCGCAGACCGACCTGCCGCCGGGCACGTTCGGCACCATCGGGGACCTGATCCTCGGCGGGGCCTACCGCGAGTTCCAGCTCCACGTCGAGCAAATCGTCTCGGACGCGGTCACGGTGACCGAGCACTGGCAGCGGGACCTGGACCACGCCAGAAGGAACTGGCGCAACGCCGAGGACCTCGCCTGGATGGGGGTACCCGGGTGAGCGGATACGGCCCGCCGGGCTGGTACCCACCTACCGCTCCGGTTCGCCCGCCCACCGGGTCCTTCGGCCCGCCCGTGCCGGTCTCGCATCCGCAGTCGCCCTTCTACACCCAGGTACGACCGCTCACCGGGTCCTTCGGGCCGCCGCCGCCCATGTCGGTGCCCAAGACACCGTCGGCGGCCGTGCGGACCTGGCGGGTCGCCTCCGGCATGAGCGTGCTGGCGGTGGCCACGTATCTGCTGGTGGAGGGCGCCCAGGGCAACGAGACGGCCATCCGTCACGCCAAGACCTCGTGGATCAACGCCCTGGGCGGGACGCTGGGGATCGAGGGTCAGCTGATGCCCGGCGTGGAGACTGTACGCCGGGCCATGCACGGCTGGCAGGCCGACGACCAGGACGCCTTCGAAACGGCGCTCAACGCCTTCAACAGCCGTCTGGGGTCGCTGAAGACCACGCTGGCGTACATGGGCGAGGGGATGGGGCACCTGGCCGACGCCTATGCCGACTTCGACATGGCGCTGCGCATGACCGGCGCGTCCCTCATCGTCGCGCTGGCCGGGCTGAAGGCGGCCCGCCTGTTCCCCGCGACCGCCGCATCGGCCGCCTTCGCCGAGGGCGTCGCAGTCAAGTCGGCCAACCTCGCCGTGATCGCCCTGCTCGGCCAGCTCGGCGGCTTCCTGGCGCATGCCGCCACGAACCTGGCCCGCCTGCGCAGCGCCCTGCGCAACATCGAGACCGTCCTGCCCACCGGCCCCGGCGCGATCGACTTCCACACCACCGAGATCGACAAGACCGGCCTGCCCACCTACGAGCCGCCCCCGTAGATTCGGTGTCAAGTCATGTCATGAGCGCTTCCCTCGCCCGCCGGGCGGAGAGACAGTCGACTCATGACCGGAAAGGCTCTCGATCTGCTGCTTCTGGCCGCGTTCGCGGTCATCTTCCTGGCCGTCTCGTTCACCGTTCCCGGCCTGGCCAACCTGATCGTCTTCTGGCTGGGACTGGTCGGCCTGCTCTGGTACGACGGCCTGGTCCGCCACGAACCCGGCGGCAGGCTGCGCGCCCACTGGCAGTAGGCTGCTCGACCAGGTACTCCTGGGCCTGCTCGCCGAGTCCGGAGCCTGGCCGTCGCCACAGTCGACGAGGAATCCGACAGAGCGGACGTCCTGCGCCGATACACCGAGCTCGTCGCCGCATGGGAAAGCCAGGTGCTGGCGCACTGACAACCGGGCGAGTGCGTAGGAATCGCGTCAATACTGGTATCGACACCGTATGAACGCCGTCAAGGTGCGCCAATACCGCTCCAGGCAGGGGTTTGCTTGGAGTTACGCGGGAGCGCGAGAAGTGGTGATCGGTCGTGGCACGGGGACGGCTCCGGGTCTATCTGGGCGCGGCGCCGGGGGTCGGCAAGACCTACGACATGCTCAGCGAGGCGCAGCGGGCCAGGGAACGCGGCAGGGACGTGGTCGTGGGCTTCGTCGAGACCCACGGCCGCGCCCGCACGGCCGCGCTGCTCGAGGGGTTGGAGGCCGTACCGCGCAAGACGATGGTCTACCGCGGCGCCACCTTCACCGAGCTGGACGCGGACGCGGTCATCGCCCGACGCCCGCGGGTCGCGCTCATCGACGAGCTAGCCCACACCAACGTGCCGGGCTCCCGCAACGCCAAGCGCTGGCAGGACATCGAGGAGGTGCTGGACGCCGGCATCGACGTCATCTCGACCGTCAACATCCAGCACCTGGAGTCGGTCAACGACGTGGTCGAGCAGATCACCGGCGTCCCGCAGCGCGAACGCGTCCCCGACGAGGTGGTACGGCGGGCCGACCAGATCGAGCTGGTCGACATGTCACCCGAGGCCCTGCGCCGCCGCCTGGCCCACGGCAACGTCTACGCCCCTGAGAAGGTCGACGCGGCCCTGTCGAACTACTTCCGCGTCGGCAACCTGACCGCGCTGCGGGAGGTGGCACTGCTGTGGGTCGCCGGCAAGGTCGACGAGCAGCTCGACCGCTACCGCGCCGACCACGGCATCGAGGGCACCTGGGAGGCGCGCGAGCGGGTGGTGGTCGCCCTGACCGGCGGCCCCGAGGGCGACACGCTGGTACGGCGGGCCGCCCGGGTCGCCGCCAGGAGCAAGGGCGCGGACCTGCTGGCCGTCCACGTGACCAGTGCCGACGGGCTGACCGACGGCGACCCGGCCCATCTGGCCCGCCAGCGGACTCTGGTCGAGTCCGTGGGTGGGACCTACCACCAGGTCGTGGGCGACGACATCCCGCGCGCCCTGCTGGACTTCGCCCGCGGCGTGAACGCCACCCAGCTGGTGCTCGGCGCCTCCCGGCGGGGCCGTTTCGCGCAGATCTTCTCGCGCGGCGTCGGGGTGGAGACGACCGCGCTGTCCGGGCCGATCGACGTGCACATGATCACGCACGAGGAGGTGAAGAAGGGCCGCAGGCCGTCCTCGTCCAAGGTGCTGTCCAGGCGCAGGCGGCTGTGGGGCTGGGCGATGGCCGTGGTGGGCATGCCCGCGCTGACGGCGCTGCTGTCGGTGTTCAGGGAGGATCTCAGCCTGCCGAGTGAGATCCTGTTCTTCCTGCTCATGACCGTCGTGGTGGCGCTGGTCGGCGGCATGTGGCCGGCCATCACCGCGGCCGTCGGCGGGTCGCTGCTGCTCAACTGGTACTTCACCCCGCCGACCGGCGAGCTCACGATCGCCGACCCGCAGAACCTGTTCGCCCTGATCGTCTTCGTGGTCGTCGCGGCGGCGGTGTCCACGATCGTCGACATCGCGGCCCGCCGTACCAGAGAAGCGGCACGGGCGTCCGCGGATGCCGAAGTGTTGTCGGCTCTGGCCGGGAACGTGCTGCGCGGGGATGCGGCCGTGCCCGCGCTGCTGGGGCGGATGCGCGACACGTTCGGGCTGGACTCGGTCACACTGCTCGAACGCCGGCCGGAGGCGGGCTTGACGCCCGAGGTCAGGGCCGAGCCGGAATCGTGGCAGGTGGTCGCGGCCTCGGGGTCCGGGCCGTGCGAGTGCCCAGCGGCGGCCGACACCGACGTGGTGATCGACGACGACCTGATCCTTGCCGCCCGCGGCCGGCTGCTCGAGGCCGAGGACCAGCGGGTGCTCGAAGCCTTCGCCGCCGAGGCCGCGGTGGCGCTGCGGCAGAAGCGGCTGCGTGCGGAGGCCGAGCAGGCCAAGCCGCTGGCCGAGGCCGACAGGCTGCGCACCGCGCTGCTCGCGGCCGTCAGCCACGACCTGCGCACCCCGCTGGCCTCCGCCAAGGCCGCGGTCGAGTCGCTGCGCAACACCGCAATCCCGTGGTCCGAAGCGGACCGCGCCGAGCTGCTCGCCACCGCCGACGAATCCCTGGCCAGGCTCGACCGCCTCGTGGCCAACCTGCTCGACATGAGCCGCCTGCAGGCCGGAGTCCTGGGCGTCTCGCTCGAACCCGTGGCCCTGGAGGACGTGGTGCCGCGCGCCGTCGACGACCTCGGGCCGCTGCGCGACCGCGTCGACGGCGACATCTCCCCCGAGTTGCCCGAGGTGTCGGCCGACCCGACCCTGCTGGAACGAGTCCTGGTCAACCTCATGACCAACGCCGTGCGCTACAGCCCGCCGGAGGAACCGGTGCTGATCACCGCCAGCCGGCTCGGCGACCAGGTGCAGGTCCGCGTGATCGACCGCGGTCCTGGCATCCCGGCCGACGCGCACGACCGGATCTTCCTGCCCTTCCAGCGGCTGGGCGACAGGGACAACCAGAGCGGCGTCGGGCTGGGGCTGGCGTTGTCGCGAGGCCTGGCCGAGGCGATGGGCGGCAGCCTCACCCCGGAGGAGACGCCGGGTGGCGGCCTCACCATGGTTCTGACGCTGCCGATCTCCCCGGTCCCCGGCAGGATCCCTGCCTAAGCCAGGCGACCCGACGTGAGGGTCAGGGCCTTCCGAGAAGGGAGGGCTGCTCGTGACACGGCATGCCCAGCCGTGTCCCGCGCCGAGCAGCCGGCGCATCGGAGGGCCTGGTGGGCGCCGCTGGGCTCGGCCCGCCCTGCCGCACGTCCCGGACGTGCGGTGCCTCCACTATCCCGGTACGGCGGGCCGCGCCGCCAGGTCCTTGACGCGTCCTTGCCGCATCGGCGGCGTCAAGGCCGGTACTCGTTGAGGCGGGGCCTGACTCCGGCCAGGGTCAGTGCGGCCACCAGCAGCGCACCCACCACGGGAATCAAGCCCCATCCGGCCAGCGCGTTCTCGCCGTCGCGGATCGAGCCCTCGAAGTGGCTCCGGTTCACCCCGATGAACTGTTCGAGCGCCTTGTCGTAGCGGTCGAAGTCGTAGTTGGAGTTACCCGGCGTGTAGCTGGTGTTGAAGGCGACCGCCTCGCGCAGCCGTCCCTGGACGTGCAGGGCGCGCATCCTGCGGCCGTCGAGCTGGTAGGCACGGTAGGCCGCCATGGTGGCCTGGGCGTGCTCCCGCTCGCCGGGGAAGGTGATGTTGCGCAGCGCCGTGCCGAAGTAGCCGGTCATCGACGTGGCCTTGGCCAGGCCCGCGTCGTAGGTGTCCAGCGTGGCACCGGCCACTCCCGCCAGGCGCTGCGACTTGTCCAGGAATCGCTGGGCGTAGACGGCAGAGCGGGACGGGTCGACCAGGAAGCGGCTCTCGTCGGCGTTGGCGTCGTAGCTGAGCGCCCGCGCCTGCGTGAGCGCCAGCACGGAGTCGAAGGCGTCCTTCTTGGCCACCCGCAGGTGATCCGCCTCGGAGATCAGCAGCCCGCCGCCGAGAACGGTCAGCAGCAGCGCGCCCACGGTGGCCGGGGCCATGAAGGCGTTCACCAGCCGGTGGAAGCGGCGGGCGAGCGCCGCCTGCAGCCCGAGCAGGACACCTGCCAGCAGCACGCCGAGCACGATCACGAGCACGGCCGCCCGCACCGCCGCCGACCGCCGCTCCTCGTAGGCGGTTTCCAGCGTGGCCGCGTTCGACCTGGTCAGGCTCTCGGCCGCGGGCAGCACGGCCGACTTCATCAGGTCGGTGGCCTGCCGGTAGCGCTGCAGCGCCACGGCCGGCGGGCGGCCGGGAGGATGCGGCTGCTGACCGTCGAGCAGGATCGCCTGCCCGGCCAGCGCCTCGTAGCGACCCAGCCCGTCGATCACGTCGGCGAGCCTCTCACCCCCGCCGACCGCCGCCGCCTGCTGCAGGTCCTTACTGGCCTGCGTACGGCGGGCCGCGTAGATCTCCAGCGCCTTGTCCCTGCCGACCCCGAGATCGCGGGCGGCGCCGACGAGCAGCACGTTGGCCACCTGGGCGTCCATGTCGTTGAGCGCGAAGTACAGGTCCTGCGTGGCCACCACCTGCGGCCCCGTCTGGTGCCCGACGACCTGCAGCCCGTCACGGACCCCGGAGACGGCCACGGCCAGCGTCACCCCGAGGCAGGCGGCCAGGACGAGCGCGCCGCCGGCGAGGGCGCGCAGCCACTGCGGGGTCTTCACAGCAGCGTGAAGGGACGCAGGGAGTTGGCCCGGTCGACCAGGGATATCCGTTCATCGGGATCGCGGGCCAGCCTGGCCAGCGCACGGTAGCAGCCCTCCAGGCCGAACCGCAGCGAGCGCTCCGACAACTCGGCGCCCAGCACGGTCTCCGCAGAAGGCCCGTTCTGGCCGACCCAGCCGAGCGCCGCCTCCAGTACCTCGGTGGCCAGGTGCTGCCTGCGCTCGGCGTCGAGCTCCAGCGCCTCGAGCCGCCGCCCGGCGTCCAGCAGGTCGTCGCGGGCGGGGACGCTGACCCGCGACGAGATGGCCGCCGTCCGCGCCTCGACGTAGTGGATGGAGGTGCCAGGAACCGAGTCGAGCACGACCACCGCGCCCGCTCTGTCACCGCCTTCCAGCAGCACGCGCGCCAGGCCGAACGCGGCGCTGACGTAGGAGCGGTCGGTCTTCCACACCGCGTCGAACAGCGCCGCCGACTCGGCGCAGAACGCCAGCGCCAGCTGGGGTGCCGCCTCCCCGGGCAGCAGCCACCTGATCCGCCCGAACGCCTCGGCTGCTCCGGTCAGGTCGCCCGCCGACAGGTCGGCCAGCCCCAGGTACCACTCGGCCCGCCAGTCGTCGTCGGATACGAGCAGGTCGCGGGCTGCCTGCGGGGCGCCGAGCAGGATGTGCGCCCTCGCCGTGGCCAGCCGTACGCCGGGAGAGGCTTTGAGACCGGCGGCGGCGGTCAGCACGTGCTCGGGGGCGAGCCCGGACAGCAGCGTGGCCGCCGGGTCGGCGGGGTCGGGCAGCGGGGCGGGCAGCGCGGCGACGGCCTCGGCCGGGGTTCTGGCCAGGCGCAGCTCGGGGCCGAACAGCGTGGAGGGTGCCGGGCGCGGATTGCCGTCGGCCGCGGCGACGACCTCGCGCAGCACGCCGGTGAGCTGGTCGGCCATCTCGGCAGCCGACCAGAAGCGCCGGTCGGGATCGGGGTCGGTGGCACGGCGCAGCAGGAGCTCGACCGACTCAGGCAGCGGCAGCCGGTCGGGGAGCGAGTGCTTGAAGGTGGCGGCGTTGCCGCGGAAGTCGAAGGCCAGCACGGCCATGGTGCGGCCGACCGTGTACAGGTCGGAGGCGACGCTCAGGCCCCGGTCGGCGATCTCGGGCGCCTGGTAGCCGATGGTGCCGTAGATCGCGCCCTCCTCGTCGTCGAGGGCGTGCACGCCGCCGAGGTCGATGAGCTTGAGCTGTTCCTCGGTCTGCAGGACGTTGTCCGGTTTGAGGTCGCAGTAGACCAGGCCCTGGGCGTGCAGGTAGCCGAGCGCGCGCAGGATCTCCAGGCCGTAGGCCAGCACCTGGGGCAGCGGCAGCGGGCCCTTCTCACGCAGCTGGCGCAGCGACTGGCCGCCGACGTACTCCATGACGATGTAGTCCTGCACGAAGTTGTGGATCTTCACGATGTTGGGGTGCTCGACCGTCGCCAGGAACTGCCGCTCAGCCAGCGCCGCGGCCCTGGCATCGGGGTCGCCCGCGTCCAGCACCCCCTTGAGCACCACCCACCTGTCGCTGACGTTGCGGTCCTTGGCCAGGTAGATCCACCCCAGCCCGCCATGTGCCAGGCAGCCGAGCACCTCGTACTGCCCGCCCACCAGGTCGCCCTTGCCCAGCTTGGGGGTGAAGGAGTACGGCGCCCTGCAGTGCGAGCAGAACCCTTCCGTACGGCCCGGCCGCCCATCCCTGGCCCTGCCGACGGGGGCGCCGCACCCGCTGCAGAACCGCTTGCCCTCGGCCACCTGCGGATTCGTCATGACCGCCGACGCCGGGTCCTTGTAGGGCACCGGAGGCACCTCGACCAGGCCCGCGCCGAGCATGCCCCGTTTTGACGAGCCCGTGCTGCCGGTCCGGCTGGACGCGGTGCGGCCCGTGGCGACCCTGACCGGCGCCGTACCGGGATTTTTCGGTGCTAAACCACATAAATCGCAGTAGCCGTCTTCGACGGTGCCCCCACACCCGTTCTGACCGCAGCGCATGCCGCTCATCCCCGTTCCACCTGTAGCGATCACTCCAGACGCTAGATCGCCACGAACGGCATTTGTCGCGATATTTACGGCATTACTACGCCTTTAATACGCGAACACCACGCCGCCGCAACACGGCCACGAAAGCGCGGTCATCGGCGGACGTGAAGCCGGCCCTGGGCCTTCGACATCGCGGCCTCGGCCAGCACCTCGGCGGCCCCGGACCGCTCCAGCAGCAAGGCGCGCCGGTCGGCCGGGATCCAGTAGAGCGCCCGCCGGGCGCGCAGCAGCGGCAGCGACTCAGGGATGCCGTCCATGAGGCCGCGCCGGCGGGCGATCGCGTGCCGGAACACCGCCGCCTGCGCCGGGCCGCGCGGCGCCGGATGCGTCAGCGCCAGCACGTCGGCGAAGCGCATCGCCGCGCCCGGGCTGTCATACGTGGCCAGGGCCAGCTCGTCGTACAGCCGCACCGCGGCATCGGCCACTCCCCGCTTGACCGGCTGCGGTATCGCCCTGCCGTACCGGACGAGCCAGTACGCCAGCAGCTCCGAGCCAGGCGTCCCCGGCCAGCGCGTGCACCAGCCGGGCGTAGCGGTCGGTGGGCATCCGGGCCTACTCGTCGGCCAGCGCCCGAGCGATGAGGAGGAAGAGCTCCTTCCTGCCGGTGTCCTTACGGATTGTCGTATATGTCATGTTCTGCACTGTCCAAGGACGGCGATCACCGCCACAAGCTGCCTTGACGCCTCCTTACCGCAAATTCGGCGTAAACGCTCAGCAGAGGCTTCATCCCTGGGAAAGGATCCGCCGCAACTCCTCGTCCGCCTCGTCCGCACCGGCGTCCGACAGCCGCTGCAGTTCACGCAGGTCTCCCGCCGTGACGGCGCGACGGGTGAGCAGGTGCCCCGCCCGTTCGCAGCCCTCGTCCAGCAACTCGTTCAGCTCGTCCAGGTCACCTCGGGCCTCGGCCAGGTCCGCCAGCCGATCCAAGGCCAGCTCGTTGCCCTCGTCAGCCAACGCGCGCAGGGCATCTCGATCCGGGGTCATGTCTGCCATGACCCCATGGTGCAACCTTGCCCTTAGGGCAAGGTCAAGCGAGGGAGAATAGCCGAGTGATCACCATCGGCCAGCTCGCCCAGTATGCGGGTGTGACGACCAAGACGATCCGCGTCTATCACGCCAAAGGACTGCTGCCCGAACCCGAACGCGACTCCTCCGGCTACCGGCGCTACACCGCCCAGCACGCCATCGACCTCATCAAGATCCGCACCCTCGCCGACGCGGGAGTACCCCTCGCCCGCATCCGGGAACTCCGCGCCACGCCCGACGCCGACCTTCGCGCTGCCCTCCACGACGTCGACGTCGACCTCACCGCCCGCATCCGAGGCCTTCGCCGGACCCAGCAACGCCTGCGACGTCTCGCCGCGGGCGACGCCGACCTGCTGCCGCCCGGGGTCGGCGCCTACCTCGGCTGGCTACAGACGTTCGGGTTCAGCCATCGCTGGGTGACGCTCCAGGCCGACCTGTGGCTGCTCCTCTTCACCACTGCCCCGGACACCGCGACCGAGCTGCTCCAGGATCAGGCTCAGATCCTCACCGACCCCGCCCTGCGGCAAATCTTCCTCGACTACGACCGAGCGCATGACCTCGACCCCCACGACCCCTTCATCGAGCAACTGGCAGCGCGCATGGTCGGGGCCACTAGAAGCCGATACGACCCCGACAAGCTGCCGGGACAGGACACCGCCTCCGACATCCCCGACTTGGTCCAACGGGCCGTCAACGCCTCATCACCGGCGTGGCGGCGACTCGACACCCTGATCCGCCAACAGCTCCACCCGTGACCACTCACGCGCGGATGGTTCCAGGAGATGACCGCGGTGACGGTCCCCTCCGAGTCGGCCAGCGCCACCCAGCGCGGCTCCTTGGGGCCACCTTCACCGAAGCGGATACGATTCCCGAATCCGACACGTCCATGGATCTGGATCTTCAAGCGGCGGGGCGAGAGCGTCGTCGAGCGCCCGCAGCGAGGGGCTGGGATCGGTCGAAGGTGCCGCATTCTCGCTCAGGCGTGGCCGCCCTCATGCCGCCAGAGTGCCAGGAGGCTTCCGGCGACGACGCTGAGGCCGAGCCAGTCCCACCACTGCCCGGTGAATTGTTGTCGACCCAGACGAGCGCCCAGCCGAGGATGGCGGGGATCTGCAAGTACCACAGGCGGCGGGGAATGGCGACGAACGCCAGCATCACCAGGGCGGCGAGCAGCAGCGTCACGGCGACCACCGAGCAGTCCGACAACAGGGCGGACGTGAGATTACTCCGCATTCGGGCGCTCTGGCCGGTTGATCAGGGCTGCTACTGTCTGGCCGACGCGCGGGGTGTTCGCGTGAATACTCGCCACTATGGAGGAGATGACGATGGCCGATCGGCAGCAGGTGTCCGCGCCGGAGGGTGCTGGGTCAGGGGCCGGCGGCGGCCATGGGCCTAGCACGGCGCGGCTGGCGCTGATGGTCGGCGCGCTGGGGGTGGTGTTCGGCGACATCGGCACCAGCCCGATCTACACCCTGCAGACGGTCTTCAGCCCCGGCGACCCGCATCCGGTGCCGGTCAACACGGAGAACGTGTTCGGCGTGGTCTCGCTGGTGTTCTGGTCGGTGATGATCATCGTGACGGTCACCTATGTGTTGCTGGCGATGCGCGCCGACAACAACGGCGAGGGCGGCATCATGGCGCTGATCACGCTGTTGCGGCGATGGAGCACGCAGCGTGGACGGCGCACGACCATGGTGCTGGCCACATTGGGTATCTTCGGCGCGGCGTTGTTCTTCGGCGACAGCATGATCACACCGGCGATCTCGGTGTTGTCGGCGATGGAGGGGCTCAAGGTCGTCGACTCGTCGCTGGGACAGCTGGTGGTTCCGCTGACTGCGGTGATCATTCTTGGATTGTTCCTGGTGCAGCGGAAGGGAACCGCCGCCGTCGGCCGACTGTTCGGGCCGGTGATGATCGTCTGGTTCACGGTCATCAGCGTGCTCGGAGTGCTGGGCATCTCCCGTAATCCGGAGATCCTCAAGGCGCTGTCGCCGACGTACGCGCTGAGCTTCCTGGCTGGCCACTTCGGTACGGCGTTCTTCGCACTGGCCGCGATCGTGCTTGCGATCACCGGCGCGGAGGCCCTGTACGCCGACATGGGCCACTTCGGCCGCAAGTCGATCACTCGCGCCTGGCTGATCCTGGTGTTCCCCGCCTGCGTGCTCAGCTACTTCGGCCAGGGCGCGCTCATCCTGCAGGACCCGGCCAACATCTCCGGCCCGTTCTTCCTACTCGTCCCCGACTGGGGAAGGCTGCCGATGGTGGTGCTGGCGACCGCCGCGACGGTGATCGCCTCTCAATCGGTGATCACCGGGGCGTACTCGGTGGCCTCCCAGGCCGCCCAGCTCGGATACCTGCCGCGGCTGCGCGTCGCGCACACCTCCGAGTCCACCATCGGCCAGATCTACGTGCCGTGGATCAACTGGCTGCTGATGGTCTCCGTACTCACGCTGGTGTTCGCCTTCCGCAGTTCTGAGGCGCTGGCGTTCGCGTTCGGCATGGCGGTGATCACCACGATCACGATCACCACCCTGCTGTTCTTCTATATCGCCCGCCGCATGTGGAACACCCCGATGTGGCTGATCGTGGTCGGGGCCACCTTCCTGCTGTTCGTGGACCTGCTGTTCCTCGCGGCCAACCTCACCAAGCTCCTGCACGGCGCGTGGCTGCCGCTGCTCATCGGGCTCGTGGCGTTCACCGTGATGACGACCTGGCAGCGCGGCCGCGAAATCGTCACCGCCGAGCGCGAGCGGCTGGAGGGCTCGCTGCGCGAGTTCGTCACCAAGCTGGGCTCCAGGAAGATCCAGCGAGTCGCCGGCACCGCCGTCTTCCTCAACCGCGGCAAAGAGACCACCCCGCTGGCGATGCGGGCCAACGTCGATCACAACCACGTCCGACACGATCACGTCGTGATCCTGGCGATCCAGACCGAGCCGATCCCCCGGGTCCCCGCCAACGAGCGGGTCAGCGTCGACGACCTCGGCTACACCAACGACGGAATCATCCACGTCACGGCGCGATACGGCTACATGGAAACGCCCAACGTGCCGGAGGCCCTCGCGACCGTGGACCCCGCCGTCACCGAGGGACAGCTCGACCTGGAGGGCGCCTCCTACTTCCTGTCCAGCATCGAGCTTCGCTCAGGGAAGGCTCCGACCATGGCACGCTGGCGGAAACGGCTCTTCATCGCCACCTCCTACATCACGGCCGACGCCGCGGAGTTCTTCGGACTCCCCCGCGACCGCACCGTCATCATGGGCTCGCACATCGAGGTCTGACGCCCGCGTGCCCCGCAGCGTGGGACCTTCCCCGTTCTTCGGGTACTTGACCTGAGGTCACTGCGTGGTGGCGATCCGCATGGTCTGGCGGCTTGCTGTGACGCGCGATGAGGGTCTGCTTGTTGACATCGCGCCGATGTGCCGGAAATGATCTGTGCGCACAAGTGAATCGAAAAGGTCAGCGCCGTGGTGGCAGGTGGGTGCGCTGTCGAGTTCGTGCATGTCGCGAACACGACCAACCCCCTGGAGGACGCATGTCCCACCACCATCCAGATGTTGATGTCATCGTGGTCGGCGCAGGTATGGCCGGCCTTGTGTGCGCGGAGCGCCTGCGTCGCCGCGGGCATGACGTCCTGCTCGTCGAGGCCCGCGATCAGGTCGGTGGCCGTACGGCCGGCATCGAGATCGACGGCGAGACCCTCGATCTCGGCGGCCAGTTCATCGGACCTGGCCAGGACCGGATCTACGCGCTGGCCGCCGAGCTCGGCGTGGCCGTCTTCCCGACGCACACCGCGGGCGCGAACGTCATGGAGACCGAGACCGGACGGTTGCGCCGGTTCCGCGGCACGGTGCCGAAGCTCGGTCCGCTGACTCTGCTTGACGTGGCACGCGCCCAGGCGCGCCTCGACCGGCTCGCTCGTACCGTCGATGCCGAAGCCCCGTGGCGCGGCCCGAACGCGGCCGCGCTCGATGGGCGCACGCTGCAGTCCTGGATCGACCGCACGGTCAAGACCCGGGGCGGGCGCAGTTTCCTGGTCCTTGCCTGCCGGGCGATCTGGGCCTGCGAACCGAGCGAGCTGTCGCTGTTGCACGCGTTGTTCTACGTGAAGGCGGCGGGCAGTCTGGCGGCGGTGACCGACGTCGAAGGCGGCGCGCAGCAGGACCGGCTGGACGGCGGGGCGTACGGCGTGGCCACCAGGCTCGCCGAGCGGCTTGGCGACTCGATCCGGCTGAACGCGCCGGTCCAGCGGATCGAGCAGCACGATGCCGGTGTCGTGGTCACCGTCGAGGACGGAACCGCATGGGGCGCCAGGCACGTGGTGGTCGCCGTACCTCCCCCACTCGCGGCCCGGATCGCCTTCCACCCACCGCTGCCTGCCGGGCGGCAACTCCCGATGGGGAGCGTGATCAAGTACGTCGTCGGCTACCCGGCGCCGTTCTGGCGACAGGCTGGCCTGAGCGGCTCCGCCCTCAGCCTGCGCGCCCCGATCGCGGTGACCGTCGACAGCAGTCCGCGGTCCGGTCGGCGCGGCGTGCTCATCGCCTTCGTCAACGGCGCACCCGCCCGCGACCTTGCCACGCGCTCCCCCGAGGATCGCCGGAGGATCCTGCTCGACGCACTCGGCCGCCTGTTCGGTCCGCGGGCTGCCACGCCGGTGAGCTTCGTCGAGCGGAACTGGAACGAGGAGGCATTCGCCCGAGGCGCCTACTCGGCGGTGTTCCCGCCGGGTGCGTGGACCCGGCTCGGCGCCGCCTGGCGCGCGCCCGCCGGCCGGATCCACTGGGCGGGGGCGGAAACCTCGCCACGCTGGTACGGCTACATCGACGGCGCCGTGCGATCGGGAGAAGCCGCCGCAGACAGGCTCAGCTGAAGAAGCCGGAGATGAGGTCCATGTCCAGCGGGGTGGGCGTGAGGCGGTAGCCCGTGGGCGGCTCGGCGCCCAGGTGGTGCCTGACCAGGAAGTCCCACAGCCGCCTGAGCATGTGGTGCTCGTAGCCGATGAACAGGTGGTCGGCGCCGGGGATGATGAGCAGCTCGAAGTCCTTGTCTGCGGCCAGCAGCCGGTCGACGAGCCGCAGCGTCTGCTGGGGCGAGACGTTGTCGTCCATGCCGCCGTGGATCAGCAGCAGCCTGCTCTCCAGCCGGGCGGCGTCCTCGGTGTTGGACGACTCGGTGTAGTCGGCGCCCGGACCGTCGTACATCTCGCCGACGCCCTGCTGGTAGTACTGGTTGTCGTGCGAGCCGCAGATGGCCACGCCGACGGTGTACAGCTCGGGGAAGTCGAGCATCGCCCGAACCGTGGCGAACCCGCCGCCCGACATGCCGAAGACGGCGACGCCGCGGTCGAGGTCCATCCACGGTCTGGTCTCGGCCAGCTGCGGGAAGGCGGCGACATGGTCCTCGAGGGTCATCCCCAGCCTGCCGTACGACTCGTCGTGGAAGGCCTTGCCGCGGCCGGGAGTGCCTCGGCCGTCGAGGGCGACCACGACGAAGCCGAGCGCCGCGATCTGCTCGCACATGTAGCCGAAGAAGCCCTGGTCGAAGGCGGGTGACACGCGGTTGGTCTGCGGTCCGGGGTAGGGGCTGTCGACGACGGGGTAGCGCTTGGCCGGGTCGAAGTCCGGAGGAAGGTGGATCACACCGTAGATGTCGGTCACGCCGTCGGCGGCCTTGACGCGGAAGGGCTGCGGCGGGCGGCGGCCGAGCGCCTCCAGGCCCGAGACGTCGGGCCGCTCGAGCTCGACGATCACCCGGCCGTCCCAGCCGCGCACGGTGATGACCGGCGGCGTGGTGACCGTGGAGGCGGAGTCGACGAAGTACTCGCCGCTGTCCGGCACGGACACGACGTGGTCGAGCTCGTCGTCGGCGACCTTGGCGAACCCGCTCCCGTCGAGCCCGGCACGGCAGACCGAGCGGCGGTAGGGGTCCTCGGGCACCAGCCCTGACGCCGTGAAGTAGACGACCCTGGCCTGCTCGTCGACACGCAGGATCTCCCGCACCGCCCACTGGCCCGAGGTCACCTGATGCCGCAGCGCGCCGGTCGCGGCGTCGTACAGGTAGAGGTGGCCCCAGCCGTCGCGCTGGGAGTACCACAGCACCTCGTCGCCGAAGACCTCGACCATCGGGGGCGCGCCCAGGAACTGGTTGGGCTCCACGCGGGTGGGCCCCGACTCGGAGACGATCGTGGTCACCTCGCCGGTGTCCGGGTCCAGCCTGTTCAGCCGGAGCGTGCGGTAGTCGCGCGGCTGGTCGAGGTAGTAGACGGCCGAACCGTCCTGCGCCCACCACAGCCAGCGCATCTGGATCGGCGAGAAGAACGGCATGTTGACGGGCTCGGACTTGGCCCGCACCACGGCTGCGTCCTCGACGTGCAGCACGACCAGCTCGGCGACCGGGGCCCGCTCATCTCCCGGGTACGGGTAGCGCTTGGTGTGCAGGACGGGCTCGCCGCCGTCGGCCGGGCGGGCCTCGATCCAGTGGGTCTCGCGCACCTGCCGCTGGTCCGTCCGGTGCGTCACGACGCGCGTCGAATCGGGCGACCACGCCACCGCGGGCGGCATGTCGGGGATGCCCAACGTGCGCATGATCGTGGTGGGCTTCATCACGTCAGGGCCCGTGCCGTACGCGTGGTCCCGCTGTCCGTCGGTCGTCAGCGGGCTCTCGTGACCGCCGTGCGACCTGATCCACAGGTCGTGCCCGCGCCGGAAGACCACGTGCCTGCCGTCGGGCGAACCCGCCTCGAGGAAGTCGCCGGGCGCCGCCGGCGGCTCGGCCACCACCTGCCTGGTCCCGGCCGCCGGGTCGACGAGAATGATCTCCTTCTTGTCTCCGGTACGGCGGGCGTACCAGAACCTCCTACCGCCCTCGAGGTAGAGCGGGCGGACCTGTCCCCCGGGCACGAGGCCCTGGCGGTGGGCCCAGTGCAGGCCCTCGGCGTTCTGGTAGGCCGTGGCGTCGATCATCATGGTGCACCGTCCTTCCGGCTGCGTCTGAACCGGACGATGCCTGCCATCGCTGACACGGGCCTGTTGTCCCGCTGTCACCAGCTGTCGTATCGCGGCCGTCGCCGACGGTCGCCTGCCAGCGCCTTAGTTCAGGATTTTCTGAATCCATGACTTCCTGTACTTTAGGAGCATGGTGACCATCGCCCCCGACATCGAGGTCCTCTCCCGCTTCGGCCGCGCGCTGGCCGATCCGATCCGCTGCCGCATCCTCATCGCGCTGCGAGAAGCCCCCGCCCACCCCGCCGAGCTGGCCGACCTGCTCGGCATCTCCCGGACCCGGCTGTCGAACCACCTGGCCTGCCTGCGCGACTGCGGCCTGGTCGTCACCGTCCCCGTCGGCCGCCGCATCCGCTACGAGCTCGCGGACGCCCGGCTGGGCCACGCCCTGGACGACCTGCGCACCGCCGTGATCGCGGTGGCCGCCGACCGCACCTGCCCCGACTCGGCCGACCAGGGCTGCTGCTGATGGCGCTCGCAGCGGCACGCCGTACGGTGTTGCGGCGGCGCATCAGGCTGCTGGTCGCCGTGACCATCACCTACAACGTGATCGAGGCCGTGGTCGCCATCACCGCCGGGACACTCGCGTCCTCGGCCGCGCTGGTCGGCTTCGGGCTCGACTCCGTCGTCGAGGTCGCCTCGGCCGCCGCGGTCGCCTGGCAGTTCTCCGCCGCGGACCACGAACGGCGCGAGCGGACCGCGCTGCGCGTGATCGCGCTCTCGTTCTTCGCCCTGGCCGCGTACGTGACCTTCGATGCGGTACGCGCACTGCTGGGAGTGGGCGAGGCCGGACACTCCACACCCGGATTGATCCTGGCCGCCCTCTCGCTGGTGATCATGCCACTCCTGTCGGCGGCCCAGCGCCGCGCGGGCCGCGAGCTCGGCTCGGCCTCCGCCGTCGCCGACTCCAAGCAGACCCTCCTGTGCACCTACCTGTCCGGGGTGCTCCTCGCGGGCCTCGCGCTCAACAGCCTGTACGGCTGGGCCTGGGCTGACCCGATCGCCGCCCTGGCCATCGCCGCCGTCGCCGTCAAGGAAGGCCGCGAAGCCTGGCGCGGCGACACCTGCTGCGCCGTACCCCCCACGACGCGCTCACCCTCCCGGGCCGTAGATGATGGCCGCGACTGCTGCCAGGCAGATCAGCGCGCCGATCCGGTCTGAAGCCGTCCACCATTCCCCGGGCCGGCGACCCGGCCACGAAGACACGCCTGAGGTGGGAGCGCGCAACCGGCCGCACCACTGTTCTCAACCCGGCGACCGCGCCGTACCGTGAGGGCGCTTGTCAGCCCAGTCAGGAGGCATGTCATGGCGCTCCGATTAGTCAACGGTTCCCTGTTCGCCGCGGTGCTGCTCGCGGGGGTGCTCACGCCGCCGGCCGAGCCCGCCGTACGGCCCGGCCCGCGGGACGGCGAGATCGCGCGGATGGTCGAGGAGGTCGACGCGGGGAACATTCAGCGGATCATCACCACGCTGGCCTCGTTCGGCACCCGGCACACCCTGTCCAGCCAGGACGACCCGGCGCGCGGCATCGGCGCCGCGCGGGACTGGATCCACGGCGAGTTCGCCAAGATCGCCGCGACCTCGGGCGGGCGGATGACCGTGGAGAAGCAGTCGTTCGTGCAGCCGGTCTCGTCGCGCATCCCGCAGCCCACCGTCATCACCAACGTCGTGGCCACCCTGCGCGGGACGCAGCCGGAATCGGCGGCCCGTACCTACGTGGTCAGCGGGCACTACGACTCGCGCTGCACCGACGTCATGAACGCCACCTGCGACGCGCCCGGCGCCGACGACGATGCCTCGGGCGTGGCGGTGGCGCTGGAGGCGGCCAGGGTCATGGCCACGCGCGACTTCGACGCCACGGTCGTGTTCATGGCCGTCGCGGGTGAGGAGCAGGGACTGTACGGCTCGGCCCACTACGCCGCCGAGGCCAAGAAGAACAACGCCGACATCCAGGGCATGTTCACCAACGACATCGTGGGCAGTGCCGACGGCGAGAACGGCCGGGCGCCGAACGCGATCCGCGTCTTCTCCGAGGGCGTCCCCACCGCCGAGACCCCGGCGCAGGCCTCGGTCCGCCAGGCCGTCGGCGGGGAGAACGACGGAGTGTCCCGGCAGCTGGCCCGCTTCGTCCGCGAGGCGGCCCAGACCTACACGCCGCGCATGGACGCCACGCTGCTGTACCGCCGTGACCGCTACCTGCGCGGCGGCGACCAGATCCCGTTCCTGCAGCAGGGCTACCCGGCGCTGCGCTTCACCGAGGTCAACGAGGACTACGCGCACCAGCACCAGGACGTCCGGGTCGAGAACGGGCAGCAGTTCGGCGACCTGGCGCGGTTCGTGGAGTACGACTACACCGCCCGCGTGACCCGGATCAACGTGGCCGCGCTGGCGTCCCTGGCCCGGGCCCCCGAGGCGCCCAAGGGCGCCGGCATCCGCACCACACAGCTGACCAGCTGACCAACGGCACCGACCTGGTCTGGAACGCCAACCCCGCACCCGACATCGCCGGGTACGAGGTGGTCTGGCGGGACACCACCGAACCTGTGTGGACCCACGTCCAGCCGGTCGGCAACGTCACCGCCTACACGGTCAAGGGCAGGTCCAAGGACAACTTCCAGTTCGGTATCCGTGCCGTGGACACCGCCGGGCACCGCAGCCCGGTCAGCTACCCGCTTCCTGTGAGCTGACCGAGCCGCGGCGGACGCTACCGGACGGTCCCGATCTCGGGCGCCGCGGCGGCCTTGCGCGCCGTCGTGGCGGCCGCCGGTCCAGGCAGGTCGGTGGCGTAGGCATAGACCACGGCGGCCGTGGCGATCGCGCCGAGGTTCAGCGCGAGGGCCTTGTCGTTGACGTTGGCGATGGTGTCGCACGCCTGGTGGTAGCAGTGGTCGTAGGCGACGCCCGCCGTACCGCCGAACAGGGTGGCCTCCTCGGCGGTCTTGATGCCCTCGGCGCCGGTGAACAGGCCGCCGGCCGGGATCCCGGCCGCGATGAACGGGCCGTAGTCGGAGCGGCCGTCGAAGTCGGTGCCGTTGTGGGCCTGGTGGATCGTGTCGAAGTACTTCTCGAAGAGCTTCTCGATCTCATCCGATCCGGCCGGGCCCGCGGGGGCGCCGGTGTTGTCGGAGTCGTCGCCGTCGTAGATCTTCAGCGCGTAGTTCGGCGAGGCGACCATGTCGAAGTTGAGGTACAGCTTGATCTTGGCCAGCTGGTCGGCGGGCAGGTTGGCCACGTAGAACGTGGAGCCGAGCAGGCCCAGTTCCTCGCCGCTCCACCAGGCGATGCGCAGGTGGTTGCGGGTGGGGATCTTGCCGAGCGCCTCGGCGATCGTCAGGTCGACGGCGCTGCCGGAGCCGTTGTCGTTGATCCCCGGCCCGGGCAGGACCGAGTCGAGGTGCGCGCCGAGCATGACGACCTTGTTCGGGTCACCGTACTTGGAGTCGGCGACGACGTTGTAGGTGGTGCGGATCTCGCTGGTGGTGTTGGTGACCACGTGCACCGCGGTGCCCGCGGCGGACAGTTCCTGTCCGACGTCGAAGCTGGCGCCAACGACCGGGATCGTCACGCCCGGGCCGCCGAGCGTGCCCTGGAGGGTGGCGGTGCGACCGGGCTGGCCTTCATTGAAGATGATCGCCGCCGAGGCGCCGGCCGCCTGCGCGTTCTGCGCCTTGACGGCGAAGGTGCAGGTGCCGCGCTGCAGCAGGGCGATGTTGCCGGGGACGAACCCGGCGAAGTCGGCGGCCTCGCAGCCCGAGGTAGAGGAGCTCGGGGTCGGGCCGGGTGGCAGCATCAGGTCGACGTTCTGCAGGGCCGCGGTCACGTTGCCGGAGCCGGAGTAGGTCATGGTCGCGAAGTCGCCCACCGACGAGCCGTCCGGCGGGGTCGGCGCGTAGACCTTCGGCGCCGGCGCGGTGCGCTCCATGGAGGCGGTGGCGTTCTCCTTGAAGAACGCGAAGTCGAAGGGCTGGAGTGTCACGTTCCAGCCGGCCTTCTTGAGCTTGCCCGCCACGTAGTCGCGGGAGGCGAGGAAGCCCGGGGTGCCGGCGGCGCGGGTGCCGCCATTGGCGTTGGCTATGTCCTGCAACGCCTGCATGTGCCTCTTGGCGGCCGAGGCCCCCACCGAGGTGATCAGGCTCTTCTGCGAAGGTACCGGGTCGGCCTGCGCCGGGTGGGTGTAGGCCAGAGGTAGTGCGAGTGCCGCCGATAACGCGATGCTGCGGATTACGCCGCTGCGCATGGAATCCCCCTCCTTGGGGTGACAGTGAAGGAATCCCCCCGATGTGGCGCCGACCCAGAACGTAAACCGGCTTTGCGCTCATGTGAAGACCTCACCGGTGAAAGGGAGGGGACAGCCCGGGGTGCGCTCACAGAGGGTCAGGTCGTCGCAATCGCTGGATGTTCACTACGGCCCGGGCGGCCACCTGGCCGGTGCGCAGGTAGGCGGGCATGGCGTCAGAGCCGTCCGCTCGCGTGTGCCTGGATGGCGTCAAGCACCTCGATGTGCTGCTCCGGTACGGCCAGCGGTCGGCAACGTGCACGCCTCCGGCACCCATCCCTGCTCCGTCATGTTTCGACGGTAAGCCCTTACCCGGGTACCGGATGCAAGCGGGCAGATCTTGGACGATCGGCGCGATATATCCGAAACGTGATGAAACAGGGCTTGTTAGGTAAGGCTTACCTGATTTAGCGTCGGGTTGTGTTCGCCAACTACCTCATCGGCCTGCGCGAGGGGCTCGAGGCCTCCCTCGTCGTCGGCATCCTGGTCGCCTATCTGGTCAAGAGCGGCCATCGCGACCGGCTGCCGGTGGTCTGGGCCGGGGTGCTGCTCGCCGTACTGCTGAGCCTGGCCTTCGGCGCGGTGCTCACGTTCACCTCCTCCCGCATGTCCTTCCAGGCCCAGGAGGCCTTCGGCGGGATCCTGTCCATCGTCGCCGTGGGCTTCGTCACCTGGATGATCTTCTGGATGCGCAGGACCGCCCGCTTCCTCAAGTCCGAGCTGCAGGGCAGGCTGGACGCCGCGCTCGCCATGGGCACCATGGCCCTGATACTGACAGCGTTCATCGCGGTCGGCAGGGAAGGCCTGGAGACCGCGCTGTTCATCTGGACCGCCATCCAGGCCACGGGGCAGAACACCGAGCCGGTCATCGGAGCGGCGCTCGGCCTGCTCACCTCCGTCGTGCTCGGCTACCTGCTGTACCGCGGAGCCGTGCGGATCAACCTCGCCACATTCTTCACCTGGACAGGCGCCGGCCTGGTCATCGTCGCCGCGGGCGTGTTCTCCTACGGCGTGCACGACCTGCAGGAGGCGGGCATCCTACCGGGCCTGGACAGCCTCGCCTTCGACGTCTCGCACGCCATCCCGCCGAGCAGCTGGTACGGCACGCTGCTCAAGGGCACCGTCAACTTCAGCCCCGCCTCCACCTGGTGGCAGGTGGCCGCCTGGCTGGCCTACGTGGTGCCGGTCATGACCCTGTTCTTCCTGCCGAGCCGCAGCCGGGCCACCGCCCCGGCCGGCCGCTGATCGTTCACGCTACATCTGGAGATCTGTCATGCCTTCCTTCCGTACGGTGCCCGGTATCGGCGCTCTCCTGCTGCTGGCCGCCTGCGGCAGCACCGGCTCCGGCGGCGCCCCGGCCTCGGGCACCTCGGTGGCGATCACGGCCACCGACACCGCGTGCCAGGTCGCCAAGACCGAGCTGCAGGCAGGTCAGACCACGTTCGCCGTCACCAACAACGGCAACCAGGTCACCGAGGTATACGTCTACGGCGAGCAGGCCGGCACCTACACCAAGGTCGTCAGCGAGGTGGAGAACATCGGCCCTGGCACCTCCCGCGACATGCAGGTCAACCTGGGCGGCGGCACCTACGAGGTGGCCTGCAAGCCGGGCCAGACCGGCGATGGCATCAGAACGAAGATCACCGTGGCGGGCGCCGCCGCCGAGCAAGAGGAGGCCTACGACCGCGAGGTCGAGGTCGAGGCCACCGACCACGCCCTCGAGGGCCTGTCGTCGTTCACGGCCAAGGCCGGCGAGAAGATCGAGTTCAAGCTGGAGAACAAGGGCACGACCGAGCACGAGCTGGAGATCTTCGGCCCGGACGGCAAGGAGGCCGGCGAGATCGCCCCGGTCAAGCCGGGCGCGACGGGCGAAGCCGTCATCACCCTCAAGGTCCCCGGCACCTACTCCTACAAGTGCGGCATCGGCGACCACGCCGCCAAGGGCCTCAAGGGCACCTTCACCGTCAGCTGAACGGCTACGGAGCCCCCTTCAGGCAGAGCAGGTTGCCGTCGCGGATCTCCGTGACCTGGAAACCACCCGCCGTCAGCCGGCCGCTCACCTTCGCGGCCAGCTCGTCGAGCCTGCCCGTGGGCTCATAGAAGACGTACGACGCACCAGCGGGAGCATCGCCAGGAGATCCATGCTTGCATAGTGTCCTGGACACTAGTTAACCTTCTACTATGACAACGCGCCGATCACCTTTGGCGATGGCCGTCCTCGGCCTTCTCGCCTACCAGCCGCTACACCCGTACGGCATGCAGTCCCTGATCAAGCAGTGGGGCAAGGACGAGGTGATCAACGTTGGCCAGCGGACCACGCTGTACAAGACGATCAACCGGCTGCACGACGCGGGCCTCATCACGGTCCACCAGACCGAGCGCGACCAGCAGTACCCCGAGCGCACCGTCTACGCGCTGACCGAGCAGGGCCGCGAGGCGCTCCAGCGGTGGATGGGCGAGATGCTGACGACGCCGCGCAACGAGTTCCCCGAGTTCCCCGCCGCACTGTCGTTCCTGCCGATACTGACCCCGGAGCAGACGCTGGGCTTCCTGCGCGAGCGCCACGAGCTCCTCCAGGTACGGCTGGCCCGGCTGGAGGCGGCGCTCGGGGAGGCAGGCGTGCCCCGCGTCTCGCTGCTGGAGACCGAGTACCTGCGTGCCGCCACGGAGAGCGAGCTGCGCTGGGTCACCGGAGTTCTCGACGACCTGCGCGCCGGCCGCCTGACCTGGAGCGAGGAGCGTCTGCGCGCCTTCGCCTCCGACCATCTCGAGATCCCGGAGGACTGAACCATGCCCACGATCAAGGTCATCGTCATCGGCGCAGGCACCGGCGGGCTGTGCCTGGCGCACGGGCTCAAGCGGGCGGGCATCGAGGTCGCGGTCTACGAGCGCGACCGCACCCGCGGCGACGGGCTGCAGGGCTACCGCGTCGGCATCAGCCCCGACGGCAGCCGCGCGCTGCACGACTGCCTGCCGCCCGAGCTGTACGAGACGTTCCTGGCGACCTGCGCGCGGCCGCCGCGCTACTCCAACATCCTCACCGAGAAGCTGGCGGAAGTGCTGTCGATGGGCGACGGCAGCCCTCCCGGCGACGACCCCGTCGACAGCGAGAAGTCGGTGTCGCGGATGACGCTGCGCCAGGTGCTGCTCACCGGGCTGGAGGACGTCGTCCACTTCGACAAGGTCTTCCGCAGGTACGAGCGCAACGCCGACGGCACCGTCACCGCGTTCTTCGAGGACGGCACCCAGGCCACCGGCGATCTGCTGGTGGGCGCCGACGGGACGAACTCGCGCGTGCGCCGGCAGTACCTGCCGCACGCCGTACTGGAGGATTCAGGGCTGATCGGCATCACCGGCAAGATCGCGCTGACGGCGGAGACCCGCCAGCTGATCACGCCGAAGATGCTGCACGGCGTGTCGATGGTGTTCGCGCCCAAGGGCTACTTCTGCGTCTACCACGTCATGGAGTTCCCGTGGGACGAGCGCGGCCGGCCCAAGATGGGCATCGGCGCGACCGACGCCCGGCTCATCTCGGCCTGGCCTGGCCTCACCTTCGACAACACGCGCGACTACATCATGTGGGGCTGGGCCGCGGCCGCTCGCAGGCTGCCGGCGGACGTGCTCGACCTCAAGGGCCCCGACCTGCAGAGGCTCGTGCTGGAGCGGACCGCGGGATGGCATCCCAACCTGCGCAGGCTGTTCGAGCTGGCCGACCCCGGCAGCTGCTTCCCGATCAACATCCGTACCTCGGTCCCGCCCGGTCCGTGGCCAGCCGGCAACGTCACCATGCTCGGCGACGCCATCCACACCATGACCCCGGGCCGTGGCGTGGGCGCGAACACCGCACTGCGCGACGCCCGCCTGCTGACGCGCAACCTGGCGGCCTTCCGCGACGGCAAGACCACGCTGCTCGAGGCGGTCGGCGGTTACGAGAGCCGGATGCGCGAGTACGGCTTCGACGCCGTCCGCGAGTCGCGCAAGCAGATGAGCGCCGACGGCCCCGTCCACAGGCCGGTCATCGGCCGCCTGGCGCTGGCCGGCATGCGTACGGCGATGCGGACGATCAACCATCTCCCACCGGTCAAGCGCAGGATGGAGCAGTCCCAAGCCGCCTACCGCGGCGAGGGCCGCGAAGACTGACGGGTGATCCCGCGGTTGGGCGCGGGACTGGGTCGAGGACGCTATGGCCGATGCCGCTCAAGCCCGCGCCCTCGCCCCAGTCGTCTTCGACACTGACACCGACCTGGCCGGGCTGGCCAGGCGCGTCCTGAAGTGGGCCTCAGTTGTGCGGTGAGTACATCCACGGGTGGTGCAGGTCGTAGTAGGCGGGCCCGCTCTCGAACAGGCCCATGTACTGCTCGAACTTCTGCCTGAGCTCCGGCGGCAGGTCCCGGCGCTCTCCCTGCCTGGCCTCGTCCTCACTGGTGAAGAAGGCGGCCTCGGTGTAGTCGCCGCCCGAGTCCACGGCGGACTCGCCGCCGATCAGGTCGGGACGGTAGGTCGCCAGCTCGGACTCGGTGTCCCGCATCATCATGCGCATGCGGTCCTTGTCGGAGACGTGGCCCTGGATGATCTGGACGAACCCCGCGGCATCGGACCCGCCGCCCTGGTACAGGACGACGTCGGGGCAGTCGTGGAAGGTGACCTTACCGTCGAACACCTTGGCCGTGTCCTGCCACCAGCGCGTCTGCTCCATCCGCTCGGAGTTGCGCCTGGCCTCCTCCTCGGACTCGAAGCGGGCCATGGCGACCAGCGTGCCATCGTCTGTGACGCCCGCCGTGGTGCCGAGCCAGCCGTGCGAGCCGGGTGCCAGCTCGCGGTCCCAGCGGTCCAGTGCCGCGTGAGCGGCTTCAGGGTCCGCGACGTGACCCTGGATAACTTGAATGAACATCGTCAGGCTCCTAGCCGGACGTGGACTTGGCGTAGTCCGCGATGCCACTGGAGAAGTCGTAGGCGAGGACCTGCTCGTCGCCGACGACCCAGGCGTCGTGACCCGGCGCGATGACCATCAGGTCCCCCGGCATGATGTCGGCCTCGGTGCCGTCCCTCATCCGGACGTGCAGCTGCCCCTTCAGCACGAGCCCGTAGTGCTGGACCTCGCACAGCTCGGTGCCCGCGATGGGTCTCACCGACTCCGACCACTTCCAGCCCGGCTCGAAGGTGGCCATGCCGAAGGTGAAGCCTGGCAGGTGGCATACCTCGAGATGTCCCTTAGGGAAGTCCCGGCGCTCATCCGGCTTGTCGATGCTCTTGACCTCGATCATGACTCCCTCCCCTCGTTCCTCCCCAGTCTCGCACCGGGCATCTAGCCGGTAAACACAACAAACTTCACCTTTCGGTCAGTACGCCAAGGCCTTGCCACCCCCGGCTAGGGGCGGGCGGCGCGGTCGGCCAGGACGGCCAGGGTGATGCGGTTGGGGCAGCCGGTCTTGGTCATGAGGGCCGCCACGTGGGTCTTGATCGTGGTGATGCTGACCGACAGGCGTTCGGCGATCTCGCGGTTCGACAGGCCCTCGGTCACCAGGGCCAGGACCTCATGTTCGCGGGCCGTGAGGGTGGGCGGGAGTCCGGCCGGGGCGGGGCGCGGCGTGGCGGAGGCGCGTTCCACCAGGCGGGCCAGGACGCCGCGACTGAAGGCCTGGTCGCCGTCGGCGGCTTTGCGGACGGCGTCCAGGAGGGCGGGCGGCGGCGTGTCCTTGGTGACGAAGCCGCTCACCCCTGCCTCGAGCGCCGGGTAGAGGTGGGAGTCGTCGTCGAAGGTGGTCACGGCCAGCACCTGGGCCGAGGGGCGCGACCGGATGATGCGCCGGGTCGCGGTGATGCCGTCCACGCCGGGCATCCGCAGGTCCATGAGGATCACGTCGGGCACGAGGCGGTCGGCCAGCCGTACCGCCTCGTCGCCGTCGCCGGCCTCGCCGACCACCTCCAGGTCCGGCTCGGGCTCGAACAGCAGGCAGAGGCCGCGCCGTACCAGGGTCTGGTCGTCGGCGACCAGGACGCGGATCACGGCAGCACCGCCGAGACCCGCCAGCCGTGCTCCACAGGGCCCGCGGAGAAGCGGCCGCCGAGCAGGGCCACCCGCTCGCGCATGCCCGTCAGGCCGTTGCCGTCCTGGGCCTCGGTGAGGGGGCCGGTGACGGAGGAGGTGAGGTCGAGGGAGACCGCGCCGTCCTGGTTGACCGAGATGAGCACCCCCACCCCTGGGCCGCCGTGTTTCATGGCGTTGGCCAGGCCCTCCTGGACGAGCCGCAGCAGCGCGAAGCCGCGCGCCGAGTCCAGGCCGGCCACCAGCGGGTCGACCGAGCAGGTGATGTCCAGCCCGTTCCCGCGCCCCTGCGCGACGGCCGACTCCAGGGCGGCGGCGAGCGAGGCGGGCGCGGGCAGGGCCGGCTGGTCGGGGTCGCGCAGCACGTCGACGAGGCGGCGCAGGTCGCTCATCGCGGCGCTGCCGGTGGCGTGCAGGTCGTCGAGCAGCTCGTCCGGCTCGCCGCGGACGTGCCTGGCCACGCCGAGGCGCAGCACCATCGACGAGACGTGGTGGGCCACCAGGTCGTGCAGCTCGCGGGAGATCGCCGTCCGCTGCTCCAGGCGGGCCTGCCTGACCCGGCTCTCCACCTGGTCGCGCTCCGCCCGCCTGGCCAGCCGTACGTAAGCACCCAGCAGCAGCGGCGCGCCGACCACCACCGCGACCTTGAACAGCGCCGACGGCAGCTCGTCGACGACGTTGAAGCCCACCACCAGCCCCAGCGCCGCGGCGCCGAGCGCCACGTGCGGCCCGGTCCTGTGCACGGCCAGCTCGAACAGCAGCACGCAGGCCAGCACCTTCATCGGCACGAGCACGCCGGGGGCGTACAGGTCGGCGGCGGCCAGCAGCACGCACTGGGCCAGCAGCGCGCCCAGCGGCGTCCACCGGCCTGCCGTGCTGAGCGCCAGCGCGGCCAGCACCAGCAGCCAATCGCGGGGATCGGTGTCTCGTGCGAGGAATGCGAGGTATCCGACCACGCAGGCCAGAAGTACGAGCGTCCGCCCCTTCATACCGGAATCGTGGCACGCGCCCGGCCGTCCGGCCTCCTCCACCTGGAGGAGGCGCCCCCTCCTTCTGGCCGCCGCGCCTTGCCTCATGCCCGAGGCGCGGACCGCGCCCTGCGGCGAATCTGGCGGGCATGTTCGCATCTCTTGGTCGTTTCGCCGCCCGGAGGCGGCGCCTGGTCGTGCTGGTCACGCTGGTGTTCGTCGCGATCGGCGGCGTCTGGGGCACCGGCGTGTTCTCCAACGTGCTCGGCGGGTCCGGATTCGAGTCGCCGTCGATGGAGGCCGTACAGGTCGAGCGCCTCATGGACGGGCCGCTCGGCCGCTACGCCACCGACGTCGTCGTCATGTACGAAAGCGACACACTGACCGTCGACTCCCCCGCCTTCGCCTCCGCCGTACGGCGCGCGACGGGGACCGTGCCGCCGGGGGCGGTCACCCGGATGGAGTCCTACTGGACCACCCACGATCCGGCGTTCGTCGCCAAGGATCGCAAGGCCACCTACGTGGTCATCCAGCTGCCCTCCTCCGCCGACAGCGAGCGGGTGGCTCAGCTGCGGGCGCTGGAACCCGGGCTGCGCGCGGCCGGGCTGACCACCTCGCTGGGCGGCACCACGTCGATGACCATGCAGGTCAACCGGCTGGCCGTGTCGGACCTGGTGCGGGCCGAGGCGCTGTCGCTTCCGCTGGTGCTGGTCCTGCTGCTGTTCGTCTTCCGCGGCCTGATCCCCGGTCTGGTGCCGCTGGCGATCGGCGTGATCGTCATCCCTGGCGCGCTGGCGGTGCTGCGGGTGGTGTCGTCGTACATGGAGATGTCCACCTACGCGGTGAACGTGGTGTCGATCCTGGGACTCGGCCTGGCGATCGACTACGCGCTGCTCATGGTGACCCGCTTCCGCGAGGAGCTGGCCACGAGCCCGCTCGACGAGGCGGTGTGGCGGACCACGGCCTCGGCCGGCCGTACCGTCGCCTTCTCCGGGCTGACAGTGGCCGCCTCGTTCGCCTGCCTGCTGGTCTTCCCCTCGCGCTTCCTCGTCTCGATGGCCTGGGGCGGGATCGCCACGGTCGCGGTCGCGGTGGTGGTGTCGCTGACGTTCCTGCCCGCGCTGATGCGCCTGCTGGGCGCGCGGCTGGTCGGCCGCTCACGTCCCGCCGGCCGGCGATGGTACGGCGTGGCCAAGGCCGTGATGCGCAGGCCGCTGCTCAGCACGATCGCGATCGTGGCGGCGCTGCTCGCCCTGGCCACCCCGTTCCTGGGGGTGAACTGGGCCCGGCCGGGCGACTGGGTGCTGCCGCCCGGCGCCGAGGCGCGGCACGTGACCGAGCAACTGGCCACCCGCTTCACCGGCGACCCGTCGCGGGCGGTAACCGGCGTGATCTCCTCGGGAGACGTCTCCGGCTATCTGACGAGGTTCCGTGCCGTGGAGGGGGTGACCTCGGCCGAGGTCACCGGGTCGTACCAGAACCTGACCAGGGTCGAGGTGCGCTACTCCGTCGACCCCATGTCCGTGGCCGCCCGGCACATGATCGAGGACCTGCGCGCGACCGGCGCGCGCTTCGCCGGGATGGCCGCCTCCCGGGTGGACATCGTGGACATGGTGCTGTCCCGGATCCCGCTGATGGCGCTGGCCTTGGTGGCGGTTTCGTTCGTGGTGCTGTTCCTGGCCTTCGGCTCGGTGGTGCTGCCGATCAAGGCGGTGCTGCTCAACCTGTTGTCACTCACGGCCGCCTTCGGCGCCATCAAGCTGGTCTTCCAGGACGGCTGGCTGTCCGGGCTGCTGGGTTTCGTCCCCGTCGGAGCCGTGGACATCAACTTCCCCGTGCTCGTGGTGGGGCTGGCGCTCGGGCTGGCCATGGACTACGAGGTGTTCCTGCTGGCCAGGATCCGCGAGGAGTACCTGCGCACCGGCGACGCGCGCGAGTCGGTGGCGCTCGGGCTGCAGCACACCGGCCGGGTCATCACCAGCGCCGCGCTGCTGATGGCGGTGGTCGTGGCCGGATTCATGACGGCGCAGATCACGCTCATGCTGATGATCGGGGTCGGGCTGACCATCGCGGTCGTCGTGGACGCCACCGTCATCAGGGCGCTGCTGCTGCCCGCCACCATGGCCCTGCTCGGCCGCCGGGCCTGGTGGGCGCCCCGCTTCCTGTCCCGCATCAGGACCTTTCATCCCGATACCGCGCTGGACGGTATATCGCGATGATCACGCCGCCTGGTAGTCCCGCAACGCGCGCGCGAGCACCTCGCCGCTCGCGACGTTGTGCTGGGCGCCCTCCACCGCTTGAAGCGACGCCGTCGGCAGCAGGTCGGCGATGGCGCGGGCGCCGGTGACCAGCCACGGCTCGGTGGCGTTGCCGTACATGACCAGGATGGGGACCTTGATCCCGGTCCAGCGGTCGCTCGGCAGCGGGCGGCCGGACATGGTGGTCCCCATGATCCGGCCGTCGTAGGCGATCGTGGGCGCGATCGCCTCGAGGGCAGGCCAGAACGGGCTCTGCCGGATGCCGGCGACGGCTTCGGCGGGCACAGCCGCCGACGCGGTGAGGAACAGTTCGGCGGCGTCGCCCGGCCGGCCCTCGGCGACGTTCCGTTCGAGCCGCTCGACGTAGTCGGACGGCAGGGGCGGGCGGCTGCCGTCGACGACGAACGGCGGCTCGAACAGCGCCAGCTTGCTGATCGGCAGGCCGGCCGCCGCGGCGTCGAGGGCCAGAACGGCGCCGGAGGAGAAGCCGCACACCACGGCCGGCCTGCCCGCGTCGTCGATCAGCGCGGCCAGGTCCTCGATCTCGCGCTCCACCGCGTAGGGAGGGGTGTCCGTGCTGTCGCCCCGACCGCGGCGGTCGTAGGCATAGATCCTGAACTCCTCGCTCAGCAGCCAGCCCACCTCCTGGAACGTCTGGTTGACGGCGCGATGGCTGGTGGCGCCGTCGACCAGGATCAGCGGTTGCCCGTCGCCCCGGACGTCGAAGGCGATCGTGGTGCCGTCCTTCGAGCGGACCGTGCTGCTCATGTGGAACTCCCTGGTCGCTGGATTTCTCCGAACGCTAGGGATGCCCCACCGGGCCGCGAATCCGCCCGGCTACGACGGCCCGCTACGTAAATCGCGGTAGCCGGAACACGGGGTGTAACACGGGCCTGTACGCCGAACCAAGCGCTTGCTACGCTCCGCCCATGACGTCCACGATCGTGTGGGGTACTGGGAACGTGGGGCGGGCGGCGATCAGGGCCGTCGTGGCGCATCCCGAGCTGGAACTGGCCGGGGTCGTGGTGCACGATCCGGGCAAGGCGGGCCGCGACGCCGGCGAGCTGGCCGGGCTCGGCCGCCGGGTGGAAGTGGCGGCGAGCGACGACGTCGGCGAGGCGCTGGCCGCCAAGCCGAGGGCGGTGGTGTACGCCGCCTCCGGCGACATCAGGCCAGACGAGGCGCTGGGCGATGTGCTGCGGGCGGTCAGGGCGGGGGCGGTGGTGGTGACGCCGTCGCTGTACGCGCTCTACGACCAGCGCAACGCCCCGGCCGAGCTGCGCGAACAGGTGCTGGAGGCCGTGACGGAGGGCGGCGGCTCGCTGTTCGTGTCGGGGATCGACCCCGGCTGGGGCAACGACGTGCTGCCCGTGCTGATCAGCGGCCTCGGCGGGACGATCGACGCGGTCCGCTGCCAGGAGATCTTCGACTACACCTCCTACGACCAGGAGGACTCGGTCCGCTACCTGGTCGGCATGGGCCAGCCGATGGACTACGAGCCACCCATGATCGCGCCGACCGTGCCGTCCATGGTCTGGGGCGGCCAGGTCCGGCTGATCGCCAGGGCGCTCGGAGCCGAGCTGGACGACCTGCGCGAGCACGTCGAGCGCAGACCGCTGGCCATCGACGTCAGCACCGCCGCGATGGGCGACTTCGCGGCGGGGACCCAGGGCGCCGTCAGGTTCGAGGTGCAGGGCATCGTCCACGGCGAACCCCGCATCGTGGTCGAGCACGTCACCCGCATCCACCCCTCCTGCGCCCCCGACTGGCCGACGGGCGAGGGCGCCCACCGTGTGATCATCGAAGGCCGGCCGCGCATCCAGGTCACGGTCGAGGCCACCGACGAGGGCGGCAACCGCGCCGCGGGCGGCAACGCCACCGCCGCGGGGCGCCTGGTGAACGCCATCGGCTGGCTCACGCAGGCCGAGCCAGGACTCTACGACGCGCTCGACGTCCCCATCAGCCCGGGCAGGCTCGCATGAGAATCGACATCCCCGACGGAAAAGACCCGATCGGCTACGTCTGGGGAGAGCTGGTCCCCGGCATCGGCCCGGCCGCCGCCGACTTCTCCCTGGCGGTCTACGCCCACACCACGCTCGGCCTGCGCGAGTTCGAGGCGGCCCGGCTGCGCATCGCGCAGATCAACGGGTGCGTGTTCTGCCTCGACTGGCGCACCGAGCGCGACGGGCAGAAGGTCGAGGAGGGCTTCGCCGACGCGGTCGCCGAGTGGCGCACGACCGACGCCTTCGACGACCGGACCCGCCTGGCCGCCGAGTACGCCGAGCGTTACGCCCTCGACCACCACGGAATCGACGAAGAGTTCTGGGCTCGCATGACGGCCTCCTACAGCCAGCTGGAGATCGTCGAGCTGACCATGAGCATCGGCTCCTGGCTGGCCTTCGGCCGCCTCAACCGCGTCCTCGGCCTCGACACCGTCTGCGTCCTGCCCAGCGGAGCCTCTCCGCGCGGCAAGGCCTGACCCACGCCCGCCGTACGGCGATCCCTCAAGGTACGGCGAGCACCCGACATATCCGCATACGACGACTGCACCATCCAAGGCGCGAAACCCCAAGACACCCAAGGCGCGAATCACATCGGAAGTGAGGAAACAGCGCAATGAGTGAATCTACGGGCATGTCGCGCCGCGGTTTCATCGCGGGCACCGGCTCCCTGCTGACCCTGGCCGCCCTCGGCAGCCGCCCGGCCTCCGCCGCCGCGATCGCCGACGGGACGCGCGTCGCGGCCCTGGTCATCGGCACCGGGTACGGCGGCTCCGTGGCGGCGCTGAGGCTCGCGCAGGCCGGCGTCGACGTGCACATGATCGAGATGGGCATGGCCTGGGACACCCCGGGCTCCGACGGCAAGATCTTCTGCAACACGCTGCAGCCCGACTACCGCTCCTACTGGCTGCGCACCAGGACCAAGGCGCCGCTCAACTACTTCCTCGGCTTCCCGATCGACCGGGACATCCCCCGCTACACCGGCATCCTGGACGCAGAGGAGTTCGCCGGGATCATCGTCTACCAGGGCCGCGGCGTGGGCGGCGGATCGCTGGTCAACGGCGGCATGGCCGTCACGCCCAAGCGCGAGAACTTCGCCGCGATCCTGCCCACGGTCGACCCGGACGAGATGTACGGCGTCTACTACCCGCGCGCCAACGCCGGGCTCGGCGTCGGCCTGGTCGACCCGGCCTGGTTCGAGACCACCGACTGCTACCAGTACGCCAGGGTCGGCCGTAAGCAGGCCCAGCGCTCCGGCTTCCCGTGGACGTTCGTGCCCGACGTCTACGACTGGGACTACATGAAGCAGGAGGCCGCGGGCACCGTGCCCAAGTCGGCGCTGGCCGGGGAGATCCTCTACGGCAACAACTACGGCAAGAAGTCGCTGCAGAAGACCTACCTCGCCCAGGCCAAGGCCACCGGCAGGGTCGCCATCTCGCCGCTGCACAAGGTCACCTCGGTCACCCCGGCCTCCGGCGGCGGCTACACGGTCGTCATGGACCAGCTCAACACCACCGGCGACACGATCGCCACCAAGTCGGTCACCGCCGACCGGGTGTTCTTCTCCGCGGGCAGCGTCGGCACCAGCAAGCTGCTGGTCAAGCTGAAGGCCACCGGCGCGCTGCCCGCGCTCAACGGCGAGGTCGGCAAGGGCTGGGGCGACAACGGCAACGTCATGTGCGGCCGGGCCAACTACCTGTGGGACCCGACGGGCAAGCTCCAGTCGTCCATCCCCTGCTCCGGCATCGACAACTGGACGGCGGGCGGCGCGTTCGCCGAGGTGGCGCCGCTGCCCACGGGCATCGAGACGTACGCCTCGTTCTACCTGTCGATCACCCGCACCCCCAACCGCGCCCAGTTCACCTGGAACCCGGCCACCAGTGCCGTGGACCTCAGCTGGCAGACCGCCTGGAAGCAGCCGTCCATCGACATGGCCAAGACGATCTTCGACAAGATCAACGCCAGAGAGGGCACGATCTACCGGACCGACCTGTTCGGCGTCTACAAGATCTGGGGCGACCACCTCACTTACCACCCGCTCGGCGGCGCCGTGCTCGGCAGGGCCACCGACAACTACGGCCGCCTGTCCGGCTACCCCGGCCTGTACGTCATGGACGGCTCGCTCATCCCCGGCAACACCAGCGTGAACCCGTTCGTCACCATCACCGCGCTGGCCGAGCGCAACATCGAGAAGATCATCGCCACCGATCTGTGATGCCGGCGTCGGCGGGTGGGCGGCACAGGCGCCGCGCCACCCTGCCGATGCGGGTTGACACCGCCTCCTGCGTGGATTTCTCTGCAACGAGACGAAGGAGCGCGGCATGGCCACGGTTCGGCGGTTCCTCCTGTGCCTCACAGTGTCGATGGCCCTGATCGGGCCGCCGGCGGCGACTGCCCCGGCTCCTGACAAGGGAGCTCTTTCGCACTTCGGCCTGGCGCGCAAGGACTGCGTCGGCACGGCCGCGGGCCGGACCTCGAAGGTCTGGTACACGGTCGCGCGCGGCGTGCTGTCGGACGTCTACGAGCCGACGATCGCGCGGCCGCCTTCCACGCCGGGGCCTTCGACCTGCGCCGCTTCCAGGTGATCACCGACGCGACCACGGTCTACCTACGGGCCGAGGTACGGGACCTGACACCGACGTTCGGCAGCCAGATGGGCGCCCAGCTGCTCGACGTCTACGCCCTCGACCCGGCGGTGTCCACCCGCTCCACCGAGGCGGCCTTCAAAGCGCCGACCAGGCCAGAGGCTTCGCCGCCACCCCGCAGCCCTACCAGTTCGGCGTCTGTACGGCGGGCGGCACCGGCCCCCTGTGCGCCTTCGACCCTGACCGCGTGCCCAGGGCGCTCGACGTGATCGGCACCTCCCGGCTCGACCCGGTCCCGGGGCCGGTCACCGTACACGCGGTGCCCTTGACAGGCTTCTGGCGGCGGGCAGAGCGTGGCCTCACACGCCTCATTACGAGGGGGCCGTCATGGCCGTACACGAGATCCGCATCGACCGCACGCTGACGCTGAGCGAGGAGCCCGCGACCGGGCACAACCGCTGGCACCCCGACATCAGGCCGATCGTCCGCTGCGAGCCCGGCGACGAGGTGGTGATGGAGACCCGTGACGCCTTCGACGGCCAGCTGGGGCCGGACGCCACGCTGAAGACGGTCGCCGCGCCCGACCTGGACGTCGTGCACCCGCTGACCGGGCCCGTCTACGTGCACGGCGCCCAGCCGGGCGACCTGCTGGAGATCGAGATCGTGGAGATCGTGCCCGACTCCTACGGCTACACCGTGCAGGTGCCGGGGTTCGGGTTCCTGCGCGACGTCTTCCCCGAGCCGTTCATGGTGCGCTGGCACCTCGGCGACGGTTTCGCCATGTCGCCCGATCTCCCGGGGGTGCGCATCCCCGGGGCGCCGTTCATGGGCACGATCGGGCTGTCGCCCGGGCACCGGTCGCTGGGCAGGATCACCGCCAGGGAGCTGGCGGCGCTGGAGCGCGGCGGGTTCGTGCTGCCGCCCTCGGCCGACGGCTCGGTGCCGCGCGACCCTGCGATCGCCAACCACGGGCTGCGCACGATCCCGCCCAGGGAGCAGGCGGGCAACGTGGACATCAAGCAGCTCGTGGCGGGGACACGGCTGTTCATCCCCGTCGACACGCCGGGCGCGCTGTTCTCCGCCGGGGACGCGCACTTCGCCCAGGGCGACGGGGAGGCCTGCGGCACGGCCATCGAGATGGCGGCCACGCTGCGGGTGCGCTTCGCCGTACATCGGAACGAGGCGGGGGTGCGGGAGCCGCACTTCTCGCACGTGCGGGACGCGCCGCCGCGCCGCTACTACGCCACGACAGGGATGTCGGTCAGCAGGGACGGTGAGGTCGCGGCCGAGGACCTGACGCTGGCGGCCCGCAACGCGCTGCTGAGCATGATCGACCACCTGGGGACGCGCGGGTGGAGCGCCCAGCAGGCCTACGCCATCTGCAGCGTCGCCGTCGACCTCAAGGTCAGCCAGCTGGTCGACGTCCCGAGCTTCCTGGTCTCCGCCTTCCTCCCCGAGGACATCTTCACGACCTGACAGCGCGAGTAGCACCCAGCAAGCCCGCTGCCAGAAGAAGGGCCGCGCCGAGCGCGTCCAGTATCCGGCCAGCATGACCTGCATGGCGTCCACCGCCTCGGCAGGCGCGTCCGCGCCGAGCGGGTGCCCGGTGAAGATCTCCTCCGGGTCTCGGCCACCCAGGTCGGACAGCAGGAGGCCCAGGCGTCAGTCACCGTCCTCCTCGTCGGGGTCCTCGGGGACGCCGCGGTCCAGGGCGAGCTTGGCCCGCCTGAAACGTGCGCACCTCTCCTCCACTTCGCGCTCGTCTGCGAGGGTCCAGTCGGTCATGAACGCCATCGTGTCCAGCCCTACTGATCACTCGCAGGCGTTTTGCTCACTCAAGCAGCTCGACGGTGCCCCGCTCGCCGTCCACCCGGATGCGGTCGCCGTCGTGCAGCCGCATGGTGGCGTTGCCCGTGCCGACGACCGCGGGGATGCCGAGTTCGCGCGCCACGATCGAGGCGTGCGACAGCGGCGCCCCCATGTCGGTGACGACCGCGGCGGCGCGCGGGAACATCGGGGTCCAGCCGACGTTGGTGAGCGTGGTCACCAGGATCTCGCCCGGTTTGAGCCGGTCGCCCTCCTCGGGACTCGCGATGACGCGGGCCACGCCCTCGACGACGCCGGGCGCGCCGGGGAAGCCGGTGACGGTGTCGCTGACGGGCGCGCCGCCGCCGCGGGCGTCGTAGATGTCGCTGCGCCGGTCCGGGTCGGCGGCCCAGCGGACCGGGTCGAAGTGGCCGACGATCAGCGTCGGATAGGGCGGCAGCGCCGCGTACTGCTCGTGGGTGGCCCGCCGTACCTCGATCCTGTCTGAGGAGACGGCGCCGCCGCGCAGCACCGACAGCAGCTCGTCCAGGTAGAGGAAGAACGCGTCGTCGCCGAGCCCGGTCAGCTCGCCCGCCCGCACGACGAAGGCGCGCAGCACCCAGAAGGCGCGCATGTTCTCCGAGCGGGTGTCCTCGCGGTCGCGCACGACCGCGTTCCACCGCCTGACGCGGGCGCGCATCTTGGCGACCTTGCGCGGATACTTCCCCGCGAACCGCGCCCACGCCTCGTCGCGTGCCTTGGCCTGCTTGGCCAGCAGCGCGGCGGTGTCGGCGCGCAGGTCACGCAGCCCGGCCAGCTGGGCGTCGATCCAGGCCTGGTCCTCGCCGGGCCGCGCAATGGACACCTCGAACTCGTGCGGCCCGCGATGGCCGTAGCCGAGCGCGAACTCCTCCCGGGTGATCTCGCCGGCGGCCAGCCTGGTCAGCCCCAGGATCGGGCCCAGGCTGGCCAGTTCGCCGTCGGAGTTGACCCCGGTCAGCATGGCCTCGGAGTCGACCTCGCCCATCAGCTTGCGCAGCTTGTCGCGGGTCCACACCAGCGTGGCGCCGCCCTGCCGCCCGGCGGCCTCCAGCATCCGGCAGGCGGTCACCATGTGCGGCTCGATCTCGCGGCTCCACAACGCGGCCAGCTCGGCCGGGTCGGCGGTGGCGGCGACCGTGGCGCGCAGTTCCTCGCATTGGCGCCGCGAGGTGGCCAGGAACGGCCGCATGCCCTTGAGGTTGGCCCGCACCCGGCGCTGGATGCCGACGGCCAGCGGCAGCGTCCGCTTGATGATCTCCCAGCGCGACAGGTCGAGCAGCGGCACGTCCAGGTCCTTGGGCAGCTTGCCGAAGACCTGCTCGACGGCGCCGAGCCGCGACTGCATGCCCAGCGCCCTGGCGATCGTGATCACCACGGACAGGTTCATGTAGAAGCGGCCGCCGATGTTGCCGACCAGGTCGAAGCCCGGCACCGCGGTGGCCGACATGGCCTCCTCGATGAACAGCCGGACGAACGACCAGGTGGCCGGGGTCATCACGTCCGGGATGGCCTCGCCCAGGTTGCCCGCGGTCCACAGGTAGTCGCCCTTGAGGCTGTCGTTCCACTCCTCGACCTGCCGCTTGATGCGGGTGATCGGGCGGGCCTGGACGATGAGGAACTCGCCGCCGCTCCTGGCCCACTCCACGTCCATGGGCGTGCCGTACAGGTGCTCGATCCGCTCGCCCAACCGCGCGAGCCGTACGGCTTGCGCGTCGTCGAGCACCTGGCGGGCGCGCAGGTCGGCGGGCACGGGCTCCTCGCGGGTGCCGTCCGCGGTCCGCACCGTCATCACCGATTTATCGCCCAGCACGACTGAAGTCACGGTATTTCCGGACACGGTGAGCGTGTCCGGGGTGACCTGGCCGCCCACGACGGCCTCGCCCAGGCCCCATGAGGCGTTGACGACGGTCTCGCCGCGGTCGCCGGTGACCGGGTTGGCGGTGAACATGATGCCCGCCGCGTCGGCGTCCACCAGCTCCTGCACGACCACGGCCAGCGCCACGTCGTCGTGCGGCACGCCGTTGTGCTCCCGGTAGGCCACCGCGCGCTCGTTCCACAGCGAGGCCCAGCACCTCCTGACCGCCTCGAGCAGGCCGTCGCCCCTGATGTTGAGGTAGGTGTCCTGCTGGCCGGCGAACGACATGTCGGGCAGGTCCTCGGCGGTGGCCGACGAGCGCACCGCCACCGCCACGTCGGAGCCCAGCTCGGCGTAGGCCTCGCGGATCTCGGCGGCGATCGGCTCGGGCACGTCGTGGCGCAGGAACAGCCCGGCGTCGCGGGTGCGCAGCAGCTCGGCGAGGAACGGGGCGACGAACTCGCGGTAGGCCTCGGTGGTGATGTGGAAGCCCGGCGGCACCGGCAGCCCGGCCCGCGTCAGCCTCGCCAGCGAGGCCCCCTTGCCGCCGACCGTCGCCAAGTCGGCCGCCGAATCCTCGAGAGGGAGGACAACCCGCACGTCACACGCTCCTTAGCGAGCCGGCCAGCTTACGCTCGGCCAGCTCTGCGATGGTGTCGAGATGGCCCAGCAGGGCCTGCGCCTCCGGCGCGGACGGCGACCAGCCCATGGCCCGCACGCACGTGTCGGCCATCAGCTCCACCAGCCGCTCGTCGGGCGTCCTGCGCTCCTCGGGCACCATCACCTGCAGCATCATGAAGCCGTAGACGGTCGAGCTGAGCACCAGCGCGTGCTCGCCCGGGGTCAGGTCCGCGCGCAGCACACCCAGCCCGACCAGCTCGCCGAGGTAGTCCTCGAACGCCTCGCCCAGCGCCGGCGAAGAAGTACCGTCGCTCTGCCGCTGGCGGGCCAGCTTGCCCAGCACCTGGGCGTCCGACACCAGCATCGCCCGCATCAGCGGCCGCCTCAGGAGCTCGGTCGTCAGCAGGACGAGCAGCTCGCGCAGCGTTTGCGGGCGGGCCTGCCGTACCTCTGCCAGCATGCGCACGCGCTCGCGGCGCAGCAGTGCGGCGAACAGCTCGTCGCGCGTCTTCCAGTGCAGGTAGATGGTGCCCTTGGCGACGTCGGCCTGCTTGGCCACGTCGTCGATGGTGGTCTTGTCGTAGCCCCAGCGCAGGATCAGCTCGCCCACCGCGTCGAGGATCCGGTGCGCTCGCTCCAGCTGTCGCGCCGGATCCTGCGGCGGCCGCCCTGCCATCCCGATCACCCCAATTGTTTGACCAGATGACACTATACGGTCATTTAATTGGCGGCAAGGGGCCCGTACGTCAGAACCACAGGCCGCACACCACAATGCGACCGCCCTGGGGAGACGGTCGATCCCTCAGCGGATGAACCGGATCTGCGGGTAGCGGGGTGAGGAGCGCTGGAGCAGGTGGTTGTCGTGGTGGCGTAGATGAAGGTCGAAGAACGCTCGTACGTAGTCGCGTTGCGCGTGGATGGCGCTGTTTGGGTCGAGGGTGCCGATTGCTTGCGTGACTTGGCTGGGTGTGAGCCCGAGGCTGGGCGCGGCCTGGGGCAGGAGCGTTTCGAGATCGGTGAACGAGGTGTGGGTGGAGCCCGTGAGGGCCAGTTCGCGTTTCCAGCCGTGCTGGCTGTCCCAGAACTGGTCCCAGCTGGGATCTTCCGGACCCGGACCGGGGTCGCTGCCGAACAGAAGGAAGGGCCGGTCGGTGCCCGCGGTGGCGGGTGACAGGAGGCTGCCGTCCAGGTTGACGCCGGCCTGCAGGCGCCGGTCGGCGCGCATGGCGGCGGCGGCCGTGGCGCCACCGAGGGAGTGGCCGAGCATGCCGGTGCGGGGCAGGTGGAACGCGCCGGTGAGGGTGGGTGGGAGGCGTCGCCGCCCGGCGTCCGCGTTGTGTCCGGCGTTGAGCGCCGTGAGCTGATCCAGCACGAACCGGGTGTCCGCGGTGCGCACCGCCAGGGCCTTGGCGATGAGGGCGTCGTCGACGTCACCGGCGATGGCGAAGGTCTCCACGCGCCCGCCGGGGAACTCGACCTGGTCGGCGTCGTAGGTGTGGTCGATGGCCACGACGAGGTAGCCGTGGCTGGCCAACTCCTCGACCAAGACAGTGCCAAGGCTGCGGTCGCTGCGCAGGCCGGGCGAGTACACGACGACAGGCCGTCCGCGCCGGCCGCGGTCCACCGGTGCGGCCACCCGGGCGTGGGAGGTCGGCAGGAGCAGCGTGCCGGGTGGGATGCCCTGTGCCTGCTCGAAGAGGGGGACGGCGGCGGGTGACATCCACGGCGCGAATGGGTGGCCATGGGCGGCGCGCGCGGGGTACCAGAGCTGGACCATGAGTTCACGGGCCGGGCGGGAAGGCTTCCATGGATCGATGCGTGCCCGGTCGACCAGGTGCAACCAGACCGTGCCGATCGGGTGGGGGCCGCTCGGCGCCGGCAGCGTGAGCCGCACCGGAGCCGGCGTGCGGGCTCCTGCTGCGGGACCGGGTGAAGCCGCGGGGCCTCGAGGCTGGGCGGTGGCCGTGGTGGCCAGCGCGATGGGGGCGATGGCCGACGCCGCGGCAGCGCCGAGCAGCGAGCGTCGGGTCAGGCTCAGGGGTCGTCTCTCGTTCAGCACGGCAAGAATGTAAGGTCTGCCTTCCATAAAGTAAAGGAAGCTTGACTGTATGGAATGGACGCCTTACCTTCGTGCCATGGCGAAACAGCAGGACCAAGTGACACGCGCGGCCCGCCGCGCCGTCCTCATCGACGGCCTACCCGTGGCCACTCTGGGCCCTGTGGCCCTGGCGCTAGGCAGTGATCCCGACCAGAGCGCCGCCCAGAAGGCCTGGTGGATTGCGGCTACCGCCGTGTTCACGCTCGCCGTGGCCTGGGTCCTGCTGCGGGCGTTCCGGCGTGCGGACGAGTACCTGCGCAAGATCCAGCTGGAAAGCATGGCCATCGCCTTCGCGGCAGTCCTCGTGGCACTGCAAGTGGCCACCGTGCTCGACGCCGCGGGCGTCATCCAGCTCCATCAGCTCACACAGCTGATCCTCCTCGGCGGGGTGGCGATCTGGCTTGTGATCGCCGACCTGCGCACCCGCCTGCACCGATGAAGGCGCCGCACCCATGAAGAACCGACTACGCGAACTGCGAGCAGCCCGCCGGTGGAGCCAGGCCGACCTGGCCGACCGGTGCCAAGTCTCCCGACAGGCCATCAACGCCATCGAGACCGAGCGGTACGACCCCAGCTTGCCCCTGGCGTTCACCATCGCCGACGTCTTCGACCTGACCATCGAGGAGATCTTCCTGCCCGACCGGGCGGACACGACGAACGACCCGGCCCGATCCTGAACGCCTCAGGCCGGCTTCCAGTCAGCCGTCCTGCTCGGGGAGCGGCCCCCTGAAGAAGCCCGCATCTTCACCGCGGCGACCGGCTAGAAGCCGACCCCGGGCGGCAGGTCATCGTTCATACCCTCACTTCTGAGATATGCGGTCGAGGAGATCCGCCGCCTCCTGCGCGAACGTGGCCTCGCCGGTGTCCATGGCGATCTCCAGCATCCGCACGGCCAGCGCGAGGTCGCCGCGCTCGTGGCGGATCTCGCCCAGCCTGGAGGCCGCCTCGGCCACCAGGGACGGCTCCTCGGTCAGGCTGAGCGTCAGCTCGTAGTAGCGCAGCGCGCCGTCGCGGTCGCCCAGCCAGTAGCACAGCTCTCCCAGGTGGGCGGCGGCCATGCCCGACTCGGAGTGCCCGGCGTCGATGACGCGCTGGTACCAGGTCAGCGCCTCGGGGAAGTCGCGGGCCCGCTTGGCCAGCGCGCCCAGGTACATGGCCGCCAGCGGGCCGATCGACTCCAGGGCCTTGAGGTACCAGTCACGGGCCTGGTCCTCGTCCTCTTCGTGATAGGTGATGCCGAGCCCGAGCATGGCGCGCCCCGAGAGTTCGGGATCGTCGCCGTCGACCACCCTGAGCAGCACCTGGCGCCCCTCGGCCACCTCGCCCGCGTCGATGAGCGCCTGGCCCAGGACGCTGAGCGCGGCCGGCTCACCGGACTCGGCCGCCTCGCGCAGCGTGCGCAGTGACGCCTCGGTGTCGCCCTGGCGGCCCTGGATCATGCCGAGCAGGCTGCCGAACACCGCGCCCGCGGGGCTGTCGGGGTCGCCCGCCTGCCGTTCCACGATGCTGGAGAAGGCCTCGGCATCGCCCTCGCCGTCCAGCAACGACAGCAGCTTGCCGCCGGCCACGAAGCGGACGTCGGGGTCGTGGTGGTCCTGCAGGCGTTCCAGCATCGCCCTGGCCTGGGCGTTCTCACCCAGCTCCGCCAGCCGCTCGGCCAGGCCCATCTCGGTGAACGGATCGGAGCCGACCAGCCGGTAGTACAGGCGCACCGACTCCGGGTCGTCGCACAGCTCGCCCAGTTCCCTGGCCCGGTCCGCGCCGCGTTCCCCGCCCAGCGACAGCACCTGCGCGGCCAGCGCGTGCTCGCCGCGCTCGTAGGCCTGGTAGGCCAGCGCCGACAGGAGTTCATCGGCCCGCGGCGTGCCCGCCGCCGCGTAGGCCCGGGCGGCGGCCAGCGGATCGCCCTCCTCCTGCAGCCAGCGGCCCAGCTTCTCCCCGGCCGTGGCCACGGCGTCGGGATCGCCCGATTCCATGGCCAGCGTGACCTCCTTGTGCGCCTCGGCGGTCTCCCCCAGCGTGTACAGCGCCTCGGCCAGGTCGGCGCGCAGGCCGGGCAGCGGGAATCCGGTGTCGAGCGCGGCGCGGTACTTGCCGACTGCGCCGTGCGCGTCGCCGCGGGCGCGGCAGGCGTCGCCCCACACCCAGTAGGCGAAGGCCACGGTCTCCTGGTCGCCGGTGGCCACCGCCCTGTCGGCCTCGGCGGCCACGGCCTCGTAGTCCTCCTCGAGCAGCAGGTGGACCAGCAGGTGGCGGCTGCTTTCCAGGTCGCCCGACTCGGTGCCCGCGATCAGGGCGTTGCGGGCGTCGGCGGTGTCGCCCCGCTCGTCGAGCAGGCGGGCCAGGTCGACGGCCGCCTCGGGCATGGCCTCACGCAGGGCTTCGACGGCGCCGTCGAGGTCGCCTCTGGCCTGCCGTACGGCCGCGAGGTGCCGCCAGGCGGTCGTGACCAGGTCGGGCTCGCCGCAGCCGGTGACCGGCAGGAAGGCGAGCTCGGCCCGGGAGTGGTGGCCGTCCTGGGCCAGCAGCGCGCCCAGGCCGAGCCGGCCGAGCGCGGACTGGCGCGGCCCGGCCAGCTCGACGACCAGCCGGTAGAAAGGTTCGGCGCCCATGTCGAGCACGGCGTCGAAGGCCTCCTCGGCAGGCGCCTGCTCCAGCAGGGCGCGGGCCGTGGTCACGTCGCGCTCCTCCAGCGCGATGAGCAGGTCGGCCATCGCCTGTCCGGACTGTGCCGCGAGCGCCTGGCGGGCGGCCTCGTGCTCGCCGTCGGCCAGCAGCGCCCACGGCCGCTCCTCGGGGTCGGCCGTGCCGAGCCTGACGCGGGCAACGGCCGCGGCCTGCCGGTCGCGGTCCTGGGCGGCCACGCGTAGGTGCGCGGAGCGGGCCGCCTCGGCGTCGCCCGCCTCGGCCAGAGCGCGGCCGGCCTCGAGCAGCGTGGCGGGCTCGGCGTCGGGGGCGAGCGCGGCGGCGCGCTCGAAGGCGGCCCGCGCGCCCGCCAGATCGCCGGTCCTGGCCAGCAGGCCGCCGAGGATCCTGGCCGACTCCCCCGCCAGCTCGGACGGGGCGCCGGCGGCCGCGGTCTCGGCCATGGCCACGGCGGCCTCCAGGTCGCCTGCCTCGCGCAGCTCGACGGCCAGGTGGAGCGGCGCGGCCTCGCCGAAGGCGGCGTCGAGCACCTGGCGGGCCTCGGCGACGTGGCCGGCCGCCACCAGCGCCCGGCCCAGCTGGATCGCGCTCTGCTCGTCGTCGTCCAGCTCGTGCAGCGCCAGGAAGGCCGCGGCGGCCGCGTCGTGCTCGCCGAGTTCCCGGTGGACGTGGCCGAGGCCGCGCAGCGCGGCGGCGCGCATCCCCTCGTCGTCGCCCCCGGCCGCGCGCTGCCAGGCCGCGATCGCGCCCCGGGCGTCGCCGGCGTCGTTGCGCAGCGCGCCCAGGTAGCAGGCGGCCTGCTGCTCCAGGTCCGGATGGGTCACCAGCGACAGCGCGGTGTCGGCCGCCGCAGTCCGGCCAGTGCGCTGCCAGGCGTGCGCGCACTCCATGGCGAGCAGGGCGTCCCCCAGCGACTCGGCGGGGATCGGGTCCCGGGCCAGCAGCCGTGCCGCGAACTCGTCCTCGGCCAGTGCCCGGGCGGCGCCCTCGAGATCGTCCAGCCGGATCCGGGTGAAGCCGAGCAGCCAGGCGTTGCCCAGCCGCTCGTGCAGGCGAGCGGCGGCCAGCAGGTCGCCCTGCCGCTCGTAGACCTCGAGCAGCGGGGGCCCGGCCGCCCGCCTGCCCGACTCGAGCGCGGCGGTGAGAGCGGCCCTGGCCTCGGCGTCGTCCTCCGTGAGCTCCCCCAGCTCCTGCGCCACCCAGGGCGCGAGCGCCGGATGCCCTTCGGCGTGTGCGCGGCGCAGCAGGTCCAGGTCCTTGAAGATGGCCGCGGTGTACGACAGGGTCAGCGGATCGGCGTCGACGTCCACCAGCCCGATCGCCTCCGACAGGTCGTAGCCGGTGGAGACCAGCATCTGGGCGAACACCGCGCCGCCGACCGCCGAGTGCTCGGCCGCCTCCTGGTAGCGCAGCAAGCCCTCCTGCCTGCCCAGCCGCTGGTGGTCCACGATCGCGGCCAGCACGGGATGGACGCCCTGGCCGGTGCGCAGCAGGTGCATCAGGAACGCCGCGGTGAAGCTCTGGAGGGAGTCGTCCCCTTCGGCCACGTAGGCGAGCAGCTCGTCGGCCTGCTCCAGGTCGCCCTCGCCGATCTCCAGCTCGGCCAGCGCCACCATCGCCCTGGCCGACTGCTCGGGCGCGACCGAGTCGGCGGCCTTGCGCAGCAGCCGCCTGGCCTCGTCCACCTCGCCCTCGCGCAGCCGTGCCAAGCCCTGGTCCACGTCCTGCAGCGCCTGCTCCTCCTCAGGGTCGGCCAGCGGCTCCTGCATGGCCGCGTGCTGCAGCAGCAGTTGCGCCTTGAACGACACGTCGGGATCGGGATGCTCGGCGGCCAGCCGTACGACGTCGATGACCTCGTCGATCGGCAGCAGGCTCAGCAGCATCACGCAGCTGGAGGACCACTCGGACTCCTCGTCCTCCAGTACGGCGCGCACCGCGGCGGCCGCCTCCTGGACCTCGCCCGCCTCGGCGTGCATCTGGGCCAGGCAGGCGCGGGCCTCGGTGGCGTACTCGCGCTGACCGCTGGCGATCACCCGGTGGAACAGCGCCCTGGTCTCGTCCAGGTCGCCGAGCTGCGCGGTCACCTTGGCCAGCTCGATCAGGGTGGGCAGGCGCAGCTCGGGCCTGGGGTCCTCGGCCGCGGCGCGGTAGGCGTCCGCCGCCTCGGCGTACTCGCCCAGGTCGACCAGCACCGCGCCGAGGAGCTTGCGCGCCATGGCCAGGTGGTCGGGATGGCCGACGGCGATCGCGTGCTCGCAGACCTGGCGGGCGGCCTCGAACTCGCCTTCCTCGGCGTGGTGCTGGTAGAGCTGGAACGCCGACAGCGACACCACCTCCGGGTCGCCGCACGTCAGCAGCTCCCGGTAGTCCTCCTCGGTCTCGGCCAGCTCGTAGCGCTCGGCGGCGTCGACGGTGTCCTGCGTGTCGAAGTCGGGCAGTCGCAGCTCGGCGGCGAGCTCGGCCACGGCGGGGCTGTCGCACCTGCGCGCCCGCTGCAGCGCCTCGGCCGCGGCCTGCGCGTCACCCAGCTGGGTCAGCACGAGCACCAGCGCCGTATCGGCCAGCGCCGCCACCTCGAAGTCGGCACCCTCGGAGGCGATCATCAGCACCCGGTGCGCCGCGCCGTACTCCTCGGCGTTGACCAGCATCATGCCCATCTGGATGGCGCTGCGCTGGCCGTACACGGGGTCGCCGGACAGGATCACCGAGCGGTGCGCGGCCTCGGCGCCGTCCAGGTCGCCCTGTTGTTCCAGCAGGCAGGCCAGCAGGTGCGACGCCTGCGGATCGCCGGTCGCGGCGATCTGCCTGAAGAGCGTGGCGGCCTCGGCGAGCTCTCCCTCTTCCCAGCAACGCAGGGCAGCGTCGAGCTGTTCTGACGCCATCATCAACTCCTCAGTAACCCCTTAAAGTGAAAAAGCTACACATCTGTTGCTCTCGTCACAGAGCATTCGGAGATCTGCCCTCCCGGGCCAGGTACGGCCCGCGGACCCGTACGGTGGTGGCCATGGGCAACGCGTTCTGGATCGACCAGGACTTCGACCGGGACCGTGACGGCCGCTATGCCGTGCACGTACGCAAGAACCTGGCGGAGTTCGAGTTCGGGGACATCGCGCCGGTCCGCTTCGCCTGCGCGGCCTGGCGGCTGGCGACCCCGCCCGCACTCTCGCCCGGCTACGTCCGCTGGGATCGCCGCATCCTGGAGGCGACGTGCGTGCGCAACACCTGGGACGGCACGCTCAATGCCCGGGTCAGGGTGGTCTCGCCGTTGCCCGAGGAGCTCACGCGTTCACGCGCCTGGTGGCGCGATCGCGGGTGGCAGGGCTGGCCGGAGACGTTCGGGCAGTACGTCGAGCCGACTCAGCAGGATCTGGCGCGCAGCCCGTTCCTGCGGGCCACGCTCCTGGTGGAGGTCCCGGTGCCGCTGGCGGACCTGCCGCCGGAGCCCGAGGGTCCGCACGACGGGGTCGAGCAGAGCGCGGAGCGTGCCTTGGTCGTCCTGGTCCGCGAGCTCAACGACCTGCTCAACCCGATACTCGCCCAGCTGCCATGAAGGGCTCGCCGGTCACCACGGCCACGATGGTGGTGCCCTCGGGGAAGCGGCGCTGCCCTACGAGGTCGAGAATCCCGTAGAGCATCTTGGCGACATAGATCTCTTCGACCCGATATTTCGCGGCGAAGGCCCTGAGAGGCGAGGTCGTGCGGGCATAGCCCCCGAAGTGGTAGCCGAGCTCCAGCGACCAGTTCCCGAAGACCCGCCCGAAGGCCGCCGTCTGCAGCCGCGCCACCTCGTCGGCCAGGAACCCGCCGCCCTTGAGCACCGGGAACCCGATCGCCCTCTTGCCGGGCGGCAGCCCAGCAGCGATGCCCGCCAGCGTCCCGCCCGTCCCGACCGGGCAGCAGATCACGTCGTAGGGGACGTCGATCTCCGCGGGCAGTTCCGCGCATCCCCGCACCGCTTCGGCGTTGCTGCCGCCTTCCGGCAGGATCGCCACGTCTCCCCAGGTCTCGCGCAGCCGGTCGAGCACGGCGGGCGTGTGCTTGAGCCGGTAGGCCGCCCGGTCCAGGTAGGTCAGGCGCATCCCGCACTCGGCGGCGTAGGCCAGGGACGGGTTGAGCGGCAGGCGCTCCTCGCCGCGGATCACGCCGATCGTCTCGAATCCGTGCCGCCGCCCGGCCGCGGCCACGGCCCTGATGTGGTTGGAGTAGGCGCCGCCGAACGTGAGCACGCGCGGGTGGCCCAGGTTGTACCTGAGTTTGCGTGCCTTGTTGTCGTCGTGCTTCAACAGGACCCGGACCGATCCGAGCCCCGGATCTGCCAGCTCCTCCATGGCGCTAGTCTACGGTCGGGTCATTGTTGAGGAGTGTGCGTTCATGCGCGTTATTGATGCTTTCCGTTCGGCCTTCGGTGCCGAGCCCGAGACGGTCTGGCACGCCCCCGGGCGGGTCAATCTCATCGGCGAGCACACCGACTACAACGACGGCTTCGTGCTGCCGTTCGCCGTGCCGTGGGGTGTCACGGCCGCCGTCACGCCGCGCGCCGACCGCACGATCCGCCTGCTGTCGCTGCAGTCCTCGGGCGAGCCCGTCACGATCGCCGACCACGCCGACTCCCAGGGCTGGACCCGCTACGTCGTCGGCGTGCTGGCCATGCTGGGCGACCGGGTGCGCGGCGCCGACATCGCCGTCGACGGCGACATCCCGCAGGGCGCGGGGCTCAGCTCGAGCGCGGCGCTCGAGGTGTCGGTGGCCTCCGCGCTCAACGAGCTGCACGGGCTCGGCATGACGCCGATGGAGGTCGCCCTGCTGTCGCAGAAGGCGGAGAACGACTTCGTCGGCATGCCCTGCGGCATCATGGACCAGGCCGCCTCGGCGCTGTCCAAGCAGGGCCACGCCCTGTTCCTGGACTGCCGCAGCCTCGGCTACCGCAACGTGCCGCTGGACCTGGCCTCGTGCGGGCTGCAGATCCTCATCGTCGACACCCAGGTCCACCACGAGCACGCCACCGGCGAGTACGCCAAGCGCCGCGCCGAGTGCGAGTCGGCCGCCCGCAAGCTCGGCGTGGCGGCGCTGCGCGACGTGGAGGACCTGGCCGGCGCGCTCGGCAGGCTGCAGGGCGACGAGCGCAAGCGCACGATGCACGTCGTCACCGAGGACCACCGCGTCGAGGCCGTGGTCGGCCTGTTGCGCGCCGGGCAGATCACCGAGATCGGCGCCGTGCTCAACGCCTCCCACCTGTCGCTGCGCGACCAGTACGAGGTCTCCAGCCCCGAGCTGGACGTCTCCGTGGAGGCCGCGATCCGCGGCGGCGCCCGCGGCGCCCGCATGACCGGCGGCGGCTTCGGCGGCTCGGCCATCGCCCTGGTCGCCGACGATCGCCTGACGAGCGTGCAGGACGAGGTGACCAAGGCCTTCGCGGCCAAGGGCTGGACGGCCCCCCGCTTCCTGCCCGCCACCCCCGCTCAGGGCGCGCGCAAGCTCGACTGACGGTACAGCAGGCTAGAGCGGAGGGAAGCTGGGCGGGCGGCGCTCCAGGAAGGAGGCGACGCCCTCGGCGAAGTCCGGGCGGGAGAAGGAGGCCACCATCTCCTGCACGGCGGTCTTGGCCGACTGCTCCAGCGTGACGTCCCAGTCGTTCCAGACCTGCCGCTTGATGATCGCCATCGAGGCGGGCGAGCTGTGCACCGCCAGCTCCCGCGCGTAGGCCTGTGCCTCGGCCAGCACGGCACCGCCCGCCACCGAACGGTTGACCAGCCCCATCTCGTAGGCCTCCGCGCCGGTGAACACCCGCCCCGACAGCAGCACGTCCATCGCCCGCTGCTGGCCCATCAGGCGCGGCAGCACCCACGACAGCCCGTACTCGGCGATCAGCCCGCGGCGCGGGAACGCGGTCGTCCACTTGGCCTCGGCCGCGGTGAAGACCAGGTCGCAGACCAGCGCGTGCACCATGCCGAGCCCGGCGCAGGCCCCGTTGACCGCCGCGATGATCGGCTTGGGGATCGTGGTGGGGAAGGTGTTCGGGCGCGGGTCGGGGGCCTCGTCGTGGGTGCCGGTCTGGAGGGCGGTCAGCGTCTGGAAGTCGGCGCCCGAGCAGAAGCCCTTGCCCGCCCCGGTGACCACGATCGCGCGCACCGCCGGGTCGTCCGCGGCCTGCTCGAGCAGGTCGAAGTAGACCCGGCCGAGCTCGACCGTCCAGGCGTTGAGCCGGTCGGGCCGGTTGAAGGTGAGCGTGAGCACGCCCTGGTCGACCGAGGAGAGCACGAGTTCCGCCATGCCGATAACCGAATCATGTTCTAGGGCTTGAACGCAAGGATCACCGGTGGTGCACGTAGGCCGGCTTGAGTGTGCGCTCGTCGTAGTAGCGGTGGAAGACCGGTGTGGCGCCGCCGGAGATCGGTGGCACGATCCACGACCAGTCGGCCGGGCAGACGCGCCCCGCCTTCTCCTCGCGCGCCAGGTGCGTCAGGAAGCGCCGCGACTCGGTGTGGTGGTCGGTCATCGTGACGCCGGCCTGTTCGAAGGAGTGCAGCACGGCCACGTTGAGCTCGACCAGGGCGTGGTCGCGCCACAGCGAACGCTCGGTGGAGGTGTCCAGCCCGAGGCGCTCGGCGACCACGGGTAACTGGTCGTAGCGGTCGGGGTCGGCCAGGTTGCGCGCCCCGATCTCGGCGCCCATGTACCAGCCGTTGAACGGCGCGCACGGGTAGCAGATCCCCCCGATCTCCAGGCACATGCCCGAGATGGCCGGTACGGCGTGCCAGCGCAGCCCCAGCTCGGCGAACCACCGGTACTCCGGGTGCGAGATCGGCACCTCCAGCACCGCGTCCCCCGGCAGGTTGCACAGCAGCGGCGGACCGAAGGAGGGCTCGATGAGCAGCGGCAGCACGTCGAACCGGCCTGACCTGCCGCGCCAGCCGTGGGACTCGGCCAGCTCGGTGAACGCGGCGTTGCGGGGGTCGCCGATGATCGAGCCGTCCTCGGCGCGGTGCCCGGCATAGCGGATGAGCTGCTCGTTGAGTATCCGCGGGCCGCGGCGGGCGGGCATGTCGGGCGCGAACACCGTGATGGTGGGGCGGATCCTGCCCTCGCCGGTGGCCTCGCGCAGGTGGGCGACGCATTCCAGGGCCACGCCCTCGGCGCCGGTGACCTGCCTGCGGTCGCGCACCTTCAGCGAGCGCCAGTACAGCCGCCCGATGCACCTGTTGCTGTTGCGCCAGGCGACGCGGGCGCCGAAGGTGAGCTCCTCGACGGTGTGGGTGTAGGTGCCGTAGCGGGCCACGTCCCTGGCGACGTCGCGCAGGCGGGCGTTGACGTCGCCGGAGCCGGGGTTCTCGGCGTGGAACTGCCGGATGAAACGCTCCGCCTCGCGGAGGTCGATCGTTCGCTCGACGAGGGCGTGGATGTCGAAGGGACGCAAGGACCTGATCCAGGTACGCACGCAGCAACCAACGCATTCCGTTCACGGAGCGCCCCGCCGGTTCCGGGCCGGGCGGCGCGTCCTGTCGGCGGTGCCCCTCCGCACCGCCCTCGTGACCTTGTCCGCGGCGATGCCGCACAGGCGGCGATCACCAGCCTGGCACGGCGGATCCCATTTTTCACCGGCGAGCCGGGATTTGTCCGCCGATCTGATGACTGGAGCGCCAGACGGGCCGATCCGGTGACCTCTTGCCGGGCTAGCGGCCGGGGCCGCGGACCAGGCCGAGCTCGATCGCGGCGAGCACCGCGGAGGTGCGGTCGGAGACCTCGAGCTTGGCGAACACGCGCAGCAGGTGGGTCTTGACCGTGGCCGCCCCGATAAACAACCGCCGCCCGATCTCCGCGTTGGTCATCCCATCGGCGACCAGCTCGAGCACCTCCCGCTCGCGGGCCGACAGCGCGGGCGCCGGCTCGGGCGGGCGCCGCTCGGCCAGGCGGGCGGCCACCGACGGCGCCAGCACGGTGCGGCCCCGCGCGGCGGAGCGGACGGCGGCGGCCAGCTCGGCCCTGGAGACGTCCTTGAGCAGGTAGCCGATGGCCCCCGCGGCGACCGCGCGCTGCACGTCGGCGTCGTCCTCGTAGGTGGTCAGCACGATGATCCGGAAGTCCGCGGCCAGCCGCCTGATCGCGGACAGCCCGTCGCCGCCCGGCATGCGCAGGTCCATCAGGATCACGTCCGGCCGCAGCCGCGGCGCCACGGCGACCGCCTCGTCGCCGGATCCCGCCTCGCCGACCACCTCGATGTCCGGCTCGATGGTCAGCATGCCGTACAGGCCCTCGCGCACGATCGGGTGGTCGTCGACGATCATCACTCCGAGCACGGCAGCTCCACGGCGAGCGTGGCGCCGCGGCCGGGCGCGCTGTCGACCGAGACCGTGCCGCCCAGCCGCGCCACCCGGCTGCGCATCGCGCGCAGCCCGTACCCGCCCGCGTCCGGCTCGAAGCCGCGCCCGTCGTCGGTCACCGACAGCCTGACCCGGTCGCCGTCGAACGCCAGCGTCACCGTGGCCGTGGAGGCGCCCGCGTGCTTGCGCACGTTGGCCAGCCCCTCCTGCGCCGCGCGGACCACGGCTGCCTCCACCTCGCCGCCCAGCCGCGCGGGCGGCCCGCTGACGCGCACCTCGACCGGCAGCTCGAACCCGCCGGCCACCCTCTTGATCGCCTCCTCCAGCGAGGCTCCCGCCAGCGCGGGCGGCGTCAGCGCCGCGATGAGCGCCCGCGTCTCGGCCAGGTTCTCCTTGGCGGTCCGTACGGCCAGCGTCAGGTGCCGGTTGGGTCCCGTGGCGGCCTCGGCGGCCTGTAACAGCATGACGATGCTCGCGAACCCCTGGGCGAGCGTGTCGTGGATGTCGCCGGCCAGCCGTTCGCGCTCTGCCAGCACGCCGGCCTCCTTGCTGACGGCGGCCAGCTCGTCACGGGTGCGGTCGAGCTCGTCGATGAGGCGCGCCCGCTCGGTGTTCTGCTCCGACAGCCGCCCGATGAACGTGCCGAGCAGCGCGGTGATCGACAGCATGATCACCAGTGTGATCGCGACCAGGAGGGGATCGATGCCCTGGCGGAGCATGTCGACGCCGATGGGCGCCGCGAGCAGCGCCGCGATCTGGGCCATGGCCCGCGCCCTGCGCAGCGTCATGAACGTGATCGGCACCAGCGCGGACAGCGCGATCCCCGTCGCCGGGTCGAGCACGTCGGCGGCCGTGAACAGCGCCACAGAAAGCCACGCGAACGGCACGCTGCCGCGCGCCGGGATCGCCTCGGCGCGCACGGCCGCCCGCCCGATCCACAGGTAGGCGGCGGCCAGCAGCAGCAGGGCGGCCACGGCCCCGAACAGGCGCGGCGGCGGGTCCTGGTTCCCGGCGATGGCGACGATCGTGGCCACGAGCACGACCGCGAAGAACGCGTCCCAGTACGGATAGGAGCGCCGCCAGGCGTTCTCGGCCCGTGCGGCGACGGGACTGCCATCCATGATCAGCAGTGTTCCGCTCCCGCTTCGCGGTGTCCACCGATCGGTGGATTGTGGGGCGGCCTGCCGTACACAACAAGAAAACCCCTTCCAGACCTGGAAGGGGTTTCTCGGTGGCTCCCGCGATAGGACTCGAACCTATAACCTGCCGGTTAACAGCCGGCTGCTCTGCCGTTGAGCTACGCGGGATCGTGCTTCTACGCCGCTCAGGCGGCCCCTGGTGGGGCTTCCCGTTCGGCGCAGAAATAGATTAGCGCATGCCGGGAGTGCGTGTCGCATCGTGAGCGGGGTAGGCCCGGAGACAGCGGAGGTGGAAGATGCGTTATCGGATGGCGTTCGCTGCCGGGCTGGTCATCGGCTATGTGCTGGGCAGCAGGGCGGGCCGCGAGCGATACGAGCAGATCAAGCGCGCGGCCAGGCGGGTGGCCGACAGCCCGAGGGTGCAGGAAGCCGCGGGCCTGATGGGCGCGCAGGTGTCGAAGGCGGCCGGGGCGGCCAAGACCAGGGTGGGCGGCGCGCTGCAGCAGCGGATCCCGTTCATGAGGTCGGCCGACCACGAGTCGGGCACGGGCTGGCCAGACGAGGAGAGCAAGCCGGAGGAGCCGAGCATCCCGTACTAGACGCCCATGCTGCGCCGCACTCCTTCGAGTGCCTGTTCCGCCTGGGCACGCAGGCCGGGATCGTCGGGGTCGAGACCGTCGTCGAAGACGAGCGTCCAGCCCAGCACCTCGCCGCCCGGCCTGCGCCTGGCCACCAGCCGGACGCCGCCGCGCCCCGGCAGGTCGACGTGCTTGTTGACCACGATCGTGGCGTTGACGCGCTCACGCACGGTCTCGGGCAGCATGCGCGGCTCGGTCAGCCGCTCGAGGCGGACCTCGCCCGAGGTGGTCAGCACGCGCAGCCCGTCCTCGTCCCAGCCGGCCCTGTCGATCGTCTCGTACGGCACGCGCGTGCCGTCTGCCATGAACAGCGCCAGGTTGGTCGCCACCACGTAGCCGTCCTCCCCCTGGGCGAACGTCAGCACCCGCTCCCCCGGCTCGGTGGCCAGGGACTTACGGACCTCAGCGGGCAGGCGCCGCAGGAAACTCATGGCTCCACGGTATCGGCGAGCAGATCCAGGGTGAGCGCCGCGCTCCAGCTGAAGTCCCTGCAGCCGCGCCCGCTGCCGTCGAAGGGGTCGAAGCACTCGCGGAAGCCGGCCTGCCGTACCAGCCGCAGCGTGCCGTTGGCCAGTTGCTGGCCGAGGGCCACGCGGTCGTGGACGGCCGCGGCCCTGCGCAGCAGCCAGTTGGTGTTCACCCAGGACGGGCCGCGCCAGTAGCGGGTGCGGTCGAACTGGGCGGCGCGGATCTCGCAGCTGGGCACCGGGTAGCCGGTGGCGCCCATGAAGCGGGCCGACTCCAGGATGTCGATGGCCGCGCTGACCCGGTCGCTGGGCAGCCCCGGATCCAGCAGCGGGCCGAACCCGCCCACGGTGCAGACCTTGATGAGGTGGTCGGCGCGCAGGTCGCGGGCGTAGAAGCAGCCGTCCCACAGCCGCTCGAGCAGCGCGTGCCTGATGCGCTCTGCCTGCTCGAGGTGCGGCACGGGGTCGGCGCCCGCCACCGGCGCGAGCTCGGCCATCGCCTGGCAGGAGGCCAGCCAGATCCCGTTGAACATCGGGTCCTCGATGGCGAACGGATGCTCGTCGCGCAGGTACTCGGGCCGGTATCCGGAGTTGCGATAGGCCAGGGCGAGCCAGACGTAGCGGTCGTGGTCGCTGTCGGGATGGCGTTGTTCCAGGTCGACGTTGCGGTAGCCGTACCGGGTCTCGGGCACGGCGGCCAGGGGCTGGTCCCAGGCGGGGCTGTCGTCCATGCCCGACTCCCAGGGGTGCACGATCGCCGCCAGCCCCGCACCGCCCAGATCGCGGGCGGTGGACAGGTAGGCGTGCTGCGCGCTGAGGGCCGGGTAGACCTGCCTGACCAGGTCGGCGTCGCCCGCGTGCCGCCACAGCCACCAGATGGCCAGCGCGTGCAGCGGCGGCGCGGTCAGGCCCGAGGTGAGCACGCCGCGCGGCGCGGCCTCGTGGTCCTGCGAACGCCAGACGGACGGTCCGGGGAAGTAGGCCTCGGGGGTGTGGAAGACGATGTGCGGCACCATGCCGGTCGACCACTGCCCGTTCAGCAGGCTGAGCAGCTCGGCCCTGGCCCGGTCGGGCCGGTGCCTGGCCAGCCCGATCGCCACGAACGCCGAGTCCCAGCTCCACTGGTGGGGGTAGAGGCCGGGCGCGGGCACAGTGGCGGTCCCCGTCCAGTTCGCCTCGAGCACGGACAGCGCCTCGCGCCCGAGCGCGGCATCGTCGACCGCTGGCCGCGCCTCCATCAACCCACTATGCGCCCCGTCGTCCTATAGCGCTACGTTCGGGCCCACTTCGACAGGAGCATGACGCCGAAGACCACGGCACCGATGATGAGCCCCCACTTGAGGAGCGTGAAGGCGAACCCCACGAGGGGGCCGACGAGGATGAAGGCGGCGATGATCGCGGCGATGATCAGAAGAATGCGTCCCATGGCTATGACGTTACGAGATCGTTTAAGCCAATTGCAGGTGATACAGGGTTGAATCAGGGACAAGTCAGGGCTCCCCCTTACCCCGGCAGGAACCAACCCGCCATGCTTGCCGTTAAGCCGAGTGAATCGGGCCAAGGGGGACCCTTCTCACGGGGAGTGTGATGGGCCAGGGACCACCAATGAGCAGGGAAGGCGCCGAATATGCCCTGCGCGCACGCGCCGACGAGCGCGACAGGATCTCCGGCGACCTGCTCGACCTTGAGTCGCACACCACCTACCAGCTACTCAAGGGCTCGAACTTACGGGGAGCCACCCAGCAGCGCTGGGTGGCGGCACAGGCGGCGCTGGCCACCCTGTGGGGCCTCTACGACGCCTACCGGTCCGTCTTACGCGACGCCGAGCAGATCAGGGCCGGCCGCGGCAGGCTGGGCGCGGACGAGCTGGCCGAGCTGACCGCGCTGCTGGCCGGGCGCTCGGTGGTGCTGAAGGCCGCCGCCAAGCCGGTCGAGCAGCGCTCACTGCTGCCGGAGGCCGACGAGCGGCTGACCATGGACGAGACCGTGACCCGGATGGACGCCGCCTTCCGCGAGGTCACCGCCACCCTCACCGACATCGACGCGGCGTGGAACGCCTGCCTGCCCCGCCTGGATGACGCCGACGCCCAGCTGCGCGCCATCCACGACCTGCAGGTGGAGCTGGGCGAGAGTCTCGACCTGACCCAGGTCGAGACCGACCTCAAGCGCCTGCGCGGCGGCGCGATCGAAGACCCCCTCGGTTCCCCGCCCTCCGCGGCCGAACTCGACCGCATCGCCCGCCTCCTGTCCGGCTCCCGCACCGACCTGGAGCGCGCGCTGCAGGTCAAGCGCGAGTACGGCAGGCGCCGCGAGGACCTGGTGGCCGCGCTCGACCGGGTCCGGGCGGCCGAGAGCGAGGCACGGCTGGCCCACGGCCAGGTCGTCGCCAAGATCGCGCTACCGCCGCAGGCCTCACCCAGGAGCCGCGCCGAGGACCTGGCCGGCCGGCTCGACGCGCTCGATCTCTCGGCCGACACTTGGCTGAACAGGTCGAGCCGGCTGACGGCGCTCGAAGGCGACACGGCCCAGGCGCTGCAGCAGGCCCAGGCCACCGCCAGAGCGCTGTACGGCCTGGTGAGCAGGCGTGACGAGCTGCGCGGGCGGCTCGACGCCACCCAGGCGATGGCCGTGCGGCGGGGGCGGGCCGAGGACCGCGCCGCCGTCCAGGCTTATGAGCAGGCCAGGGTGCTGTTGTGGAGCGCCCCCTGCGACCTCACGAGGGCGGCCGACGCCGTCGACCTTTACCAGCGTGCTATCCACGGAGGTGGGCGATGACCCGCTGCGCGCAGCCCGGATGCACCGGGACGATCGAGGACGGCTACTGCGACCTCTGCGGCGCCGCTGCCGCTTCCCCGGCACCCCAGGCTCAGCCATCCGGCGGCCAGGTGCCTTTCCAGACCGGGCAGGTGATGCCCCCACCCTCGCAGACAGGTCCCCCGTCACCGGACACCTCGCCGGTGAGCAGGGGCATGAGCACCCCGCTCAGCCGGCCGATGACAGCCCCCACGAGCAGCAACCGGTCCCGGGCCGGCGTGCTCGGCGACTCGTTGGACGACCTGCCGCCGATCCCCTACCGCGACCCGTCGACCGCGGTGCTGGCCAACCCCGAGGTGCCCGAGGACAAGCGCTTCTGCGCCAATCCCGCCTGCGGCAAGCCCGTCGGCCGTTCCCGCAGCGGGCGGCCTGGCCTGCCCGAGGGGTTCTGCCCGCACTGCCGTACCCAGTTCTCCTTCACCCCCAAGCTCGGTAAGGACGACCTGGTCGCCGCCCAGTACCGGGTGCTGGGCTGCCTGGCGCACGGCGGGCTCGGCTGGATCTACCTGGCCGCCGACGAGAACCTGGACGGCCGCTGGGTGGTGCTCAAGGGCCTGCTCAACACCGCCGACGCCGAGGCGCTGGCCGCGGCGGAGGCCGAGCGGCGCTTCCTGACCACGGTCGACCATCCCAACATCGTCAAGATCTTCAACTTCCAGCGCTCGGCCGGGCTCGGCTACATCGTCATGGAGTACGTCGGCGGCCAGTCGCTGCACGAGCTGCGCCGCCAGGGTCCGATCCCGCTGCGCGAGACGCTCATGTACGGCCGCGAGATCCTGCGCGCCTTCGGCTACCTGCACGAGCAGGGCCTGGTCTACTGCGACCTCAAACCGGCCAACGTGATCCGGGTCGGCAAGCGGCTCAGGCTCATCGACCTGGGCGCCGTGCAGCGCATCGGGTCGCCTCCCGGCACCTCGTGGGCCACGGTCGGCTACCACGCTCCCGAGCTGGACACCATGCCGTCCTCGGTGGCCTCCGACCTGTACACGGTGGGGCGGACGCTGGCCGTACTGGCCATCCAGAACTTCAGCCCGGCCAAGAGCGGGCAGGCGGTGCCGCTGCCGCAGGACTGCGGGAACGAGTCGTTCGCCAGGCTGCTGCGCAGGGCGACCGCGCACGATCCGAACCTCAGGTTCGCCAGCGCGCTGGACATGGAGGACCAGCTCGTCGGCGTGTTGCGGGAGGTCAGCGCGATCGCGGACGGCGTGCCGTACCCGGCGCAGTCGCGGCTGTTCGGGCCCGAGCGGCTGGCCGCGGGGGCGGCGCTGTCGCAGGACACCGGCCGGGTGTTCGACGCGCTGGATCCGCTGGCGGCGGCCAGGGCGTTGCCGGTGCCGCTGATGGACCCGCTCGACCCGGCCGCCGGCGCGCTGGCCGGGCTGGTGGGGCGCGACCCCGTCCAGCTGATCGCCCAGGTGAGCGGGATGCCGCAGACGCCCGAGACCATGCTGACCAAGATCCGCCTCATGGCCGAGCAGGGCGGCGACCAGGGCCCGGCCACCGCCCAGGCCCTGGATCAGGCCGAGCAGGCGATCGGCGGCGACTGGCGCCTCAGCTGGTACCGCGGCGTGCACGCGCTGACCAGCGGCAACGCGGGGCAGGCCGTGCAGTACTTCGACGCCTGCTTCTCGATGCTGCCGGGCGAGCTCGCGCCCAAGCTGGCCCTGGCCTTCGCGCTGGAGTGCGCGGGCCAGGACCCCTCGCCCTGGTACATCACCGTGTGGCGCACCGACCGCTCCTTCGTCAGCGCCGCCTTCGGCCTGGCCAGGACGGGCCGGGTCGCGGTGCTCAACGAGGTGCCGTCCTCCTCCAGCCACCGGGTGCCCGCCGACATGGCGCTGGTGGCCTCCATCGCCCGCCACCACGCGGTCGACCGGGTCAAGCCGGAGCAGCTCATCGACGCCGCCGACCGCCTGGACGACCTGGTCGAGGTGGCGCCGCGCCGGCGCGAGTCGCTCACGGCCGAGCTGCTCGAGGCCGCGCTGCGCTGGCTGGCGGCCGGCAACCAGCCCGCCAACGGCATGAGCCTGGCCGGCGCCCCGCTCACCGACGCGGGCATGCGCAGACAGCTGGAGGCGACCCTGCGCAGGCTCGCCGCCTCGGCCGACACCCGCCAGGAGAAGCACGTGCTCGTCAACCGCGCCAACGCCATTCGACCCAGGACCTGGATATGAAATGTCCCGTGTGCGAGACCCCGGTCGTGACCGGGGACTCCTTCTGCGAGGCCTGCGGCCACCCCCTGGGCGCCCCGGCCTGTACGGCGTGCGGCGCCCCGGCCGTGGACGCCGACGGCTACTGCGAGCGCTGCGGCGTCCGCCAGCCGACCGGGCGTGACCACTCCGTGCTGGAACTGGAGGGCGGCGCGGCCGGGGTGACCGACCGCGGCCTGCGCCGCAGCCGCAACGAGGACGCCATGGCCCTGCTGGCGGCCGACGGCGCGATCATCACCGTGGTCTGCGACGGGGTGGGCAGCTCGCCCCGCGCCGACCAGGCCTCCGCGGCGGCGGTCGCCACGGCCTCGGCCGCGCTGGCCGACGGGTCGTCGCAGGAGAAGGCCTTCGAGCTGGCAGGCCAGGCGGTCAACGCGCTGGCCACCTCCATCGACGACGCGCCGGCCTGCACCTACGTCTCCGCCGTGGTCACCGCCGAACAGATCACGCTCGGCTGGGCCGGCGACACCAGGGCCTACTGGCTGCCCGACGGGACGCTGCTCACCGAGGACGACGCCGTTCCGACCGGCGAGATCACCGCATGGCTCGGCGCCGACTCCGGCGACGTCGAGCTGCGGACTCGCACGCTCGCACCGAAGCAGCCAGGACTGCTGCTCGTGTGCAGCGACGGCCTGTGGCGCTACCTCAACGGCTATCCCTTCCCCGCATCCGACAACCCCATGGACCTGGCTCGCGTGCTGCTGCGCCACGCGCTCGACTCCGGCGGCCAAGACAACGTGACCATCGTCCTGATCCCCTTTGGAGGCTCGCATGGGTGACCAGCCCACGTTCACGCTCCACATCGACCAGAACAAGTACCTCCCGCTGGACGGGCGCGAGGTGCACGCCATCCTCACGATCTCCTCCACGGGACAGGTGACCACCATGTCTTCGGCGCCGTCCGAGGCGGCCGAGGTCATCGTCATCGACACCTCCGGCTCGATGAGCGGCAGCAAGATCAGGGAAGCCCGGCAGGCCGCGGCCACGGCCGTGCAGACTCTGCGCGACGGCGTGCACTTCGCGGTGATCGCCGGGACCGACACCGCCAAGGTCGTCTACCCCCGCGGCAACCAGCTGGTGCGGGCCTCGGCGGCCACCAGGGCCGAGGCCCAGCAGGCGATCGGGCGGCTGAACGCCAACGGCGGCACCTCGATGGGCCAGTGGCTGCTGCTCGCGCAGAACCTGCTGTCGACCCAGCCGGGCGCGATCAAGCACGCCGTCCTGATGACCGACGGGCAGAACAACGAGGGTCCCGAGCGCTTCGCCGCGGCGCTGGCACACTGCGAGGGCCACTTCACCTGCGACAGCCTGGGCGTGGGAGCCGACTGGGTGCCCGCCGAGCTGCGCAAGGTGGCCGACGCGCTGCTCGGCACCTTCGACTTCGTACGCGACCAGGGCGACCTGGCCGCCTTCTTCCAGAAGATCACCCAGACGTCGATGTCGAAGACCGTGGCCGAGCTGGCGATGCGGATCTGGGTCCCGCAGACGGCCACGCTGAAGTTCGTCAAGCAGGTCTCCCCCACGCTGCTCGACCTGACCGGCAAGCGCACCGACGTCAACCCGCTCACCGGCGACTACCCGACCGGCTCGTGGGGCACCGAGGAACGCGAGTACCACCTGTGCGTGGAGGTGCCGCCAGGCCAGATCGCCCAGGAGATCAGGGCGGGGTGGGTCAAGCTGGTGCTGCCCGACACCCAGGAGGTCTTCGCCAGCGGCAACGTCCTGGCCCAGTGGACCGACGACCTGGCCCAGTCCACCCAGCTCAACCGCAAGGTCGCCCACTACACCGGCCAGGCCGAGCTGCACGAGCTCATCCAGGACGGCCTCAGCGCCCGCGCCGCCGGCGATGTCGACACCGCCACCGCCCGCCTGGCCAAGGCCAAGCAGCTGGCCCAGGAGTCCGGACGCGAGGACACCGCCCGGCTGCTCGACAAGGTCGTCGAGGTCGATCCCGGCACCGGCACCGCCAGGCTGCGCCGCGACGTGGACAAGAACGACGAGATCGAGCTCGACACCGGCTCGGTCCGCACCAGCCGGCTGCGCAAGAACGAGGAGGGCAGCTGATGGCGACCTGCCCACAGGGCCACCCGTCGGGTTCCGACGACTACTGCGACGTGTGCGGCGCCCAGATCGGCGGGGCGCCCGCTCCGCAGGCGAGCACGCCTCCCCCGGCCGACGTGGAGCTTTGTCCGGTATGCCAGACGCCGCGCGCGGGCCAGTTCTGCGAGGTGTGCGGCCACGACTTCACCGGCGCGGGCGCGCCGATCCAGCTGCCCACGGTGGGGGCGCGCTGGGAGGCCGTCACGGCCGCCGACCGCACCTACTACGAGAAGATCGTCACTGAGGGCGGGCCTGACGCCGCGGCCATGCAGTTCCCGCACTACTGTCCGGAACGTTCCTTCGCGCTGGCGGGTCCCGAGGTCCGCATCGGGCGGCGGAGCAAGGCGCGCGGGCTGCAGCCGGAGATCGACCTGACCGGGCCGCCCGAGGATCCCGGTGTGTCGCATCTGCACGCCGTACTGCTCGAGCAGCCTGACGGATCGTGGCTGCTGGTCGACCCGGGCTCGGCCAACGGCACCCAGATCAACGGCCGCCAGCTCCCGATCAACCAGCCCGTGCCCGTCGGGCCTGGCGACCGCATCCACCTGGGCGCGTGGACGGTCATCACGATCCGCGAGGGGACGCCATGACCATGGTGCAGGCCGCGCCGCCGGCCCCGGTGGAGGTCCGGCGCAGCGTCCCCGGCCGCATCCGCGTCATCACCGGCGTGAGCGTGCTCGCGCTCGCGCTGCTGTTCTCCGCGCTGGCCGTGGGCAGCTCCAACGCCCGCGAGGGGCTGCGGGTGATCGGCCGCGACTCGGGGCCGCAGGTCGTCGCCACCGCCGGGCTCTACCTGGGCCTGAGCGACATGGACACGCAGGTGGCCGACGCGCTGCTGATGGGCAGGGACTACGGCAAGCAGCGCGCAGACGCCGTAGCCCGCTACGAGCAGCGGCGCTCGGAGGCCAACCAGGCGCTGCTCAAGGCGTTCCAGCTGTCGGGCGACAACCCGGCGGGACGGCGGACCGTCCAGTCCGTGCTCGACTCGCTCGGCCGCTACGAGCGGCTGGCCGGACAGGCGCTGCTGCTCGACCAGCAGGCCAACCACCCGGCGGGCGCGCCGCCGGCCAAGGTGGTGCAGGTCTACCGGCAGGCCACGGACCTGATGAAGATGGTCCTGCTGCCCCAGGCCTACAACCTGACCCTGGAGAGCGGCACGATCGTGCGGCGCACCTACGACGACAAGAGCGCCACGATCCCGCTCGTGCGCTTCGCCGTCGTGGTGGCCGGGCTGCTGGCGCTGGGCTGCCTGGTGTGGCTGCAGCTGTACCTGTCGCGGCGCTTCCGCCGCGTGTTCGGTCTCGCGCTGCTGGCGGCCACCGTGGTGACGCTGGTCGCGCTGGTGGCCGGGGTGAGCGTGCTGGGCAAGGAGGAGCAGGACCTGCGCACCGCCAAGGTGGACGGGTTCGACTCGGTGCTCACGCTGGCCAAGGCCAGGGCGATCAGCAACAGCCTGCACGGCGACCAGAGCCGCTACCTGCTGGACAATCGCCGCGCCGACACCTACGAGCACACCTTCCTCGACAAGTCGCAGACCGTGGTCTACCTGCCCGCCACGAACCTGGACACCTACCAGGCGAAGGTGGCCGCCGGGTCCAAGGACTACCAGGGCCTGCTGGGGGCGCAGCTCGGCGAGCCGGGCGGCAGGAACGTCCTGGACACCTACGGGCGCTTCGAGGAGTCCGACCGCGCCTTCAGGCAGCTCGCGCTGGCCGGGCAGGCCGGCCAGGCCGTCTCCGAGCGGCTCACCCAGGTCGACGCCGGCTTCCAGGCCTTCGACGACGCGATGCTGTCGCTGGCCGCTCAGCATCAGAAGGTGTTCGAGGAGGCCAGCGCGTCGGGCGAGAACGCGCTCGACACCCTGTGGCGGCTGCTCCCCTTCGCGATCGGGGCGATCGGGCTGCTGGTCGCCGCCGGGGTCTGGCCACGGCTGAAGGAGTACCGATGAAGCGTCTGCTCCCCACCCTGCTCGTCCTGGTCTCCCTCGTCGCGGCGGGCTGCGGGAGCGGGTCGCCGGAGACCATCGTGGGCAAGGAGAAGCTGATCGTCGGCGTACGGCCGGACCTGCCGCTGATCGGCGTCAAGAAGAAGGACGGCACCTTCGAGGGGTTCGACGTCGACGTGGCCCGCTACCTCGGCAAGAAGCTGGGCACCGAGATCGAGTTCACCCCCGTGCTGGCCGCGCAGCGGGAGTCGGCGCTGACCTCCGGCAAGGTGGACATGGTGCTCGCCTCCTACACCATCAGCCAGGACCGCAAGGCGAAGGTGCTGTTCGGCGGGCCGTACATCATCGCCTACCAGGACCTGCTGGTCCGCAAGGACGAGACCGGCATCGACAACGTGCGTGACCTGAAGGGCCGCAGGATCTGCCAGGTCAAGGGGTCGAACGCGGCCCAGCGCGTGATCGAGGAGCGCAGGGTGCAGGCGCAGGTGGTGCCCGTCGCCGACTACAACACCTGCGTGCAGATGCTGAAGTCCTCCCAGCTGGACGTCATCACCACCGACGACGTCATCCTGGCCGGGCTGGCCGCGACCAACGACGGGCTGAAGCTCGTCAACGCCAAGTTCAACGAGCAGCGCACGGGGATCGGGCTGCGTAAGACGGACGTCGAGGGCTGCGAGGCGGTCAACCGGGCGATCACCGACATGTACCAGGACGGTACGGCGGCCCGCCTCCTGCACCGCTGGTTCGACGCGGCCGGCCTGTCCCTCACCACCATCGCCGTCCCCCAGTTCGAGGGCTGCTCCTAGCGATGCCCCGAGGCGGGCCGTTCCCCCGGCCCGCCTCCGGCTTCTTTTCCTGTACGGCAGGCCGCACCACCCGCCGCCCGCCGTACTCCGGCTGAGGGCCCGTGACCGGCGCGCGCGGCGAGTCGGTGACGGTGGCCCGCCGTAACGGCGCTTCGGAATCCCCCTGGCCGGTCGCTCACGTGGCCTGGCTGTGGTGGTCCACGAGCCGCGTCAGCAGCGTCACGAGGGTGGCGCGTTCCTCCTGGGCAAGGGGGGCCAGGAGGCCGTTCTGGAGGGTCTCCAGGACCTCGTCGAGGCGGGCCAGGTGGGCGTGGCCGCGGTCGGTGAGGGTGATGACGTTGCGGCGGCGGTCGTCGGGGTCGGGGGCGCGCTCGACCAGGGAGCGCTCGGCGAGCTCGTTGATGACGGCGACCAGGTCGCTGCGGTAGATCCCGGTGCGGCGGCTCAGCGTGGCCTGGCTCGCCGGTCCCGACTCGTCCAGCGCGACGAGCACCGCGTAGTGCCACTTGCGGGCGTCCTCCGCCGCCAGGCCCGCGGCGATGAGGCGATCCGCGTGCGCCGCGGCCATCGACAGCAACCTGCTCGGCAACCTGCGCAGGCGTGCCGGTGTTTCCGTGGTGTCGCCGAGGTGCCCGCTGTTCTGCGTGGTCATGGTCACGATCCTAGACCCCTTGCGTTAGTCGCACTAACGATGTAATTTCGTTAGTGTCATAAACGTTAGGGAGACTAACAGATGCCTACCATCGAGGTGCTCGACTCGACCATCCACTACGAGGAGCGCGGCAGCGGCGCGCCGATCGTCTTCCTGCACGGCAACCCGTCCTCTTCGCACGCGTGGAGGAACGTCATGCCGCACGTGCCGGGACGGCTGCTGGCACCAGACCTGATCGGTATGGGGCGCTCGGGCAAGCCTGAGATCGGCTACAGCTTCGACGACCACGCCCGCTACCTTGACGCCTGGTTCGACGCGCTCGGGCTTGACCAGGTGGTGCTCGTGGGGCACGACTGGGGCGGGGCGCTGGCCTTCGACTGGGCGGCCCGCCATCCGGACCGGGTGCGCGGCGTGGCCTTCTTCGAGACGATCGTGCGATCGCTGTCCTGGTCCGAGCTGTCCGACCAGGCGCGCGCCCGCGCCGAGCGGCTGCGCTCCCCCGAAGGTGAGTCGCTCGTGCTCGACCAGACATTCCTGATCGACACGGCCTTCACCGGCGGCGTGCTCAACCCGCTCAGCCAGGAGGAGATCGAGCCCTATCGCGAGCCGTACCCCACCCGCGACAGCCGCCGCCCGCTCCTGCGGTGGGCGCGCTCGTCCCCGCTCGACGGCGACCCCGCGGACGTGACCCAGCGGCTGAACGGGTACCAGAAGTGGCTGGCGACCAGTGACGACGTGCCCAAGCTGCTGCTCACGTTCGACACCTCGCCCACGCTGCTCATCACACCTGAGCTGGCAGCCTGGTGCGCCGCCAACATCGCCGCCCTGGAGACCCACCACGTCGGCCCCGCGGGTCACCACGCCTCCGAGGACCAGCCCGAAGCGATCGGCACCGCCATCAAGGACTGGTCCGCCAAGCACTTCCTCGTCTAGGCCCACGCCCCGCATCCCAGTGCCCGTGTACGGCGGGCGTCCTGTAAAGCGCGGCGGGCCCGGGGAAAGAGACCGGGCCCGCCGAATCCCACCTAGTCCAGGTAGTCGCGCAGCATCTGGGCGCGGGTCGGGTGGCGGAGTTTGGCCAGGGTCTTGGACTCGATCTGGCGGATCCGTTCCCTGGTGACGCCGAACTCGCGCCCCACCTCCTCCAGCGTGCGCGGATGCCCGTCGGCCAGGCCGAAGCGGAGCTGGATGATGCGCTGCTCCCTGTCGGAAAGCGTGGCCAGGATGTCGTCGAGCTGGTCCTGCAGCATGATGAAGGCCGCCGCCTCCATGGGCACGACCGCGTCGGCGTCCTCGATGAAGTCACCGAGGTCGGAGTCCTCCTCGCCGATGGGAGACTGCAGCGAGACCGGCTCCTGGGCGATGCGCTGGATCTCCACCACGCGGTCGACCGGCAGGTCCATCTCCTTGGCGATCTCCTCGGGGATCGGCTCGCGACCCAGATCCTGGTGGAGCTGGCGCTGAACCCTGACCAGCTTGTTGATGGTCTCCACCATGTGGACGGGGATGCGGATCGTGCGCGCCTGGTCGGCTATCGCCCGGGTGATCGCCTGCCTGATCCACCAGGTGGCGTACGTGGAGAATTTGTAGCCCTTGGTGTAGTCGAACTTCTCCACCGCCCGGATCAGGCCCAGATTGCCCTCCTGAATCAGGTCGAGGAAAAGCATGCCGCGGCCGACGTACCGCTTGGCGATCGACACCACCAGCCGGAGGTTGGCCTCGATGAGGCGTTGTTTGGCCCGGGTGCCCTGCCAGACGAGTTCCCTGAATTCCGGGAAGGCCAGACGCGAAACCCCGTTGGCCAGCTTGTCCTCGGCGAACAGGCCGGCTTCGATCGACTTGGCGAGCTCCACCTCCTCCTCAGCCGTGAGCAGCGGGACGCGTCCGATCTCTCGGAGATAGATACGGACCAGATCGCTGGTCGGCGCCCGCTTGCCTACGTCTTCGTCCTCGGGGCGTGCGACTTCCTCATCGCCCTGGGGCTCGAGGACCTCCACACCATTCTCGGCGAGCATGCGCACGACGCGTTCCAGCGCGTCGGACGGCAGCTCGGATCGGTCGAGCGCGGCGGCAACGTCATCGACGGTTACGCTTCCGCGCTCCCTTCCCTTCGCGACGAGGTCCGCCACCTGATCTACCGATGGCGGGCCGCTTGGCAGCACCGATGCACCCACGGGAGACAGTCTGCAGTATTGGTTCCATAAAATGGCAGACCCATTTTTGGCACTGAAGGTAAGACGTTGCTGCGTACCACATTGAGATCTATTTAAGGTTTAGCCGGAGTTTGATCAGGAAAGTAAAGTCAATTACGCGATCAGGTTTGGCGCGCCCGGCGGCTCTCCAGCGCCGGGCGCACGCTCACCCTGCCCAGATGCCCAGCAAACATACTGTTCGCGCGACTTCTCACTAGATTCCCTGACAACCACCGGGAAATCACGCTTTGCCGCGCGCCAAAGATCGCTCGGCGCTCCGGACAACGCACCTGACATCCAGTACGGCAGGCCATGCCGATCCCTGAGAACCGCCTCACCCGGCGCCGAAACCCGCGCACCGGGAACTCCACGCCTCAGCTGCCGGCGGCTCGGTCGCGCAGGACCCGGCGTTGCTGTTCGAGGGCAACCAGCTCACCGAAGAGCTTGTTGTACTCCTGCTGCTCCTCGACCGGGTTGAGGCGCTGGATGCGGGACTTGACCTGGGCGATGGCGCGGTCTACCGCGATGGCCTCGATGGCGGCGAGCATGGCCGCGCCGTACCGCTCCTCGACGTGGGAGTCGGCCCGGATGGCCTCGACGGCGAAGCGCGTCACCAGCGCCCGCGCGGCCTCGTCGGGCGCGTGCTCGAGCAGCCGGTCGACCCACTCACGCCCACCGTGACCCGCGGCGGCCGTGCCGCCGGCGGCGACGACCACGGCGTGCAGCGCGACGTGGTCGGGCGCGGTGAACGCCCGCGCCTCCAGCGCGTCGAAGCGCGGCCCGAGCAGCGCGGGACGCTGCACGGCCAGCTTGAGCAGCTCGCCCTCGACCTTGACGTTCGGGTCTGTCGGCGCGGCCTTGGGCGCGCGCTGCGGGCGGCCCTGCTGGGCGCCGCCGACCTCGGCGATGCGCTGCATGACGAAGCGCTCGTCCATGAAGCCGAGCCAGCGGTCGAGGTCGATGGCGTAGCGCTTACGCAGGCCGACGTCCTTGATCCCGGCCACGATGGGCGCCGCGGCGTCGAGCGCGGCGATCTTGCCCTCGTTGCTGCGCAGGTCGTAGCGGCCGATGGTGGAGCGGATCGCGAACTGGAACAGCGGCTCCCGCGAGGCGACCAGGTCGCGCACGGCCGCGTCACCCTGCTTGATGCGCAGGTCGCAGGGGTCTAGCCCGTCGGGCTGGATGGCCACGTAGGTCTGGGTCACGAACTTCTGCTCGTCGGCGAAGGCCCGCAGCGCCGCCTTCTGCCCGGCCGCGTCGCCGTCGAAGGTGAAGATCACCTCGCCCGTGGCGGCCGACTGGTCGAGCAGGAAGCGCCGCAGCACCTTGATGTGCTCCTCGCCGAACGAGGTGCCGCAGGTGGCCACCGCGGTCGGCACGCCGGCCAGGTGGCAGGCCATCACGTCGGTGTAGCCCTCGACGATCACCGCCTGCGACCGCTTGGAGATCTCCCGCTTGGCCAGGTCGATCCCGTAGAGCACCTGGGACTTCTTGTAGAGCGGGGATTCGGGGGTGTTCAGGTATTTCGGGCCGTCGTCGGAGTCGATCAGCTTGCGCGCGCCGAACCCGATCACGTCGCCGGTGGCGTCCCTGATCGGCCAGATCAGCCGCCCGCGGAAGCGGTCGATCGGCCCGCGCCGCCCCTCCTTGGCCAGCCCGCCCTTGACCAGCTCCTCGGCGGCGAACCCGCGCTGCATCAGGTGCCGGACCAGCGCCTCCCACTCGTTGGGCGCGTAGCCCACGCCGAAGGTCTCCGCGTCGGCCCGCTCGAACCCCCGCTCCGACAGGAACCGCCGCCCGATCGCGGCCTCCGGGGTCAGCAGCTTGTCGCGGTAGAACTCCGCGGCGGCCTTGTGCGCCTCGATCAGCCGCGCCCGCTCTCCGTGGTCGCGCCGCGGCACATAGCCGCCCTGCTCGTACTGCAGGTGGATCCCGGCCCGCTGCGCCAGCCGCTCCACGGCCTCACTGAAGCCCAGATGCTCGATCTTCTCGACGAACGTGATGACGTCGCCGCCTTCTCCGCAACCGAAGCAGAAGTACATGCCGCGTTCGGGGGTCACGTTGAAGGAAGGGGACTTCTCATCGTGGAAGGGGCACAGGCCCTTGAGGTTGCCTCCGCCCGCGTTCCGCAACTGGATGTGCTCGCCGATCACATCGGCGATCGGAGACCGCTCGCGCACGAGCGCAATGTCGACATCACGGATCCGTCCAGCCACGGATCGAGTCTATTGCCGCGCACCGACGCTTTCCGCCGTCATTGGAGCTTTCGAGCTGTACGGCAGGCCGCCCCATCCGCTACCCGCCGACCCGCGCGGGTTTCTGTCCAGGACGGTACTCAGGTGATGACCCGTCCCACCGCGACGAGGCACGGGAACCGCCCCGCCGGGTCTTGACGACCCAGGAGCCGAATGATCCGATGTTTGCACTGTTAGGAAATTTTCCTAACAAAGACGATAAATCGGCCGAAGGAGCACACCATGGTGTTACGGGCAGCACTGGGAGCCTTGGCCCTCCTCGCGGCCGCCCTGAGCGGCGCGCCACCCGCCCAGGCGGCAGCCGTCCGCTACGAGGCGGAGAACGCCACGATCTCCCAGGGCGTCCTGGAGACCACGCACCCGGGCTACTCCGGCACCGGATACGTCAACGGCGACAACGTGGCAGGCAGCTACGTCGAGTTCGCGGTGCCCGCCTCGGGGCCGGCGAGCCTGGCCATCCGTTACGCCAACGGCACGACCACCGACCGCCCCGCCACGGTCACCGTCAACGGCGCGGCGGTGGTCACCGCGCACGCCTTCGCCGGGACGGGCAGCTGGGACACCTGGGCCACCTACTCGCTGGACGCCCCGCTGCACCCCGGCGCGAACACGGTGCGGATCACCGCGACCAGCGCCAACGGCAACCCGAACCTGGACTACGTGGAGATCGACCAGAGCTCGGTCTACCAGGCGGAGTCCGCCACCCTGTCCCAGGCGAGCGTGGCGTCCAACCACACCGGCTTCACGGGCTCGGGCTTCGTGGACTACGTCAACACCTCAGGCGGCTACGTGGAGTGGACGATCACCTCTCCCAGCGCGGGCAGGGCAACGCTGACCCTCCGGTACGCCAACGGCACGACAGGCGACCGCCCGCTGGACCTCGCGGTCAACGGGACCGTGACCGCACAGGCGTTCCCGCCCACCGCGAACTGGGACACCTGGGCGGACGTCGCGATCCCCGCCCAGCTGAACGCCGGGACCAACCTCGTCAGGGCCACCGCCACGGCCGCGACGGGCGGCCCCAACCTGGACAAGCTGACGGTCTCGCCGGTCGACTCCCTGCCGCCCACGGCTCCCGGGCAGCCCGCGCAGACCGCCATTACCCCCAGCAGCGTCTCCGCGACCTGGCCCGCCTCGACCGACGACGTGGGCGTGGCCGCCTACGACCTGTACGCCGACGGCGGCTCGGCCCCCTGCGGCACCACGCGGACGACGACGGGCACGTGCGGCGGCCTGACCGCCGACGCCGACCACGTGGTCCACGTCGTGGCCAGGGACGCGGCGGGCAACGTCTCACCACCCAGTCCCGACCTGCGGGTCCACACGTCGGCCTCGACCAACCCGTACGGCGACCCGAACCTGGTCCCGATGTTCGACGGCACCACGCTGAACGGCTGGACGCCGCACGACCCGGCCGGCTGGACCGTCAAGAACGGCGCCATCCACGGCACAGGCACAGCGGGCCGGGGGTGGATCTACTACAACAAGCAGCAGACCGGCACGTTCCGCTGGATCTTCAACGTGCGCCAGGTGACCGGGGATCACGCGCCCACGGTCCTGATCTGGGGAACCACGAATCCGATCCGTGACGCGCTGAGCGCCATCCAGTTCCAGCCGCCCAACGGCGGCCACTGGGACTACCGCCCCGGCCACAACAACGGCGGAGGCTCCCTGTTCACGACATATCCGCACACGAAGTGGGATGTCCATAACTGGGCGCAGTGCGAACTCGTCGCCAACCAGTCAACGGGCCAGGCCAAGATGGCCTGCTGCCCGCTCACGGCCGGCGCCCCCACCTGCACGGCGGTGCCGGTGCTCGCGTTCAAGGACATCACCGCGGGCCAGGTCGGCCCGCTGGCCATCCAGATCCACAACGGCGGCATCCAGGACGAGTACCGCAGCCTCTACCTCGAATCCCCCGTCGTCATGAAACCGGACGACTTCATCACCACAGCCCCGCAATAGCCTCCCCCCGCCGTCGCTTTCACCGGCTGTACGGCTGCCGCCGCCCCACCCGCTCCCCGCCGCCGTGCGCGGGCGCCCGTCCATCACGCCACTCGGGTGATGACCCGCCCCGCCGCGACAAGGCACGGAATCCGGCCCGATTCCCCGTGGCGTACCGCGAAACCGCAGGAAAAGGACGGGGCGTGCGGCGCGGCCGGGAGCATGACGGCGAAGGCGGAGAGATCCGACGAAAGGTGGAGATACCCCCATGTAACGGGAAAGCGGGAAACGTGCCATGCTCGATGCCGCCGTCAGCTACAAAGGGAAAGGTTGTCGGCGATACCGTGACACGGGTGGAGATCATGCGATCGGGGCATATCGGACGACTGGCGCTGGTCGCCACGGGTGCCATGCTGCTGACCGGTGCCTGCGCGAAGGCGCCCGGCCTGGCGGGCGTCAGCGCACAGGCCGCCACCACGGCATCGGCGTCGGGCACTCCCGAGGTGACCGCGACGACCCCCACACCCGTCCCCACCCCCAGCCGCACGCCCAGCCATCAGGAGGCGGTCCGGCCGAAGGGTGAGGACCCGGTCAGGGTGCCCCCGCCGAAGGTGTCGAGCTACAGCTACGTCTTCCCCGTCAGGGGTTGCCGGATCAGCTACCAGCGCAAGCTGCTGGTGCTGCCGAAGACGACCATCTGGGCCGCGAAGGGGTGCCCGTTCGTGGCCCCGGTGAGCGGCGTGGTCGACGAGGTCAACGGCCGCAACAAGTGGCGCCCGTCGACGGACGCCGGCCAGGACCGTGAGGGCCGCTTCGTCACGATCGTCGGCGACGACGGCGTCCGCTACCTCGGCGGCCACCTGGACACGATCGCCGACGGGATCAAGCCGGGCACGCGGGTGAGCGCGGGCCAGACCCTGGGCACGATCGGCAAGTCGGGCAACGCCAGGGACGCGGGCACCAACCTGTACTTCGCGATCTCGTGGAAGACCGGCTCCCAGTACTGGTGGGTGCGCCGCGGCATGGTCAACCCGTGGAACTACCTGGACGCCTGGCTGTCGGGCAACCCGACGCTGTCGCCGCGGGACGACACGTTCGCGCTGCGCGCCAGGGTCGGCGAGACGCCGAAGTGCGCCGTCCAGTGCAAGTCGAAGAAGAAGCCGCAGTCGGCCAAGACACCCACGCCCGAGCCCTCCGACGCTCCGACCGCGGTCATCCAGACGACAGCTCCTTCGCGGGGATGACGCTCTTGGAGCGGATCAGCTCCTGGATGTCGCCGACCACGTCCCAGACGTTGACGTTCATCCCGGCGATCACCCGGCCGTCGCGCAGCCAGTAGGCGATGAACTCCAGGTCCTCCACGGACCCGCGGTAGACGATCTCCTCGTATCCCGTGACGTCGCCGGAGAACTCCATCCCCAGCTCGAACTGGTCGGTGAAGAAGTACGGCACGCGGTCGTAGACCACGTCCTGCCCGAGCATCGACCTGGCTGCGGCGGGCCCGCCGTTCAGCGCGTTGGCCCAGTGCTCGACGCGCAGCCGCCGGCTGTACAGCGGGTTGAAGGACTCGGCGACGTCGCCGGCGGCGTAGACGTCGGGGTTCGAGGTGCGCAGCGAGGCGTCGGTGAGGATGCCGTCGCCGACGTCGAGCCCGGCGTCGCGGGCCAGCCCGATCTCGGGCGCGGCGCCGATGCCGGCGACCACGAGGTCGGACTCGAGGCGCTCGCCGGTGCTGAGCCGTACCCCGGAGGAGGTGATCTCGGCGACCGACGTGCCGTGCCGCAGTTCGACGCCGTGGGCGCGGTGCACGCGGGCGAAGACCTCGCCGAGTTCGGGCCCGAGCGGGACGTGCAGCGGCGTGGGCGCGGGTTCGACGACGGTGACCTCGCATCCGGCCTGCCGGGCCGCGGCGGACACCTCCAGGCCGATCCATCCGGCGCCGACCACGATCACCCGCCCGGCGGCGGCCAGGCGCTCGCGCAGGACCTCGCTGTCGCCGACCGTGCGCAGGTAGAGCGCGGGGCCGGGCAGGCGTTTGGGCGTGGAGCCGGTGGCGATGAGCAGCTTATTGTACGGCAGATGCGAACCGTCGGAGAGCCTGACGGTGTGCCGGTCGAGGTCGATGCCGGTGGCGCGCAGGCCGAGCCGGAGGTCCACGCCGTGCTCGGCGTACCAGTCCGGTTCGTGAACAAAGATCTTCTCGCGCTCGCTCTTGCCTTGAAGGTATTCCTTCGACAGCGGCGGTCGTTCGTAGGGCCGTTCGGTCTCCCCGCCGATCAGCACGACCTCGTCGTCGACGCCTTCCTCACGCAGCGTCTGCGCTGCTTTGGCCCCCGCCAGACCGGCACCGAGGATCACAAATCTGGCCATCTATGAAGTATCCGCCTGCGGGAGTCATCCGGAAAGGCGCTTGTGCCAGGCGACGGCCGAGGTGTCGGTGAGCGAGGCGATCTGGTCGATCACCACCCGCATCCTGGCCGCGTCGTCGGCTGCGCCCAGGAAGGCGGGCCTGAAGGCGGGTTCCAGCGTGACGGGCGCGCCCAGCGTGATCAGCGAGGCCAGCTCGGTGATCAGGTCCCGCTGGCGGGCCTGGACCGCGTGGTGGTCGTCGGTGGTCATGACGTAGTGCGCGGTGATGCCCTTGAGCAGCGCGCATTCCAGCCGGGTGGCCCTGGGCACGACCAGGTCGGCGCGGTGGCGCGAGCCGTACGCCCCGAGGGTGGCGGTCTGCGCGGACCTGCAGAAGCGTCCGATGAGCCCGCTGGTGAGGGCCTTGAGACCGGCCAGGTCGGCGAGCGTGGCGGCGAAGTGGCGCGGCCAGAGCGGGTCGGCGATCAGGCGGGCGAAGACCTCCTCCAGCTCGGCGCACTCGGCGTCGGAGGCGTACCAGGCGCGGGTGAGCTCGCAGACCTGGGTGCGCTCGATCGGGGAGCGCAGCGCCTCGGGCGTGACGTGGCCGGAGTGCAGGGCGTCCTCGAGGTCGTGGACGGAGTAGGCGACGTCGTCGGCCCAGTCCATGATCTGCGCCTCGAAGCTGACGCGGCCACCGGGGGCGCCGTCCCTGATCCAGTGGAAGACGGGCAGGTCGTCCTCGTAGACGCCGAACTTGCCTGACACCGACCGGGTCCACGGGTACTTGATGGAGGCGTCCAGCGCGGCTCTGGTCAGGTTGAGCCCGGCGCTCCGGCCGGTCTCGGTGAGCACCTTGGCCTCCAGCCTGGTCAGCAGGCGCAGGCTCTGCGCGTTGCCCTCGAACCCGCCGCAGGAGGCGGCCAGCCGGTTGAGTGCGACCTCCCCGTTGTGCCCGAAGGGCGGGTGTCCCAGATCGTGCGCCAGGCAGGCGGTCTCCACCAGGTCCGGATCGACGCCGAGGGTGGCGCCCATCTCCCTGCCGACCTGGGCGCACTCCAGGGAGTGCGTGAGCCGGGTGCGCGGGATGTGCTGCCCGCCGCCCGGCGCCTCGCCTGGGCCGACGACCTGGGTCTTTGCTGCCAGCCTGCGCAGCCCGGCGCTGTGGAGCACGCGTGCCCTGTCACGCTCGAACGCGCTCCGCTCGGGGTTGCCGGGCGGTTCCGGCACCCACCTCTCGAAGTCGTGCGCGTCGTAGCGGGTCATAAGTGCTGCGATTTTATCCACTATTCGGTCTCCGCTAGTGTCGAGCCCGCGAGTACCCCTCCCCCGGAGCCTCACCTCATGACGACAGCGTTCCGTGCAGTGCTGGCCTTCGCATTGCTGGCGGGCTTCTATGTTCTGGTCGGCCTGGTGCTGGCCACCGCGGTGTTCTTCGACGTTCTGGTGTTCGTGAATTTCCAGGCCGCCCTGCTCAAGGTGGCGATCGTGCTGACGCTGGCCGCCGGCTCGCTGGTGCTGACCCTGATCAAGGTCAGCAGGATGCGCTCCGGCGAGCAGCCGGGCGTGGCGGTCACCCGCGAGCAGGAGCCGGTGCTCTGGCAGACGGTCGAGGACCTGGCGCAGCGGGTGCGCACCGCGCCGCCCGACGAGCTGCGGCTGGTCGGCGAGGTCAACGCGGCCGTGTCGGAGGACACGAAGCTGCTCGGCCTGCGGGCCACCCGCCGCCGCATGTTCATCGGGCTGCCGCTGCTGCAGCAGCTCACGGTGGACGAGATGCGCGCCGTGCTCGGGCACGAGCTGGGCCACTACAGCGGCGCGCACACCCGCCTGGGCGCGCCCGTCTACCGCGGGCGGGTGTCGCTGATCGCGACCGTGCAGGGCCTGGCCAACCACCCGTTCTTCCAGCGGCTGTTCGCCCTGTACGCCAAGCTCTACCTGCGCGTCTCCCAGGCCGTCTCGCGCCGCCAGGAGCTGGAGGCCGACCAGCTGGCGGTGGCGATCGGCGGGCGCCAGGCGATGAGCGAGGCGCTGCGCAAGATCCACGCCACCGCCACCGCCTGGGACCTGTACGCCGAGAACTACCTGGCGCTGACGGGCGTGGCGGGCGCGCGGCCGATGAAGGTCTTCGGCGGCTTCCGCATGCTGATGGCCGACCCTGTACGGCAGGCCGAGGTGGCCCAGACCGGCGCCGAACCGGAGCAGACCTCGCCCTACGACTCGCATCCGAGCCTGGTCGACCGGCTGGCCGCGATCGAGCACCTGCCCGAGCCGATGCTGGTGCCCGACCCCCGCCCGGCGCTGACCCTGCTGCGCGACCCGGATATGGCTCTGCAGGCCGTGGAGCACTCGCTGTGGACCCAGGAGGCACTGGCGCTGCGCGCGGTCTCCTGGGAGGAGCTGGTGGCCGAGGGCACCTATGCCGTCCGCAACGCCGAGGCGTTGCGCGACCTGGCCATGGCGGGCCAGAAGGTGATGGGCGCCACCAAGCCCTACCTGGACGCCGCCTTCGAGGTGATCGCCCGCGGCCGGCAGGCGGAGCTGGAGGCCGAGCTGCTCGCCGCGGGATGGAAGCCCTCCGACACGCTGCTGTCGGGCGTGCTCTGCCAGGCGCTCGAGGGCGTGCTCATCGTGCACGGCCAGGCCCGCTGGCACCTGTCCTGGTCGGGCCCGGCCCGCCTGCTGTTCGACGACGGCGAGGAGGTACGGCTGGCCGAGTACGCCGCCCGGGTGGCGGGCGACTCCTCGGCCGTGCCCGGGTTGCGCGAGTGGCTCGGCAACCAGGGCGTGCCGTACGACTACGTGCCCTCCTAGCGGGTGTCGGAGTCGTTGCCCGCCAGCGCGGCCCTGCCTGCCTCCAGGCGCGCCACGGGGATGCGGAACGGCGAGCACGAGACGTAGTCCAGGCCCGCCTCGTGGCAGAAGTGGACCGAGTCAGGATCGCCGCCGTGTTCGCCGCAGATGCCCAGGTGCAGGTCCTCGCGGGTGGCCCGGCCCTCGTCCGCGGCCAGCTTGACCAGGCGGCCGACGCCGTCGCGGTCCAGGGTCTCGAACGGGGAGACGCCGAAGACTCCCAGCTCCAGGTAGCGGGAGAAGAACGAGGCCTCGACGTCGTCGCGGGAGAAGCCCCATGTCATCTGCGTCAGGTCGTTGGTGCCGAAGGAGAAGAACTCGGCCGCCTCGGCGATCTGCCCGGCGGTCAGCGCCGCCCGCGGCGTCTCGATCATGGTGCCGATCAGCGCGTCGACGCCGATCTGGCGCAGGATCGAGGCGGCCTCCTCGCGTACCGCCTCCAGCTCCTGCACGGCCGCCACCAGCGGGATCATGATCTCCGGGCGGGCGCCCGGCACCTCGCGGGCCGCCTCGGCGATGGCCCTGACCTGCATCGCGAACAGCCCGGGGATGACCAGGCCGAGCCGTACGCCGCGCAGGCCCAGCATGGGGTTCTGCTCGTGCAGCCGCTTGACGGCGGCCAGCAGCTTGCGGTCCTTGTCCGTGGCGTCGCCCGTGGCCACCTTGACCGACATTTCGGTGAGGTCGGGCAGGAACTCGTGCAGCGGCGGGTCGATGAGCCTGATCGTCACCGGCAGCTCGCCCATGGCGCGGAAGATGCCGGTGAAGTCCTCCTTCTGCAGGGGCTCCAGGGCGTCAAGCGCGGCCTGCCGTTCCTTGTCGTCGGCGGCCAGCACCAGGTCCTCCACGAGCTGCCTGCGCTCGCCCAGGAACATGTGCTCGGTACGGCACAGCCCGATGCCCTGGGCGCCGAAGCGGCGGGCGCGGGCGGCGTCGTCGATGGTGTCGGCGTTGGCCCGCACACGCAGGCGGCGCACCTCGTCGGCCCTGTTCATGATCCGGTCCACGGCCTTGACCAGCTCGTCGTCGACCTGGCGGCCCTCGAAGTACTCGACCACGGGCGAGTCCACGACCGGCACCTCGCCCAGGAAGACCTCGCCCGTGGAGCCGTCGATGGAGATCACGTCGCCCTCGTTGACGACGACGCCGTCGGGGGCGGTGAAGCGGCGCTCACTGGCCGAGACCTCGAGCTGCTCGGCGCCGCACACGCAGGTCTTGCCCATGCCGCGGGCCACCACGGCGGCGTGCGAGGTCTTGCCACCGCGGCTGGTCAGGACGCCGCGCGCGGCGATCATGCCGGACAGGTCGTCGGGGTTGGTCTCGCGGCGCACCAGGATGACGTCCTCGCCCTGCGCGGCCAGCTCGACCGCGCGCTCGGAGGAGAAGACGGCCTTGCCGACGGCGGCACCGGGTGAGGCGTTCATGCCCTTGGTGATCTCCTTGCGGCCGGCGGACGCGTCGAAGCGCGGGAACATCAGTCGGGCCAGCTGGTCGCCGTCGACGCGGGTGACGGCCTCGTCCAGGCTGATCAGGCCCTGGTCGACGAGCTGGGTGGCGATGCGGAAGGCAGCGGCCGCGGTGCGCTTGCCGACGCGGGTCTGCAGCATCCACAGCTTGCCGCGCTCGATGGTGAACTCGATGTCGCACAGATCCTTGTAGTGGTTCTCCAGGGTCTGCATGATCTGCATGAGCTCGTCGTAGGAGTTCTTGTCGAGGCGCTCGAGTTCCTGCAGCGGGATGGTGTTGCGGATGCCGGCGACCACGTCCTCGCCCTGGGCGTTCTGCAGGTAGTCGCCGTAGACGCCCTGGTGGCCCGTGCTCGGGTCGCGGGTGAAGGCGACGCCGGTGCCGGAGTCGGGACCGACGTTGCCGAAGACCATGGCCACGATGTTGACCGCGGTGCCCAGGTCGGCGGGGATGCGCTCCTGGCGGCGGTAGAGGATGGCGCGCGGGGCGTTCCACGACTCGAAGACGGCCTGGACGGCCAGGCGCATCTGCTCACGCGGCTCGGCGGGGAAGTCCCTGCCGGTCTGCTCGCGCACGATGCCCTTGTACGTCTCGACCAGGCCGCGCAGCTCGCCGGCGGTCAGGTCGGTGTCCTGGCGGGAGCTCTTGACCGCGTCCAGGGCCTCCTCGAACAGCTCGCCCTCGATGCCCAGGACGGTCTTGCCGAACATCTGGATGAGCCTGCGGTAGGAGTCCCAGGCGAAGCGCTCGTTGCCGCCTGCCTGCTTGGCCAGTCCCTGGACGGACTCGTCGTTGAGCCCGATGTTGAGGACGGTGTCCATCATGCCTGGCATGGAGAACTTGGCTCCGGAGCGGACGCTGACCAGCAGCGGGTCGTCGGCTTGTCCGAGCTTCCTGCCCATGCTCGTCTCGAGCGCGGCCAGGTGCGTGGCGACCTCGTCCTCGAGGCCGTCGGGGACGGCGCCCTCCGCCAGATAGTGACGGCAGGCCTCAGTGGTGATCGTGAACCCGGGAGGGACGGGAAGCCCGAGGTTGGTCATCTCGGCGAGGTTCGCTCCCTTGCCGCCGAGCAGATCCTTGAGATTCCTGTTGCCCTCGGTGAAGTCGTAAACGTACTTGGCCACCACAGCTCCAATCAAACGCCTCTGACCTGGACTCTACCGGCGATATTGATGATGAAACTGCACTCCTCGGCTAACTCCCCGTTTCCCCAGGTGAACCACCTATAACCGGTCTAATCCAATTAAAATTCTGGTCGAGGAAGAATTGGTTTATACCAATTGGTTTACACCAATTCTTGATATGCCGGAAGTGGAGGTGCAGAATCGGATCATCACCCCCCCACGGGAGGCGCCGATGGCCGCTCCTACCAAGCCCACGCGGCGGGAACGCCTGCTGGCCGGATCCGCGCGGGCGGCCCAGGGCACCGTGCTCTACGTGGACGAGCGGCTGCCGGGAGTGGGCCGCTGGTTACGCCCCAACCTGCGCAAGCTCTTCCCCAGCCACTGGTCGTTCCTGCTCGGCGAGTTCGCGCTGTACTCCTTCGCGCTGCTCGTGCTGACCGGGACGTTCCTGACGCTGTTCTACAAGGCCGCTCCGGACACGGCCTACGCCTCGGTCAGGTCGATCAGCCTCGAGGTGCGCGGCGGGCTGCTGATGCGCCAGCTGCACCACTGGTCGGCGACGATCTTCGTGCTGTCGATCGTGGCGCACCTGTTCCGCGTCTTCTTCACCGGCGCCTTCCGCAGGCCGCGCGAGCTGACCTGGATGCTGGGCGTGCTGCTGTTCGCGCTGGCGCTGTTCGAGTCGTTCCTCGGGGTCTCGCTGCCGGCCGACCAGCTGGCCTTCTCCGGGCTGCGCGAGGCGCAGGGGCTGCTGGTGTCGATCCCGCTGGTGGGCACGTACCTGTCGGTGTTCGCCTTCGACGGCGCCTTCCCCGGGCAGGTGGTCGGGCGGCTGTTCGTCACACACGTGCTGCTGGTTCCCGGCATCCTGCTGGCGGTCGCGCCGCTGCACGCGCTGATCCTCACCTGGCGGCAGAAGCACACGGAGCGAAGGAGCCCGGCACGAGCCGACGAGTCCCGAAGCGGTCGCGACCATGAGCACGAGCGCCGCATGTCGGACTCTGACGAGTCGCGGGTGACGGGGGCGCCGTTCTTCCCTTACTTCGCGATCAAGAACGGCGCCACGGCCATGTTCACGTTCGCGGCCATCGCGCTGCTGGCCACGTTCGTCACGGTCAATCCCGTGTGGGAGCACGGCCCCTACCAGCCGGGCACGGTGCCGCCGTCGGCCCAGCCCTTCTGGTACTTCGGCGTGCTGGAAGGAGCGCTGCGGCTGGTGCCGCCCTGGGAGATCGTCGTGGGCGGATACGTGCTGCAGGTCGGGCTCTGGATACCGATGCTGGTGCTTGGCGGGTTCTTCACCGTGCTGCTCTTCTACCCGTTCCTGGAGCGGCGGGTGACCGGCGACGGCGGCTACCACCACCTCCTGGACCGGCCCCGGCACGCGCCCGTCAGGACGGCGCTGGGGATCGCGGTCATCACGTTCTTCACCGTGGTGTGGTCGGCGACCTGGTTCTCGGAGATCCCCGGTGATCCGAACGCGCCCACCCCGCCGCTGGTGGCGCCGCATGACGTCTACATGACGATCATCTGGTCCCTGCGCGCAGCGGCCTTCGTCTTACCGGCCATCGCCTACGCCGCCACACTCGCCTACTGCCGAAAGCGCACCCGGTAACCACCCGCCCCCACCTCCCCGAGGATCCCCGCCCTCCACCTCCCCCTCCCCCACCCCACCCTCCTCCGGTGACCAAGGACCACTCCGCCACCAGGGACCCCGAGGACCACTCCGCCGCCAGAAACCACTCCCCCGCCCGGAGGACTGACCCGCCAACCGCAGCGGCCTCTGGATCGCCGTCCACACAAACGACGACACCAAGCTCGCCGCCCCCATCGCCACTGACACCCGCGACGCCGTCGTGATCTAGGGCTGCCATCCTCCGCAGCATGCATTCGCGAAGGACCCAGGTCGCCGCCGCGGCCGTGCTGACGGCCTAGCTCGGTGCCGCCTGCACGCCCAGCACAGGCGGTACGGCTCAGCCGCCCACCGCGGCACCCTCCGCCTCGCCCGCCGCGGTGCCCGCGGCCTCGCCCGCTGCGGCGCCCGCGGCCTCGCCCGCTGCGGCGCCCGCGGCCTCGGTCCCGGTGGAGCCGGGTGAGGAGCGGTGGTATCCGACCGAGCTGCGTCCCGGCGACTGCGTGAAGTCCGTCGCCGACGACCAGCTGGTGACGCTGGTGCCGTGCGACAGGCCGCACATCGCCGAGTTCGCCACCGTCTACGTCCTGCCGGACGGCCCCTGGCCGGGCGACGGCGAGGTGCGGCGAATGGCGGAGAACGGGTGCATGCCCCGCGTCCACATCAAGGAGTCGCGCCACGCGACGGTAGGTGTGGGCCAGATCCTGCCGATGGAGTTGTCATGGCCGCGCTACCGGACCGCCTACTGCCTGGCCGTCCCGGCCGACGGCGGAACCATGCGCGGCCACGTCCTGGCGTACTGACACCCAGCGCCCCGGGCACATCCGAGGCATCCCAACGCCCGCCGCCGCCCGTGCACACCCCGGCACACCGAGGGCTGCCGCCTCACGGCATGTCCTGACCCACACGCGCCAAGAGCGCGCCGGGAACGAGGGAGCGAGCCGTGCCCCCTCGAGTCGCGTTCGCGAACCGAGACCGGCAGATCCTCGATTCATGGGCGGCAGATTCTCGATAGGACCCCGGCAGATTCTCGATCTAAGTCCGGCAGATTCTCGACGTGCCAAATGATCGACAGGCTCTCACCAGGCGCCAACTCTTTGCGGCAGCACGCACGAGCACCACCGACCAGGGCGGGCCCAACCGGGAGGTGGTCCAGGTGGGCAAACGGGTGGGCCCGTCAAGAGCGTGTGAGCGCAGCGAACCCTCAGACCAGGGCGGGCCCCAACCGGGAAGAAACCCAGACGGGCAACGGGCGGGCCCCATCAGAGCACGTGAGCGCAGCGAACGCCTTGCTTTTTTGGGGGCCCACCCGGGGGCCGGTCAGTCGTTGAGGTGGGTGCGGAGGTAGGTCTCGACCTGGTCGAGGGAGATGCGCTGCTGCTCCATCGTGTCGCGCTCGCGGATCGTGACCGCGTGGTCCTCGAGCGTGTCGAAGTCGACCGTGATGCAGAACGGCGTGCCGATCTCGTCCTGACGGCGGTAGCGGCGGCCGATCGCGCCGGCGTCGTCGAACTCGACGTTCCACCGCTTGCGCAGCTGGGAGGCCAGGTCGCGAGCCTTGGGCGAGAGGTCGGCGTTGCGCGACAGCGGCAGCACCGCGACCTTGACCGGCGCGAGGCGGTGGTCGAGGCGCATGACCGTGCGCTTCTCCATGACGCCCTTGGCGTTGGGCGCCTCGTCCTCGGTGTAAGCGTCGAGCAGGAACGTCAGCGTGGCCCGGTCGACACCGGCCGCGGGCTCGATGACGTAGGGCACGTACCGCTCGCCCGTGTCCTGCTCGAAGAACGACAGGTCGACCCCGGAGGCCTGCGAGTGCGCCGTCAGGTCGAAGTCGGTGCGGTTGGCGATGCCCTCGAGCTCGCCCCACTCACCGCCGGCGAAGTTGAAGCGGTATTCCACGTCCACCGTGCGCTTGGCGTAGTGGGACAGCTTCTCCTTCGCGTGCTCGTAGAGCCGCAGGTTGTCCTTGTTGATGCCCAGGTCGGAGTACCAGCGGTAGCGCTCGTTGATCCAGTAGTCGTGCCACTCCTCGTCGGTGCCGGGCTTGACGAAGAACTCCATCTCCATCTGCTCGAACTCGCGGGTGCGGAAGATGAAGTTGCCAGGCGTGATCTCGTTGCGGAACGACTTGCCGATCTGGCCGATGCCGAACGGGATCTTCTTGCGCGCCGACTGCTGCACGTTGAGGTAGTTGATGAAGATGCCCTGAGCGGTCTCCGGGCGCAGGTAGGCCAGGCCGGACTCGTCCTCGACCGGGCCGAGGTAGGTCTTCAGCAGGCCGCTGAACTGCCTGGGGTCGGTGAAGGCGCCCTTGGTGCCGCAGTTGTGGCAGGTGATGTCGGCCAGGCCGTGCTCGGGCGACCTGCCGTTCTTCTCCTCGTAGGCCTCGATGAGGTGGTCGGCGCGGAAGCGCTTGTGGCAGGACTGGCACTCGGTCAGCGGGTCGGTGAAGGTCTCGACGTGGCCGCTGGCCTGCCACACCTCGCGGGCCAGGATGACGCTGGAGTCGAGGCCCACCACGTCGTCGCGGGACTGGACCATCGACAGCCACCACTGCCGCTTGACGTTGTTCTTCAGCTCGACGCCCAGCGGACCGTAGTCCCACGACGCACGCAGACCTCCGTAGATCTCGCTCGACGGGTAGACGAGCCCGCGGCGCTTGGCGAGGCTGACGATGGTGTCCATGACGTCTGTACGGCGTGCCATGTTGGTTGGGTCTCTTTCCGGCTGGAGGTCGGCGAGGGAAAACGGATGAGCCCAGCTTAGGGGACTCGCGGTTGCCCTCGCGCGCGACTATTCCTCTTGTCCGGAAACGTAAACGTCCTCGAAGGCGCTCGGCTCGTTGACCATGAGGATCATCAGCGGGTACATCGCCATCCGCGCGGCCGACAGGGCCCGGCGGTAGAAGCCCGCGCCCTCCCACTCGCTGACCAGCGCCCACAGGTTGGGCTCGTCGACCGAGCGGGCAAGCCTGCCGCGCTGGAAACCCGGCTCCCCCGCCAGCGTGTCGAGGATGACGTGGGCCTGCTTGATGAAGTCCTGCGACTGCGACTCTGGCACGGAGTAACGGATGACGGCGAGCACCCGCCCAAGCTTAGAGTGCCAGCAGCACCGCCACCGGCGGACAGGTCAGGTAGGCCCTGGAACGATGGAAGTCCAGAGATGCTGACCGGTTTCTCCTGTTCCACGCCAACGAAGCGCGTGTCGCGCCTTTTGGCACAGATGCACGCCTACAACCATCGTCGCCTCCCGTACGGTCACCACCACCAGCCGCCCGCCGGGAGCGGACTCCCCAGCCGAGACGTGGTCCTCGGGACCAGGGATTAGGCTCACGCCCGTGGCTCCTCGTGAGAACTCCTTCCGCAAGGCCGTCGAGGCGCGCAGCGCGACGCCGATGGTTTACCTGTCCACCCAGCTGCCCCGGTGGGTGGTCCCGGTGCTGCTGGTGATCCTGCTGCTGGCCGGCCTGGCGGTCACCAACCCGCTGGGCGCGCTGGCCGTGCTGCCGGTGCTGGCGTTCGTGTGCTGGCTGGCCTACCTGTCGTGGCCGTCGATCGGCGTCGGCGGCAGGATCCTGCGGATCGTGGTGATGGCCTTTCTGCTGGCGCTCATCGCCACCCGGCTCGGGGCGTTCTGAACGTCGGAGATTTTGACAATCGTTTTCATTTTCTCCATACTCAGGGGTGTGATGTCCAGAACGCCCCTTATCGGCATGGCCGCGGCCCTCGCCCTCGTGACGACCACCGCGGCCTGCGGCTCCGGCGCCGCCGAGACCTCCCAGGGCGGACCGCCCGACGTGGTCGCCGCCTTCTACCCGATGCAGTGGCTCACCCAGCAGGTCGGGGGCTCCGACGTCAAGCTGACCGTGCTCACCGCGCCGGGCGTCGAGCCGCACGACCTGGAGCTGGGCCCGCAGCAGGTGGCGATGCTGGACCGGGCGGCGCTGACCGTCTATGTCAAGGGCCTGCAGCCCGCCGTCGACGACGCGGTCGCCCAGTACGGCGCCGACAAGGGCTTCGACGCCGCCACCGCGGTCAAGACGCTCCCCCTGACGGACAAGAGCGAGAACACCGACGTCGCCTACGACCCCCACGTCTGGCTCGACCCTTCGCGCATGGCCACGGTCGCCACCAAGCTCGGCGAGCGCCTGGCCACCGCCGACCCCGCGCACGCCCAGGCCTACAAGGACCGCGCCGCCAGTACGGCTGCCGCGCTCGGCGCCCTCGACCAGGAGTACGCCAAGGCGCTGGCCACCTGCCAGACCAAGACCCTGGTCACCAGCCACGCGGCGTTCGGCTACGTGGCCGACCGCTACCACCTCAAGCAGGTCGGCATCACGCTGGACCCCGAGCAGGAGCCCTCGCCCACCCGTATCCTCGAGGTCGCCAAGCTGGCCAAGAGCGAGGGCGTCACCACGATCTTCACCGAGTCCCTGGTCAGCCCCAAGGTGGCCGAGGTGCTGGCCACGGAGGTCGGCGCCAGGACGCAGGTCCTCGACCCGCTGGAGAGCAAGCCCGACGGCGACTACCTGTCGGCCATGCGCAAGAATCTGGACTCACTCAAATCCGCACTGAGGTGTTCATGACGGAGACCGCATTCCAGATGGTCGGCGGCCGGGTGACGCTGGACGGCCGCGAGATCCTGCGCGGCATCGACCTGACGATCTGCCCCGGCGAGGTCGTCGCCGTCCTGGGCGCCAACGGCTCCGGCAAGTCCACGCTGGTGCGCGCCCTGCTCGGCCTCACTCCACTGTCGGGCGGCAAGACCCTGATGTACGGCAGGCCGCCGGCGAAGTTCCGCGACTGGTGGCGCATCGGCTACGTGCCCCAGCGGCTCAACGTGGGCGGCGGGGTGCCCGCCACGGTCCGCGAGGTCGTGGCCTCCGGCCGGGTCGCCAGGCAGAAGCGGCTGCGCCGTACCAACTCCGCGGACAGGACCGCGGTGGCCGAGGCGCTCGAGGCCGTGGCGCTGTCCGACCGGGCCTCCGACCCGGTCCAGTCGCTGTCGGGCGGGCAGCAGCAGCGGGTGCTCATCGCCCGCGCGCTGGCCGGGCAGCCCGACACCTACGTCATGGACGAGCCCACCGCAGGCGTGGACGCCGAGTCACAGCACCTGCTGGCCGACACCATGGCCAGGCTCGTGCACGACGGCAGGACCATCGTGCTGGTGGTGCACGAGCTGGGCCCGCTCGAACCGCTGATCACCCGCGGCGTCGTGGTCCGCGACGGGCTGATCGGCCACGACGGCCGGCCGCCGCAACCGGAGGGCGACTGCGCCCGGCCGGGGCATCAGCATGTCCACCCGCACGCGGCAGGCGCGGCGGCGGGACCGCTCAGTGGCTGGCAGGGGGAGGCACCGTGATCGAGCTGCTGCAGACCGACATCCTCCAGCGGGCGCTGATCGCCGCCGTGCTGATCGGGCTGTGCGCTCCGGCGGTCGGCACGTTCATCGTGCAGCGCAGGCTGGCGCTGCTCGGCGACGGCATCGGCCACATCGCGCTGACCGGCGTGGCGCTCGGCTTCCTCACCCAGACCGCGCCCGTGATCACCGCTGTGATCGTCTCGGTGGCCGGTGCGATCGTCATCGAGCTGGTCAGGGCGCGCGGGCGCACCAGTGGCGACGTGGCCCTGGCCCTGCTGTTCTACGGCGGCATCGCCGGCGGCGTCATGCTCATGAGCATCTCTCCCGGCGGCAGCAGCACCAAGCTCAACTCCTACCTGTTCGGCGCGATCGCGCTGGTCTCCGACCAGGACCTGTGGATCATCGGCGGGCTCGCCGTCGCGGTGATCGGGGTCGTGTTGGTCTTCGGCAGGGAGCTGTTCGTGCTCTGCCAGGACGAGGAGATGGCCAAGGCCAGCGGGCTGCCCGTGCGGATGCTCAGTATGATCATCGCGGTGACCGCGGCGCTGACTGTCGTCATCGCCATGCGCGTGGTCGGGCTGCTGCTGGTCAGCGCGCTGATGGTGATCCCGGTGGCGACCGGCCAGCAGTTCACCCGCGGCTTCCGCGCCACGATGGCGCTGGCCATGGTGTTCGGCGTGCTCGCCGCCGTGGGCGGGCTGCTCGGCTCGACGGTCTCCACCAGGGTGCCGCCCGGCGCCGCGATCGTCCTCGTTGCCCTTGCAGGCTTCGTCGCGGCCCTCGGTGTCGGTAGATTCGTACGGCGGGGCAGAACGCGGGAACCGGCCGTCAGCCGGCGCCCCAGCATACGGATGGAGGAGGTCTCATGAGTGTTAGACGAGATGCCGTGCACGACACCCTCCGCCAGAGCGAGGGCTTCCGCAGCGCGCAGGACGTCTACGCCGAGATGCGCCAGCACGGCGCCAAGATCGGCCTGACGACCGTCTACCGGGCGCTGCAGGCGCTGGCCGACGGCGGCCAGGTCGACGTGCTGCGCACCGACGAGGGCGAGTCGGTCTACCGCGCCTGCGCCAGCGGCGACCATCACCACCACCTGGTGTGCCGTCGCTGCGGCCGCACCGTGGAGGTCGCCGGGCCCGCCGTCGAGCGCTGGGCCGAGATGGTCGGCAGCGATCACGGCTTCACCGAGATCACTCACACGGTCGAGGTCTTCGGCACCTGCGCCGGCTGCTCGACCGGCTGAAAGAACCGTTACCTGACATGAGATCAATTCTGATCACATGTCAGGCAGCCGTTACCTTTCATCGGCGGGTTCCGCCAGACCCCAACCGAGCCACGACAGGCCCAGAACCCCTGCGCCCACATGGCGCACAAACGCGGCCGCATGACGACGTTCGCTGATGAAAACCCGTACGGTTGCTGACCCCCGGCACCCCGATGGAGAGATACGCTGACGCTAGAACCGGGTCCGACAGGAGTCAACATGCCGTTTGGCCATGACATGGCGTATTCGCTGGCCTCAGCAGTGGAGCTGGTCAACACCTCACCGGCTACCGGCGGCGAGGATGGTCTGGCCGATCTGTCCGACCTGCAGGCATTCGTGGAATCCCAGCAGGTGAGCGGCGTCGACGTGCTCACCACGCGAGACCTCGGGCAGGTGCGGATGGTCCGCGAAGCGTTCCACCGCGTCTTCACCGCGCCCGACCAGCCCACGGCGGTGCGCCTGCTCAACGCGCTGCTCTCGGAGACGCGCATCACGCCCCGCCTCACCGAGCACGACGGGCACCCGCTGCACGTGCACTACTTCGCGCCCGGCTCCACGCTCGCCGAGCACCTGGCCGCCGACTACGGGGTCGCGCTCGCGCACCTGCTGGTGGAGGGCGAGTGGGAGCGGCTGCGCACGTGTTCGGCGCCCGACTGCGACCGCGTCTTCGTCGACGAGTCCCGCAACAGATCCCGCGTGTACTGCGACAGCCGCACCTGCGGCAACCGCATGCACGTAGCCGCCTACCGAGCTCGCCGCCGCGCATAGCCATTCCAGCCAGCTTCAGGGCGTTTCAGGGCGCCTTAGCGCGCTTTAGGGCTTTTTCTTGTACGGCGGGCCGCCGCCACCGGCCGCCCGCCGTACAGGAAAGAGAAGATCGCAGCCGGAGTGCGGCGGGCGGGCGGTGGGGCGGTTTGCCGTACGAGGGAGGGAGTTCTAAGAGCGCGGGCGGATCGCGTCGAGGAGGAGGGGGAGGTAGCGGGTGTGGTCGTCGGTGGCCAGGGCCATGATGACGATCGCGGCCAGGTCGCGGGGTTCGAGGTCGGCGCGGGCCCGGCCGAGGCGCTGGGCGGCCGTGAGGGCCTCGCCGAGCGGGGCCAGGAAGCGCAGGGCGATGTCGATGCTGAGAGCGTGCGACTCGCGGGCGGCGGCCAGCAGCGAGCGGTGGGTGGCCAGGGTGGCCACCGTGGCCGTCAGCGCCGCGCACAGCCCCTCCCAGGGGTCGGCGGCCTGGCGGGCCGCCTGAGCCAGGGGCTCGATCTCCTCGGCGAAGTACGCCTCGAAGGCCGCGCCGACGAGCGTGTCCCTGTCGCCGAAGCGCCGGTAGACGGTGGCGATGCCGACCCCGGCGCGCCGCGCGACCTCCTCCAGCGAGACCTCGGGCCCCTGCTCCCGCAGCGCCTCGATGGCCGCCCGGGCGATCCTGCCGCTGTTGCGCAGCGCGTCGGAACGGGTCGGCACGGCTAAACCATGAAGCTCACCAGGCCACCTCGAGCGAGGACAGCCCGAAGACGACGGAGAAGGAGCGGAACTCCGGCTCGGGCCCCGCCAGGCGCAGCCCGGGGAAGCGCCGCAGCAGCGCGGGGAAGGCCGTACGCATCTCCATGCGGGCCAGCGGCGCGCCCAGGCAGTGGTGGATGCCGTGGCCGAAGGCCAGGTGCCCGGGCGCGCCCCGAGTGATGTCCAGCCGCTCCGGGCCGTCGATGAAGGCCGGATCGCGGTTGGCCGTCGGCAGCGCGCACAGCACCAGCTGCCCCTCGGGGATCGCCTGCCCGGCGATCTCCACGTCGGTCGTGGTGACCTTGGCCGTGCCCGCGTGGACGATGCTCAGCCAGCGCAGCAGTTCCTCCACCGCCGCGTCGACCAGCGCGGGCTCACTGCGCAGCAGCTCCAGCTGTTCGGGGTGGCGCAGCAGGGCCAGCGTGCCGAGGCCGAGCATGTTCGAGGTGGTTTCGTGCCCGGCGATCAGCAGCAGGTTGCCGATGCCGACCAGCTCCATGGCCGACAGGTCGCCGCCGTGCTCGCGCACCAGCATGCCGAGCAGCTCGTCGCCCGGGTCGGCCATGATGCGCTCGACCAGCTCGGTCATGTAGGCGCGCGACTCGCGCTGCGCGGCCATCCGCTGCTCCGGCGGCAGGCTCACGTTCAGCAGCGTGCCGGTCCTGCGCTGGAAGTCGGCCCTGTCCTCGTACGGCACGCCGAGCAGGTCGCAGATCACCAGCGAAGGCACCGGCAGCGCGAACGAGGAGACCAGATCGGCGGGTGGTCCTGCCGCCTCCATGGCGTCGAGGTGCTCCTCGACGATCTTCGACACGAGCGGCTCCAGGCGCCGCATCCTGCGCAGCGTGAACTCCGGCGCCAGGAACTTGCGCAGCCGGGTGTGCTCGGGCGGGTCGAAGGCCAGCAGGTTGCCCGTGCGCATCTCCTCCAGCTCCCGCTCGCTCATGTCCCTGGCGGAGGCCAGCTGGACCATGCGCTGGCGGGCGTTGCTGTAGGTGTCGGGGTCGCTGAGGACGGCCCGGACGTCGGCGTAGCGGGTGACCAGCCAGGCGTCGATGCCCCACGGCGTGGCGACCTTGGTGACGCCCTCCCCGTCGCGGAGCCTGGCGAGTTCCGGGGCCGGGTCGAAGCCGGCCCTGGACATGTGCAGCGGTACTTGCGTGGACTCGCTCACCCTGGAAACGATAGCAACCTATCGTTTCGCCGGAAATACCTCGTTCGGCACCGCGCCGCCGTATCGCCTGTCGCGCTTGGCGAAGATCTCGCAGGCCTCCCACAGATCGCGGCGGTCGAAGTCGGGCCAGAGGCGGTTGAGGAAGACCATCTCGGCATAGGCCGACTGCCACAGCAGGAAGTTGGAGAAGCGCTGCTCGCCCGAGGAGCGCACGAACAGGTCGACGTCCGGGATCTCGGGCTCATCCAGGTAGCGGCGGAAGGTCTTCTCGCTGACCTTGCCCGGCTTGACGCGGCCTGCGGCGATGTCCTGGGCCAGCTTGACGGCGGCGTCGACGATCTCGGACTGGCCGCCGTAGTTGACGCAGAACTGCAGGGTCAGCTTGCTGTTGCCGACGGTCATCGCCTCGGCCGTCTGGAGCTCGGAGATCACGCTCTTCCACAGCCGGCCGGGCCTGCCCGCCCAGCGCACCCGCACGCCCATGGCGTTGAGCTCGTCGCGGCGGCGGCGGATGACGTCGCGGTTGAAGCCCATGAGGAAGCGGACCTCGTCGGGCGAGCGCTTCCAGTTCTCCGTGGAGAAGGCGTAGGCGCTCAGGTACGGGACGCCGAGCTCGAGCGCGCCCTCGATGACGTCGAACAGTGACGCCTCGCCCGCCTTGTGCCCCTCGGTGCGCGGCAGGCCGCGCTGCTTGGCCCAGCGGCCGTTGCCGTCCATGACGATCGCCACATGCCTGGGCACCAGGTCACGCGGAATCGGCGGCGGGGTCGCGCCGGAGGGATGCGGCGTGGGGGGACGGACGTTCAAACCGGTTCTCTTCCTGTGCTCATGGAGTCTTGCACCTTGGGATCCCAGGATGGTTCTCCAGGTGTCCGGCTCGGCTCCCTCTCCACGTGTTTCAGTGATCGGATGCCGTGCTCCAGGTGCCACTGCAGGTAGGCGGCCACCAGACCGCTGCACTCGCTGCGGTGTCGGGGCTGGGAGGCGTCGGCCGTGACCCAGTCGCCGCGCAGCAGCGCTGTCATCAGGCCGATCGTCTCGGCCGCCGGCACCACGGACCCGGCGGGCTTGCACGCGCCGCACACCACGCCACCGGCGACGATGGCGAAGCCCCTGATCGCCGGCGCCTGGCACTTGGCGCACGCCTCCAGCGCGGGAGCATAGCCCGCCACGGCCAGCGAGCGCAGGAAGTAGGCGTCCAGCACCAGCCTGGCCTCATGCTCGCCGTCGGCCAGCGTGCGCAGCCCGCCCACCAGCAGCAGGAACTGCCGCAGCGCGGGCTCCTTCTCACCCTGGGTGAGCCGGTCGGCGGTCTCCAGCATGGCGGTGCCCGAGGTGTAGCGGGGGTAGTCGGTCGCCAGGGCCTCGCCGTACGGCCTGATCGTCTCCGCCTGGGTGACCACGTCGAGGCTGCGGCCTACGTGGAGCTGCAGGTCGACGTGCGTGAAGGGTTCGAGTCGCGCCCCGAAGCGTGAAGTCGTGCGGCGGACGCCCTTGGCGACGGCCCGCACCTTGCCCGTGCGCTTGGTCAGGACGGTGACGATGCGGTCTGCCTCGCCGAGCTTCTGCGTGCGCAAGACAACGCCTTCGTCACGGTAGAGACTCACTTACTCATCTTATGGCCGGACTGGGGTGGAGCGACTTTGCGCAACCCTCACTAGACTTTGACGTCTGTCCCCGCATCACCCGTTGTTCAACCCCCCGCAACTGCCTCGAAAGGGAGTCATGACCCGCGTGGTCCTGCTGGGCGCCTCGCCCGGCCCCGACACCTCTCCGACCGGCCTGAGGCTGACCGCACTGCCTGGCGATCCCACCGTCGCCGAGCGGCTGCGTGGACAGCTTCTCTCCCTGGATCCGCAGCCCGTCACGATCGACCCCTCCGACGTGTCGAGCGCACTGCGCGCATTGGCCGAGGTCGCCGAGTCCGCAACGGACAACCTCTTCATCATCCCCGAGAACTCGGTGATCCACGACGAGCTGATCTACCAGATCACCAAGGCCAAGCGCGCCGCGCTGGCGCTGGTCGCCAAGGAACCGAGGCCCGAGGGCGAGGAGGCGCCGGAGGACAGCATCCCGATCGAGGAGGCCGATCCCGAGATCGGCCGCAACACCCTCGAGGGGCTGCCCGTGCGCGCCCGCGCGGGCAAGTCCAGGGTCGTCTCGGTCGGCACCGCCGCTCACGCGGTCACCCGGCCCAACACCGCGCTGCTCGGCCCGCTGCACATCGGCCAACGCAACCTGCCGATGCTGGCCGAGACCTGCCGGGCGCTGGCCGAGATGAGCTTCGTCGGCGACGACGACTTCGTCCAACTGCTGGTGTTCGGCCTGGTGCGCAACGGCGTGTCGGTCGGCATCCGAGGCCGCCGCGACCTGTTCTACCGCCGGGTCACCACCCAGGAGGAGGTCAACGAGGCCGGCGCCGAGATGGCCGGCATGGACGAGGACCGGGCCAGGCTCGACAACGCGGTCAAGGGCGCCGACGGCTTCTTCACCACGTACTTCGTGTCGACCTACTCGCGCTTCATCGCCCGCTGGGCGGCCAGGCGGGGGCTGACGCCCAACCAGGTGACGCTGATCTCGATCACGCTGGGCGTGCTGGCGGCCGCCTGCTTCGCCACGGGCCAGCGGCCGATGATGGTGCTGGGCGGTGTGCTGATCTACTTCGCGTTCGTCTTCGACTGCGTGGACGGACAGGTCGCCCGCTACGCCAGGAAGTTCGGTGTCCTGGGGGCGTGGCTGGACGCCACGTTCGACCGTTTCAAGGAGTACGTGGTCTTCGCCGGGCTGGCGGTCGGCTGGGTGGTGTCGGGCCACGGCGACGAGATCTGGATCCTGGCGCTTGCCGCGATCTCGCTGCAGTCGGTCAGGCACCTGCTCGACTTCTCCTTCGGCATCTCCAACCGGCGCAAGCCGCCCGCGCAGCTGCCCACGCTCGCTCTCGACGCGCCCAGCGACAAACCGCTGCGTAAGGCGCTGGAGAAGCGTAAGGTCGAGCGCAGCCAGGGCATCCGAGGACTGCTGAAGATGTGGACCAAGGCCGGGCGCTTCCGCGCCGTCCACTGGGCCCGCAAGATGATCGTGTTCCCCATCGGTGAGCGGTTCGCGGCCATCGCGATCACCGCCGCCCTCTTCGACGCCCGCATCACCTTCCTCACGTTGGTGATCTGGGGTTCCGTCGCCGCCGCTTACACCCTCACCGGACGCGTCATGAGGTCACTCGCATGATCACCCACCCGGCCACCATCTCCGCGCCCACTCCCGACCCTGACGAGGAGCGCCGCCGCATCCAGACGGCCCGGCTGCTCGCCTACCGCGACGACGGGCCGCTCGTGCACGCGCTCGGCCCCAGGCTCGGCAAGGGCGTGCCGCCCGTCCCCGCCACGCTCGTGGCTCTGCTCGCGGTCATCGCCCTGCAGGTGTCCGGGGTGCTCAAGCCCGGGCCGATCCTGCTGCTGCCGGTGCTGATCGTGGTGCTGCTCGTGCTGCCCACCGCGCCGCGCGACCACCTGGGGCGCTTCGACTGGCTCACGCCGCCGCTGCTGCGCGGCACCGAGTTCCTGACCATCGTCGTGGTGGGGCTGGCCTCCGACGCGCCCAAGTGGCTGCTGTTCGTCCTGGTCTACGTGGTCGGCTACCACACCTACGACACGGTTTATCGCACGCGACAGAGCATCTGGCCGCCGGCCTGGGTGTTCCACGCCGGGCTCGGGTGGGAGCTGCGGCTGCTGATCATCGGGGTGGGGGCCGCGCTCGGGTGGCTCACGCCGGTGCTCGCCGTACTGACCGCCTACCTGTTCGTGCTGTTCGCCATCGAGAGCGTGACCAGCTGGGTGCGGCTGGACAAGGCCTCCGCACAGGCCGGGGCCGACGCCGAGCAGGACCTCGAGGCCTCGCCCGAGGACGCCCAGGAGGCCGCCACCGGGGAGGCCGAGCGCGGCTGATCCTTTCGTACGGCGGGCGGTGGGGACCGCCGGTCGCGCGGCGCCTTCAGGGGGAAGGCCGCTGACCCGCAACGAGGCCGGGCGCCATCACGGTGCCCGGCCTTTCGCGTACCCGGGATGGATATGCGCGGATATTTCGGGGATTGCGCGCTTAGGCTGGGAGGCAGGCACGGCTCGGGTCTAGCCGGGAGACGCGGATGGCGTTCTGGTCACGGCTGTTCACGCGGGGGACGCACGAACGGGACGCCGCGTACCGGCAGGGTGCGCGCGATGCCAGGCAGCACCCGTTAGGCGAGTTCACCGATCCCGAGTCCCAGCCCGCCTACGTCTCCGAGCTGCGTGCCCGCTCCCGGCAGCGCGTCGCCGAGATCGACAGAGGGCTGGTGGCCCGCCGTACCGCGCTGCTGCGTGAGGCAGCCGAGGCGCGCGAGACCATCCTGCGCGAGCTGTCGCGACCGGACGTGCCACAGGCCAACGGCCACCGCCCGCTCCCCGCGGCCGGCGGCCAGGACGCGTTCATCTCGATCGCCGAGGCCAGGTGGCGGCGAGAGGAGCGCAGGCGCCGGGACGTGGTGCGGGCGGCCGGCGACACCCTCCAGCGGGCGCGCACGCGGATCGAGCAGCTGGCCCAGGAGTGGCAGAGCGCGCTGGCCGAGCGGGAGCACGCCGTGGCGGCCACGCAGGCGGAGGCCGACGTCCTGATCGCCGCCTACCGCAGCGGGGTGATGAGCGCCCACCCGCGCAGGGAGGAGCTGCCGCCGCTGTGGAAGGGCGAGGTCGCCGCCACCACCCGGCCGCCCACGCTGACGGAGGGCACGCAGGAGCTCGGCCGCATCCTCCAGGACGTCGAGCACCGCATCGAGCTCTGGCACCACCAGGTACGGCCGGCCCTGCCCTCCCCCGATCCGGAACCCGAACCGGCCCCGCCGGACGACCACGAAGAGGGGGCGTGATGGCGCAGGCGCCGGGCGGCCGGCGGGTGGCCGCGGCGCTGGTGGCGCTGCTGGTCGTGGCGGGTGGGGTGGCGGGATGCGGGAGCGAGGCGAAGGCCGTGTGCGGGGCCGTGGTGGATTCCACCTCCTACGCCGAGCCCGCGGCCTCGCGCCAGGACGTGAGCTCGAAGCTGCCCGCCTTCGCGCAGGGCTGCGACTGGATCGCGTTCGCGGCCGTGACCGGGAACTCGGAGAGCAGCGCGTGCCGCCAGGACCCGGTGTCCATCGCGGCGACCAGGCAGGAGAACCCCAACGACAACCCCGTGGTGGCGGACAAGATCCGGGCACACCGCGTCACCGAGGTGCTGCCGAGGGCGGCCAAGCTGTTCGACTGCCCTGCCGAGGGTCAGGGCTCCGACGTGCTGGGCGCGCTGCGTTACGTGGCCAAGCAGCTGGCCGCCCAGCGCCGGCCGGACGCGGCCCACCAGCTGATCGTCTTCAGCGACCTGATCAACAACCGCGGCGAGCTGAACGTCAACAAGCTCGACCTCGGCGACCGGGCGAGAGCCGCCAAGATCAAGGAACTCAAGGACGCCCACCTGCTTCCCGACCTGACCGGATACGCCGTCACGGTCCATGGCTTCCTGCGGAACAAGACCTCGAGCCCGGACCGCTTCCCGCTGCTCGAGAGCTTCTGGAAGGAGGCCTTCGAGGTGGCCGGAGCGACGTCCGTGGACCTGCTCTAAGGCACCGACCGGCGGCGCGACACGATGCGCTCCGCCCAGCTGGCGGCCTCGGGATCATGCAATCCCTCCACGACCCCGCCGAGGTAGGCCGTGGCCAGGCTTTCGAAGCCGCTGTCCAGCTGCCTGACCCGGCCGGCGTGGCGGCGCTCCGCGGCCTGGACGTACTGGGCCACGCTCTCGGCGTAGCCGGCGTCGCGCTGGTAGTCGGCCTGGGCGCGGGCGCAGGTGGCCGCCTCGGCGTCCCGCTTGGCGCGCAGCTCGCGCAGGCGGCGGTCGTTGGGGTTGTGCATCCTGCGGCCCAGGTCGGCGGCGATCAGCGCGGTGGCCACCAGCAGCGCCAGCAGCAGGATCATGGTGGGCAGCTGCCCGGCGCCGTCAGAGGTGGGGCCGATGTTCTGGCCGTCCACCACGAGCGGCTTGACCAGGGCGTCGCGCCGCAGCACGGCTACGGCCCCGATCAGGCCGAGCCACGCCAGGGCGACGAACCCCAGCAGCCACCTGCCCCTGGCCGGGCTGCCCGCCTCCTGCCAGGCACGGAACGCCCTGCCGTACATGTGCGGGGCGACCAGCATGATCAGGGCGGCACCCGCGGCGAGCAGGGCCGTCATGGCGACGCTGTCGCCCCAGTTGAGGATGACCTGGTACAGGATGGGCACCTCGACGATCAGCAGCAGGACGAGCAGCAGCGCGGCCGGCAGCCAGCGGCGCACGACCGGCCAGCGGCTGCCCGACAGCGCGATCGAGCCGGGGCGGCCGTCGCCGGGACGCCTGCTCGGCTGCTCCAGCTCGGCCAGGTGGCGGCGGGTGTCGTCCAGGGCCTGGCGGGCCTCGCCGAAGGCGCGCTGCGACTCGGCCAGCCTGATCTTCTGCGACTCGAACTCGGCGCGGGCGCGCTGCTGCTCGCGTTCCGCGCAGTCCTCGACGTTGGCCAGCTCGGCCAGGCGCTCGTCCTCCAGCTCGTGGAAGCGCGGCACGCTGCCGGTCTCCAGGGTCAGCGTGTCGATCTGTCCTTCGGCCGCGTGACCGCGGCCCAGTTCCCGCTCCTGCCCGCGGCGCTGCCGCCAGTCGGGCGGGTGGTAGAGATCGCCGTCGTAGGCGACGGCGGGGGCGATGCGGACGACCTCGTCCGCGGGCGTGTCCTGCTTCCGGCGAGCCAAGCGCATCTGGCCTCCAACCCGGGATATCCACGCTAATGCGGAACAATGGGCGAGTGAGCGAATTGCCGGTAATCGACATCGCACCACTCACGAGCGGGGACCCAGGACGGGTGCCCGACGAGATCGAGGCCGCCTGCCGCGACAGCGGGTTCTTCTACGTCTGCGGGCACGGCGTGCCGCCGGAGCTCGTCGAACGCCTCGACACGGCGGCCCGGCGCTTCTTCGCCCTGCCCGAGGACGTCAAGGGCGAGATCTCGATGGACCGCGGCGGGCGGGCCTGGCGCGGCTTCTTCCCCGTCGGCGGCGAGCTCACCTCCGGCGAGCCGGACCTGAAGGAGGGGCTCTACTTCGGCGCCGAGCTCCCGCCGGGTGACCTGCCGCTGCACGGCCCGAACCTGTTCCCCGACCAGGTCCCGGCGCTAAGGGAGGCGGTGCTGGCCTATCTCGACACGATGACGGGCGTGGCGCAGACGGTGATGTCGGGCATCGCGCTCAGCCTCGGCCTGGACCGGGACTACTTCCGCAGCACCTACACCGCCGACCCCACCATCCTGTTCCGGATCTTCCACTACCCGCCCTCCACGCCGGACGCGGACTCCTGGGGCGTCGGCGAGCACACCGACTACGGCCTGCTCACGCTGCTCCTCCAGGACGCCAACTCCGGCCTGCAGGTCCACACGCCCCGCGGCTGGGTCGAGGCACCGCCGATCCCCGGCACGTTCGTCTGCAACATCGGCGACATGCTGGACAAGCTCACCGGCGGCGCCTACCGCTCGACGCCGCACCGCGTCCGCAACCTCAGCGGGAACGAGCGGCTCAGCTTCCCCTTCTTCTTCGACCCCGGCTGGGACAGCGAGGTCCCGCCCCTGCCGTACGCGCCCGGCACCCGCCCCCGCTGGGACGGCCAGGACCTGCGCGCCTTCACCGGCCCCTACGGCGCCTACCTGCTGAGCAAGGTGTCCAAGGTCTTCCCCGCCCTCAGCGACGACGTGCTCTGAGTCGGTATACCTGTCTCTGTGGAACTGGACAGGCTTGACCGCGACATCATCGGGGCGCTCGTCGAGGATGCGCGGACGACATATGCCGACATCGGCCATCAGGTGGGGCTGAGCGCGTCGGCGGTGAAGCGGCGCGTCGACCGGCTCAGGGAGGCGGGCGCGATCACGGGTTTCAGTGCCCGCGTGGCCCCGCAGGCGCTCGGCTGGACCACCGAGGCGTACGTCGAGCTGTTCTGCCAGGGCAAGACCAAGCCGTCCGACATCGGGCTGGCCGTGGCCAGATTTCCCGAGGTAGTGGGGGCCGCCACGATCACCGGCGAGGCCGACGCGCTGCTGCATATCCGCGCGACGGACGTGCGGCACGTGGAGCGGGTCATCGAGCGCCTGGCGGCCGAGCCGTTCGTGGTCAGGACCAAGAGCGTGATCGTGCTGTCTCGCCTGGTCGACGAGGCGATCCCGGTGCGCAACGGATCGCACGTGAAGGGCTGAGATTCGCAACAGACCCGCGCGAACACGCAATGTCGCGGTCTTGGCCTGCATATTCATGCATTTCTAGGCTGTCTCCGTCCCCCAACGACCCCTCAGACGGAGTCCTGAATGCCCAAGCACTTCCTGATGTGCCGCCCGGAGCACTTCACGGTCGAGTACGCCATCAATCCGTGGATGGACCCCGAGGCCGGCGCCGATCGCGAGGTGGCGATCCGGCAGTGGGAGGGCCTGAAGGCGGCCTACGAGAGCCTCGGTCACAAGGTCAGCCTGATCGACCCGATCGCGGGCCTGCCCGACATGGTCTTCGCCGCCAACGGCGCGCTGGTCGTCGGCGGTCGCGTGTACGGCGCGCGGTTCACCTTCCCCGAGCGCGCCGCCGAGGGCCCCGCCTACCTGCGCTGGTTCACCGACCGCGGCTACCAGGCCAAGGCCGCCGAGCACGTCAACGAGGGCGAGGGCGACTTCCTCACCCTGGATGACTTCGTGCTGGCGGGCACCGGGTTCCGCACGGACCTGGCCGCCCACAACGAGGCGCAAGAGTACCTCGGACGGCCGGTAGTCTCATTGCGGCTGGTCGACCCGCGTTTCTACCACCTCGACACGGCGCTGTTCCCGCTTGACGGGCACAACGTCGCCTACTACCCGGGAGCCTTCTCCGAGGGCAGCCGCCGGGTGCTCGAGTCACTGTTCCCCGACGCCGTGATCGCGAGCGAGGCGGACGCGGCCGTGCTGGGGCTGAACGCGGTCAGCGACGGGCGCAACGTCGTCATCAACGCCGAGGCCACCGAGCTCCAGCTGGAGCTCAAGCGCCGAGGCTACGACGTGATCCCCGTCGACCTGTCGGAGCTGCGTAAAGCGGGCGGCGGGCCCAAGTGCTGCACACTGGAAATTAGGGGGGAAATCTAAATGACTACCAGCTCAGAGCTGATCGAGATCAGCGAGCGCCGCAGCGCGCACAACTATCACCCGCTTCCCGTGGTGATCCACGAGGCGCACGGTGCCTGGGTAACCGACGTCGAGGGCAAGCGCTATCTCGACTTCCTGTCCGGATACTCGAGCCTGAACTTCGGCCACGGCAACCCGAAGATCATCGAGGCGGCCCAGGAGCAGCTCAAGAACCTGACGCTGACCAGCCGCGCGTTCTACCACGACCAGTTCGCGCAGTTCTGCGCCGGGCTCGGCGACCTGACGGGCAAGGACATGATCCTGCCCATGAACACCGGCGCCGAGGCCGTCGAGACCGCGATCAAGGTGGCCCGCAAGTGGGGCTACCAGGTCAAGGGCGTGGCACCGGAGCAGGCCACCATCATCGTGATGGAGGACAACTTCCACGGCCGCACCACCACGATCATCAGCTTCTCCACCGACCCCGACGCGCACGACGAGTTCGGCCCCTACACGCCCGGCTTCAAGGTCGTGAAGTACGGCTCGGCCGAGGCGATCCGCGAGGCCATCGACGCCAACACGGTCGCGGTCCTGGTCGAGCCCATCCAGGGCGAGGCGGGCGTGCTGGTGCCCCCGGACGGCTACCTGACCCAGGTGCGCGAGCTGTGCACCGAGAACAACGTCCTCATGATCGCCGACGAGATCCAGTCGGGTCTGGGCAGGACCGGCAAGACCTTCGCCGTCGAGCACGAGGGCGTCGTGCCCGACATCTACGTCCTGGGCAAGGCCCTCGGCGGCGGCGTCGTGCCGGTGTCGGCCATCGCCGCCGACCAGGACGTGCTCGGTGTCATCCAGCCGGGCCAGCACGGCTCGACGTTCGGCGGCAACCCGCTGGCCTGCGCGGTCGGCAACGCCGTGATCGAGATCCTGAACACCGGCGAGTTCCAGGCCAGGGCCACCCAGCTCGGCGAGATCATGCACGCCAAGCTGCGCGAGCTGATCGGCCACGGCGTGGTCACGGTGCGCGGGCGCGGTCTGTGGGCGGGTGTCGACATCGACCCGTCGCTGGCCACCGGCCGCGAGGTGTCCAAGCGCCTGATGGAGCGCGGGGTGCTGGCCAAGGACACGCACGGCTCGACGATCAGGCTCGCGCCGCCGATCGTCATCTCCGAGGAGGACATGCTGTGGGCCCTCGGCCAGCTCGCCGAGGTCATCGCCACGATCCGCTAGGGGTCTTCCACGCGAGTACTCCGATGACCTGCCCGAGACGGCTGGCCCGGGCAGGTCATCGGATCGCTAGCTCGGCAGATCCGTGGGGACTTCGTTCTTGGGAGGCTCTGCCGTCGCGGTGGATTCGCTGAGCGGATCATCACCCGGCGGAGGCTCTGTCGGGAGCGTGGGTGATGCCTCCATGGTCGCCGTGATGGTCGCCTCATCCGTCGGGAGGGGCGGCGGCTCGCTGGCCGACGGCATCGAGCTGCTGAACTGCTCGCCGTTCTGCGGGTCGCAGCTGGCGTCCTTGCCCTCCGACTTCGCCTCCACCGGCAGCGAGTCCACGGCGGTGATCGACGTCTGCGCGGTCAGCGCCATCACACTGCCCTCCGGAGCCTTGGCCACGCCCGCGTCCACGACCGTGGCGCGCTCGCCCATGAGCAGGTGGCTGTCGGGGTCGAAGATGAACTGCACCAGCTGCCCGTGCGCCACCCGCCCGAGCGCCACGCCCTTGCGCCCCGCCGAGTCCTCCACCCCTTCGGCCACCTTCACGCCGGGGATCGACTTGAGCGCCTCGAAGTAGGCATCACGCTGCGCCTTTGGCATGTAGGTCTCGTTGAGCAGCTCGGTGGCGCTCTCCCAGGCCTGGTCGTCGACCGAGACGTCCTTGCCCGCCGTGTCCGTGTGCTGGTAGAAGCGGGTACGCAGCTGCGCAGGGTCGGTGGGCAGCGTGCTGAGGTAGGCGTAGTCGCGCCGAGCGTCCCCGAGCCGCTGCGGGCAGGCCGCCAGCCGGCTCCACCAGGGCGTTTCGCCCTTGCCCTCGGCCAGCGCCTCCTTGGGCAGTTTCTCCCCCGGCCACGGCTTGGCGGGCAGCCCCTGGATCATGAGCAGGCCGTCCTTGCTGCCGTCCACCGACTGCCAGATCTTGCGGTGCGTCCGGTAGAGCCAATGGCTGGAAGCGCCGTCCTTGCCCATCGACTCCGAGGTGTACATGGTGTCCGACTCGACCAGGATGTACTGGCCGGCCTGCGGATTCAGGTCACCGGGGAGGCCCGGCGGCACCACCGAGGCCACGGCCGCCGGCGAGGCGACCCCGCCGCCCTGCTGGCCGGACAGTGCCACGGCCACGCCCCCGACCAGGGTGACGGTCACCCCGAAGGCGGCCGCGGCCTGCCAGCCCAGGCGCGGAAAGCGAAAGGTGAAGGCGCGCCCCCCGCGCGCCTCCTCCAGCAGCCGGTCGCGCGCCCTGTCACGGGCCTCGCTCGGGTACGGCGGGGCCGCGGGGCGGCCCTGCGCGAAGAACTGGATCTCGTCATCCATGCTGGGGCTCCTCTGCTGCGAAGGGGTCGATGCCGCCGAGAGCCCTGCGCACCTTGACGCGGAGCCTGTGCAGTCGGGACCTGACGGTGCCGACGGGGACGCCGAGGGCCACCGCCGCGTCCTCGTAGGTGAGGTCGGCCCAGGCGACCAGGAGCAGCAGGTCGCGCTCGGCCGAGTTGAGCCGATCAAGCGCCCTGGCCAGCCGCGGCTGCAGCTGCTCGGCCGTGACGCGGTCGGCGCTGCGGTCGTCGAACCCGCCGGGCCGCTCGGGGCTCACCTTCGCCATGGCCTGGGTGCGCCGGCGCTCGGCCCTGCGGTGCTGCGCGATGACCTTCGTGGCTATGCCGTACAGCCAGGGCCTGGCGTCGGGCCAGGCGCGGTCGTAGCGCGAGCGCGCGCGGAATGCGACGAGGAACACCTCGCCCGTCACGTCGTCGGCGAGCTCGAGGCCCAGGCGCCTGGCGGCATAACGGAAGATCTCGTCGGCGTGCCGATCGAACAGCGCGGCGAAACTCTCAGGCTCGGTCAGCGACTGCCCGATGAGCACCGAGTCGTCCAGCGTCTCTGATAGCACCTACCGGTCCTCTCTCATGCGGTCACCCTGTTCTTGACCGCACGCGCAGGACCGGTTCCCACGAAATTACAGCCGCACGGATCCGATCAGCTGGAGCCGGTCGCCGGTGGATCCGTGCCAGGTCACCTCGTCGGGGAACGTCAGTGTGGCCAGCGCGTTCTGGAACCACGGCCCGTCGGTGATCCGCCAGCGGATGGGCGGCTTCGGGATGCGGGCCGCCCTGGCCAGCAGGCCGCCGATGGCGGCGGCCAGGCCGAACTGGCTGGCCACGTTGACCAGGCGCAGCACGCGGCTGAGCGGGTTGCGGATCGGCGAGCAGACGGCCTGCCGGATGTTGCGCGATCTGGCCAGGTAGGAGAAGTGCACGTCGCCGGACAGGATCACCACCGGAATGCCGGTCTTGATCAGCAGCCTGGCCAGGTCGTCGAACGAGCGGCGGAAGGCCGCCCAGTGCTCCAGGTCGATGGCCTGGCGGAACGTCTCCGACCAGCGCGCCATGGGCCTTCCCCAGGCCCCGTCGCACAGCGCCTCGTTCCAGTTCTGGATGTGGTGCACGCCCTCCGGCAGCAGGAACGGGATCGACGAGCCGATCACCAGCCGCACCGCGGGAGCGGTGACCTGCTCGCGCAGCCACTCCCACTCCGCCGGGTCGAGCATGCGCCGGTCGCCGGGGGTCAGCCGCCTGGCGCACCGGGTGTCGACCATGATCAGCCGGGTGCCGCCGAGGTCGCGGGCGTAGCTCCACCGGGTGCTCTCCGGCTCGGCGTCGGCCCGTTCCGCGAAGGCGTCCAGCGCGGCCGAGTCGCCCTTGCGCAGCGCGGCCAGCAGCGGGTCGGCCGCCCGCTCGGCCGGGGACAGGTTGCCCAGGTGCTGGTAGATCCAGTAGGCCCCGAGCCCCGACACCACCCTGCGGTGCCACCACGGGGTCGCGGCCATCTGCGCGCGCCAGGTCTGGGAGGTGTTCCAGTCGTCGCGCACGTCGTGGTCGTCGAAGATCATCGCGGTGGACACCGTGGACAGCAGCCACCGGATGTCCGGCTCGCTCCAGGCGCGCAGGTAGAGCTGGGCGTACTCCTCGAAGTCCGCGACCTCGCCGGTGGGCTCGGTGGAGCGGCGAGACCGGATGAACTCCAGCATGTCGGGCGAGGGGTTGTCGGCGTAGACCTGGTCGCCGAGCATGATCAGCAGGTCGGGCCGTTCGTCCAGCTCCTTCAGCCGCTTGGCGTAGCTGCGCAGCACATCCTCGCCGTGCGTGCGGACGTGGGCGGCGTCGTTCGGGACGCTGGTTCGGCAGGAGCCGAAGACGATCTTCTCGGGCCCGCCGGGTGGCAGCAGGCGGATCCGGCTCGGCGGCGCGCCCTCCAGCGGCCAGACCTGCTCGCCGTCCACGAGCACCCGGTAGGAGTCGACGTCGCCCGTCAGCTCGGTGAGGTCGACGAGCGCATAGTGGTGCCCGTGCACCGTGAACGTCCGGTCGTCGTAGGCCCGGCCGCCCGCCTCCACGGTCACGACGCCGGGTTCGGCCGTCTCCACCCAGATGGACGCGCTGGTGGAATCCACGTACCGGAGCATCGGCCCGACCACGAGCTCCTGCATCGCACCCCCGATGTGACAGATCGGCACAGTACCGATCTCAAGCCTGCCAGAGTGGCGCGTTCCCAGCACGCCCATGAGCGGCTTGGATTTATGGACAACGGGATCTCCACGGCGACGCCTTAGGATGATCCAGAAAAGAACGCCCAAATGGGTTAGGCAATGGCGCCTTTCCCGCTTTAAGGGCGTCCATAACAGGAGGAACCTCTTCCATGACCGTTATGGTGCCGTCAAGGACGCCGGCCCAGATCACCCCGGGACGCCAGGCTCTCGACTCCGCACTCCACCAGCTCGACCAGGCGGCCGCGCATCTCGGCCTCGACGACGGCCTGCACACGATGCTCGCCACGCCCCGCCGCTCGCTGACCGTGTCGGTGCCCGTCCGCCGCGAGGACGGGCGGATGGACGTCGTCCAGGGCTTCCGCGTCCAGCACAACGTCTCACGCGGCCCCGCCAAGGGCGGCATCCGCTTTCATCCCAGCACCGACATCCACGAGGTCACCGCGCTGGCGATGTGGATGACCTGGAAGTGCGCGCTGGTCGGCATCCCCTACGGCGGCGCCAAGGGCGGCGTGGCCGTGGACCCGACCGTGCTCACCACCCGCGAGCTGGAGCGGCTCACCCGCCGCTACGTCAACGAGATCCTGCCGCTGATCGGCCCCGAGAAGGACATCCCCGCCCCCGACGTCGGCACCGACGAGCAGACCATGGCCTGGATCATGGACACCTACAGCGTCAACACCGGCTACTCGGTGCCCGGCGTGGTGACCGGCAAGCCGATGACGCTGGGCGGCTCGCTGGGCAGGGCCGGCTCGACCTCGCGCGGCGTGCAGATCGCGGCTCTGGCCGCGCTCGGCCGCTCGCCCGAGGGCGTGCGCGTGGCGGTCCAGGGCTTCGGCAAGGTGGGCGCGCTGGCCGCGCAGTACCTCGCCGACGCCGGCTGCCGCGTGGTCGCGGTGTCGGACGTCTCCGGCGCGGTCTACTCGGCCTCGGGTCTGGACGTCTCCGACCTGCGGGCCTGGGTGGCCGAGTCCGGCGGCGTGTACGGCTACCGCCACGCCGACGCCCTCTCCCACGACGAGCTGTTCGAGCTGGACGTGGACGTGCTGGTCCCGGCGGCGCTGGAAGGCGTGATCACCGCAGCGAACGCGCCGCGGATCAAGGCCCGCCTCGTCGTCGAGGGCGCCAACGGCCCCACCACCCCGGAGGCCGACGAGATCCTGGCCGCCAACGGCACCGTGATCGTGCCCGACATCCTGGCCAACGCCGGCGGGGTGATCGTGTCGTACCTGGAGTGGGTGCAGAACATGCAGGCCTACTCCTGGAGCGCCGCCGAGGTCGAGATGAAGCTGCGCGACCTGATGCAGAACGCCTATGGCGAGGTCAAGTCGCTGGCCGCCGACCGCGACCTGACCCTGCGCCAGGCCGCCCATGTGATCGGCGTCGGCCGCGTCGCCGAGGCGCACCAGATGCGCGGCCTCTACCCCTGATAGCTACTTGAGTAGCCCCCTGGCCCGCCCATGGACCGATTCCGGACCATGGGCGGGCCTGCGAGCGTCGGGGGCATGAGCTAACGCCTGCGCGGTTTGAGCACCAGGTAGAGCAGTCCGCCGAGGACCAGCGCCACGATGACGCCGATGTTGGCCGCGCCGAACGTCCCCTGCTTCATCGAGTCGCTCATCAGGAAGCCGACCACCTTGGCGATGTTCGGATCGGTCGAGGTGATCAGCCCGATCCCCACGACCGAGGCCACGACCAGCGAGATCAGCCCCGGCCAGTTGAAGGCGGGAGCCCCGGCCCGCAGCAGGCTCTCGTCGTAGAGGCGTCCGCCGTCGCGCTGGCGCCACATGTCGACCAGGAAGATCGCCACCCAGGCGGCCATCACCACCCCGATGATCGCCAGGAACGCCTGGAAGGTGCCGAAGAAGCTGTCGGAGACGAACAGCAGGTAGTACCCGCCGAGCACCATCAGCACGCCGTCCACCAGCACCGCGTAGTGCCGCCGGATCGGCACGCCGAGCGCCAGCATGGACAGCCCGGACGAGTAGATGTCCATGATCGCCCCGGCCAGGAAGCCGCCGATCGCGGTCAGCAGGTACGGCAGCAGGAACCAGGTCGGCAGCGCGCCGGCCAGCGCCCCCACCGGGTCGGCCGCCGCCTCCCCCGCCAGCTTCGGATCGCCCCCGGCCAGCAGCACGCCGAACACCAGCAGCACCGTCGGCGGCAGCGCCCCGCCCAGCGTCGTCCACAGCGCCACGGAGCCGGGCTTGGAGTCGGCCGGCAGGTAGCGGGAGTAGTCGGCGCCGCAGTTGACCCAGCCCAGCCCGAGCAGCGTCATCGCGAAGATGATCCCGCCCACCCAGGCCCCCGGGCCGCCCGTGGTCGGCAGGCTGGTGCCCAGCTTCGGCACCATCAGCGCCATGTAGACCACGGTCAGCGCCACGAACGCGTACGTCAGGTACCGCTGCACCGCCATGATCATCGCGTGCCCGAACACCCCGACCGCGACCACGACCAGCGCCGCCACCGCGAAACACACCGCGGTCGCCACCGTGGGGTTCAGCCCCGGCGCCAGCCGCCCCAGGATCGCCGCCCCACCCTGCGCCGACAGCGTGACCAGCACGGTCTCCCAGCCGACGTTCGAGACATAGGACAGTACGGCCGGCAGCTTGTTGCCCTGGTAGCCGAACGCCGCCCTGCCCAGCGTCATCGTGGGCACGCCCGAGCGGGTGCCCCCGATCGCCACCAGACCGACCAGCCCGAACGACAGCAGGTAACCCAGCGTCCCGGTGATGATGGCCGGGAACACGCCCAGCCCGAGGCCCACGATGTACACGCCGAAGGCGACCCCGAACAGCGACAGGTTGGAGCCCGCCCACGGCCAGAACAGGTCCCTCGGCCTGCCGTGCCGCTCCTCGAGGGTGACCGCGTTGATGCCGTTCTGCTCCACGGCCATGGTGTCCATGATCGGACGGTACACCCAGGGGGTTACCCGAATCATCACCACCTGGGCGATGTGCGCCCTTCGTCACGCGGGGAAGGTGAAGGCATGAAACTCAGCCTGAACATCACCGACTTCTCCTACCCGGCGGGCACCATCGCCCAGCGGCTGACGGAGGTCGTCGAGGCGGCTGAAGCGGCCGGGATCGACACCGTCTGGGTCGGCGACCACCTGATCATGGTCGTGCCCGGCGCCTCCATCGACGACCCGATGCTGGAGGCCTACACCACGCTCGGCTACCTGGCGGCCCGCACGACGCGGGTCCGGCTGGGCACGATGGTCGCCGGCGTCACGTTCCGGCCGCCCGCGCTGCTGGTCAAGGCCGTCACCACGGTGGACGCGCTGTCGGGCGGGCGGGCCTGGCTCGGCATCGGCGCCGGGTACCAGCAGATGGAGGCCGACGCGATGGGCCTGGACCTGCCGCCCACGACCGAACGATTCGAGCGGCTGGAGGAGACGCTGCGGATCGCCGACCGGATGTGGTCGGGCGACCAGAGCCCCTTCGAAGGCAGGCACTACCGGCTCGGCCGCCCGGTCGGCAGCCCGCTGCCGATCTCCCGGCCCAGGATCCTGATCGGCGGCACCGGCGAGAAGCGGACGCTGCGGTTGGTGGCCGAGTACGGCGACGCCTGCAACCTGTTCGACATTCCCGGCCAGCTTCCGCACAAGCTGGCGGTCCTGGCCAAGCACTGCGAGGCCGTCGGGCGCCCCTACGACGCCATCGAGAAGACGGTCAGCGCCCGCCTGGAAGGAACCGCCGACGCCCTCGTTCCCAAACTCCGGGAGTTCCACGACCTGGGCATCGACCACACGATCCTCATCACCGAGGGCCCCTGGACCCCCGACCGCGTCGCTTCCCTGACCCCGCTGACCCAGCTCTAACCAGCCGTGCGCAGCCCCCGTTCGCGTGGAAAGCGCCCGTGAGACCTGAACCGGACGCCCCGTGCCACGTCCAGAAGGCGCCGTTACGGCGGGCCACAATCACCGACTCGCCAGAAGCGCCGGTCACGGGCCCTCAGCCGACGTACGGCGGGCGGCCGGTGGGGCGGCCTGCCGTACAACAGAAGTCTTTTGAGAGTTATGCATACGGCGCGGTGATGACCTCCATGTTGTGGCCGTTCGGGTCGTCGAAGTAGACGCCGCGGCCGCCGAACAGGTGGTTGATCTCGCCGGACTTGGCGTGGCCAGGGTCGGCCCAGTAGCGCAGGTCGCGCTCGCGGATGCGCTCGAAGATGTCGTCGAACTCCTGCTCGGTGACGATGAAGCAGTAGTGGATCGGCTCGAACCCGTCCGACTCCATGTAGTCGAGCGTCACACCGTTGCTGGTCTCGAGCGGTGTGAACGGCCCCCAGTCCTTGCCCACCTCGAGCCCGAGGATCTCGCCGAGGAACTCGGCCGAGGCGCGCTTGGAGCGGCACGGCACGATCGTGTGGTTCAGGTCCACAGCCATGCTTACACGGTATGTCGGCCGGTGTAGACACGGTAGGTGGCCAGCACGTTTAGCCGGTGCAGGTCGCGGCACAGCGCGAGCATGCCCTGCTGGGCGCGCTCCCCGTAGGCGGCCATCGCCGCGGCCAGGCTGGGATCGAGTCCCTGGGCGTACGGGTCGGTGGTGACGACCTTCTCCAGCGGCTTGCCCGCCTTGACGGCCGCCGCGACCTCCTCGTGCAGGCGCTCCAGGTAGCCGATCAGCGCGTCGATGGCGGCGTGCCCGTCGCCCATCGGGCCGTGGCCGGGGACGATCGTGTCCAGGTCGGGCAGCGTCTGCCGCATCTTGCGCAGCGAGTCCAGGTACGGCAGCGGGCCGCCCTGCAGCAGCATGTGCGCGGTGCCGGCGTGGCACAGGAAGTTGCCGGTCCAGGCGGTGCGCGTGTCGGGGACGTAGACGACCGTGTCGCCCGGGCCGTTGCCTGGGCCGAAGTGCCACAGCTGGACCTGCCTGCCGCCCAGGTCGAGCTCGGCGTAGGAGTCGAAGACCAGGTCGGGCGTGCGCCACGTGGTGACCTGGTCGAACATCGCCTCGTCGCCGTACATGTTGCCCGACCTGACCTGCTTCTCGTAGGCGAGGTCGGCCATGTTCTCCTTGTTGGCGCGCGAGGTGACGATCACCACGTCGTCGGGGAACTGCGCGTTACCGAAGGTGTGGTCGCCGTGGTAGGTCGTGTTGGCCAGGTAGCGCACGGGCGCGTCGGTCAGCTCCCCAGCCAGTTTCTGCAGCTCGTGGGAGATGTCCGGCGTGATACCGGCGTCGACCACCAGCGCGGCGCGGCTGCCGGCGATCAGCCCGTTGTTGTCCTTGGGCGGGATGTTGGCCATCAGCGCGTAGACGCCGTCGGCGAAGGCGTGCGGCAGGTGGCGCAGGCCGGTGGGTGACAGGTTCGGACCGCCGTATCCGTGGGGACGCTCGGCGATCTCTCGGTCGGGAATGTGTGACATCGACATGCCCTCAAAATAATCGAACGCTCGCTTATTTATCAACCCTCATGATTGGATGGCTTCGTGAGCACGACGATCCGACGACGGCCCGGCCGCCCGCCCAAGGCGGAGGCAGGCGACACCAAGGCGGCCCTGGTGGACGCCGCGCTGCGGCTGTTCGCCCAGCACGGGTACGCGGGCACCTCCATCAGGGCCATCGCCCGCGAGGTCGGGCTGAGCGAGAGCGTCCTGTACGCGCACTTCGACGGCAAGCAGGCGATCTACCAGGCCGCCATGGAGCTGGCCGGGCCGCAGGTGGCGATGGTCGCGATCTCCTCGGCGCCCGCGGATCCGGCGGAGTTCGTCCGCTCGTTCGCGGCCCAGCTACTCGAAGCCTGGGACACGCCCAGGGCGCGCCAGGTCATGAGCCTGGTGGCCCGCGACGGCCTCATCCACGACCCCGTGCTCGCCGCCGGAATCGAGCAGGCCCTCCACCATCTCGCCGAGATCTTCGCCTCCTGGGACCTCGACCCGTCGCTCGGCTCACCCGACGACCTGGCCTACGCCCTCCTCGCACCGATCGCCCACGCCCGCCTCCTCTGGCTCCACGACGCCGCCACCCCCGACCAACGCGAAACCGCCCACCACCGCATCACCCGCCACGCCACCCTCTTCGCCCACTCCCTCACCCACCCCACCCCCTAACCCCAGACCCACTCCCCCGCTACGACAAGCAACCCCAACCCCGAGCGCCGAGACGGCGAGACCGGGTACGACGGCCATCGACGCCCTCTAAGCGGCGCGTAACCGGAACCCCGAGACGTGGGTGCCCCGGCCAGGAACATGGGCGCCCGGAATGGACGTAGCGAGTGACGAGGCGCGGGCAGAAGCCAACAGACACCACCACCCCCAGACCACACTTCCCGGCGCCGGGATGGCGAGACGTGGCACGGCGGCCGTCGGCGCCCCCTGTGCGGCGCGCAACGCGGAACCGGTGACGCGGGCATGCCGGAACCCTGGGAGCGCGGGTATCTGGTAACCCCGGAACGCGGGCATGCCGGACTCCCGGATGCGTGGGGGCCGGGAGCCCGAGGAAGAAGAGCGAGCCGGGAGCCCGAGGTAGGGGTGGGCTGGGAGCCCGAGGGTGGGGCGGGGGGTTATTCGAGGGATTGGACGAGGGATTCGAGGTCGCGCATGAGTTGCTCTGTGCGTTCGATGCCGAAGGACTGCTCGATGTGCCGGTGGTGGTCGGCGATGCTGCCTTCGACCCGCGCGAGCAGGTCGGACCCGCGGTCCGAGACGAAGACCGCCACCCGCCGCCGGTCACCGCCCGAGGGGCCGCGGTAGACCAGGGCACGGTCGATCAGCCGGTCGACCGCCTTGGTGAGCGTAGGGTGCGGCATCAGGACAGCCGCCGCCAGCTCCCCCATCGAGTGCCCCCGCCCGTCGGCCAGCGCGCGCAGGATCCGCCACTGCTCCACGGTCAGGTCCTCGCCCGCCAACGCCGCCGCCAGCCCCCTGTTGACGCTCCGCTCGGCCCGGCTGAGCAGATACGCCAGCGAGGACCCGAGCCCGGTAACGGTCATGAGCCCTCCTTCGCCGGCCTCATGACCAAAAATGTCGAGGTCATGTGAGGTCCTTTCGAGCGGAGTCTGCCTTGGAGGATACTCGTCGCGTGGGGCCGATCGTCGATCCTCTCGAAGCGCGCCTTCTCCCGTCGGACGCACTCAGGATCGGTCTCGTCGTGCCCGTCTCGGGGGTGCTCGGCCTGGTCGGCCCGTGCGCTATCAACTGCGCGGCGCTGGCGGCCGAGGAGGTCAACGCGGCCGGCGGCATCCTGGGCAGGCCGGTGGAGCTGGTGCTCATCGACGGCGGCCGCGACAAGGCAGAAGTCGCCGCCGAAATTTCCGGACTTATCGAGATAAAGGCGATCGACGCCCTGGCCGGGACCCACGCCAGCGACACGCGCGTCGCCATCGTCGACGCCATGAAGGGCCGGGTCCCGTTCGTCTACGCCCCGCCGTACGAGGGCGGCGGCCGTGCGCCCGGCGTCTACTTCCTCGGCGAGACGCCCGCCAGGCAGTTGGAGCCCGGCATCGAGTGGCTGGTCACGCACCACCGCGCGCGCCACTGGTTCCTGCTGGGCAACGACTACGTCTGGCCGCGGCTGGTCAACGCCGCCGCCTGCCGCCTGCTGCACGAGCGCGGCGCCGTCGTGGTGGGCGAGCGTTTCGTCAGGTACGGCCAGGCCGCCCGGTGGCTGGATCGGGTGGCCGAGGCGAGACCCGACGCGATCCTGCTCACGCTGATCGGCAGCGACCTGGTGGCCTTCAACCGCGCCTACGCGGCGAGTGGCCTGGGCGCGGCCCGGTTGTGCGGCGCGCTGGAGGAGCACGGGTTGCTGGGCATCGGCGGCGACGGGACCGGCGAGCTGTACACGTCGATGGGGTACTTCCGCGACCTGGCCACGGATGCCAGCCTGGCCTTCGCCGAGCGGTACACGGCCCGGTTCGGCGCGCAGGCGCCCATGCTGAACGCGCACGGCCACGGCTGCTACGAGGCGGTGGCCATGCTGGCCGCGCTCGCGGCCAGGGCGGGGACGCTCGCCGTACCGGCCGTGGACAGGGTCGCGGACGGGACGACGATCACCAGCGCGCGCGGGCCGCTGACGCTGGTGGATCGGCAGGTCAGGCAGCGCGTGCACCTCGGCAGGGCGGACGGCATCGAATTCTTTCTAGAGAAACCTTTTCACTAGAAAGCTTTGGCTCTAGGGTGCAGGCCATGACCTCCATCGAGCAGTTCGGCTACCGCCAGGAGCTCCAGCGATCGCTGAGCTTCGCCGACCTGATGATCTACGGCCTCATCTTCATGGTGCCGATCGCCCCCTTCGGCATCTTCGGTGGCGTCTTCGCCGGCTCCGGCGGGATGGTGGCGCTGGCGTACATCATCGGGCTGGTCGCGATGGCCTTCTCCGGGCTGTCGTACGCGCAGATGGCCCGGGCGTTCCCGATGGCCGGATCGGTGTACACCTACGCGGGGCGCGGGATCGGGGCGCCCGTCGGATTCCTGGCCGGGTGGATGATCCTGCTCGACTACGTGCTGGTGCCCTCGCTGCTGTATCTGGTGGCGGGGACGGCCATGCACTCCTTCATCGGCGTCGTCCCGATCTGGGCGTGGATCGCGATCTTCGTGCTGCTCAACACGGTGGTCAACTACCTGGGCATCGAGATGACGGCCAAGGTCAACCGGGTCATGCTGGTCGCCGAGCTGGTGGTGCTGGCGATCTTCCTGGTGGTCGGCGCCGTCGCGCTGGCCCAGGGCAAGGCCACGGCGGGCGCGCTGACCCCGCTGTACGACTCCTCGACGTTCTCGTGGGGGCTGGTGCTGACCGCGGCGTCGCTGGCCGTGCTGTCGTTCCTGGGCTTCGACGGCATCTCGACGCTGGCCGAGGAGAACCGCGAGGACGCCAGGCGCCTGGGCAGGTCCATGGTCGCCGCGCTCTCGGTCGCCGCGGTGCTGTTCGTGGTGCAGACCTGGGTCGCGGCGCTGCTGGTGCCCGACAGGGCCGCGCTGCTCGCGCCCCAGCCCGAGCAGGCCAAGCTGGACAACGCCTTCTACGACCTGTCGTCCTACGCGGGCGGCCCCTGGCTGGCCATCCTGACCGCCGTGGCCACCGCGGTCGCGTGGGGGTTCGCCAACTCGATGGTCGCCCAGGCCGCCACCAGCCGCCTGCTGTTCGCCATGGCCCGCGACGGTCAGCTGCCCGCTTTCCTGGCCCGCGTCGACCCCCGTCGCAAGGTGCCGACCAACGCCACGATCGCGGTGGCGGTCCTGTCGCTGGCCATCGGCGTCGGCATGAGCCTGTACGACAAGGGGATCACGTTCCTCGGCTCGATGGTCAACTTCGGCGCCATGACCGCCTTCCTGCTGCTGCACGTATCGGTCGTGATTCACTACGTCGTACGGCAGCGCAGCCGCGACTGGGTGAACCATCTGATCGTCCCGGTGATCGGGTTCGTGGTGCTGATCCTCGTCGTGATCAACGCCCAGGTGAACGCGCAGACCCTCGGCTTCGTCTGGATGGGCCTGGGCCTGGTCGCGATCGCCGTCCTGTACGCCATGGGCCGCAAGCCCACTCTGCCCTCGGAGGTTTCGTGAACGTCGTGTCCTACCACCCCTCGCCCGACGAGCTCAGCTACACCTTCGGCGGGCGCGCCCCGGTGGGCAAGGTACGGCCGGGCACGATCATCGAGCTGTACACCGAGGACTGCTTCGGCGGTCTCGTCCAGTCGGTCGGCGACCTGCCGTCGCAGGTGTGCGAGTTCCCCTACCTGAACCCGGTCACCGGCCCCTTCCACGTGGAGGGCGCCGAGCCGGGCGACACGCTGGCCCTGCACTTCGTCTCGATCACCCCGGCCCGCGACTGGGCCATGTCCAGCACGTTCCCGCTGTTCGGGGCACTGACCAGCACCCACACGACCGCGACGCTGCAGCCGGCGCTGGAGGAGCGGGTCTGGCGCTACGACATCGACCTGGCGCGCAACGTGGCGATCTATCAGGCCCGCAACAGCGACTTCACCGTGGAGCTCCCCCTCGACCCCATGCACGGCACGGTCGGCGTGGCGCCCGCCGCCAACGAGGCGCGCATGACGATCACCCCGGACGCGCACGGCGGCAACATGGACACCCCGGAGCTCCGCGCCGGCGTCACCCTCTACCTCGGCGTCAACGTCGAGGGTGGCCTGTTCTCCATCGGCGACGGGCACGGCCGCCAGGGCGAGGGCGAGGTCTGCGGCACCGCGCTCGAGGCCGCGATGAACACGGTCGTCGCGGTCGAACTGATCAAGGGCGTGGCCACACCGTGGCCACGGCTGGAGGACGACCGGCACATCATGTCCACCGGATCGGCCAGGCCGCTCGAGGACGCCTACCGCATCAGCCAGCACGACCTGGTCACCTGGTCGGCCTCGCTCACCGGGCTCGACGAGCTGGACGCCTACCAGCTCATCAGCCAGGCGGGCCAGGCCCCGGTGGGCAACGTGTGCGACACGAACTACACCATGGTCGCCAAAGTGGCCAAGTCCTATCTGAACTCCCCGGAGGTGTACGAAGGCGCGCACGCCAGGCTGCGCGAGCTCGCCACGCAGTACCGCTCGACCCGCTGAGAGGGCCGGCCGCAGGGGCGCCGATCGTCCAGACTCGGGAAAATCCCTGGTGTCGCAGGTCAGGGCAGTGATCATTTTCGGTCTAGGGTTGAGGCGTGCTCAGGCTGATGCTGTCCCTCGCCCTGACCGCCTCACCCGACCTCGTCATGCCGCCGGTGGAATCCGTGCCGCACTCCATGGTGCTGACACCCGGCGGCGACCGGCTCGGCTACGTCCGCGTCCCGCACCCCTACACCGGCACCAGGCGCCTCACCGGGGTCCTGGTCGGGCGCGTGGCCGGCACCAGCCGGATCGAGCAGTGCGGCGGCACCGTGCTCCACGGCGGTCTGGTGCTGACCGCGGCCCACTGCCTGTTCCAGGACGGGCGGATGCTGCGCGACGTGCAGTTCGCGCCCGGATACGAGAACGGCAGGGCCGCGCTGGGACGCTGGCCGGCCCTGCGCGTCTGGGTCCCGCAGCGGTGGCAGCACAGGCCGTACACGCCACGGCTGATGCCGTACGACGTGGGCCTGGTCGCGGTCGGCAAACCCGGACGGAGGCTGGAGTCGGCGACAGGGCCGGGGTTGCGGCCGCTCGTGACCAGGCCCGGGACCGCGCTCGGCCGCCTGGAGCTGCTCGGCTATCCCGCCGGACGCCACTACCCGGGCACGGAGCAGTTCCGCTGCGTCGCCGACACGAGCGAGGTGGAAGCGGGCGTGCTCGTCACCCGCAACTGCCACGCCCCCGCCGGCAGCAGCGGCAGCCCCGCCCTGACCGGCAACGCGGTCGCGGGCGTGGTCTCGGCCTCCAGCCCGCTGAGCGACCCGGCCGGCTTCACCGTCCTCACCCGGCTCGGCCGGCCGTTCAGCCGCCTCCTCGCCCGCGCCAGCCACCCATCGGCCTAGCAGACCGCCAGGTCAGCCGGTGGCGTGGGCGACGACGGCCTCGCAGATGGCGTGGGATTCGAGCGCGTCGGCGGCCGACAGGACGCGGCCCTCGCGCACCGCCGCCAGGAAGGCCAGGCTGACCTGCTCGATCCCGCGCTGGCGTGCCACCGGCACCCAGTCGGGCCGCCGGGTGAGGATCTCGCCGCCCGCGTAGTCGACCACGTCGCCCAGGTTGACCACCCGGCGCTTGACGCCCGAGCCCATCACCTCGCACGACTCCTCGCTGGCGCCGCTCGCCCGGTTCATCACGCCGATCGCGGTGAAGCCGTCGCCCGACAGTTCGAGCACCAGGTGCTCGACGAGACCTCCGCGGGTGCGCGTGCGGATCGTGGTGTCGGTGACCGCGCCAGGCGCGAGGAAGCGCAGCGTGTCGACCACGTGGATGAAGTCGTCGAAGATCGCCCGCCGGGGATCGTCCGGGTAGTTCTCCCGGTTCTTCTCCATCAGGACGAGGCTGCGCGGCAGCTCGGCCAGCCCGGCGTATCCCGGCGCGTACCGCCGGTTGAAGCCCACCATCAGCGACCGCCGCGCCGATTCGGCCTGCCGTACCAGCTGCTCGGCGTCAGCGAGGTTGTCGGCCAGCGGCTTGTCGACGTACACGTGGACGCCCGCCTCGAGCAGCCGCCCCACGATCTCCGGGTGCGCGCCCGTGGCCGCGTGCACGAACGCGGCCTCCACCCCCGCCTTGATCACGTCGTCCACAGCAGTGAACCGCCCGGAGACGCGGTAGGCGTCTCCCAGGCGGTCCAGGGTGTCGGGGTTGCGGGTGCACAGGTGGAGGTCCAGGCCGGGCTGCGCGGCCAGCACGGGAAGGTAGGCCTTCTCCGCGATGTCCCCCAGCCCGATCAGCGCAATCTTCATCCGGCCAGAGTAGCCTTCAGCGCCACGTCGATCGGGGTGGGCGCCATGCCGAAGGTGTTCTGGAAGGCCGAGGAGTCCAGCTCGTAGGGTGCGACGAACTGGTAGCGCGTGTGCTTCAGCTCGCGGATCATCGGGCTGAACAGGCCCACGACCCGCATGAGCGGCCAGGGTAGCTCTGTCAGCTTCGGCGCGGGCTTGCCCAGGATCGCCGCCATCCGCTCCCCCACCTCGCGGAAGGTGAGCATCTCCGCGGTCGGCACGTGCCAGGGGCGGCCCCAGGACCGCTCGTCCGTGCCGGCGATGATCAGCGCGTCGGCCACGTCCGGCAGGTACGTCCAGCTGTGCGGGATGTCGGCGGGCCAGATGAGCTGGATCGCCTTGCCGGCCTTCAGCGCGGGCACGAACCGCTCGCCCAGGTAGGACTGGTCGCTGGCGCCCGGGCCGAAGTAGTCCGAGCCGCGCACCTCGACCGTCCGCACCCGGCCCGCCCGGTGCGCGGTGAGCGCGTCCTGCCAGATCTTGGCCCGCACCTGCGCCTTCGGGTTGGTGGACGCGAGCGGCAGGTCCTCGGTCATCGGGCCCGTGACCGGGCCGTAGGGGTAGAGGTTGCCCAGGATGACCAGCACGGCGCCGGTGGCCTCGGCGGCTCCCAGGAAGGAGGCGGCCATCGGCGGCCAGTCGGTGAGCCAGCGGTGGTATTGCGGGTTGACGCAGTTGTAGAGGGCGTCGGCGCCGCTGGCGACCTCGGTCAGCCGGGCCTGGTCCGTGACGTCGGCCGCGACCTTGGTGGCACCGGCCGGGCCGCTGCCGGAGCGCGTGACGACGGTGACCTGGTGTCCCTGCTGGAGGAGCTTGGTGGCCAGGTGCGAGCCGACCTGCCCGGATCCCACGACGACGTGCTTTCCCATGATCAGACCTGCTTCCAGACGATACGGAGGACGGCGTTGACGGCGAAGACGGCCGCGAAGATCAGGGCCGGGGTGAGCGAGATCGAGGCGTAGAGCGCCAGCGCGCCGCTGCCGAACCAGGCGACCTCGAACAGCGCCCGGGTGATCCCGGTGAGCGGGTAGGTGGCGTTCTTGCCGCCGCCGGCGGCGAACAGTCCCCAGAGTGTCGCGAGGAGCGCGGGAGCGCCGATCCCGGCGACGATCTTGATGATCCAGTTCGGGCTGACGGTGAAACCCCAGTAGCACACCGAGATCAGCACGCCCATCTCGAGGAAGAACATCAGTATCGCGTTGGCGCCCTTCATCCCGGCCTCCTATTTTGTGTTCACCGTTCGCTTACGAGAGCAATGCTCTCGTAAAAGAGCGACATTCGTCAAGAGCAGTGCTCTCGTTTTTTCGCAGTGCTCTGGTAGCGTGCTGAACATGACTGCTAGCCGTACCGCGCGTGAACGGGTCCGTGCGGAGCTGACTAAGGAGATCGCCGACATCGCCCGGAGACAGCTGGCGACGGAGGGTGCCGGAGGGCTGTCGCTGCGGGCCGTGGCCAGGGAGATGGGCATGGTGTCCTCGGCCATCTACCGATACTTCCCATCACGGGATGACCTGCTCACCGCGCTGATCATCGACGGGTACAACGCGATCGGGGAGGCCGTCGAGCGAGCGGACGCGGCCTGCGCGCGCGAGGACTACCTGGGCAGGTGGCTGGCGATCTGCCACGGGGCGCGCGACTGGGCGATCGCCCATCCGCACGAGTACGCCCTGCTCTACGGCTCGCCGGTGCCCGGATACCAGGCGCCGCAGGACACGATCGCGGCGGCACTGCGCGACACGGTCGTCATGGGCGCCCTGGTGTCGGAGGCCTACCACGCCGGAGCGCTCCAGCCCGTGCCCGATGCGCCGGCGACCCCGAGTTCGCTCGCCGGCGACGCCGCGGCCGTGCGCACCATCATCCCCGACGTGCCGGACCAGGTGATCTACCGCTCGATCGCGGCCTGGACGGGCCTGTACGGCTGGCTCAGCTTCGAGCTGTTCGGCCAGTTCAACGACACCATCAACGACCTGCGCGGCTCGTTCGAGCACACCATGTGCCTCAACGCCCGCCAGCTGGGTCTCCTCCGCTAGACCTCGCACGGCCCACTGGGTGCGCGTCACGGCGGGCCGTCTCGTCACCGGAGGAGCGTATCCCTGGACAGGGCCCAGCCATCTGCGGCGGGTGGGCCCTGCGGGGCTTGCCGTACCGAAGATCTCAGCGACCAGCGCGGTTGACCGCGGAGATGATCGCCTTGAGCGAGGCGGTGGTGGTGTTGGCGTCGATGCCGACGCCCCACAGGACCTGGCCGTCGACGTCGCACTCCACATAGGAGGCGGCCTTGGCGTCGCTGCCCTTGCTGAGCGCGTGCTCCACGTAGTCGAGCACCCGCACCTGGACACCCAGCACCGAGATCGCGTCGATGAACGCCGAGATCGGGCCGTTGCCGCTGCCTGAGATCTCGCGGATCTCCCCGTCGAAGCGGATGTCGGCGGAGATGCGGTCCTTGTCGTCGACGGTCGACTCGCTGCGGTGTGCCATCAGGCTCAGGCGACCCCAGCGGTGGCCGGGCGTGGGCAGGTACTCGTCCTGGAAGGTCTCCCACATCTGCGCCGGGGTGATCTCCCCACCCTCGGCGTCGGTGTGCGCCTGCACCACCTTGGAGAACTCGATCTGCAGCCTGCGCGGCAGGTCGAGCTGGTGGTCGGCCTTCATGATGTAGGCCACGCCGCCCTTGCCCGACTGGCTGTTGACCCTGATCACGGCCTCGTAGCTGCGGCCGATGTCCTTGGGGTCGATCGGCAGGTACGGCACGGCCCAGCGGAACTCGTCGACCGGCACCCCGGCGGCGGCCGCGTCGGCCTCCAGGTGCTCGAAGCCCTTCTTGATGGCGTCCTGGTGGGAGCCGGAGAAGGCGGTGTAGACCAGCTCGCCGCCCCACGGGTGGCGCGGGTGCACGGGCAGCTGGTTGCAGTATTCGGTGACGCGGCGGATCTCGTCGATGTCACTGAAGTCGATCTCGGGGTCGACGCCCTGCGAGAACAGGTTCATGCCCAGGGTCACCAGGCACACGTTGCCGGTGCGCTCGCCGTTGCCGAACAGGCAGCCCTCGATGCGGTCGGCGCCGGCCATGTAGCCCAGCTCGGCGGCGGCCACCGCGGTGCCGCGGTCGTTGTGCGGGTGCAGCGACAGCACGATCGAGTCGCGGTGCTTGAGGTTGCGGTGCATCCACTCGATCTGGTCGGCGTAGATGTTCGGGGTGGCCATCTCGACGGTGGCGGGCAGGTTGATGATGACCTTGCGGTCGGGGGTGGGCTGCCACACCTCGTTGACGGCGTCGCACACCTCGACGGCGTACTCCAGCTCGGTGCCGGTGAACGACTCGGGCGAGTACTGGAAGTAGACGTCCACGTCGGTGGCGTCGGCCAGCTTCTTGACCAGCTTGGCGCCCTCCACGGCGATCGCGGTGATGCCGTCCTTGTCCTGGCCGAACACGACGCGGCGCTGCAGCGTGGAGGTGGAGTTGTACAGGTGCACGATGGCCGTGGAGGCGCCCTCGATGGCCTCGTAGGTCCGCTCGATCAGCTCGGGCCTGGCCTGCGTCAGCACCTGGATGACGACGTCGCCGGGGATCCGATCCTCTTCGATGATCTGCCGGACGAAGTCGAAGTCGGTCTGGGAGGCGGCGGGGAAGCCTACCTCGATCTCCTTGTAGCCCATCTTCACCAGCTGCTCGAACATCATCAGCTTGCGATGGGAGTCCATCGGGTCGATGAGCGCCTGGTTGCCGTCACGCAGGTCCACCGCGCACCAGCGGGGCGCCTTGGTGATGACCTGGCCGGGCCAGGTGCGGTCGGCCAGCCGTACGGGCTCGAAAGGTTGGTAGCGCTGGAAGGGCATTCGGCTGGGCTGCTGTGCGGTCATGTCAGTACTCCTGGGTCGGCCTGAAGGGAGGATGGCCGACGCGCATGGCTCGCACCGCGGCGAGGGAGCCGGCCTCAGTGGCCCCCGCCGCGGCGGCTAAGAAGCAGCAGCCCGCGCAGCATGCCTTGCACGTTACCAGACGTCTCGCGATGCCCTGCCGGGATCTCACATGCTGAGAAGCACCGACAGGCAGGTGACGGAGCCCTCCAGCTTCTCGAATTCCGAGATGTCCACGCTCGTCACGCGATATCCGCGCTCGTGCAGCAGGGCGGCGGTGCTCGGCGCGGAGGCGGCCATCAGGATCCTGTCTCCGCCGAGCAGGACCACGTGCGCGCCCGGCTCCTCCGGCGGGACCAGCATGCCGGGCAGGTTCACGTGCTCGTCCAGCCCGATGAGCGTCCCGTCCGGCAGCGCGGTCACCGCCGACTTCAGGTGCAGCACGCCGTCCAGGTCGACGGGCACGACGCGCCGCTCGGGCAGCAGCGCGGTCAGCTGCCCGATCCCCTCGTCGTTGGTCCTGGCCGAGCGCCCCACGTACACGGTCTGGCCGACCTGCAGCACGTCGCCGCCGTCGAGGGTGCCGGGCTCGGCGATCCTGACCGTCTTCAGCCCGAGCCCGCGGATGGCCGACGCCACGGACTCCACCTCGGGCTGCCGCTCAGCCGCCCCGGGCCTGGTCAGTACGGCCAGCCGCCCCGACACGACCACGGTGTCCTCCACGAACACGCCGTCGGGCAGGTCGTCGGCCGGATCGGCGTAGACCACGGGCCAGCCGGCCTCCTCCAGCGCGGCCACGTACGCGGCGTGCTGCCGTGCGGCGAGCACGGCGTCGACCGGCTCGCGCTCGATATTGGTGACGATGCCCTCGGCGATCCGGGGACCAGGCTTTCTTACCAGCGCGATACCAGACATAGGGCGCTTTCTATCACGTCGTCGGTAGAGTCTCGGACATGCAGGACAACGAGATTCTCACCAAGATCAGCGACCTGGTCGCCGAAGAGCACGACCTTCGCGGCAAGGTGGCGTCGGGCGAGGTCACCACGGACGAGGAGCACGCCCGCGTCAAGGAGCTCGAGGTCGCCCTCGACCAGTGCTGGGATCTGCTCAGGCAGCGCCGCGCCCGCCGCAGCGTCGGTGAGGATCCCGACAGCGCCGCCGCCCGGCCGGTCAACGAGGTGGAGAACTACCAGCAATAATTCGGTGGCACGCGCGACAGGGCATGCGCTTGCCTGAAGACATGCGGATCCACCCCATCGACTTCGACAGCCCGGCCGAACTCATGGCCGGGCTGTACGACGCCTACACCGAGGCACACGCCGAGATCCCCGGCCCGCCGGAGACCAAGCAGCACCTGACCTACGTGCTCAGGAACCCCGAGGCCGGCGCCCGCCTCGAGGGGTACGCGTGGGTCGACGAGGGTCGTGTGGTGGCCGCCTACGCGCAGTCCTTCATCCAGCGCGACAACCCCCACCTGACCTGGCTCTACCCGTTCTTCGTGCGGCCCGACCGGCGGCGCGAGGGGCTGGCCACGCTGATGCTCGACCACGTCAGGCAGCGGGCGCGCGCCGACGGACGGACCATGGTGCTCACCGAGGCGCCCGTCACGGGTTCCGGTTCGGCCTTCGGCCATGCCCGCGGTTTCAAGGTCGCGGTCGTGGAGGCGCGGCGCGTGCTGGACCTGCGCAAGTCCGACTGGGACAAGCTGGAGCGGCTGATGCCGGAGGCCGACGGCTACCGGATCGAGCTGTCGGAGGGGCCGGCCGGTCCCGAGCTGCTTGAGGACCTGGCCACGCTGATGTACGGCATGAACGACGCCCCGCACGCCGAGGGCATCGAGGCGTCCACGTTCGACGCCGACCTGCTGCGCGAGCGGGAGGCGCACATCGTGCCGGGCGGCGGTCACTGCTACACCGCCATCGCCAGGCGGATCTCCGACGGCGTCCCGGCCGGCTACACGCGCATCTACGTCGACACCAACCGCAGCGTCGGCTGGGGCCGGCAGGCCGACACCACGGTGCTGCGCGAACACCGCGGCCACCGCCTGGGCCTGATGCTCAAGCTGGCCAACCTGTTGCGGTTCCGCGACCGGGAGCCGGCGGCCGAGCGCATCATCACCTGGAACGCCACGTCGAACGCGCACATGGTGGCGATCAACGAGGCGATGGGGTTCGAGCTGCTGGACGAATGGAACGAGTGGCAGCTGGCGATCTAACCTGATCACCTATGACCCTCGAGGCGTTACGGGACACGGATCCGCGGCAGGTCGGCCCGTACACGCTGCTTGGCCGGCTCGGCCAGGGCGGCATGGGCATCGTGTACCTGGGCCGGGCGGCCGACGGCGCCAAGGTGGCCGTGAAGCTGATCCACGCCCGCATGGACGCCGACCCCGGCTTCCGGCGCCGCTTCGCCAGGGAGGTGGCCGCCGCCCAGCGGGTGGCCCGCTTCTGCACCGCGCCCGTGCTGGACGCCGACGTGCGGGGCGACCCGCCCTACCTGGTCACCGAGTTCGTCGAGGGTCCGAGCCTGGACCAAGCCGTCTCGGCGTCGGGCCCGCTGCGGGGCTCGGCGCTCGACGGCCTGGCGGCGGCCACGGCCACCGCGCTGCGGGCCATCCACGGCGCGGGCGTGGTGCATCGCGACCTCAAGCCGTCCAACGTGCTGCTGTCGCAGGTCGGGCCGAAGGTCATCGACTTCGGCATCGCCCACCTGGAGGGCGGCGAGCTCAGCAGCGCGATCGTGGGCACGCCCGCGTACATGTCGCCCGAGCAGGTCAGCGGTGGCCCGATCGGCCCAGCCTCGGACATCTTCTCCTGGGGCTGCGTGCTGGCCTTCGCCGCCGGCGGCCACTCCCCCTTCGAGGGCGGCTCCGTGCCGGACGTCCTGATGCGCATCGTCACCGCGGAGCCGGACCTGTTCGGCCTCACCCCGCCGCTGCGCGACCTGGCCGGCGCCGCGCTGGCCAAGGACGCGGCTGCCCGGCCCACTGCTGACGACCTGCTCACCTCGCTGAGCGCCGCGGGCACTCCGCTCCCCTTCTCCGGTACGGCGAGCCCGCCCGAGCCCCCGGCCGCGGCTCAGGAGACCGACGGGAAACCGCTCGAGCCCACCGGCGGGCCCGTGACCGCGGGTTCCAGGCCGTCCAGGCGGCTCCTGGTGGGCGCGGCGGCAGCCGTACTGGCCGTCGGAGCCGTCGCGACCGCCGTGGCCCTCACCAGGGATCGGCAGATCACGGCGACCCATCAGGCGAAGACCACGGCCGGGACCGCCACGGCGCGGGCGGGCGGCGGCAACCCGTTGCGGGCCGAGTCGGTGACGCTGTTCGCGCCGCCCGAGCCGGGCGCCAGCTGGCAGGCGGGCATGTGGGAGAAGGACCGCCCGCAGGATGCCGCGCTGATGCGGAAGGTGGCGGCCGTGCCGTACGCGATCTGGCTCACCGACCCCGACGTGCGCGCGAAGGTGGCCGCGGCGGTCGAGCAGGCCGCAGGCCGGGTCCCGGTGTTCGTGGCCGACTACCTGCCGGGCGCCGACTGCCTGCCGCGCGGCGCGAAGGACCGGGCCGAATACGAGCAGTGGATCGAGGCCGTGGGCCGCCAGATCGGCGACGCCGAGGCCGTGGTGATCCTCGAACCCGACGCCCTGGCCAAGGTCCCCGGCACCAAGCAGTGCCCGATGCCCGGCACCGAGCAGGAACGCCTCCAGACGCTCGCCAGGGCCGTCGACACGCTCAAGCGCCACCCCCACACGGCCGTCTATCTCGACGCCAGTCTCAAGGACTGGCCAGACGTGCCCACCATGACCAGGCGCCTGCTCGGCGCGGGCGTCGCCAGGGCCGACGGCTTCTCCCTCAACGTCAACGGCTTCAACAGGACCGACGCGCTGGTCGCGCACGGCAAGCAGCTGGCAGCCTGCCTGGCCCTGGCGAACCAGACCTGCACCGGCACGGTCGATCCCGGCAGGCTGCCGCACTTCGTCGTCGACACCTCACGCAACGGCCAGGGCAGCTGGAAACCGCCGTCGACGTACAAGGACCCGCAGACCTGGTGCAACCCGCCAGGCCGCGGCATCGGCGCGCGCCCGACCACGAAGACCGGCGACGAGCTGGTCGACGCCTACCTGTGGATCAACCGGGCGGGCACCTCCAACGGCCGCTGCAGGCGCGGCACCACCGGCGACAAGGACCCGGAGCGGGGCGTCGTCTCGCCGGAGGCCGGCACCTGGTGGGGCGATCTCGCGCTGGAGCGGGCGAAGCTGGCGGACCCGCCGTTGCGCTGATGTTAAGCGCACGTTAGATCTGGGCTAACAGCCCTTGTCGGAACAACCTTCTGCGGAGAGGCTCTGGCCTGCACGTATTCCCCCCGCAGGAGGTACCTCGTGAGCAATACCCGCACGCCGTGGAAAGCGGTGATCGGCGGCTCCGTCGGCAACCTGGTCGAGTGGTACGACTGGTTCGTCTACAGCAGCTTCGCTGTCTACTTCTCCGCGGCCTTCTTCCCCAACGGCGACCAGACGACGCAGCTGCTGCAAACCATGGGGATCTTCGCCGTCGGCTTCTTCATGCGCCCGGTGGGCGGCTGGCTGCTCGGCCGCTACGCCGACAGGAAGGGCCGGAAGGCGGCACTGACGCTGACGGTGACGCTCATGTCCGGCAGCGCGCTGCTCATCGCGATCGCCCCCGGCTACGCCACGGCGGGCGCCTTCGGCGCGCTCGTCCTGCTGGTCGCCCGTCTGCTGCAGGGTCTGTCGGTCGGCGGCGAGTACGCGGCCAGCGCCACCTACCTGACCGAGGCCACGCCGCAGGGCAAGCGCGGATTCGCCTCGAGCTTCCAGTACGTGTCGATGACCGCGGGCCAGCTCGTCGGCCTCGGCCTGCAGATCATCCTGCAGAACTCGATGTCGAAGGAGGCGCTCACCTCCTACGGCTGGCGCATCCCGTTCATCGTGGGCGCGGTGGCCGCCGCGGTCGTGTTCTACCTGCGGCGCAGCCTGCTGGAGACCGAGGCGCACGATGAGGAGAGCAAGCACTCCGAGGAGCGGGGCACGCTCAGGCAGCTGTGGGCGCACAAGAAGGAGGCCCTGCTGGTCATCGCGCTGACGATGGGCGGCACGGTCGCGTACTACACCTACACCACCTACCTCACCAAGTACCTGGTGCTCACGGCGAAGATGGAGAAGGAGACGGCCGCGCTGGTCAGCTTCACCGCGCTGTTCGTCTTCATGCTGCTGCAGCCGCTGGCCGGTGCGCTGTCGGACCGGATCGGGCGGCGGCCCCTGCTGATCACCTTCGGCATCGGCTCCATGCTCGGCACCGTTCCGCTGATGACGGCGCTGGGCAGCGCCAAGGCGTACGGCGGGGCGCTGGTGCTGTCGCTGGTCGCGCTGGTCATCGTGACCGGCTACACCTCGATCAACGCGGTGGTCAAGGCCGAGCTGTTCCCCACCCAGGTGCGCGCTCTCGGCGTGGCGCTGCCGTACGCGATCGCCAACGCCCTGTTCGGCGGGACCGCCGAGTACGTGGCGCTGTGGTTCAAGAAGCTGGGGATCGAGTCCGGCTTCTTCTGGTACGTCTCGGCGCTGGCGGCGATCTCGCTGGTGGTCTACCTGACCATGCGCGAGACCCGCGACGCGGCGCTGACCAGGTCGGAGCGGGCGGAATCGGTCCCGGTCTCGGCCTAACCTGGGCGACATGCGCGTACTCCTGGTCGAGGACGACGATCGGCTCGCGGCGGCGCTCACCACGGCCCTCGCGCGCCACGGCCACCAGGTCACGCGCGCGGGGCTGGCCGTCGACGCCCTCCGCCTGGCGGGGGGCGTCGACTTCGTCCTGCTCGACCTGGGCCTGCCCGACATGGACGGGCTGGACGTGCTGCGCCGGCTGCGCCGCAGCTCCGCCGTACCGCTGATCGTGGTGACGGCGCGCATCGACGAGCGCGACGTGCTGCGCGGGCTGCGCTCAGGGGCCGACGACTACCTGGTCAAGCCGTTCCGCACGGCCGAGCTGATGGCCAGGATGGAGGCGGTGCTGCGGCGCGGCACCCGGCCGATGCCGGTGCGCGACCACGTGGTCAGCGTCGGCGACGTCCGCATCGACCTGGAGGCCAGGCAGGTGTCGGTGGCCGGCGAGCAGGTGACGCTGACCCGGCGCGAGTTCGACGTGCTGGCGATGCTGGCGCGCGAGCCGGGCGTGGTGCGCAGCCGGGAGGAGATCCTGGACGAGGTCTGGGGCGACCCGCTGCTGTCGGCCTCCCGCTCGCTGGACGTGCACGTGGCAGGCCTGCGCTCCAAGACGGGCCGTCCCGGGCTGGTGGAGACGCTGCGCGGCACCGGCTATCGGCTGGGGTCGACGGCGTGAACTCGCGCCTGGTGGTCACGTTCACCACGCTGATCGTCTTCCTGATCGCGGCGCTGGCGGTGCCGCTCGGCCTGGCCTACGCCTCCCACCGCACCAACCGGCTGCTGCTGGACCGCCGCGCCGACGCCACCCGCTTCGCCGAGCTGGCCGACCAGGCCTCCCGCGACGACGACCACACGGCCCTGATCGCCGAGCTCGACCGCTACGCCGACCTGTACGGCGCGGCCGTGCGCATCCGTGACCGCGACGGCACGCTCATTGCGACCGCGGGCCGCTTCGACGCCGACGAGCGCGAGGCCACGCGGCTGGCGCTGTCGGGCCAGACCACCGAGGACCTGCCCACGGTCAGCCCGTTCGGCCCGGCGACGGTGCTGCTGGCCGAGCCGGCCGGCCGTGACGCCCAGCTGTCGGGCGTGGTGCTGATCCAGGCGCCCGCCACGCAGGCCAGGCGGGACGTGGCGCTGGTGTGGGGCGTGCTGGCGGTGGGCGCGCTGGTGGCGCTTGGCTACTCGGTGCTGGCCGCGCGCCGGCTGGCCCGCTGGATCATGCGGCCGGTCACCGAGCTCGACCGCACCACCCAGGCCATCGCCGAAGGGCACCTGGACGCCCGCGCCCACCCGGGGGTGGGCCCGTCGGAGCTGCGACGCCTGGAGGAGCGCTTCAACGCGATGGCCGACGCGGTCTCGGCCGCGATGGAGCGCCAGCGGGCCTTCGTCGCCGACGCCTCACACGAGCTGCGCACCCCGCTGACCGTGCTGTCGCTGCGGCTGGAGAACCTGGAGCCGCACCTCCACGCGGAGGGCACGGCCGAGTTCGAGGAGGCGATGGCCGAGTTGGACCGGCTCGCGCTGCTGGTGGAGGACCTGTTGGCGCTGGCCAGGGTGGAGGCGGGCACCGAGGACAAGCAGGTCGAACTGGCCGCGAGGGTGGCGGTCTGGCGCGAGGTCTACGCCGCCAAGGGCATCACCCTGCACACCGACATCCCCGAGCCCTCCCAGGCACCCGACGCGGTGGCCAGGATCGCCGACATCGCGCTGGACAACGCGCAGAAGTTCGTCCCCGAGGGCGGCATGGTCACCGCCTCCTACGACGGCGCGGTGCTGCGGGTCGCCGACGACGGGCCCGGGCTGACCGAGGAGGAGCGGGGCGAGGCGCTCGGCCGCTTCTGGCGTTCCGGGTCGCACGCCAACGTGCCGGGCAGCGGGCTCGGGCTGGCCATCGCGGCCGAGCTGGCCCGCTCGTGCGGCGCCACGCTCTCGCTGCTGCCCGCCGTACCCCGAGGGCTGGTCGTGGAGGTACGGCCGGCCGCTCAGCCGTAGACCGAGCGGTAGTAGCGGGCGGCGCCCGGGTGGAGCGGCACGACGCCGGTGCCGATGGCGTAGCGCCTGTCCAGGCGGCCGCCGGGCGCGGTGGGGGCCTGGAGGCGGTCGCGGGCGCGGAAGAGGGTCTCGGTCACCGTGTAGGCCACGTCGTCGGGCAGGGAACCGCGGCACATCAGGTAGCTGGGGGTGCCCACGGTGGGCACCGGCTTGGCCCCGCCGTACACGCCCGCGGGGAAGGAGGCGTGCTCGTAGACGGGGCCGTAGGTGCGGCGCAGCACGGGCACGAACTGCTCGAGCGGGACGAGCCGGATGTCGTTCAGCTTGGCCAGCGCGGGCGTGGGCACGCCGCCCGACCAGAAGAACGCGGCCAGGTCGCCCTCCCGCAGCGCCTTGATCGACTCGTCCAGCCCCAGCTTCGTGGTCGAGGCGGGCACCTTCAGCCCGGCCACGGCCAGGATCCGCGCGGCGGTCACCGCGGTGCCCGAGCCGTCGGCGCCGATCGAGACCTGCCTGGCCGCCAGGTCCTGCGGCGTCCTGACCAGCGAGTCCTCGGCCACGACCAGGTGCACGTAGTTCATGTACATCCTGGCCAGCGCCATGACCGGCTGGTGGCGCACGCGCACGGCGTCGTCTGCGCTGTCGGCCAGCGCGAACCCCAGGTCGGCCCGCCCGTCGGTCAGCATCGTGAGGTTCTGCACGCTGGCGGCCGTCTTGATCACGGTCACCGTGAACCCGTCGCGCCGCAGCTCGGGCGCGAACCGGTCGCCCAGCATCTCGTACGGCCCGCCCGTCGAGCCCGTCGCCAGCCGCAGCTGCGGCAGTTCCTCGGTCGAGGCCGAGCAGCCGGCGACCGCCAGCGCGGCCCCGGCCAGGAACACGCGGCGGGTCAGGGACATGCCTTCACCGTATCCGCAGCTGCCGAAGTGGCATGCTGGACAACGTGGCCGAAACGGACGTGCTCCTGCGTATCGCTCCCGAGCTCATGATGTTCCTGCCCGGCGCCCGGCGTACCGAGTGGCAGCGGGTCGCTCCCGACGGCACCTCGACGCTCGGCCATCTGGTGGAGTCGCTCGGCATCCCGCTGACCGAGGTCGGCCCGATGACCGTCGACGGTGTCGGCGTGGGCCCCGGCCTCCACCCGCGACCCGCCCAGGTCGTGGAGGTGCACGCGGTGCCGCGTCCGCAGCCGATGGGACACCGCTTCCTGCTGGACGTGCACCTGGGGACGCTGGCGCGGCGGCTGCGGCTGCTCGGCATCGACGCCGCCTACCACAACGACATGGACGACCCTTCGCTCGTCGTCCAGGCCAACTCCGAGCGGCGGGTGCTGCTGACGCAGGACCGCGGGCTGCTGCGGCGGCGCGCGCTGTGGCTGGGCGCCTACGTGCGCGGCAGCCGGGCCCCCGACCAGCTGCGCGACCTGCTCGAGCGCTTCGCGCCGCGGCTGCGCCCGTGGACGCGGTGCACGGCGTGCAACGGCGAGCTGGACACGGTGGCCAAGCGCGAGATCGAGCCGATGCTGCAGGCGGGCACGCGGCGCAGCTACGACGTCTACGGCCAGTGCCGCGACTGCGGCAAGGTGTACTGGCACGGCGCGCACAGCGGCCACCTGGAGGAGATCGTCACCCAGGCGGAGAACTGGACGTCAGACAGGTGACGCCGCCAGTCTGACATTCTGCACTCAACGATCTCTTCCCCCCTTGTGAGGTTGTCTTCGTGGAGTTCCGCATCATGGGCCCGCTCCAGGTGCGCGACGGCGAGCAGGACCGCACGCCGACCGCGCCCAAGCACCGGGACCTGCTGGCCGTGTTCGTGCTGAACGCGCGCCGGCCGCTCACCCCGGGCAGGCTGCGGCAGCTGCTGTGGCCCAGAGAAGGCGGCGACCGCTCCGACTCGCTGGTCCGCGGCTACGTGGGCCAGCTGCGCCAGCTGCTGGGCAAGGACGTCATCACGACCGCCTCCGGCAGCTACACGCTGGCCATCGAGGACGACCAGCTCGACGTCAACCGCTTCCGCTCCCTGGTCGAGCGCGGCGCCCACGACGAGGCGCTGGCCCTGTGGCGCGGGCCCGCGCTGGAGGACCTGGACCCCGAGGGCGAGCGGTGGACCGAGACCCCGCGGCTGCGCGCCGAACTGGAGGAGCTGCGCGTGCTGGCGCTCGAGCGCCGGGTGCAGCGCGACCTGGACGCGGGCCGCCACCGCGAGTTGCTGGCCGAGCTGCGGCGCCTGATCGAGCAGCATCCCTTCTGGCAGCGCTTCCGCGGCCAGTACCTGCTCGCCCTCTACCGCAGCGGCAGGCGGGTTGAGGCGCTTGACGCCTACCAGGCGCTGCGCGACGAGCTCGACGACGGCCACGCCATCGAGCCCGACCCCGAGCTGCAGCTGCTGTACCACCGGATGCTGCACGACGACGTCTCGCTGCACGTCTCGGCGGGCCCGCCGGTGCTGCTGCCGCGCGACGTGTCCGACTTCTCCGGCCGGGCCGACCTGCTCGAGCTGGTGATCGGCGACGAGGTCGTGGTGCACGGCGCGGCCGGGGTGGGCAAGTCGGCGCTGGCCGTGCACGCCGCCTGGCTGCACCGCGAGCGCTTCCCCGACGGCATCCTCTACGCCGACCTGCGCGAGACCAGCGGGCCCGCGGCCGTGCTCGAGGACTTCCTGCGCTGGCTCGGCTGCCCGGCCCAGGCCATCCCGGTCGGGCTCGAGCAGCGCGAGCGCCTCTTCCTCACCTACGCGGCCAACCGGCGGCTGCTGGTGCTGCTGGACAACGCCTCCAACGAGGCGCAGGTGCGGCCGTTGCTGACGGCCTGCCCGACGGTCATCACCAGCCGCTCCCCGCTCGGCGGGCTCGCCGGCGCGGGCCGCGTGCCGGTCGGCGTCCTCGACGACGCGGCGGCCATCGAACTCCTCGGCAAGATCATCGGTCCCAATAGAGGCAATTTTCCCGACTTATCAGGATCTGTGGGAGCTTGCCCATCGCGCTGCGGATCGCGGGGTCGCGGCTGGCCACCCGCCCGGGCTGGACCGTTGACTATCTGGTCGACCTGCTGGAGGACGAGCACGGGCGGCTGGAGGCGCTGCACGCGGGCGACCAGACCGTGCTCAGCGTGTTCGCCGTCGGCTACGAGGGCCTGTCGGAGCAGGCCCGGCAGACGCTGCGCCGCCTGGGCGCCGTCTCCGCGCCCGACTTCGGCACGTGGGTGGCCACCGCCTTCGGCGGCGGGGCCGAGGAGCTGGTCGAGGCGGGCCTGCTGGAGACCCACATGATCGACGTGGCCGGGCAGGTGCGCTACCGCCTGCACGTGCTCACCCGCCTCTACGCCCGCGACCTGCTCGGCGAGCAGGCCGTGCCCGCGACGCTGACCATGCTGGCCACGGTCGCCAGGTCCGGGGTGGCGGCGGCCCGCCTCATGCCCAAGCCGGGCCCCGGCGGCACCGTCGTCGAGACCAGGGAGATCCGCCAGTCGGTCGAGTGGCTGGTGGCCGAGCGGACGTTCCTGGTCGGGCTCGTCTGCGACCTGGGCAGGGCCGGGCTGGACGAGGAGTGCGCGCGGCTGGCCCACATGCTGGTGCCCTTCCTGGAGCGCTACCGCTTCCTCGACGACTGGCGGCAGATCTGCGGCCCGGCGCTCGAGGCCGCCGCCCGGGTGGGCGACGGCCAGGTCCGGGCGCTGGCACTGCGCGACGAGGGCGACCTCTACCGCGCCCAGCGCCGCTGGGAGCTGGCCCACGACCGGCTCCGGCAGTCGCTGGCCATGTCGCTGGCCGACGGCCGCCCCCGCGCCGCCGCCCAGACCCGCCGCCGGCTCGGCCAGGTGCAGCTGGAGCAGGGACGGCTGGAGGAGGCCGAGCGCACGCTGGCCACGTGCCTGGCCGACGATCTCTCGGAGGGCTACGAGGACGCCGAGACTCTGCACGCGCTCGGCCTGCTGCTGCACCGCGCCGGCCGCCTCGGCGAGGCCGTCGAGCGGCTCACCACCGCCGCCAGGCGCCTCGCCGACGCCGGCGACCGCCACCGCCACGCCGACGTCCTGCTCGACCTGGCCGCGGTACGGCTGGCCCAAGGTGAGCCCGCCGAGTCGCGCCAGGCCGCCCAGACGGCCCGCGGCATCGCGATCCGATTGGGCGACCGGCTGATCGGCGCCCGCGCCCTCATGGCGCTCGCACAGGTGAACCTGGCGGAAGGCGACCGCCGCACCGCCCGCGACCTGGCGGCGGAGGCGGTCAAGGCCTTCGCCGACCTGGCCGACGAGGACGGCGTAGCCCGCGCCAGAGCCCTGATGACCCGCACCTGACGCTTGGAAACGCGAGAGCGGGGGCGCGTGCCTGTGCTTTCCGGTGGCCCTCGTCTCCGGGGTCGCCGAAGATGCCGGGGAGCTACGACGCGGCCTCCTGGGGGGCGAAACAGGCGTCACCTTTCAACGGCTGGTGAGTGGCCGCCCGCCGTCCTAGGGTTGATCGCGTGACCGACTACCTGACGCCGAAGCCCCGCACGCGCACCGGTTACACGCTCGCCGTGGCGGTGACGGGCGTGCTGCTCGTGGTCAGCACCCTCCTGCCCTGGGCCGGGGTCGAGGCTCGCAGCGACCTCATCGGCGGCGGCCTCACCGACGACATGCGCGGCATCGACGGCTCGTACGGCATCTACACGCTGGTCGCCGGCCTGGCCGTGGTGGCGTTCGGCGTGGCGGGGCTCATGGGCCGCCGCTGGCTCGCCGCCCTCGCCGTCCTGCCCGCCGCCCTCGCGGTGCTCGTCCTGGTCATGTTCCTGTCAGACTCGACGGGCGGCGCGTCGCTCGACTTCGGCCGCCTGCTGTCGATCGAGCCTGTCATCCGCTTCGGCTGGTACGCCGCCCTCACCTGCGCCCTGGCCGCCACCCTCACCTCCCTACTCACCCTCCTCCGCCGCCGCACCCCCTCGTGAATCCGACGCCTCTCGCCGCCCTCCCCGCACAAGCTTCAGCTGCACGGCAAGCCTCTGCTGCACAGCTGGCTTCTGCTGTACGGCAGCCACCGCCACCGGCCGCCCCCCGCACTTCGGCTGAGGGCCCGCTCGCGGCGCTTCCGGCGAGTCGGTGACAGTCACTCGCCGCCACGGCACCCCACAACCGGGCACCGCGGCCCGCCTTACCCGCCGCACACAGGCGCCGCCCACCACCGCACACCTCCCCGCCGACCCGGCGCCAGAAAGCACCACCGTGGATGGACAGGGAACATGGGCTCTCGTGCCACGGCTCCCGCCGGGCGCCGGGGCGAGAAACCAACCGCACACGAGAAGAACGCCTGCCGTACGGCGGAAGCCAACCGCACAGGAGGAGGACGCCTGCCGGGGAGCAGTTGGAGGCGGGTTAGTCGAAGAAGCCGAGGCGGCGGAGTTGTTTCGGGTCGCGTTGCCAGTCCTTGGCGACGCTGATGCGGAGGTCGAGGTAGACGCGGGTGCCAAGGAGGGCTTCGATCTGCTTGCGGGCGCGCGTGCCCACGTCGCGCAGGCGCTCGCCCTTGTGGCCGATGACGATGGCCTTCTGCGAGGGGCGCTCGACGAACAGGTGGGCGTAGATGTCCAGCAGGTCGTCGCGGCCCTCGCGGGGCATCATCTCGTCGACGACGACCGCGATCGAGTGGGGCAACTCGTCGCGGACGCCCTCCAGGGAAGCCTCCCTGATGAGCTCCCCGACCAGGATCTGCTCGGGCTCGTCCGTGAGCCGCCCGTCCTCGTAGAGCGGCGGCGACTCCGGCAGGTGCTCGATCAGGACGTCGGCGAGCACGTCGAGCTGGTCGCTCGTCTCCGCCGAGACGGGGACGACCGCGGCGAACTCCGCCACCTGCGACACCGCGAGCAGCTGCTCGGCGATGCGTTCCTTGGTGGCCAGGTCGCACTTGGTGACCACCGCGACGACCGGCGTCTTCTTGACCGCGGCGAGCTTCTCGGCGATGAAGCGGTCACCCTTGCCGATCGGCTCGTTGGCCGGGACGCAGAAGCCGATCACGTCCACCTCGGTGAGCGTGGACAGGACGAGGCTGTCGAGGCGTTCACCCAGCAGCGTGCGCGGGCGGTGCAGGCCTGGGGTGTCCACGATGATCAGCTGGGCGTCGGGGCGGTGCACGATGCCCCTGATGACGCGCCGGGTGGTCTGCGGCTTGGAGGAGGTGATGGCGACCTTCTGGCCGACCAGGGCGTTCATCAGCGTGGACTTGCCGACGTTCGGCCTCCCCACGAAGCAGGCGAAACCGGCACGGAAATTGTCTGGCGAAGTCACGTACTCGATTGTCGCCCATCAAAAGCGCTGACCACGCCACCAGGTGAACGCGTCGGGCACCACCACCGGTGACCACGCCGTCGTACTAAGTCTGGAAATTTCGTCTTCTGTGACCCAGCGATACGAGGTGATCTCGTCCCCGTCGGGTGTCGGAGTGCCGCCGGCCACCACGCATCCGTAGGCCGCGATCACGTACGCGCACTGGTGCCCGTTGGGGTACACGGTGCGGAACTCCGGCCCGCCGTACACCCCGATCAGCCCGCGCACCGCCACGTCCACCGCGAGTTCCTCGCGCAACTCCCTGACCACGGCGTCCTCGGGCCGCTCGTCAGGATCGACGCCCCCGCCCGGAGCCGCCCACAGCTCGACGTCACCGTGGCGGGCCATCAGCAGCCGCCCCTCGGAGTCGAACACGAACCCGGCCACCGACGGCAGCATCAGCAGGTCCGTGCCCACCTTCTCGCGGATGTTGGCCAGGAACGGCGACATGGCCATCGCTCAGCGCACCGTCCCGTCGGGGCCCGCCACGATGAGCTCCTTGACGCCCAGCGACGCGACCAGGTGCCGATCGTCCTCGCTCGGCTCGCCCGCGGTGACCAGCGCCGCCGCCTCGAGCGACTGCGCGCCGCTGGAGACCGCCATGGCCACGGCCACCTGCACGGCCGGGAGCGTCAGGGCGGGAAGCGCCACATTCGTCGCCGAGTAGGTGCGCCCGGTCTCGTCGCGGACGGCGGCACCCTCGGCCGAGCCGTTGCGCGCCCTGGCCGCCCGCGCCAGGGTGACGAGCTTGCTGTCTTCTGCGTCGAGAGTCACCCGACCAGCCTAGTCAGGGCTCCGCCATCCCCACGACCGCGCCCAGCAGCCGCCAGGTCTTGGCCGCGTCGACGTCCGCGATCCCGGTGTGAACCACGGAGACCAACGTGTCGCCCGTGCGCACGAGCATCACGTCCAGCGCGTAGGGGTAGCCGTTCAACCGTCCACGCAGCTCGCCGCCGACCGCCTCGTCGCCCACACCCTTGACGGGAAGCGTCCGCAGCCGCAGATGGGTCCCGTCCTCGGCGCGCACGCCCCGGCACGCCAGCAGCGCCTTGCCCAGGTCCTCGATGTGCCCCTCGGCCTCGGAACCCGCATACCTGGCCAGCCCCACCGCGAGCACCTCGCCCAGCCCATCCCCCTGGTAGGTGGCCGCCGCCTGCGCCGTCAGCGCCCGCGCCGGCGCGTGCCCGCCCGCGGGATCGAGTACGGCACGGCACTCCCGGCTCCCCGGCGCGAACGGAACCCGCCACGCCTGCTGGGCGCGCACGGAGAAGCCGTCGGGCAGCTCGGGGTCCTTGTTCAGGATGTCCCGGAACTTGTCCTCCGCCTGCACGTCCGTGTGAGCGCTCGTGGTGGTGCTCCCGCATCCCGCCAGCCCGGCGAGGAGCAGCCCGAGCACCATGACCCGCGGTCCGCGTCCCATGATTCCCCCCGGACGCAGCCTCCCCAGTCCACGAATGTGGCAATCCACCGGAGTTCCCAACAAACGCTCAAAGGGTGCCCTCGCCGGAAATTTGGCGAGAGCACCCTTTTACGCCGAGCAACGCCACGACCGGCTAGCTGGCCGGACGTTGCCGTCCCCCCAGGGAGCCTTCCTCTCGCCGCGAACCCCACCCAGCGATCGGATGCTCCTCGGTGACGCCCGCCGCACCGGGCGTCTGTCATCAGAGTGGGGCACAGGGCTTGCAGAAGACTTGTAGAACACTTGCGGCAAATCACGCACCACCGCGCACGCCTTCCGACCTGGCCCGCCGTACGGCGAGTGTCAGTCCTGCTCGGCCTGGGCGGCAAGCTCGTCCTCCTCCGGCGGCGTGGCCGGCCGCACCACCACGGTGCTGATCCGGTTGCGCCGCCCGGCCAGGCTCTCCGCGGTGAGGCGCAACCCGGCCACCTCCGCCTCCGACCCGGCGATCGGAACCCGCCCGAGGGCGTGCGCGAGCAGCCCGCCGACGGTCTCCACGTCGTCCACCTCGATCTCGGTGGTGAACAGCTCGGCCAGCTCGTCCACCGGCATCCGCGCCGTCACCCTCACGGCCCCGTCGGGCATGGTCTCGACGCGCGGCGCCTCCTGGTCGTACTCGTCGGTGATCTCGCCGACGATCTCCTCCAGCACGTCCTCGATCGTGACCAGGCCCGCCGTGCCACCGTACTCGTCGATCACGATGGCCAGGTGGATCTGCCTGGCCTGCATCTCGCGCAGCAGCTGGTCGATCGGCTTGCTCTCGGGCACGTAGGTGGCCGGGCGCATGATCGACTCGACCTTCTCCGTGCCCTCGCCGTTCTCGTGGACGCGCCGGATGATGTCCTTGAGGTAGGCGATGCCGATGACGTCGTCCTCGTTCTCGCCCGCGACGGGGATGCGGGAGAAACCGCTGCGCAGGTGGAGCGAGAGCGCCTGGTTGAGCGTCTTGCCGCGCTCGATGAACACCATGTCGGTGCGCGGCACCATCACCTCACGCACCAGCGTGTCGCCCAGCTCGAACACCGAGTGGATCATCTCGCGCTCGTCAGGCTCGATGACGCGCCGCTCCTCGGCCAGGTCCACCAGGTCGCGCAGCTCCGCCTCCGAGGTGAACGGGCCCTCGCGGAACCCCTTGCCCGGCGTGAGCGCGTTGCCCAGCAGGATGAGCAGCTTGGGCAGCGGCCCGAAGATGCGCGTCAACCCGGACACGATCGGCGCGCTGGCCAGAGCGATCGGCTCGGCGTGCTGGCGCCCGAGCGTGCGCGGCGAGACGCCGACGATCACATAGCTGACCACGATCATCACCACGGCCGCCCACACGTAGGCCCAGCCCTGGTCGTGCATCAGGTCGATGAAGAGCAGGGTCGCGATCACCGTGGCGACCAGCTCGCAGCTGATCCGCAACAGCAGCAACAGGTTCAGGTAGCGGGGCGGATCGGTGACGATCGCCTGCAGGCTCCGCGCGCCCCGCCGGTTCTCGCGGACGAACTCCTCTGCCCGTACGCGGGAGATGCGCGTCAGCGCCGTCTCGGCGCTGGCGATCAGGCCACCGCACACAACCAGTGCGATGGCCAGCGGCAACCAGGCGTTCACCGAGCCCGCCACGACTCCAGAAGCCGGGCCTGAAGGCCGAACATCTCCTTGTGCTCCTCTGGCTCGGCGTGGTCGTAGCCGAGCAGGTGCAGGATCCCGTGCGTGGTCAGCAGCTCCAGCTCGTCCTTGGTGCTGTGACCCGCCTCGGTGGCCTGCTTGGCGGCCACCTGCGGGCAGAGCACCACGTCACCGAGCAGCGCCGGGTCGGCGGGCACGTCGGAGTCGCCGCGCGCGCCCCCGCCGCCGCCCGGACGCAGCTCGTCCATCGGGAAGGCGAGCACGTCGGTCGGACCGGGCTCGCCCATCCACTTCTCGTGGTGCTGCGTCATCGTCTCCTCGTCGACCGCGAGGATGGACAGCTCGGCCAGCGGATTGACCTCCATGGCCGCGAGCACGTGCGCGGCCAGGGCGGCCAGGTCCTCCTCGTCGAGCTCGACGCCGGACTCGTTGTTGATCTCGATGCTCATCGGCGCTTGCCTCGCTGCTGGATCTGCTTGGGCTCCTGGAGCGCGTCGTAGCGGCCGTAGGCGTCGACGATCTCGCTCACCAGCTTGTGGCGGACCACGTCGTTGCTGGTCAACCGGGAGAAGTGGATGTCGTCGATGTCCGTCAGGATCTCCTGGACCACGCGCAGCCCGCTGGTCGTGCCCGCCGGCAGGTCGACCTGCGTGACGTCACCGGTCACCACGATCTTGGAGTTGAAGCCGAGACGCGTCAGGAACATCTTCATCTGCTCGGCCGAGGAGTTCTGCGCCTCGTCGAGGATGATGAACGCGTCGTTGAGCGTCCGGCCACGCATGTACGCCAGGGGGGCGACCTCGATCGTGCCCGCGGCCATGAGCTTGGGGATCGAGTCGGGGTCGATCATGTCGTGCAGCGCGTCGTAGAGGGGCCGCAGGTAGGGGTCGATCTTCTCGTAGAGCGTGCCGGGGAGGAAACCGAGCCGCTCGCCCGCCTCCACCGCCGGCCTGGTCAGGATGATCCGGTTGACCCGCTTCTCCTGCAGCGCCCGCACGGCCTTGGCCATGGCGAGATACGTCTTGCCCGTGCCCGCGGGTCCGATGGCGAACACGATCGTGTGCCTGTCGATCGCGTCGACGTACCGCTTCTGGTTGACCGTCTTGGGGCGGATCGTCCGGCCCCGGGAGGACAGGATGTCGAGGGACAGCACCTCGGCGGGGCGGTCTGAGGTCATCTTCAGCATCGCGATGCTGCGCTCGACCGCGTCGGGGGTCAGCTCGCCGCCGTTGCGGAGCACCTCCACCAGCTCCTCGAACAGGCGCACCACGGCGCCGCTCTCGTCGGGAGTGCCGGTGACGGTGATCTCGTTGCCGCGGACGTGAATGTCGGCCCGGAAAGCACCCTCGATGACACGCAGCAGCTCGTCACGAGAGCCCAGGAGGCTGACCATCGGGTATTCGTCCGGAATCAGCACCTTGGCCTGAGTGCGCGAGGGCGGTGCCGACCGTCGGGATTCATGTAGTTCGGACATGGGCAGGCCAGCGGCCTGAAGCCTCCGGGTGTCTAGGCTGTAGTTCACCACCCATCGTAGCCGGGACCAGCCCAATCGCTCGCGCCAATATCACCCGCCCCACCACCCCTTCCCCTTCTCGCGATCGGCGTTCTTGATCCTGTACGGCGGGCCGCTCCCACCGGCCGCCCACCGCACTCTGGCTGAGGGCCCGCGACCGGCGCTTCTGGCGAGTCGGTGCACCTTCCCGCCGCCACGACTCCGCCCATACCCACCCGACCGAGCCCCTGGGCCGACCGCCGCGCGAACGCGCCGGGCCTCGCCGTACACCTTTCGCCGCGGCGCGGACCCCGCATGGCTTGCCGTACAGGTGGTGGAGAAGGGGTTAGCCGGGGGGCCAGAGGAGGGGGCGGCCGCCGAGGACGTGGGCGTGGACGTGGAAGACGGTTTGGCCGGCGCCGGGACCCGTGTTGAGGACGACGCGGTAGCCGGTTTCGGCGACGTCGTCCTGGAGGGCCACGGCGTGGGCGGCCTTGAGGAGGTCGTCGGCGAGGCCGTCGTCGGCCTGGGCCAGCTCGAAGGCGTTGGCGTAGTGGGCCTTCGGGATGACCAAAACGTGAGTCGGCGCCTGCGGATTGATGTCGCGGAAGGCGACAGTCCGGTCCGTCTCGTGGACGATGTCGGCCGGAATCTCCTTGGCCCCGATCTTGCAGAAAAGACAGTCCGTCACGCGAGCAACCCTACCGACCAGGACAGTCTAGATCGGAAGTTCCGCTTGACCTGGAAGGACCGGCAACCCCTTTGGCCGTTGCCAATCGGTAATCCGCCGTGTCGTGCGAAGGAAGATCCACGCGGTTAGGGTGTGTGTGCGACACTTCACCAAAAAACGACGATTCAGGCTCGGGCGAGGCCACCTGGCGAGGACACGACTCGGTAATGCCCTCTAAGGAACCGGAAGAGCGTAAACCCTCAGGGAAGGCCGAGCGTCCCACTGATGTGACCACCGAAACCCTTCTGGCCGACAGGTCGTTGGGGGCGGTGCCGGTCGGGTGGGACGCCGACATGGCCGTGACTGCGCTCTACAGTGCGCATTTTCGGTCATTGGTGCGTCTCGCGGTGTTGCTTGTGCGCGACATAGCAACCGCGGAGGAAGTCGTGCAGGACGCGTTCGTCGCCATCCATGGCGCCTGGCGCAGACTGCGTGACCCCGACAAAGCACTCGCCTACCTGCGCCAATCTGTCGTCAACAGATCCCGTTCCGTGCTGCGTCACCGCGCGGTCGTCGAGAAGTACGCACCCAAGGGCCTGCCCGACGCCCCGAGCGCCGAGAACGGCGCCATCGGCGAGTTGGAACGCTCTGCCGTCATCGAGGCTTTACGCGCCCTGCCCACCCGTCAGAGAGAGGCACTTGTCCTTCGGTACTACGGTGATCTGTCCGAGGCTGAGATAGCCCACGCCATGGGCATCAGCAAGGGCGCGGTCAAGAGCCACACAGCCCGTGGCATGGCCGCTCTGCGATCCGTCCTGGAGAAAATGTCATGACCCAGCCGCCCGACGAGTACGGCGACGTTCTGCGCCGTGTGCTCCGCGCGGAGGCCGACGCGGTCGTGCCCTCTCCGGAAGGGCTGGAGATCATCCGCGCTCGGATCGAGCGGCGCGGGGTTCGCAACATGTTCTGGTGGCGGGCCGGCGCGGCCGCCGCCAGCGCGGTGCTGGTAGCGGGGACGATCATCATGGTCATCCCCGACCTGCGGGCCAAGGTGACCGAGACGATCCAGCCACAGAACTACACGACCGCTCCCACGGAGTCCTCGACCAGCAGGCCGGTGCCGACCAAGCCGTCGCACAGCGACCCGCCACCCGTGGTCGTGGTGCCGTCCACCACGCCGACCAGCCGGCCCTCGCAGAGGGCCACGGAGAGGTCGACGAGCAAGCCGAGCCCGACGCCCACGCCTACCCCTACGCCTACACCCACGCCCTGCCCGACCGACGAGCCTCAGTCCGAGCCGCCGGCGACCGACTGCCCGACCCCCTCGGCGAGCCCCACGCCGACGCCCACGGACGCGCTCACGCCGATCACGACGTGCCCGGCCGAGGGGTGCCTGCCGGACGCTCCGGCTCCTTCCTCCAGCCAGGCCGCCTCGCCGCTGCTGAACGGCGTCCCGGCCACCAGCACGCCCCAGTAGGGCTCACCAGCGTCCGGTCCGCGCGAGCAGCACCGCGGCCGCCGCCACCCCCGCCGTTGAGGTCCGCAGAACTGTGGGCCCGAGCAGAGCCGGTACGGCTTTCGCGGCCTCGAACCGGGCGAGCTCCTCCCCGGCGATCCCGCCCTCCGGCCCGACGACGACCACGAGGTCGCCGCTGGCGGGCAGTTCCAGCGAGGACAGCGACGCGGTGGCCTCCTCGTGCAGCACCACTCCCAGCGCGGCATCGGCCAGCAGCGAGGCGACGCCGGCGGTCGAGGCAAGATCGGCCACCTCGGGCAGGTGGAACCTGCGGGCCTGCTTGCCCGCCTCACGCGCCGTCGAGCGCCACCGGCCCAGCGCCTTGGCCACCTTGTCGCCCTTCCACTGGGTGATGCTGCGCGCGGCGGACCACGGCACGATGACGTCGACGCCCACCTCGGTCATCATCTCCACGGCCAGCTCGCCCCTGTCGCCCTTGGGCAGCCCCTGGACGACGACGAGGCGCGGCGCGGGGGCCGGTACGGCGTAGCGGTCAAGCACGTCGAGCCGCAGCGCGTCCTTGAGCACCTCTCGCACGACGCACTCGGCCACGGAGCCGGCCCCGTCGGTCAGGTCGACCCGCTCCCCCGCGCGCAGCCGCCGCACGGTCGCCGCGTGCCGCCCCTCGGGTCCGTCCAGGATCACCTCGGATCCGCCCAGCTCATCCGCCAGGAAGACAGGCACGCTCATCCGCGATCACTCCACCAGCACTCATCGATCGTTCGCCCCGCCGCCCGGTGGGGTCAGCGGCCGTTGAAGGCGTCGCGGAGGCGGGAGAAGAAGCCCTGCTGACCGGGGGCGAACTTGCCGGGCGGGCGCTCCTCGCCGCGCAGCTTGGCCAGCTCGCGCAGCAGTTCCTCCTGCGCGGGCTCGAGGCGGCTGGGCGTCTCGACGTTCACGTGGATCAGCAGGTCGCCGCGGCCCGTCTCGTTGAGGCGCTGCACACCGCGGCCGAACATGGTGATGACCTGGCCCGACTGCGTGCCCGGCCGGACGTCGATCTCTTCTGCGCCGTCGAGCGTCTCGACGGTGAGCACGGTGCCGAGCGCGGCGGCCGTCATCGGGATCTGGACCGTGCAGTGCAGGTCGTCGCCGCGCCGTTCGAAGATCTCGTGCGGCCGCTCGACGATCTCCAGGAACAGGTCGCCCGCGGGGCCGCCGCCGGGGCCGACCTCGCCCTCGCCGGCCAGCTGGATGTGGGTGCCGTCCTCGACGCCCGCGGGGATGCGGACCTTGATCGTGCGGCGGGTGCGGACGCGGCCGTCGCCGGAGCACTCCTGGCAGGGGTGGCGGATGATCGTGCCGAAGCCGCCACACTGCGGGCAGGGGCGGGAGGTCATGACCTGGCCCAGGAACGAGCGCGTCACCTGGGAGATCTCGCCCCGGCCGTTGCACATGTCGCAGGTGTCGGGGTGGGTGCCGGGCGCGGTGCCCGCGCCGTGGCACACCTCACACAGCACGGCGGTGTCGACGACCAGCTCGCGGGTGGTGCCGAACGCCGTCTCGCGCAGGTCGAGCTCGACCCGGATGGTGGCGTTGCGGCCCCGCCTGGCACGGGAGCGCGGGCCTCGGGCGCCGCCTGCCGTACCGAAGAAGGCGTCCATGATGTCGCTGAACGGGAAGCCCGCGCCGAAGCCACCGGCCCCGGCTCCGGCGCCCGCGCTCTGGAAGGGGTCGGCGCCCAGGTCGTACATCTGGCGCTTGTTGGGGTCGGACAGCACCTCGTAGGCCTGCGTGATCTCCTTGAAACGCTCCTGCGTCTCGGGATCGGGGTTCACGTCGGGGTGCAGCTCGCGGGCCAGCCGGCGGTACGCCTTCTTGATCTCGTCCTGACTGGCGTCACGGCGCACCCCGAGGGTGGCGTAGTAGTCGCTGTTTGCCACTTATCGACCTCTTATGATGCAGCCAGGATCTGGCTGACGTAGCGTGCCACCGCGCGCACGGCGCCCATCGTCACGGGATAGTCCATCCTGGTCGGCCCCAGCACGCCGAGCCGGGCCAACTGGTTGTTGCCAGAACCGTATCCGGTCGCGACGACGGATGTGCCGCGCAGGTAGGGGTTCTCTGACCCGATGCGCACGGTGAGTTCGGACGGGATGTCGGAGGAAGTCTCGCCGAGCAGCCGCATGAGCACGACCTGCTCTTCCAACGCCTCGAGCACGTCGCGCAGCCCGGTGGCGAAGTCGGCCCCGGCGAGGTTGGCCGCGCCGGCGAAGACGATCTTCTCGTCGTGCCGCTCGACCAGGGTCTCGAGCAGCACCGACAGGATCGTGGCCACCGCGGGCCTGTCCTCGACGGGGAGTCGCTCGGGTAGGTCGGCCACCAGGTCGGGGACGTTGCTCAGGCCGCAGCCGTCGAGGCAGGCGTTCAGCACCGCCCGCAGGTGGGCGATGCGGGTGTCCTCGACGACTTCGGGCAGCTCGATGACGCGCTGCTCCACGCGGCCGGTGTTGGTGATGAGCACGAGCATCACCCGGCGCTCGTGCAGCGGCACCAGCTCGACGTGGCGCACGGTCGAACGGGTCAGCGTCGGGTACTGCACGACCGCGACCTGACGGGTCAGCTGGGCCAGCAGCCGCACGGTGCGGGTGACCACGTCGTCCAGGTCGACGGCGCCCGCCAGGAACGTCTCGATCGCCCGCCGCTCGGCGCCGGAAAGGGGTTTGACCTGCGAGAGCCTGTCGACGAACAGCCGGTAGCCCTTGTCGGTCGGAACCCGGCCGGCGCTGGTGTGCGGCTGGGCGATGTAGCCCTCCTCCTCCAGCGCGGCCATGTCGTTCCTGACCGTCGCCGGGGAGACCTTGAGGTTGTGGCGCTCCGCCAGCGCCTTGGAGCCCACCGGTTCGTTGGTGGACACGTAGTCCTCGACAATGGCTCGGAGCACCGCTAGTTTCCGATCGTCGAGCACGTGCTCACCTCCTGCCTCCATCTTTCAGGAAACGCCAGATTTGGCACTCTGTGTTCCCGAGTGCCAAGTGTACGGCTCCGGCCCTCACGGTGCGATAACAGAGCGCTGCTGGCGTACTGCAAGTCCTGGGGCTCACACTGGCCGACATGACCGACGATTCGCAGCCGCCGCAGTACGGTCCCCCGCCGGGACAGGGTCCGTACTATGGCCAGCAGCCTCCTCCACCGCCGCCGCCCCAGTATGGCGGCCAGCCGTACCAGATGCCCCCTCCGTACGGTTATCAGCAGTTCGCCAGGCCGGTCGATCCCAAGCAGGTCAGGCCGCGGCTGTGGTGGATCGCGGTCGGCTGGCTGGTGGCGGTGGTGTGCGTCGCCGTGGGCATCGGTGTGTTCGCTTCGGGCATAGTCAGCACGGTGGCGAACGCGGCGCCGACCAAGGTCTTCGCCGCCGACGAGCAGGCGACGGTGACGGTCGATCCGGCCGACAGCCCCGCCCTCTACGTCACCCGGGGTGAGCTGGTCCACTACCAGTGCCAGATCTCCGACGGCGCCCGCCTGGCCAACACGCCGATCAACCAGACGGTCGGCCTGAACGGCAGGTCCTGGGAGATGATCCTGGTGATCAACGCCCCGAGGAAGGGTCAGTACCAGATCACCTGCACCACCCAGGAGAAGAACCCGGACACCCGCTTCGGGGTGGGCCGTGAGCTGACCGGCAGCGCGCGGGGGCTGGTGGGCAGCGCGGTGGCCTTCGTCGCGATTCCGCTGATCGGCATCCTGGCGGCGATCGCGGTCACGATCGTCGTGCTGATGCGGCGCGGCAGTCACCGCAAGCGGCTTGCGGCTGGTGGCTGATTTGCTTGCGGATGATTTGCTACGGTCCCCGTGTGTACGAGGGTGATGTTCTCGCGGGGAATTGGCGGCGTCCGGGCAAGGGCAAGATCCCCCTGGTGCCCGCCGAGTACGACCTGGTCGTGGAGGACGCCGACAGCGGCTTCTGCGGCGCGGTCGTGGCCTGCGACAAGGAGGCCGTCACCCTGGAGGACCGGTTCGGCAAGCGCAGGCTCTTCCCGCTCGCCCCGGCCGCGTTCCTGCTCGAGGGCAAGGTCGTGACTCTGGTACGGCCGGCCGCCGCGCCCACGGGCCCCAAGCGCAGCGCCTCGGGCTCCACCGTGGTCGAGGGGCTGCGGGCGCGGGCGGCCAGGGAGAGCCGCATCTACGTCGAGGGCGTGCACGACGCGGCGCTGGTCGAGAAGATCTGGGGCCACGACCTGCGGGTCGAGGGGGTCGTGGTGGAGTACCTGGAGGGCGTGAACGATCTGCCGTCCATCGTGGCGGAGTTCGAGCCGGGGCCGGGGCGCAGGCTGGGCGTGCTGGTCGACCATCTGGTGCCCGGTTCGAAGGAGAGCCGGATCGCCGCGCAGGTCACCTCCGGGCACGTGCTGATCGTCGGACATCCGTACATCGACATCTGGCAGGCGGTCAAACCGTCCGTCCTGCGTATCCCGGGCTGGCCTGACGTGCCGCGCGGGGTGCCGTGGAAGGAGGGCGTGATCGCGGCCCTGGGCTGGCGTGTGGAGCCGGCCGAGGCGTGGCGGCGGATTCTCGGGGCCGTCTCCACCTTTTCCGACCTGGAGCCCGAATTGCTGGGCCGGGTCGAAGAACTGATCGACTTCGTCACTACGGAGGCATCATGAGTCAGGATTCCCCGGAACAGCAGCCAGAGTCCGGCCCCCAGCAGGGGTACGGCTACGGCCAGCCGCCGACCCCGCCGCCGGGCTACCAGCAGCCCGGTTACGGTTACGCGGCTCCTCAGCAGCGCCCGCCGCACGTGCCGGGGCAGTACGGCCCGCGGCCCGGCAGCGACGACACCACGATGGCCATGCTGGCGCATCTGCTCGGCCTGCTCGTGTCGTGGATCGGTCCACTGATCATCTACCTGATGAAGAAGGACGAGTCCCCCTATGTCAGGGACCAGTCGGCCGAGGCGCTGAACTTCCAGATCACGATGTTCATCGGCTACATCGTGGCCTTCGTCCTTTCGTTCGTCCTCATCGGGATCATCCTGTTCCCGGTGATCTGGATCGTTTCCCTGATCTTCCACATCCAGGCGGCGCTGGCCGCCAACCGCGGCCAGAACTACCGCTACCCGATCAGCATCCGGATGATCAGCTGACGGTTCTGAACCCGCAGTTGCCGCTGCTGGATCCGGGCGTGTTCGCCGAGCGCGCGGCGACCCGGTAGCGGTGGCAGTACGACTCGTGGCACAGGTACGAGCCGCCTCTGATCACCCGGCGTTCCCCGGTTTCCGGGCCGCCGGGTGAGTCGAGGGGCGAGCGGGCGTAGTAGCCCGGGTCGAACCAGTCGGCGCACCACTCCCAGACGTTGCCCGCCATCTCGTGCAGGCCGTAGCCGTTGGGCGGGAACGCGCGCACGGGCGCGGTGGCCAGCCAGCCGTCCTCGCCGGTGTTGCGGCCCGGGAACGATCCCTGCCAGATGTTGACCGGCCACGGCTGCGCAAGCTCGTCTCCCCAGGGGAACCGCCTGCCCGCCAGCCCGCCTCGGGCCGCGTACTCCCATTGCGCCTCCGTCGGCAGGCGGCGCACTGCCCAGTCGCAGTAGGCCCGCGCGTCGTGCCACGACACGTGCACCACGGGATGGCCGGGCTCCGCCTCTGACAGCGGGCCGTAGGGGTGGCGCCAGTCGGCGCCGCGCACCTCCACCCACCACGGCGCGCCGGGGTCCACGGCGGCGACGTCCGCCCTGGTGGCGGCCACGGCCTGGTGGAAGACCATGGACGTGCCCGCCCGCTCGGCCTCGGTGCGGTATCCGGTCTCCTCGGCGTTTCGACAGCCTCAACCGGCACCTGCTGCCGCCGTACGGGGCCGACTGGACGCACGCGCCGAACTTCGCCAGGCTCGCCGAGCGGGCCGTCAGCTTCGACAACTGCTACGCCGGGTCACTGCCGTGCATGCCCGCGCGGCGCGAGATCCACACGGGGCGGCACAACTTCCTGCACCGCAGCTGGGGTCCGCTGGAGCCGTTCGACGACTCGATGCCGGAGATCCTCAAGCAGCACGGCGTCTACACCCACCTGGTCAGCGACCACCTGCACTACTGGGAGGACGGCGGCGCCACCTACCACGGGCGCTACAACTCCTGGGAGTTCTTCCGCGGCCAGCAGGGCGACCCGTGGAAGGGGCAGGTCGCCGACCCGGAGCTCCCAGATGACGTCAAACAGATGCGTTTCTCCACCTACCGCCAGGACTGGGTGAACCGGCAGCACCTGGCCACCGAGGACAGGCACCCGCAGACGCTGACGTTCGACGCCGGGCTGGAGTTCATCGCCACCAACCACGCCCAGGACCGGTGGTTCGTGCAGATCGAGACGTTCGACCCGCACGAGCCGTTCTTCTCCCACAAGCAGTACAAGGACCTCTACCCGCACGACTACGACGGGCCGCACTTCGACTGGCCCGACTACAAGCGGGTGACCGAGACGCCGTCGCAGGTCCAGCACGCCCGGTACGAGTACGCGGCGCTGCTGTCGATGTGCGACCACTCGCTGGGGCGGGTGCTCGACGCCATGGACGCCCACGGGCTGTGGGACGACACGCTGCTGATCGTGTGCACCGACCACGGGCTGCTGCTCGGCGAGCGCGGCTGGTGGAGCAAGAGCGTGCAGCCCTGGTACAACGAGCTGGTCCACCTGCCGCTGTTCGTCTGGGACCCGCGGGCGGGGGGCGCCGGGGAGCGGCGGGAGTCGCTGGTGCAGACGATCGACCTGGCGCCGACGCTGCTGGAGTACTTCGGGGTGGACCGGCCGTCCGACATGCAGGGCGAGCCTCTCATGTCCGATTTCTCGCGCGACGGCGCGCTCTTCGGCATCTTCGGCGGGCACGTCAACATCACCGACGGGCGGTACGTGTACATGCGGGCCCCCGCGGCGGAGGAGAACGCGCCGCTGCTCGAGCACACGCTGATGCCCACGCACATGCGCGGGCGCTTCACCCCCGCCGAGCTGGCCGAGGTGGATCTGGCCGAGCCGTTCACCTTCACCAAGGGCGCGCGGACGCTGCGGATGCCCGGGCGCACCTTCGTCAACCCGCACGCGCACGGGACCCTGCTGTTCGACCTGGCCACCGATCCCGGCCAGCTGTCGCCGCTGGTCGACGAGGAGGTGGAGCTGCGCATGGCCCGGCTGCTCGTCTCGCGGATGCGTGCCGGCGACGCCCCGCCCAGCCAGTTCGAACGGCTCGGCCTGCCGTACACCGGTGAGGTCACCCGCGAACACCTGCTCGTGGCCGCGCAGCGGGAGGTGGCGGTGCGGGCGGCGCGTGTTCCTGACGCTGCTGTACCGGCCGTACGCCAGGGACGCCGCCGTGGTCCAGGAGGAGCTGTCGCTGCGCCGAGTCAGGTCAGCAGGTCTCGGATGAGCGCATCGGCGAGCAGGCGGCCGTCACGGGTGAGGACCAGGGTGCCCTGCTTGAACGCCTCGATCTCCAGCAGGCCTCTGGCCATGGCGGCGGCCACCGCTTCGGGGGCGGTGACGGAGGCCAGCGGGTAGCCGGTGGCCAGCCGTACCTCCAGCATGAGGCGCTCGGCCGCGCGGTCGTCGGCCGTCAGCACCTCGCGCGCCTGTGCCGGGGACACCCCCTCGGCCAGGCGGCGGGCGTAGGCGGCGGGGTGCTTGACGTTCCACCAGCGGGTGCCGCCGACGTGGCTGTGCGCGCCGGGGCCGGCCGCCCACCAGTCTCCGCCGGTCCAGTACAGCAGGTTGTGGCGGCAGCGCGCGGCGTCGGAGGTCGCCCAGTTGGACACCTCGTACCAGCGGAAACCCGCGGCTGCGAGCAGCTCGTCGGCGATCACGTATCGGTCGGCGGCCACGTCGTCGTCGGGCATCGGCAGCTCGCCGCGCCGGATGCGGGCCGCGAGCCTGGTGCCCTCCTCGACGATCAGCGAGTACGCCGACACGTGGTCGGGCTCGGCGGCGATCGCGGCCTCAAGCGAGGCGCGCCAGTCGTCGTCGGTCTCGCCCGGGGTGGAGTAGATGAGGTCCAGGTTGACGTGCTCGAATCCGGCCTTCCTCGCCTCTCGCACGGCCTGCTGCGCCCTGCCCGGGGTGTGGGTCCTGTCCAGGACCTTCAGCACGTGCTCGCGGGCGCTCTGCATGCCGAAGCTGATCCGGGTGAAGCCCTGGTTCCTCAGCTCGTCCAGGTACCTCTGGTCGACGGACTCGGGGTTCGCCTCCGTGGTCACCTCGGCGCCCGCCCGCAGGCCGAACTCGTCGCCGATCGCCCGCAGGATCCTGCCCAGGTCGCCGGCGGGCAGCAGCGTGGGCGTGCCCCCGCCGAAGAACACCGTCTCCACCGGGACGTCCTTGCCCAGCACCTTCCGCGAGAGGCGGATCTCCTCGATCACGGTGTCGGCGTAGTCGCGCTGCGACGCGCCCGGCCCGAGCTCACTGGCGGTGTAGGTGTTGAAGTCGCAGTATCCACACCGCGTGACGCAGAACGGCACGTGCACGTAGAAGCCGAACGGCCGCTCGCCCAGGGTCTCCAGGGCGCTCGCGGGCAGCTCGCCCGACGCGGGACTCGGCTCACCGTCAGGAAGTGTGGATGGCACATCTCCAGTGTGCCCGCCCCCGCCCCATGGTCCCGCCGCCCGGGGCGTTGACGGGGGTGGATCGGGGTTCTACCATCGCGACTACTTATAGGAAAGTTTCCTATAAGTGAGCGCCCGGGAGCCGCCTCGTGAAGAAGATCCTGATCGCCGTGGTCTCGCTCTTACTCGGCCTCGCGGCCGTCTCGGCACCGGCGGAGGCGCGCACCGGGTTCAAGCGGGTCGCCTACTTCATCCAGTGGGGGATCTACGGGCGCGACTTCCACGTCAAGGACATGGAGACCAGCGGCGCGGCCGGCAAGCTCACCCACGTCAACTACGCGTTCGGGTTCGTCAACGCGGAGGGCTCGTGCTACTCGGCCGACCCGTGGGCCGACTGGCAGCGGCCCGTCTCGGCGGAGGAGAGCGTCGACGGGGTGGCCGACGAGCCGGGGCAGGCGCTCAACGGCAACCTCAACCAGTTGCGCAAGCTCAAGGCCAGGCATCCGGGGCTGAAGGTGCTGATCTCGCTCGGCGGGTGGACGGGCTCGAAGTACTTCTCGGACGCGGTGCTGACGCCCGAGTCGCGGGCCAGGCTGGCGCAGTCGTGCGTCGACCTGTGGCTGCGCGGCGACCTGCCGGGGCTGGCGCCGGGCGCGGGCGCCGGGGTGTTCGACGGGATCGACCTCGACTGGGAGTGGCCCGCTTCCGCGGGCAACGACGGGAACGTCGTCCGGCCGGAGGACAAGCAGAACTTCACGGCCTTCCTGGTCGAGCTCAGGCGGCAACTGCGGGAGTTCTCGCCGGACACCCAGCTGACCGCGTTCCTGCCCGCGGCGGCGGCGAAGATCGACGCCGGGTTCGAGGTGGCCAAGATCTTCCGCCAGCTCGACTTCGCCACCGTCCAGGGGTACGACCTGCACGGCACCTGGGAGCCGCAGACCGGGCACAACGGCAACCTCTTCACCGACCGCCGCGACCCCAACCCGATCAGGTACAGCGTGGACCAGACCGTGCGCGACTACCTGTCACGCGGCGCGCCTGCCCGCAAGATCGTCGTCGGCATCCCGGCCTACGGGCAGGGGTGGACCGGCGTCAAGGGCGGCGACGGCCTCTACCAGCCCGCGACCGGACCGGCGCCCGGCAAGTGGGGTCTGGGCACCGAGGACTACAAGGACCTGGTGAACAAGCCCGGCAAGCGCTACAGGGACGTGCGGACCGGGGCGCAGTGGCTGTATGACGGCAACGAGTTCTGGTCGTACGACGACCCGGCGGTGCTGGTCGAGAAGGCGGCCTACATCCGCTTCAAGGGGCTCGGCGGGTCGATGATGTGGTCGATCGACCAGGACGACTCGCGCGCCTCCCTGACCAGCGCCCTGTACTCGGTCCTGCGCTGACCGGCCCGGGCGGGCCGGGTGCCTGTCCGGGGCACGGGCGACCGTACGAGGATCACAGCACGCTGGACAGGAAGGCCCTGGTCCGCTCCTGCTGGGGGCGGGCCAGCACCTCGTCGGGGCGCCCTCGTTCCACCACGACCCCGTCGGCGAAGAACGTGAGGGTGTCCCCCACCTCCCTGGCGAACCCGATCTCGTGGGTGACGACCACCATGGTCATGCCATCCGCCGCCAGCGCCTTCATGACCTCCGGGACCTCGTCCACGAGCTCGGGATCCAGCGCGGAGGTGGGCTCGTCGAAGAGCATCAGCCGAGGCCGCATGGCCAGCGCCCTGGCGATGGCCACCCGCTGCTGCTGACCGCCCGAGAGCTGGTGCGGCCGCTTGTGCGCGTGGTCGGCAGGAGTGCGCCGATCGTGAGGATTTTCAACGGGGGGTCTCCTTTAGTCTCGCTGCCAGCGGGCCTCGCCGCCGACGACGGTGGTCAGGACCTTGGTGCGCAGGACCGCCTCGGGCGGTTCCACGAACGGGTCGGTGTCGACCGCGATGAAGTCGGCGAGCCTGCCGGGGGTGAGGCTGCCCTTGCGCCCCTCCTCCCCCGCCGCGAACGCCGAGCCGAGCGTGTGCGCCTTCAGCACCTCCCCGATGCTCAGCCGCTGCTCCGGCTGCCAGCCGCCGGGCGGCGTGCCGTCCTGGCGGGCACGCGCGACCGCGGCGTACAGCGCGGGGAACGGGTCGGGCTCCTCGACCGGCGCGTCGGAGCCGAAGGCCAGCGCCACGCCGGAGTCGAGCATGTCGCGCCAGGCGTAGGAGGCCAGGCGGTGCCCGGCCAGCAGGGAGTCGACCAGGTCGATGTCGCTGGTGCAGTGCACCGGCTGCATCGACGCGACGATCCCGAGGCGGGCCATCCGCTGGATGTCGGCCGGGCGCAGGTGCTGCGCGTGCTCGATCCGCAGGCGCAGCCTCGTCGGCGTCGCCTCGTAGGCGTCGATGACCAGGTGGTTCGCCTGGTCGCCGATGGCGTGCGTGGCCACCGCGATCCCGGCCTCGACGGCCATCCTGATCAGCTCGACCAGATCCTCATACGGCGTGACCGCGATGCCGTGGTTGCCAGGCTCGTCCGCGAACGGCTCGCTCATGTGGCAGGTGTGCGAGCCGAGGGCCCCGTCGCTGAAGATCTTCACGGGCCCGGTGCGGAACCAGTCGTCGCCGTCGCCGGTGCGCCGGCCCTCGGCGATGGCCGCCTCCAGGTGGACGCGCGGGATCGCCTTGTGCACCCGGATCTTGAGCTGCCCCGCGTCCTTGAGCGCCAGGTAGGCGGCCCGGCAGTCCTCGCCGTCGATGTCGTGGACGCTGGTCAGGCCGAGCGCGAGCAGCTCCTCCTGGGCGGTCCTGAGCTGGTCGCGCAGCTCCGCCGAGGTCATCAGGTCGCGCAGCGGATAGGCCGCCGACTCGCGCAGGATGCCGGTCGGCTCACCGTCGGCGTCCCTGACGATCTGGCCGCCGATCGGGTCCGGCGTCGTGCGGTCGATGCCCACTGCCCGCAGCGCGGCCGTGTTGGCCCAGGTGGTGTGGCCGTCGACGCTGGGCAGCGCCACGGGACGATCAGGGCAGATGCCGTCGAGTGCGTGCTGGTCGGGCTGGACCGGGCGCTCCCAGGTGTTGCTGTTCCAGCGCCCGCCGAACAGCCACGCTCCCGGCGGCAACCGCCGGGCGCGCTCCGCGACCCGCGCCAGGGCCTCCTCCAGCGAGCGCGCGCCGCGCAGATCCACCTCGCTCAGCCCGCGCGCGAAGCTCGCGGTGTGAATGTGCGCGTCGTACAGGCCCGGCAGTACGGCGGCGCCGTCGAGGTCGACGAGTTCCGCCTGACCGCCCACGGCGGCGCGGACTTCCGCTTCGTCGCCCACCGCCACCAGGGTCTCGCCCTCGACGGCGAGGGCGCTAGCCAGCGGTTTGGTGTCGTCTCCCGTGTGGATTACGGCGTTGCGGAATACCCGGATCGTCATGGGCCATCACTGTAAGTGGCTGCTATTAGGGTGTGAAAGGTCACAAAGGCGGACCTTTTTCATGGCTGAGAATAAGGACCTCTAATGCTGAAGCCCGAGCATCTGCTCACCCTGCGCGAGGTGATCCAGCGCGGCTCCTTCGCCGCCGCCGCGAACCGGCTCGGCTACACCGCCTCCGCCGTGTCGCAGCAGATGGCGGCGCTGGAGCGGGAGATCGGGGTGCGGCTGTTCCACCGCTCGGCGCACAGCGTGCTGCCGACCGGGGCGGCCGAGGTGATGGCCAGGCACGCCACGACCGTGCTGAACGACATCGACCGGCTCGTGGCCGCCACGCAGGCCGCGCACCGTAACACCGAGCGGCAGGTGCGGCTGGGCGTCTTCCCCAGCTTCGGCCTGAACGTCCTGGGCGAGGCGATCGGGCGGTTGCCGGCCGGCGACCGTACCGGATTCCGCATCTCGGTGGCCGAACCCTCCCAGCTCATCCCGCATCTCGGAGAGAGCGGCGAGCTGGACGCGGCCATCGTCTACCAGGTGGGCAACTCCGGGCTGTCCTGGCCGACCTCGGTGGACCGCCGCTGGATCGCCGAGGACCGTTTCCGCGTCGTGCTGCCCCGGGCCTGGCTCTCGACACCCCGCCAGACGTCATCGTGGCCGACGTCCCGTGGCTCAGGATCAGCCGCGGCATCTCCGCCCTCGTCCACCCCGACCGCGAGACCGGCCGCCTCCGGCTCCTGCTGGACTCCCTCACCCTCTGACATGTGCCTCCACCCGTAGGTGGAGATCGCGGACTCAATCCCCGGGCCGATCCGCCGGACCGGGGTCGATCCCTACCGTCGAGGGCATGGATACGGCTCTGGCCACCGCGCTCATCCCACTCGCCGCGCTCTTCATCGTCTACCGGCAGATGATGACCCGGCCCACCGAGCGTCCGGGCATCCTGTACGTCGCCCTCGCCCTGGTCGTACTCGGCCTGGCCAAGGGCGGCATCGTCGACAGCGGCCACCTCACGCTCAGCGTGGCGCTGGTCGCCGTGGAGGTCGTGTGCGCGGTCGCGTTCGGCATGATCAGGGCCGCGACCGTGCGCGTGTGGCGCGACGCGGCGGGCGTCACCTGGTCCAAGGCCACCGGCTGGACGCTGCTGGCATGGGTGGTGTCGATCGCCACGCGCGTCGGGCTGTACTTCGTCGGCGCCGCCTTCGGGCTGGCCCTCTCGACCGGGAGCCTGCTGCTGTTCATCGGCCTCACCATCGGCGTCCAGTCGCTGCTCGTCACCCGGCGCGGGCGCATGCTGGCGGGCACGCCGCAGCGCGCGAGCAGCCTCGTCTGAACTGGCTCGTCCGGTCCCGGGCGACGATGAGAAGCTGGGTCCCATGACCATCGAAAAGGGCAGGATCGCCACCCACGCGCTGCGCGTGGTGGCGATCGTCCTGTTCGTGGTCTCGCAGGGCAGGTCCGTGCCCGGGTTCGGCCTGTCGGGCGTGGAGCTGACGGTCACGCTGCTGTCCGCGTTCCTCATCCTCGTCCTCTCCCTGGTGATCTTCCCCGTCGACTGGGACCGCCCCCGCCTCGCCGACCTCCTCCCCTGGCCCACCTTCGCCCGGGCCCCCGAGGCGTGGTGGGCTACCGCGGTGCGGATGGCCGGGGACCTGCCGGTGAAGGCGATGCTGCTGGCCGTGGCGGTGGTGCTCGCGCTGGGGCTCGACTCGGTGGCGCAGGACGGTCCGGCTCTGGCCGCGATGTACGTGAGCGTCGGTACGGCCGCCGCCCGCCTGCCCCTGGCCTCGTCCGTGCCCGTCGGGGTCGTGGCCGTCGTGGGGTTGCTCGTCAGCGGCGCGACGGGCGGGCGGGTCGACCGAGACCTCAGCCTGGTCCTGGCCCTGGCCATCGTGTTCCTGGTGGCGTACTCCGTCAGGGAGCGCAGGGCCCTGCGGGTGGCCGAGGGGCGCGAGGCGGTGCTGGCCGAGCGTGCCCGCATCGCCAGAGAGATCCACGACGTGCTCGCCCACTCGTTGTCGGCCCAGATCGTCCACCTGGAGGGGGCCAAGCTGCTGCTCCGCGCCGACCGCGCCGAGGAGGCCCTCGACCGGGTGATCCGGGCGCGCGACCTGGCCAAGTCGGGGCTCGAGGAGGCGCGCAGAGCGGTGTCGGCGCTGCGCGAGGACATGCCCGGGCTGCCGGTGGCGCTCAAGAGCCTCGCCGCCGACTTCGAGGACGCGACCGACCTGCCCTGCCACCTCACCATCGCCGGCGGCGAACGCCGCATCACGCCCGAGACCGAACTGGCGATGACCCGCACCGCCCAGGAGGCCCTGACCAACATCCGCCGCCACGCCCCCGGCTCCCCCGCCACGGTCCACCTCACCTTCGCCCCCGGCATCTGCACCCTCGACATCACCAACCCCACCCCCCCACCCCCCAAACCCACCCACCCCACCGAATCGGAGCGCGAAACACCCGGAACCACCCACCCCGCCGGGGCGGAGCGTGGAACGCCTGGAATCACCCACCCCGCCGGGGTGGAGCGTGGGACGCCTGGGACCGTCCGCCCCATCGGCGGGGAGGATGGGGCGCCCGATGTGGACCACACCTCTGGGGGGCGGCCGGGAGTCGCTGGGTCTGGTGGGGAGGGGCGCGTAACCGAGCCTGGGGCGGTGGCGCGCGGGGGCGCAGGGGGGCGTGGGGGAGGATATGGGCTTGTGGGAATGCGTGAGCGGGCCGAGCTCCTCGGTGGGAGCCTTACGGCCGGCGAGTCGGATGGCGTCTTCCGTGTCCACCTCGAGGTGCCGTCGTGACAGTGCGGGTGCTGGTCGTGGACGACCAGGCGGTGGTGCGCGAAGGGCTCGTGCTGGTGCTCGAGCTGCTGCCGGGCATCGACGTCGTCGGCTCGGCGGGCGACGGCGAGGCGGCGCTCGCCCTGGTGGCCGCCGAGCGACCGGACGTCGTGCTCATGGACCTGCGGATGCCGCGCATGGACGGCGTCGAGGCGACCCGGCGTATCCGCACGGACCATCCCGGCACGCAGGTCGTGGTGCTCACGACGTATTCGGACGACGAGTCCGTCTTCGCCGCCCTACGCGCAGGGGCCCGCGGCTTCCTGACCAAGAGCGCCGACTCGGACGAGATCGCCAGGGCCATCACCACCGTCATGCGCGGCGACGCCCAGCTGGACCCGGCCGTCCAACGCCGCCTCCTCGACACGATGACCCATAACCCCGGCGCCCCCCGCCCCCCGCTCGCCGAACCCGAATCGTGGCACGCCGACAACCCAAGCGACCCACGCACCACCGGAGGCGCGGGCATAGCCGGAGGCCCAGGCATCGCCGGAGGCGCGGGCATCGCGCGGCGTGCGCCGTACAGCGGCCCGGCGGCTGGTCAGCGGGACCCGGGCACGCCAGGACGTGGCAGGGAGTCTGGGGCGGAGCTGCCGGACGGGCTGACGCCGCGGGAGGCCGAGGTGTTGAGCCTGATCGCCGAGGGGCTGTCCAACAGCGAGATCGCCGGTCGCCTGTTCATCAGCGAGGCCACCGTCAAGACGCACATCAACAACCTGTTCACCAAGGCGCACCTGCGCGACCGAGCCCAGGCCGTGCGGTACGCCTACCGTCACGGCTTCGCCTAGTCCGCCTGGGCGAGCGCTAACAGCTTCGACAGCGCCGCCTGCCGGGTCTCCTCCACCGACTCGCCCCGCTCGCCGAAGCAGTCGGCCGCCACGTCGAGCACGGCGAGCAGCACCGCCGCGTCCGGATACGGCACGTCCACCATGACCGTGCCGTCGGCGGCCACCTCGCTGGGACCGAGGTGGAGCCGCAGCAGGCGCCGGGTCTCCTCGGCCATCGCCACGCCGAGAACCGCAGCGTGCTCGAAACGATCGGCAGCACTCACGTTTACCTCCAGCCGCACAGGTGTTCGGATGAGAGGAATCTAGAGGGCGCCACCGACAGAATAGGCTCGGGATCGTGACCGCAGAGATCATCAGAATCCGAGGGCTCTCGGTGACCCTGGGCGGCAACCCGGTGCTCCGCGAGATGGACCTCGACGTCTTGCAGGGCGAGATCGTCGCCGTCGTCGGTCCGAACGGTTCCGGCAAGTCCACCCTCCTGCGCTGCCTGGCCGGCCTCCTGCCGCCGAGCAGCGGCGAGGTCACTGTCTTCGACGCCCCGCCGAAGGACGACGCCGGCTTCTGGCGCGAGGTGGCGCTGGCGGCCGACGAGCCCGCCTGGTACCCGGGTCTGACGGCCGGCGAGCACCTGGAGCTCATGCGCACCGTCCACGGCGCGACCAGGATGCAGGCCGACGAGGCGCTCGACCTCTTCGACCTGACGGACAGGAAGGACGCCGCCCCGCTCAACCTGTCCACCGGCCAGCGCCAGCGCCTGTCGCTGGCCACGGCCCTGCTAAGGCCCAGCACCGTGCTGCTGCTCGACGAGCCCGAGCGCGGCCTGGACTCCGCCTTCCGCGAGCGGCTCGCCGTACTGCTGCGCGATTATGCCGAGGCGGGCGGCACCGTCGTGATGGCCACACACGACCCCGGGCTGGCCGCGCACGGCAGGGTCGTGACGGCGGACACGTGGCAGGCGGCCGCATGACCGCCGAGGTCAGAGCGTTCCTCGCGGCGCGCCGCCGCACCAGTGCCGGCGTGCTCGACCGCTACGTCGCCGTGTTCGCCCTGGTCATGGCCGCGATGGTGCTGGGGCGGCCGGTCAGCTCGCTGCTCGCGGAGCTGGTACGGCAGGCCGACCCGGCCCAGGCGGGCCCAGGGGTGGCGCTCGTCCTGCTGGCCGTGGCGGGGTTCGCGGCCGCGGCCCGCGCGGCGGGGCCGGTGGCGGTGCCCGGCGCTGACGCCTCCTGGCTGCTGCTGACCCCGTTGGACAGGCGGGTGGTCCTGGGCCGTACGGCGCGCGTCCTGCTCGCCGTGTCGGTGGTGGCCGGGCTGGCGCTGGGACTCGGCCTCCTGGCCGCGGCAGGCGCGCCGGGTCCGGTGCTGGGGTACGTGATCCAGGCCCTGGTTCTCGGAGTGGCGATGAGCGTGGGCGCGATGGCGATGGCCGTCCTGTCCCAGTCGTCCCAGGCCTGGCACACCTGGCTGACGGTCACCCTGGTCGTGCTCGTCGTGGCCGCCGCCCTGGCCGCCACCGGCCTCTGGCGTACCCTCCCCCACCTCCCGGACCTCTTCCAAGGCCTGCCCCACTCACCGCCACCCTCGCCACTCTCTGATTCCGCAGGTCACGCGCGGGCGCTGCCCACGGGCACGGCTGATGGCCAGGGGTTGCCGCGCGGGTTTGCCTGGGTGGTGGTCGTCGTGGGGGCGTCCGCGGTGCTCGTACGGCGGGCGTGGGTGGCCCTGGGGCGGATCCCGGCCGCCGCGCTGCTGCGGGCCTCGACCCGGGCGGGGCATGCCGCGTCGGCCGCGTTCACACTGGATCCTGGAGCGCTGACCTGGATCGTCGAGGACAACCACTGGCGGGCGCGGACGCTCCGCTCGCGCCCATGGCCCGCGCTGCCCGCGCCGTTCGCGCTGGCCTGGCACGACTGGCGGCGGGTGGCCAGGCGTCCCGGGCGGCTGGCCGTACTGCTCGCGACCGCGGCACTGCCGTGGCTGCTCGCCGGGGCGGGCGCGTCCGAGGCGGTTCTCGGGGCGAGCGTCATCGCCGGGGCGTTGCTGGTGGCCTCCACCGCGACGGCCGGAGCGCGCAGGGACGCCGACAACCCGGCCATGGCCCGCCTGCTGGGCGTCGGCAGGCGCCCCGCCCTGGCCGCCCGCGCGATCCTCCCCGCCTTCCTGGCCGCCACCTGGGCCTCCGCCGCCCTGGCGGGCCTCACCTGGGCATCCACCGCCCTCCCGGGTTTCACCGCCGCGCCCGCGAACCCGGCCACCGGAGTCGCGGCATGGCTGTTCGGGGTGGCCGTCGCGCCGGCGATCGCCGCGGGAGCGCTCAGGATGGCGCGCCGCAAGCCCGTCGACCACTCGCTGCCCGTGATCGACACCCCGAGCGGCCCGATCCCGACCGGGCCGCTGATGTGGGCCGGGACAGGGCCCGACGTGGCGCTGCTCGGCTCGCTGCCCGCACTCGCCGCCCTGACGTCGGGCGCGCTGGAACCCGGGTCCCTGGTCGCGCAAGCCGTACTGGGACTGGCGACGCTTGCCGTATATATCCAGAGAGCGCGATAATCGGTAAGCAATCGCTACCGATCGATAGGCGATGTCATGGACGTGGCACGGATCCAGGCGGCGCTCCGCCTGCTGGCCAAGGGGCTGGAGGAGCTCGCGGCCGGGCTCGGCGACGCCGAGCCCGGCGAGGACGAGCGGACGGCAGCTCTGATCGAAGAGTGGGGTGAGCGCGGCCTGTCCCAGAGCGAGGCGTCGGCGCTGTTCAGGAAGCACGGCTTCGCCCCGCAGACTGCCGGCGGCTGGGCGCGCGGCGAGTGGATCGCGCTCGGCGAGGACGGGCTGCGCTACCTGACCGCGAAGTCGCACGAGTGGCTGGGGGAGCGGCGATGACCTTCTCGGTGCGGATCGAGGTGCGCGGCTACGAGCTGGACACGCAGGGGCATCTCAACAACGCGGTCTATCACCAGTACGGTGACCACGCCCGCTGGGAGTGCCTGCGGGCGGCCGGGATCTCCGTCGACGACCTGCTGGCCACCGGGGTGGGCCCGGTGACGCTGGAGAGCACGATCCGATTCCACCGCGAGCTGCGCGCCGGCGACGAGGTGGAGGTGAGCTGCGCCTTCATCTGGGGCGAGGGCAGGACGCTGCGCGTCGCGCAACGGTTCACCCGGCAGGACGGCGAGCTGGTGGCCGAGCTGACCAGCGTGGGCGGGCTGCTCGACCTGGACGAACGCCGCCTAGTGGACGACCCGGCCGGCCGCTGGCGAGCCCTGGCGGGCAACCCGGCAGTGATCGGCCTGTAGAGCTACTTCTTCTTGTCGGTGCCGGACTCGGTGGACAGCGCGGCGACGAAGGCCTCCTGCGGGACTTCGACGCGGCCGACCATCTTCATCCGCTTCTTGCCTTCCTTCTGCTTCTCCAGCAGCTTGCGCTTACGGCTGATGTCACCGCCGTAGCACTTGGCGAGCACGTCCTTGCGGATCGCGCGGATGTTCTCGCGGGCGATCACCCGGGCGCCGATGGCCGCCTGGATCGGCACCTCGAACTGCTGCCGCGGAATGAGCTCGCGCAGCTTCTTGGCCATCTCGACGCCGTAGGTGTACGCCTTGTCCTTGTGCACGATCGCGCTGAAGGCGTCGACCGCCTCGCCCTGCAGCAGGATGTCGACCTTGACCAGGTCGGCCTCCTGCTCACCGGCGGGCTCGTAGTCGAGCGAGGCGTAACCGCGGGTGCGCGACTTGAGCTGGTCGAAGAAGTCGAAGATGATCTCGCCGAGCGGCAGCGTGTAGCGGATCTCGACCCGGTCCTCCGACAGGTAGTCCATGCCGAGCAGCTGCCCGCGCCGCCCCTGGCAGATCTCCATGATCGCGCCGATGAACTCGGCGGGCGCCAGGATCGTGGACTTGGTGACCGGCTCGAAGACCTGGGCGATCTTGCCGCCGGACGGGAACTCCGACGGGTTGGTGACGGTGACCTCGTTGCCGTCCTCCATCACCACGCGGTAGACCACGTTGGGCGCGGTCGAGATCAGCGACAGGCCGAACTCGCGCTCCAGCCGCTCGCGCACGATCTCCATGTGCAGCAGCCCGAGGAACCCGACGCGGAAGCCGAAACCGAGCGCGGCCGAGGTCTCCGGCTCGTAGACCAGCGCGGCGTCGTTGAGCTGCAGCTTGTCCAGCGCCTCGCGCAGCTCCGGGTACTCGTCGCCGTCGATCGGGTACAGGCCGGAGAACACCATGGGCTTGGGGTGCTCGTATCCGGCGAGCATCTTGGTGGCCCCGCCCACGACCGAGGTGACGGTGTCACCGACGCGCGACTGGCGGACGTCCTTCACGCCGGTGATGAGGTAGCCCACCTCGCCGACGCCCAGGCCCCGCTCCGACATCGTCGGCTCGGGCGAGATGACGCCGATCTCCAGCGTCTCGTGCGTGGCGTCGGTCGACATCATCCTGATGCGCTCGCGCTTGCCCAGGTGCCCGTCGACCACCCTGACGTAGGTGACCACGCCGCGGTAGGTGTCGTAGACGGAGTCGAAGATCAGCGCACGGGCCGGCGAGTCGGCCACCCCGACGGGCGCAGGCACCTCGGCGACCACGTGGTCGAGCAGCTCACGGACACCCACGCCGGTCTTGCCCGAGACCCTCAGCACGTCGGAGGGGTCGCAGCCGATCAGCCCGGCGAGCTCCTCGGCGAACTTCTCCGGCTGTGCGGCCGGCAGGTCGATCTTGTTGAGCACCGGGATGATGTGCAGGTCGGCGTTCATCGCCAGGTAGAGGTTGGCCAGCGTCTGCGCCTCGATGCCCTGCGCCGCGTCGACCAGCAGGACCGCGCCCTCGCACGCCTGCAGCGACCTGGACACCTCGTAGGTGAAGTCGACGTGGCCCGGCGTGTCGATCATGTTGAGCACGTGGCCGTTCCACGGCAGCCGCACGGCCTGCGACTTGATGGTGATGCCGCGCTCGCGCTCGATGTCCATCCTGTCGAGGTACTGGGCGCGCATGGACCGCTCGTCGACCACACCGGTGATCTGCAGCATCCGGTCGGCGAGGGTCGACTTGCCATGGTCGATATGCGCGATGATGCAGAAGTTGCGGATCAACGCGGGGTCGGTGTGGCCAGGCTGAGTGCGCACCTAAGTCCGTTTCAACAGGGTTGATGGTCGAGCGTCTTTCATGGTGACATGCCCGGGTGATTGCCCGAACCGTCATCCGCCGCGGCCTGCGCGGGCTCCTGCTCGTCTTGGCCGTCGCGGTCGCGCTGCTCGGCCTGCTCGCCGCCGCGCTCCGCCTCCAGTTTACCGGTGCCCCGGCGGCCTGGGCGAAGAGCACGGGCAACGACGCCCTGTGGCTCGGCCACGCCTGGGTGGACGGCCGCAAAACCGAGCGTGACGTCCGTGACCTGGCCGTACGGCTGCGCGGCACAGGTATCAAGGACCTGTACGTCCATTCCGGTCCCTTCGGCTGGGACGGCCGCCTGAATCCGGCCAAATACCCCAATGCCCGAAATTTCGTGAAGTGGGCGCGAGCACAGCTCCCCGGCATCCGCATCTCGGCCTGGCTCGGCCAGTCCCTCAAGCATGGCCTCGACCTCGACGACCCCGGATCCAGGCAGAACATCCTGGACGGAGTCGCCGACATCATGAAGCAGGGCTACGACGGCATCCACTACGACTTCGAACCCATCGGCAACGGCGACGCCAGTTTCCTCGACCTGCTGGACAAGACCCGTCAGCACACGCGCCTGCTGTCGGTCTCCACGCCGCAGATCGAGCCGTATCCCCTGATGCGCCCGATCGCCCGGCTGGCCATCGGTCACGACAAGTACTGGTCGAGCGACTACTTCAAGACGGTCGTCGACCGCGTCGACCAGGTCGCCATCATGACCTACGACTCGGGCACCCCGCTCCAGTCGCTCTACGGCGGATATGTCGTACGGCAGGCCGCCCTGGCCCTCGACCTCGTCCCCGCCACCAAGGCCCTCTACATAGGCGCCCCCGCCTATCATGACCAGGGAGTCGCCTGGGGCGACTACGCCGAGAGCGTCGCCATGGCGGCGGAGGGCGCCAAGCTCGCCCTGTCCGACCACGGCCCGCGAGAGCGCTACGGCCTGGCTCTCTACGTGGACTTCGCCGCCACGGAGCAGGATTGGCGAGAATACGCCAAAGGCTGGCTCGGTTGATTTGAGCCGCCACCATAGTCATTGGTATCCTGAGCAACTGCGTGTGGCGCGCCCTCTCTCGTGAGCCCGCGCGCCCCATCCATCTCAAGACTTTCACCGAGGCTTCTTCGTGGCGAACATCAAGTCCCAGATCAAGCGCAACAAGCAGAACGAGAAGGCTCGTCTGCGCAACAAGGCGGTCAAGTCGTCGCTGAAGACGGCCGTCCGCAAGTTCCGCGAGGCCGCGGAGCAGGGCGATGTCGAGCAGGCTGTGGCCCTGCAGCGCGTCGCCGCCCGCCAGCTGGACAAGGCTGTCAGCAAGGGCGTCATCCACAAGAACCAGGCGGCGAACCGCAAGTCGGCCATCGCCAAGCAGGCCGCCGCACTGGCCAAGTAGGTCAGGCACTCGAACGCCGCACTCCCGCAGGAGTGCGGCGTTTTCGGCGCGTCCGGGAGCGTCTCCCCCATACTTCGTCTAAGAGAGTAACACCACCCTTTTCGTGTCACAGTTTCGATATCACGCAGGCATCGCCGCAGCGTATCGGCTGTGTCACCGCCCCTTGCCCCGATCCGTACTTGTACACAAGGGTTCACTTAATCGGGTGAAGGGGGCCAGATGCGGGGGCCGTTGGTCGTCAAACGGGCGTTCAGCGAGCCACTGCTGTTACTGGCCGCGTTCGGCTCCATCCTGCTGGCCACCACCACCCTGGTCGCGCTGACCATGTACGCCTCCTCCATCGCCGACATCGGCGTGCGCCGCACGATGGAGACCGCGACGCCGACCCAGAAGGCCGCCACCGTGAGCACCTCGGTGTCCGCCGAGACCTTCCCCCGCTTCGACCAGGCGGTACGCGCCGAGGTGGCCAGGGCCTACGGCGGCGCGCCCGCGCAGATCACCACCAGCTTCCGCTCCGACTCCTACACGATGCCTGGCCAGGAGGGCCGCAAGACCCCTGAGCTGCTGCGCTTCGGCAGCTACGAAGGCCTCGACCAGCAGGCCGAGCTGATCTCCGGCAGCTGGCCGAAGGCGGGCGGAGACGTGGTGGAGGCGGCCGTCTCACTGCCCGCCGCCTCGGCCACCGGCTTCAAGGCCGGCCAGGTGATCACCACCGAGGGCCGGCTCGACCACACCAGGATCCGCGTCCGCATCACCGGCGTCTTCCAGCTGCACGACCCCTTCGGCGACCGGTGGAGCGGCGAGCGGCTGCTCGGCCGCGGCGTGGAGCAGGGCGGCTTCACCACCTACGGGCCGCTCATGGTGGCACGCGAGACGTTCCTGAGCCGCTTCGCCACCAACGTCGCCGTCACCTGGACCGCGGTCCCCGACCTGCGCTCCATCACCCCCGAGCAGCTGCGCCCCTTGGCCGGCAGGGTGGCGCGGCTGCACGACCGGCTGGCCGCCGCCGGCTGCGCGAACTGCACCGCGAACAGCCGCCTGCCCGAGCTGCTCACCCAGCTCGACACCGCCTCCCTGGTGGCCCGCTCCACCATGCTGATCCCGGTGCTGCAACTGCTCCTGCTGGCCGCCTACGCGCTCATGCTGACCGCCCGCCTGCTGGCCGACCACCGCCGCATGGAGGTGGCGCTGCTGCGCTCGCGCGGCGCGGGAACGCTCCGCCTGGCGTTCCTGGCCGGCGGCGAGGCCCTGCTGGTGGCCGTGCCGTGCGCGGTCGTCGCGCCGTTCCTCGGCCCGCCCCTGCTCGGCCTGATCAACGCGCTGCCCTGGATCAAGGCCTCAGGTGTACGGCTGGCGCTGTCGGCCGACGCGGGCGCGTTCCTCGTGTCGGCGGCCGTGGCTCTCGCCTCGGCGATCCTGCTGGTGCTCCCGGCGCTGGCCGGGGCGCGCCGTACCTATGTCGAGGAGCAGGCGGCGCGCGGGCGCGGCGGCGGGCGCGGGCTGATCGAGCGGGCGGGCGCCGACCTGGCGCTGCTCGTGGTCGCGGGGCTGGCCATCTGGCAGCTGCAGCACTACGGCGCGCCGGTCACCGCGACGGCCGGCGGCGACCTGGGCATCGACCCGCTGATCATCTCCGGGCCCGCGCTGGCGCTGCTGACCGGCGGCATGCTGGGGCTGCGGCTGGTGCCGCGCATCTCGCGGGTGGCGGAGAAGGTGACCGCCAGGCGGCCGGGCCTGGCTCCGGCGCTGGGCGCCTGGCAGGTGAGCAGGCGGCCGCTGAAGTACGCGGGTCCCGCGCTGCTGTTGACCATGGCGGTGGCGATCGGGATCGTCTCGCTGGCCACGGCGTCCACCTGGCGTGCCTCGCAGGCCGACCAGGCTCGCCACCAGGCGGGCGCCGACCTGCGGCTGGCCGGGCCGCCCGACGGCCCTGAGCTGGGCACGTTCGGCCGCGGCACCGCCTTCGCCGCGCTGCCCGGCATCACGGCGCTGTCCCCCGCCTACCGCGGTCTTGTCGACCTCGGCTCGCAGACCGCCACGCTGATCGGCCTGGATGCGGCCAAGCTCGACCAGTTGCTGCAGCTGCGTCCCGACCTGTCCGCCCGCAGCGTCGGTGAGATGTCGAAGGCGCTGGCGGCCGCCCGCTCCGCGGGTGACGCGCTCGAGATCCCCGGCAGGCCGTCCCATCTGCAGGTGGAGGCGCACGCCACGGGCAAGGCGCCGCTGCGCATGATGATCGCCGACGCGCTCGGCGTGTGGCACGAGGTCTCGCTGGGTGTCCTGCACGAGGGCGACAACCGGTTCGACGTCGATCTGGCGAAGCTGGCCGGATCCCGCGGGAAGATCACCTACCCGCTGTCGATCCGCGGCCTGGTCGCCAACCCTCCCGAGTCCGGGACCGTGCGGATCACGGCCTCTGTGCTCGGCCGGCCGTACAGCCTGGAGGTGACGGAAGCCCAGCCCGTCTCCACCGCGCGGCGGGACGCGCGGCCGCTGCCGATCGTGCTGACCGCCGACCTGGCCGCATCGCTCAAGCTGGCCGACGGGGCGACCGGACGCCTCAGCATGGACGGGCGCGTCATCGACGTCACCGTGGCCGGGATCGTCGCGCAGATGCCCACCTCGGCCGGGCAGCCGGCCCTGCTCGCCGACTGGACCACGCTGCACGATCGCGACCTGGCCGCGGGGTTGATCCCGCGGCCGGCGACGGAGTGGTGGCTGGCCGCGCGTGACGGCGACGCCTCCCAGGCCAAGGCCGTGCTGCAGGCCAGGCCGCAGTGGGACGTGACCGCGGTCGACCAGCGAGAGCTGGCCGCGCAACTGCGTGACGACCCGCTGGCCAGCGGGCTGCAGGGGGCGCTGATCCTCGGCTTCCTGGCGGCGCTGGTGTTCGCGGCGCTCGGGTTCCTGGTCAACGCGACGGTCGCGGCGCGCGAAAGGATGGCGGAGTTCGCCATCCTGCGGGCGCTGGGGGTGAGCTTCCGGCAGATGTTCGGGCTGCTGGCCATCGAGCAGACCTTCGTCATCGGGCTGTCGCTGGTCGCGGGGACCGCGCTGGCGGTCGTGGTGGGCGTGCTGGTCGTGCCGCACATCGTGCTCACCGGGCAGGCCGCCGCGGTCACCCCGGGCGTGCTGCTCGACATCCCGTGGCCGGCCACGCTCGCCATGCTCGCGGCGGTGGCCGCGGTGCTGTTCGCCATCGTCGCCGGTCTCGCCAGGCAGCTGCGGCGGCAGGGCTTCACCAGGGAGGAACTGTGAGACCCCTGCAGCTGGCCCGGGTACACCTCGGCGCGGTGGCCGTGCTGTGCGTGCTCACGCTCAGCGCCTGCTTCCTGGTCGCGGGACTGCCGCGGGCGCTGCAGGCCTCCTTCGACGCCGCCATGCGCGAGGCGCTCGGGCGGGCGCCGGCCGAGCAGCTCGACCTCACCGTGCGCTCGGTGTCGAACTCGCACGCCGACGACCTGACCGAGCTCGGGCAGTTCCAGGACAGGGAGAACCGCTTCCGCAAGGTGCTGCCCGCCCCGCTCAGGCCGATGGTCCAGCCGCAGGGCAGCGGCACCAGCCATTTCAGCGCCAAGACCTTCCAGACACCGGTGCAGGGCTCCGGCGGCAAGAGGTTCGTCAATCTGGGCTGGCTGTCCGACGCCGACAAGCGGGTGGACTGGATCCAGGGCAGGCCGCCCGGCCCGCCGGGCAAGACCACGTTCCAGGGCCACCCGATCACGCTCTTCGAGGTGGGCGTGGCCGAGGAATCCCTCACCCAGATGGGGCTCGCGCCCGGCCAGCAGAAGATCATCGGCGAGAGCGACTACGCCGCCGTCAAGGTCGTCGGCGTCTTCCGCGCCAAGAACCCCGCCGACCGTTACTGGAGCCACAACTTCGACGTCCTGCACGTCCAGCTCGTGCAGCAGCCCGGGGCGCTGGAGCCGGAGAAGCACACCACGGCGCTCATCTCCACGGCCGGGCTGACCGCGCTCAGCGGCGCCGACCGCAACCTGGAGTACTCCTGGGTGCTCCCGGTCGACCCGCGCACTGCCAGCGCACTTGACGTGCCCGGGCTGCGGGCCGCCGTGAACGACTTCGGGCGGGTCGCCATGCTGCAGGCGGTGGGCTCGACCTCGCAGTACCGGCTCGATTCCGGGCTGGCCAAGCTGCTCGGCGACTTCCTGGTCGCCATGGCCACCGCTCAGACCGTGATGTACCTGGTGCTCGGCGGGCTCCTCGTGGTCGCGCTCGGGGTGATCGTGCTCGCCGTACAGCTGCTCGCCAGCCGGCTGGACACCGCGCTGGCCCTCATGCGGGCCCGCGGCGGATCGCTGTGGACCGTCGCGGGCACCGGGGCAGGGGTGGTCGCGCTCGCGGTGATCCCGGCCACTCTGGCGGGATACGCGGCCTCCTACGCGGTCCCGGGGCCCGTTCTGCCGATCGTCCACATCGCGCCGGTGCTCGTGCTGGTCACGGCGGTGGGCTTCGCCTGGGGCTCGCTCGCCATGGCGCACAGGACGCCGCTGCACTCGGCGCGGTCCGACGTGGTCACGGCCCGGCCGTCTGCCAGGCGGATCACGCTGGAGGTGCTGGTCGTCGGCCTGGCGCTGGTGGGCGCCTACCTGCTGCGCACCCGCGGGCTCACCACGAACGTCGCCGAAGACGGCCAGGACCCCTTCCTGCTGCTGGTCCCGATCGCGCTGACGGTCGCCGCCGCACTGATCATCCTGCGCTGCTACCCCTACCCGCTCAAGCTGGTCGTACGGCTGGCGTCACGCCGCCGGACCGCCGTACCGTTCCTGGGCCTGACCCGGGCGGCCAGGGCGGGATTCGGCAGCGTGCTGCCTGTCCTCATCCTGCTGCCCGCGCTGGCGGTGTCGGTGTTCGCCGCCGTGGTGTCGGACGGGATCGGGCAGACCCAGGTGCTCGCCTCCTGGCAGCGGATCGGCGCCCCGGTCAAGGTGAGCCTGTCGCGGGAGATCCCCGCCGACGCGATCGAGCGGATCCGGCGGGTCCCCGGCGTGACGGGCGTGGTGCCCGCCCAGGCGGACACCGTCCAGATCGGCTTCGGCGGCCAGCGGGCCGACATCCTGGCCGTCGATCTGGGCCGGTGGCGGCAACTCCTCGGGAACGCGCCGATCTCGCTGCCCATGCCCGGGTCCGTGTCAGGCATCCCCGCCCTGGTCTCGCCCGACCTGCGCGGCCGCGGGACCTTCGAGATCGGGTGGCAGAGCAGGTTGAAGGTGACCACCGCCGGGGTGATCACCTCCTTGCCCGGGTTCTTCACCGAGGGCAAGTACCTGGTCGTGCCCTACGAGACCAACCGGCGCCCAGCCCCCAACACGCTGCTGATCGGCGGGGACGTGGATCCCGCCGCGATCACGTCCGCCGCTCGGATCCCCGAGCTGGAGGTGCAGTCGCGGGCTCAGACGCTGGCCGCGATCCAGAACGATCCGCTGACGGCGACCGTACGACAAGTCCTGCTCATCACGATGATCGCGCTGACCTGTTACGCGCTCGTCGCGGTGATCGTCACGCTCGTGGTGGGCGCGGCCGACCGGGCCAGGGCACTGTCGTTCCTGCGCACGCTCGGGCTCTCCGCGCGCCAGGCGCAACTGCTCACCGTGCTGGAGATCTCCCCCATGATCGTGATGACCGCCCTGGCCGGGCTCGCGCTGGGACTCGGCCTGCCCGCCGCGCTCGGGCCCGGCGTCGACCTCTCGGTGTACGCCGGGGGGCTGACGGTAGGCCAGTTCGGCCCCTCCTCCGTGACGCCCGTCGCGCTCGCGGCCGGCGTCACCGCGGTCGCCGTCCTCGGCGCGTACGCGCACACCACCATCAGCCGGCGGCGCAGCCTCGGCTCCGTCCTACGAGTGGGTGATCTCGTATGAACCCGACACTGTCCGAGCTCGAGGCGCAGGCCACCCAGGAGAAGGCCGCCTTCGGCGGCGACGCGCACATCGTCTGCGACAACCTGGTGCGCATCTACAAGACCGAGGGCGTCGAGGTGGTCGCCCTGCAGGGGCTCGACCTGCTCATCCAGAAGGGCGAGCTGGTCGCCATCGTCGGAGCCTCGGGCTCGGGCAAGTCGACGCTGCTGAACGTGCTGTCGGGGCTGGACGTGCCGACCGCAGGCGTGGCCAAGGTGGCGGGGATGGACCTGCTGGCGATGACCGCCAAGGACCGGCTGCGCTACCGGCGCTCGGTGGTCGGGTTCATCTGGCAGCAGACCGCGCGCAACCTGCTGCCCTACCTGACCGCTCGGGAGAACGTCGAGCTGCCGATGCGGCTGGCCGGCGGCGCACGCCGCGGGCGGGCCCTCGAGCTGCTCGAACTGCTCGGGGTCGACTACTGCGCCGACAGGAAGCCACCGGAGATGTCCGGCGGCGAGCAGCAGCGGGTCGCCATCGGCGTCGCGCTGGCCAACTCGCCGCAGCTGATCCTGGCCGACGAACCCACCGGCGAGCTCGACAGCGAGACCTCCGGCGACGTGTTCGACGCCCTGCGCACCGCCAACCGCGAACTCGGCGTCACCGTCGTCATCGTCACCCACGACCCGCTGGTCTCCTCACAGGTCGACAGGACCATCGGCATCCGCGACGGGCGCACAAGCAGCGAGACACTGCGCCGCGAGGACGCCGAGGGGCAGATCGTCGCCGAGGAGTACGCCGTGCTCGACCGGGTGGGGCGCCTGCAGCTCCCCCGCGACTTCATGAACGCCCTGCGGATGGAGCGCCGGGTGCGCCTCGAGCTCGAGTCCGACCACATCGGCGTGTGGCCCGCCCGAGAGGAGCCGTCCAATGAGTGAGCCTCTGGTTGTCGTCGAGGGGCTGCGCAAGGTCTACCGGACCGGGCCCAAGGAGGTCGTGGCGCTGCGGGAGGTGTCCTTCCAGGCTTTCCCCGGCGAGCTGATCGCCATCCGCGGGCGCTCGGGGTCCGGCAAGACCACCCTGCTCAACCAGATCGGCGGGCTCGACAGGCCCGACGCCGGGCGGGTGGTGGTGGCCGGGCAGGAGGTCACGTCGCTCTCCGAGGACGCGCTGCTGGTGTTGCGCCGGGACGTGGTGGGGTTCGTCTTCCAGTCCTTCGGGCTGATCCCCGTGCTCTCCGCGGCCGAGAACGTCGGCGTGCCGATGCGGCTGGCTCGCATGCCGGTGCCCGAGCGCGAGCAGCGGATCAGCATGCTGCTCGCGCTCGTGGGGCTGGAGCAGCACGCCAACCAGCGGCCCTACGAGCTGTCCGGCGGGCAGCGGCAGCGGGTGGCCATCGCGCGGTCTCTGGCCAACAAGCCGCGGCTGCTGGTGGCGGACGAGCCCACCGGGCAGCTCGACTCGCAGACGGGGCGGCAGATCATGCAGCTGCTGCGGGCGCTGGTGCGGAGCGAGGGGGTGACGGCGCTGGTGGCCACCCACGATCCCAGCCTGATCACGCTCGCGGACCGGGTCCTGGAGATCAGCGACGGGGTGCTTCGCGAGTCGGCCCTTCAGGAGTCCTGAGGCTCCCGCGCTCCTCGATTTACGGGTCTGCCCTCTCCGTGCGCGGCGCTGCCTTCTTCCTGTACGGCGCTGCCCCCTTCGTGCGCGGGGCTGCCCCCCTTCGTGCGCGGGGCTGCCTTCTTCCTGTACGGCGCTGCCCTTTTCGCGCGCGGGGCTGCCCCCTTCGTGCGCGGGGCTGCCCTCTTAGTGCGCGGGGCTGCCCTCTGCGTGTACGGGGCTGCTTTCTTGGGCGGCGGGGATGCCCAAGATCGTGGCCAGGTTCGCCACCGCGACCAGGACGCCGCCCACCACCATCGTCGTCGTGACGCCCGCCAGCCCCGCCAGCGGAGCGGCCACCGCCAGCCCGAACGGCCTGGAGGCGAACGAGATCAGCTGGTCGAACGACCGCACCCGGCCCAGGGCGTGCTCCGGGATCTCGTTCGCCACCACGGTCTCCCACAGCGGGCTCAACAACCCCAGCCCGAACATCGCTCCCGCATAGGCCACCGCGATCCCCCACGCGGGCAACGGCACGGCCAGCGCGGCCATCGGCAACACGTACAGAGCCGCGCAAGCCTGCACCACCACCAACGCCCGCCGCGTCCCCACTCCACCTCGCACTCCGTCCCGCGCCCCGGCACCCGCCCCGTCTCGCACTCCGTCCCGCGCCCCGGCACCCGCCTCGTCTCGCACTCCGTCTCGCGCCTCACCGGGCCGCTCGACTTCTCCCCCCGCGCCCTTCCGCCCCTCGCCACCTCGGCCCGGCGCGCCCGCCCCCACCCCACGCACCACAGCCGAGATCCGCACACCCGCCACGTCGTCGCTTACCTGGCCCGCCGCGCCCTCCCTACCGGCAGCACCAACACTCCCGCCCTCTCCCACTGCGCCCACGCCCAGCCCTCGACCACGCCCCTGCGCCGCGTCCTCCCTGCCGACAGCACCGACCTTCCTGCCCATCGAGCCCACGCCCTCGCGGCCACGCTCGTTCTCCCTGATGGCGATGCGCAGAGTGGGCCCCCGCCCGATGGCGGGGCGGTTGCGGGGGCGGAGGATCGGGAGGCGGGGTGCCATGAAGACGCCCGCCACGAGGCCGACCGTGCCGCACTGGACGATCAGCACCCAGCTGGACTCGCCCCCAAGACTGCTGACGGCCATGAGCGGCCCGAGTGTGAGGAACAGCCCGGCCATGAAGTGCCACACCCCGTGCCCGAGCACGCTGGTCAGGAACCACGGCCTCCGCCGTACCTCGCGCCACCCCTCCACCAGGTCCCGGCCGAAGGACGCGGTCTCGGCGTGACGTTGCGGCCGTGCCGTACGCACACCTCCGAGAGTCATGGCCGAGCAAGCGAACAGCACCGCCGTGAGCAGCGCCGCCCATCCAGGCCCGGCCACCAGCACCAGCCCACCGGAGATCGCCGGGGCGACCACGCCGGACAGGCTGGTGGCCACGCCGATGCGGGCGTTCACGCGCAGGCGGTCGGGGCCCTGCACCACCGCCACCACCAGCCTCGGTACGGCCGGCGAACCGAAAGCCACCGCCACACCCGCCACGCCCGACAGCACCGCCAGATCCGGAATCCGTGTCACGCCGAGCAGCAGCTCGACGCCGATCGCGACCTGCGTCAGGCCACGCACCAGGTCGGCGGCCAGCGCGACCCGCTCGGGCCTGAACCGGTCGGCCAGCACCCCACCCACTGGGAGCAGGACCAGCATCGGCAGCAGCTCGCACGCCAGCACCAGCCCCAGCGCCTGGGCCGACCCTGTGGCACGCAGTACGGCGAGCGTCAGCGTCGTCGGGATCAGAGCGGTGGCGAGCGCGGACACGGAGCGCCCCACCAGCAGTCGCGTGGTCATGGACGTGACGATATTTCGTTGGCATATCTTTCGTCAACAAAATACTTGCTGGCGTATCGTTGCTGGGATGGAGGACTCGGTCGATCGTCACCTGGCGCGCTGGCGCGGTAAGGCGCCCTACGACGAGCAGGTGGAGGCCATCGTGACGCGCATGCAGATGCTGGTTAAGCACCTGCGCGCCGCGAAGGAGGCCTCGGTGGCGGGGGCGGGCCTGCAGTACTTCGAGTACGACACGCTCCACCGCCTCGTCGCCCACGGCGGCTCGGCCACCCCCACGGAGCTTGCGGAGGAGCTCATGCTCTCGCCCGCCGGCATGACCGGCCGCCTGGACACCCTCGAATCCTCGGGCCTCGTCCGCCGGGTCCGCAGCACCACGGACCGCCGCCGCGTGGACATCGAAATCACCGACAAGGGCCACGACCTCTGGACGGAAGCCATGTCCTTCCAAGGCGACGTAGAAACCGCCCTGATCTCCACCCTCCCCCCCGAAGACCAAACCACCCTCAACACCCTCCTCAAACACCTCCTAACCCAAGCCGAATCCCACCCCCCAACCCCCCACTAACCCCACCCCGCCCCCACGCAACACCCTGCGCCACCCAGCACCCCGGCTGGACGTCCACACCCGATACCGCTCATATCCCCGCGACTCATTCCCGCGCGACGCTCACACCCGAGCCTCCGCGCCTCGCCCACACCCAGCACCTCATTCCCGCGCAACCCCCACACCCGAGCCTCCGCGCCTCGCCCACACCCAGCACCTCATCCCCGCGCGACCCCCACACCCGAGCCTCCGCGCCTCGCCCACACCCAGCACCTCATCCCCGCCCGCCCCAGCCTGCGCACGCCCCATCGCCCGCCCGCCCATCTCGACGTCCGCTCATCCCACGCCTACGCATCTTCGCGCTCACCCCGCGCCTGCCCCGCCGCCAGAGCCCACCACGCCAGGACGCCCGACGACCACGCAGCGCGCTCAGGCCCCATGCCTGGCACGTGCCCAGCATCGGCGTAGCAGCTGGCCACCCACGCGGTCACCGCCAGGGTCCTGTGCACCCACGATCCAGCCCGCCACCCAGGCGCAAGCCCTTACCGGAGCCCGGCTGCCGCGCGCGCCGTGGGCACAGCGGCTACGGGGGCCGGAAGGTGACCCCACTGAGGCAAGCGGCCACGAGAACCGGACAGTCACCGTACTGGGGCAAGCGGCCACGCGAGCCGGGCCGTGAACGTACTAAGGCAAGCGACCATGCGAGCCGGGCCGTAAACGTACTAAGGCAAGCGACCACGAGTGTCGGACGGTGACCGTACTAAGGCAAGCGGCCACGAGGGCCGGACAGTGACCGTGCTGGACTTAGCGGCCTGTGCGGTTGGCGACGATGCGCTGGACCGTGTGTTCGAGGGCGTAGGCGGGGTCGGCGCCGCCGCCCTTGACCTGCTCGTCGGCGGCGGCCACCGCCTGGATAGCACGCGACAACCCCTCGGGACCCCAGCCGTTGAGCTGCCGTTTCACGCGGTCGATCTTCCAGGGCGGCATGCCAAGGTGGCTCGCCAACTGCCCGCCCCGGAGGTTGCGCGGCGCCCCGCCCACCTTGGCCAGCGAACGCAGCCCCCCGGCCAGCGCACTCACCAGCAGCACCGGCGCGACCCCGGTGCCCAATGCCCAGCGCAGTTGCTCCAGCGCCTCGGCCAGCCGTCCCTCGACGGCCGAGTCGGCGACGTTGAAGCCGGTGACCTCCGCCCGCCCCTTGTGATAGCGGGCGACGGCGGCCATGGTGATCGTCTTGTCCTCGGTGTCGTACCTCAGTTGGCTGCAGGCCGCCGCCAGCTCCCGCAGGTCGTTGCCCACGGCGTCGAGCAGCGCCTGCGCGGCGTCGGCCGCGATGCCACGCCCGGCCCGCTTGATCTCTCCCTTGATGAAGTCGAGCCGCTCCCCCGGCTTGGTGATCTTGCTTATGGTGACCACCTGGGCCCCGGCCTTCTTCACCCCGTCGACCAGCGCCTTGCCCTTCACACCCCCCGGATGCACCAGCACCAGCACGGTGTCGTCCGATGGTTGCTTGGCGTACGCCACGACCTCGGCGATGATCTCCTTACCCAGGTCCTGCGCGGACCGGATCACCACGATCGACCGGTCGCCGAACAGCGACGGCGAGGTGAGCTGGGTCAGCTCCCCCGCGCCGACCTTGGATCCGACGAGGTCGTGCACGTCGGCGTCGGCATCGACCGCCCGCGCGGCCGCCACGACCGCGCTCACGGCCCGCTCGGCCAGCAACTCCTCATCGCCGACGACCAGAGTCACCGGTGCCGGATCGGTACGCGCCATGCCGAGCAGCATGCCACGCCCCACCGACAACCCGAAACTCATCCCCAAACCCGCGCGAGCAGCCAGAGCGCCCGCCGTACCCCCGCGCGGGCGATATCGGAGGCCCGCGGGCGCACGCGACAGGAGCGCGCGGCCGAGATAGGCAGCAAGGAACCGAGCGGGGACGGTCGTGAACGGTCGAGGCCGGCGTAGGCGGCGAAGGACCGAGACCGGACGTCCATGGCGACACGGGCGTCTGGGGACCGAGTCGGTGCTGTCATAGACGCAGTGCCGGCAAGGACCAAGCCGGGGCGGGAATGAAGGCCAAGCCTTCGGCCCCTGGCTCCACACCTACAATCACCACCGAGCACACACCGCACTCGGCGGCCACCCATCCGCCGCCCGCGTACCTATCCTCTCAGGTCAGTACAGCTTGAGGTTGTGGGACGTCATGGGCCGCGGGCGGCGATGGCGAGAGTTCCGTTGTGGGCGATGACGGCTAGGTCGCCTGATTTGTCTGTGCGGTAGACGCGTGCTCCAAGGCGGTTCAGTAGCGCGAGCGTTGACGGGGCCGGGTGGCCGTAATCGTTGTCGGCGCCCACGCTGATCAGGGCGGCCCGGGCCCCGACCGCGGCGAGGAACTCGGGGTCCTGGCGTGCCGAGCCGTGGTGGGGGACCTTCAGGATGTCGGACGTGGGGGCGACCCTGCGCAGGATCTCCGCCTGGGCCTCCGTTTCCACGTCGCCGCCGAGCAGCACCGAGCCGGCGCGCCAGCGTGCCCGCATCACGACGCTGGAGTTGTTGATCACGCTTCCTTCGCCTTGCCCGCCAAGCTCGCCCGCCCCGGGATCGGGCGCAAGCACCGTCAGCTCGCATGGCCCGAACACCCAGCGCATACCCGGACTCGCCACCCATTCCGGCACGTGCCACCGGCCGAGCTCCGCCACGATCCGCCCGCTTTCCTGAGGGGCCGTACGCCGCGGGCTGACGACCACCGCCCCTACCCGCCGCCCACGCACGACCCCAGGCAGCCCGTCGACGTGGTCAGCATGCGGGTGCGTGAGCACGACCAGCGGCACATCCCGCACCCCCAGTCGCCGCAGGCACCTGTCCATCACATCCGGGTCCGGCCCGGTATCCACCACCACCGCCCTTCCGTCCCCCGCGGCCAGTACCAGCCCGTCCCCCTGGCCCACATCGCAGACCACCATCAACCAACCCTCGGGCGGCCAAGGCGCAAGAACGGGACGTACGGCGAGCACCGCCACCAACGCGGCACCCGCCACGGTCAACGCGACCGCCCGCCAAGCCCGCCGCCGCCAGACGGGGACCGCCACAGCCACAGCCACCCCGAGCAGGACCAGCCCCACCCACCCGCCGGGCCACGGCACGCTCGCCAGCGGCATCCCCACCGCCCACCGCGCGACCTCGATGATCCACCCCACGGCGTAACCAGCGGGCACGACCAGCAACCGCGCCCCCTCCGGCCACACAGGCGCGACCAACGCCGCCAGGAACCCCAACAGCGTCGCCGGTGCCACCGCCGGCTCGGCGAGCAGATTCGCAGGCACGGCGACCAACGTGATCTGCCCCGACATCAACACCAGAACCGGCGTAACCGCCACCTCTGCCGCAGCCGCCACGGCCACGGCCTCCCCCACCCACCTCCAGACCCACCCCCGCCCAGCCCCGGAAGCCGCACGACCGACCACCCTGTCCCGCATCCACCCCGCCCACTCCCAAGCCCAGCGTGATCCGGTACGGCTGGCCGATCCGTAAGCCCCAGAGGGCGAATCGCGTCGGCTGGCCGATCCGTGAGCCGCGGAGGGCGAATCGCGAGCCACGAAGCGCCGCGTACCCTCGGCGCCAGGACGCAAGCTGCGGGCGCCTCCCACGGCTTCCGGTAGTGGTTCACCCAGACCCGCATTCCGTGGAGCAGGCATCGGAGAGGCACCTACTGCGGTCGGGATCATCCGCTCGGTGGGGGTGGGGTGGGGGGTGGCTGGGGGTGGGGTGGGGTGGCGGGCTGTGAGGCGGGATCGCCAGCGGGGGGCCAGGAGGAGGATGCCGGCCGTGGCTGCTACCGAGAGGGCGAAGCCGTAGGAACGGGCGAGTTCCGGGTCGAAGAGGATCAGGAGGAGGACCGAGGAGGCCAGGGCCGCAAGGCCGTCCTTGGCTCGGCCCGTACCGAGGGCCGTCGCCGCGATCAGGCCCATGAGCAGGGCTCGCAGGACGCTCGGCGACGGGCGGGCGATCACCGTGAACGCGATCATGGCGGCGGCGGCCAGGCCCGCCCGCCACGCGAGCGGGATTCCCGCCAGCCGGGACAGTGCGATCACCGCGCCTGCGACGATTGCGAGGTTCGCGCCGCTTACGGCGTTCAGGTGGCTGAGGCCCACCTCTTTGAGGTCCGCCGACACCCGCGGATCCATCCGCGAGACGTCCCCGACGACCAGCCCGGGCAGGAGGCCGCGTTGGTCGGCGGGCAGCACGTTGGACGCCTCCCGCAGGCCATCTCGGAAGCGGCCCGCCACGGTCTGTATCCACGACGGCTCGCCCAGCACTCGTAGCGGTCCGTGTACCAGCAGGATGCCGCCGACCAGCTCGCCCGCATCGGCCCTGGCCAGCCGCCCGTCGACCCGCAGGCGTTGGCTCGGCAGCAGACTCCGCCACTCGCGACCGCTCGCGAATACGACGACGGGCGTGCGTACGGCCAGCCGTACCGAAGCCGTCTCGATCACCTCGACGTCGGCGGGGACCACCACGCTTTCCTGCTTGAAGCGTCCTCCCTTCGGCGCGCGCACCTTGGGATCGTCGGTCAGTACGATCTCCGCCGCCACCGGTGATCCGCGCTTCGCCAGCTCGGCCACGGGGCCTGTAGTGACCGCGTACAGCCGAAGCCCCACGACACCCGCCGTGGCCGCCATGCACCCCAGCAGCCCGATGACCACGTAGCGCCAGCCCGCCGACGATTGGACCCGCCCCAGCCACTTCTCGGCGCGGAGAACAAGGGCCTCGGGCACCCTGGGCGTGATGCGAGTGCCGTCGATCCACGCCACGGCTGCGGTGGACAACGTGAGCGCTCCGGCCACCGTGAATGCCGTCCCTGTCGAGCAACCCAGAAGCACCAGGGCGGTGGCCCACGTCGCCAGGGCTGGCGGGACAAGTACCCACGAACGCCCCGCTCCGAATGCGGTCGGATGTTGAGGCGCCTCCCCAGGTGGGGCCGCCAGGCTTCGGGCCAGGTCGAGCAGACGCATCAGCGCAGGGCTCGGAGGGTTCGGCCGTGTGGGGTTCCGTCGTGCAGGCATGGGCTCCTGGCAGTGGTCGGTGTGCGGCAGAGGGAGACGAGGTCATCGGTGACCAAGGCGGATCGGGCATTACGGAGGTGGCGGGGAGTGGCCGAGGATGGGATGCCGCGATCGCGATCGCGGTCTGCTGGGTGCCGAGGTAGATCACCCATCACGGATGCGACGCACGTCCCCGGAAGGGATGTCGCGATCGATTGGCAGGGACCAACGGGGCTCCCGCATCACAAGGGCGGCGCGCATTACCGGGAAGGGATGTCGCGATCGGGATCGAGGGCGTCAAGATGTTCTGCCGCTGACCAGGTTGGACTGCCGCTGAGCGGGGTTGGGATGGCGTTGAGCGGGTTGGGATGGCGTTGGGGTGGTGGGCTTAGATGTGGACCTTGGGTTTGAGGGCTTCGAACTTTCTGGGGCCTATGCCGGAGACCTCCCGGAGTTGGTCGATGGTGCGGAAGCCGCCGTGGGTGGTGCGGTAGTCGATGATGCGGCCGGCCAGTACTTCTCCTACGCCGGGGAGCTGTTCGAGTTCGTTGAGCGTGGCGGTGTTCAGGTCGATCGAGGTCGTGGCCGGGTCGGCGAGGGTGGGGTTGGCGGGCGGGGCTCCTGGGGGTTGGGGGCCGACGATGATCTGCTCGCCGTCCACCAGGCGGCGGGCCAGGTTGATGGTGCCGGGGGTGGTGCCCTGGCGGAGGCCGCCTGCTGCTTGGAGTGCGTCCGTCACCCGGGAGCCGAGGGGGAGGGTGTAGACACCGGGCTTGCGGATCTTGCCGGTGATGTCGATCGTGACTGTGCCTGTGGGGGTTGGGGTGGGGGCGGGTGGTTGGGGGGCCGCCGCCGGAGGTGGCGGGAGGGGTTGCGGCTCGGGTTGGGAGCGCCAGACGTAGAGGGCCGCGACGATCGCCGCGACCACGGCTACGGCGAGCAGGATGCGGACGCGGGGGTTGGCGGGGGTGGTGATGCCGGCCGTACGGAAGGCTTGGAAGGTCGGCGGGATGTCGGGGGGCGTCTCCTGGAGGGGGCGGCGGTGCGGGGTGGTGATCGACCGTAGCCGGGACTCGGCTATGGCCTGCTCGGACGTGGGGTCGGGCGCGCGCACGGGATGAAGGTACGTGGGGCTGGGTGGGGTGGCGGCGGAAGAATCGCGTTCTGTGGATAGAGCGGGTCGCTGCCCGGGTCGCTGTGGACGAGCGCGCCCTGAAGATCCAGCTGGGGCTCGGGCACGCCAATGGACCTGCGGCCCTGGCACGGTCTTCCGGGGATAGGGCTGCGTGCTTCGATTGACGCTCGCCCGGTCCCGCGAGCGGCAGACTCGCCCGGCGAAGACATAGACCCGAGTCGACGGTCTAACTACCCGTGGCCAGACGCTCAACGCCGTGCTCGTCGGCCCGGGACTCGATCAAGGTCCACTGGCAGGGCCCGGTCGAGCGCCGCAGCGCTCACCTCAGCCCGCCATAGCATGGCGAGCCACAGCTCGGGCGGGCCTACCGACGGGAGGCAGGGGTGATGGTCAGGCCCAGCATGCCGGGGCCCACGTGGATGCCGATCACGGGGCCGACTTCCACTGTGCGGAGATCTGTGAGGGCGGGGATGCGGGTGGGGAGGGTGGTGGCCAGGGCTTGGGCCTTGTCGGGTGCCGCCAGATGCTGGATGGCGATGTCAACGGGACCGGAGCCGGCCGCTTGGACCGCCAGGTCCTCCAGGCGGGCGATGGCCCTGGCGGAAGTGCGGACCTTTTCCAGGGGGAGGATGCGGCCATCCGTGATGTGCAGCAGAGGTTTGATCATCAGTGCGGAGCCGACGAGGGAGGCCGCCGTGCCGATGCGGCCGCTGCGGCGCAGGTGTTCGAGGGTGTCGACGTAGAAGAACGTGCGGGTGGCGGCAGCCGTACGGCGGGCCGCTTCGGCGACCGCCTCGAGAGGTTCGCCGGCGATGGCCACCCGGGCGGCCGCGAGGACCGGGAAACCGAGGCCCATCGCGATGGAGCGGCTGTCGACGACCTCGACCGGGATGGGGGCTTCGGCGGCGGCCAGGCAGGCGGCCTCGAAGGTGCCGGACAGCTCGGCCGACAGATGTACCGAGACGACGCCCTCGAAGCCCTGGGCCGCCAGCTCGCGGAAGAGCGCCAGGAAGCGCTCGGGCGACGGCCTGGAGGTCGTCGCGCCGGAGAACCCACGCCCGACGCTCGAGGAAAGGGCACGCCTGGCTTCCGTGGATCCGCCAGAAGGGCGAGCCATCGCGCGCCCCGAGCAGGGCACACCAAACGGAAAATCACCCTCATCCCACGAAATACCGTCATAAATCACTTGCACGGGGACAATCCACACACCAGGCGAATCAACCAGGTAAGAGGTGGAATCCGTGACAACGGCGACCGAGGGCGGCATACCCCGAGATTAACGACTACTGAACGGGCGTCCCACCCTGCCACACCCGCCGCGGCTTCAACCCGAACGCCCACGCGAAGGCGCCCTCGTGGTCCGCGTCCCACTGCACGATGTCCGCCAGCCGCCCGGGCGCCAGCACCCCACGGTCAGGAGCGCCCAGCACCGTGGCACCGCCCAGCGTCGCCGCACGCAGCGCGTCGTTGACGCTCATCCCGAACGCCGAGACCGCCATCGCGATCACCAGGGACATCGAGGTGATGCCGCAGTATCCGGGGTTGTGGTCGCTGCCCAGCGCGATCTGCACGCCGTGCTTGATCATCTGCCGGACCGGCGGGATCTGGCCGCGCTGCTGCGCCGTGGCCGGGCACACGACCGCGGGCACGCCGTATCTCGCCATGATGGCGATGTCCTCGTCGGACAGGTGGTGCAGGCCGTCGGCGGAGGCGCAGCCGAGCTCGGCGGCCAGCTGGATGGCGCCGCGGCGGCTGAAGAGGCCGGCGTGGATGCGGGGCAGCAGGCCGACGTTGCGGCCGGAGGCCAGCACCCAGCGGGACTCCTCGGTGGTGAAGTGGCCCTCGTCGCAGTAGACGTCCACGCTGTCGGCGCCGGCGGCGGCCGCGTCGGCGCACCAGGCGCCCACGGCCTCGACGTACTCGCGCTGGCGGCCGAAGTATTCGGGCGGGACCACGTGTGCCGCGAGGAAGGTGACGTGCACCCGCGGCATCATCGGCTCCTTCTCCAGCTCGCGCAGGAGCCGCACGTCGGCCAGCTCGCCGTCGCGGGTGAGGTGGTAGCCGGTCTTGGCCTCGACCGTGGTGGTGCCGCCGAGCAGCCAGGACCGCAGCCGCTCGCGCACGCCGTTGCACAGGGTCCACGGGTCGGTGCCGCGGGTCACGGTGACCGTGGAGCCGACCCCGCCGCCCGCGGCGGTGATCGCGGAAGAGGTGGAGCCCCCGGTGCGGATCGCCAGCTCCGCATAACGATTACCGGCGTAGACCGGATGGGTGTGCGCGTCGATGAGGCCGGGCGTGACGAGCGCGCCGCCCAGGTTCTCGACGTGGTCGACGTCGACGATGTCGTCGACGACGCCGGGGACGCTCTGCGGCAGGTCGGGCGCGCGGCCGACCCACGCGATGCGGTCGTTGTGCACGAGGATGGCCGCGTTGCTGAGGACCTCGTTTCCGGTCCAGAGGCGGCCGATGTTGGTCAGCAGGCGAACGGTCATCGCATCACCCCACGGACAGAGCGCAGCACCCAGCGCACGGCAGCCGCCGCGCCCACTGAGTCCGCTCCGGGTCCGGACGACATGGGGGTCTCCTGCTCTCATCCGCGTAAGACTGCGGTGACCTTATCGCTGGACTCATGATCCGGCGATTTCAGTTCAGTTACGTTATTTCACAGGTCGGCTTGCTGTACAGGGCTATTCGGAAGAAAACCCAATCGTCCCCGTGGCCCCCGCATGCTTCATGCTTCACAGCAGCCATCATCCGAAACCGCGCCATTAGTGTCGTAAGGCTTGGCTCATGGTAGCAACCCCGGCCGCACACGACCACTGCCGCCTTTGTGCAGGTTTGAGGGGTACGGCGATGCCGCGCCGTACCCCTCAGGTCAGGTCAGGGCCCCTCAGGACACCCGCTCGACCGGCTTACCCACCTTCTCCAGCTCCTGGAACAGGCTGGGCAGTACCCGGGCGTGCAGGATCGTCCCGTCGGCCTCGTGCACGACGGAGAGCACCTCGCCCTCCTTGTGCGCCCGCGAGATCAGGTCGCCGCGCTCGTACGGGACCAGCAGGTGCACCTCGTGGTCGAGCCTGGGCAGCCGCTCCTCGATGAGCCGCATGAGCTCGCCGATGCCCGCGCCGGTGCGCGCGGAGACCACGATGCTGTCCTGGCCGAACCGCCTGGCCAGCCGGTCGAGCGTCTCCTGCGGAGCGGCGTCGGCCTTGTTGACCACGATGATCTCGGGCACGTCGAGCGCGCCGTCGATGTCGGCGAACACCTCGCGGACCGCCGCGATCTGCCCCTCGGGGTCGGGGTGCGAGCCGTCGACCACGTGCAGGATCAGGTCGGATTCGGCCACCTCCTCCAGCGTCGAGCGGAACGCCTCGACGAGCTGGTGCGGCAGGTGCCGGACGAAGCCCACCGTGTCGGCCAGGGTGAACAGCCGGCCCTCCGGCGTGCGCGAGCGGCGCACGGTCGGGTCGAGGGTGGCGAACAGCGCGTCCTCCACCAGCACGCCGGCGCCGGTCAGCCTGTTGAGCAGGGACGACTTGCCGGCGTTGGTGTATCCGGCGATGGCGACCGCCGGGACCTCTCGCGCGGTCCGGTGCGAGCGCATCGTCTCGCGCGCCACCGACATGCCGGAGATCTGCCGGCGCAGCTTGGCCATCCGCTCGCGGATGCGCCGCCGGTCCAGCTCGATCTTGGTCTCACCGGGGCCGCGGCCGCCGATGCCGACGCCGCCCGCGGCACGACCGCCGACCTGCCGGGACAGGTTGCCACCCCAGCCGCGCAGGCGGGGCAGCAGGTACTGCAGCTGGGCGAGCTCGACCTGGGCCTTGCCCTCGCGGCTCTTGGCGTGCTGGGCGAAGATGTCGAGGATCAGCGCGGTCCGGTCGATGACCTTGACCTTCACGATCTCCTCGAGCTGGCGCAGCTGACCGGGGGTCAGCTCGCCGTCGCAGATCACGGTGTCGGCGCCGGTCGACTCGACCACGTCGAGCAGCTCCTGCGCCTTGCCGGAGCCGATGTAGGTGGCGGTGTCGGGCTTCTGGCGGCGCTGGACCAGGCCCTCGAGCACCTGGGAGCCGGCGGTCTCCGCCAGCAGCTTCAGCTCCAGCAGGGAGTTTTCAGCGTCGACGGCCGTGCCGGAGGTCCAGACGCCCACCAGGACCACCCGCTCCAGACGGAGCTGGCGGTACTCGACCTCGGTGATGTCTACAAGTTCGGTGGACAGACCCGCCACGCGGCGCAGCGCCTGACGCTCCTCCAGGTCCATCTCGCCGGTGTCGAATTCAGGGTGCATTCGTGTCATCTCTAATAGGGAACGTCTGGACGCATCAGAATCATCCCCCGCCTGACGTCCCTCGTCACCTGGTTATCCCGCCGCGACGTCCACGTCGCCGGACCCGGCGTCGACCGAGATCTTGTGCGAGGAACCGGAGTCGCTGGGCAGAGTGACGTTCTTGTCCCCGGAACCTATGTGGGTCTTGACGTCATACGAGCCGTTCGGCACGCGCAGGGTGAGATCGCCGGATCCGGTCTTCATATCCACGTTGTCAGGCTGCGCGGCGTACTTCAACTCGATGTTGCCGGAACCGTCCTCGGCGAAGAGCTTCTTGCCGCCCAGTCCCGAACCGTCGATGTCGCCCGAGCCGGCGTTCAGCGTGAGGTCGCCGGTCAGCGAGCGCAGCGTCAGGTTGCCGGAGCCGACGTCGGCGTCGAGCTTGACGCCCTTGGGAATCTCGATCTTGTAGTCGACGCTGCAGCTGCCCCAGTTGGAGGGGCAGTCGTAGGTCATGAACAGCGTGTCGCCGTTGACCTTGTGCTGCGGCTTCGGCTTGCTGTCGCGCCACTGCAGCGTCTCGGTCACACGGATGGCCGTGCCGTCGTACTCGCTGATCACGCTGTCGCCCGAGCCGCTCTTCAGCTGCAGCGCGGTCACCTTGTCGGTGACCTGATAGTTCTGCGTCTCCTGGTTCGTCGGCCCGCCGATGCTCTTCAACCCGCACCCCGTAAGCAGCAGCGCCGACGCGAGCAAGCCACCCGCGATCACCATCGTCCTCATACCGGGAATCCTCCCGTGCCGCCGCGCGGCAGGCATCAGGGATCACCCGGGGGGAACCCCCACCTTTGACCCCTGACAACCCATGAAGTAGCTTCACTTCCATAATTCAGAAGCGGTTTTCCACAAAGCGGAAAGAGGCCACATGGAGATCACCGGCCCGATGCTCGACGGGTTCGACGAGATCCTCACTCCCCAGGCGCTGGAGTTCCTGGAGAGGCTGCAGCGCGAGTTCGGCGCTCGCCGCCAGGAGCTGCTGGAAGTCCGCCAGGTACGGCAGGCCGAGCTGTCGGCCGGGGGCACTCTCGACTTCCTGCCCGACACCAAGGAGATTCGCGAGGGCCAGTGGCGTGTCGCGCCGCCGGCGCCCGGCCTCGAGGACCGCCGGGTGGAGATCACCGGCCCCGTCGACCGCAAGATGACCATCAACGCGCTCAACTCCGGCGCCAAGGTCTGGCTGGCCGACTTCGAGGACGCCAACTCCCCCCTCTGGGAGAACTGCGTGTCCGGCCAGCTCAACCTGCGTTCCGCACTGGACCGCACGATCGACTTCGAAAGCGGCGGCAAGCGCTACGAGCTGCGCCCCGACCAGGAGCTGGCCACGATCGTGGTGCGCCCGCGCGGCTGGCACCTGCCCGAGAAGCACGCGCTGGTCGACGGCGAGCCCATCTCCGCCTCGCTGTTCGACTTCGGCCTCTACTTCTTCCACTGCGCCAAGCGGCAGCTCGCCAAGGGCAAGGGTCCCTACTTCTACCTGCCCAAGATGGAGTCGCACCTGGAGGCCCGCCTCTGGAACGACGTCTTCGTCCGCGCCCAGGACCTGCTCGGGATCCCCCAGGGCAGCATCAGGGCCACCGTACTGATCGAGACCTATCCCGCGGCCTTCGAGATGGAGGAGATCCTCTACGAGCTGCGCGACCACTCGGCCGGGCTCAACGCCGGCCGCTGGGACTACCTGTTCAGCGTGATCAAGAAGTTCCGCACGCGCGGCCGCGAGTTCCTGCTGCCCGAGCGGAACGCGGTCACGATGACCGCGCCGTTCATGCGCGCCTACACCGAACTGCTGGTGCGCAGCTGCCACAAGCGCGGCGCGCACGCCATCGGCGGCATGGCGGCCTTCATTCCCAGCCGCAGGGATCCCGAGGTCAACGCCAAGGCGCTGGAGAAGGTCACCGCGGACAAGACGCGCGAGTCGGGCGACGGTTTCGACGGCTCCTGGGTCGCGCACCCCGACCTGGTCCCGGTCTGCCGCGAGGTGTTCGACGGCGTGCTCGGCGACAAGCCGAACCAGCTCGACCGGCTGCGCGAGGACGTCCAGGTCTCCGCCGCTGACCTGCTCAACGTCCAGCCGGGCGACATCACCGAGGCGGGCCTGCGCAACAATGTCGACGTGGCGCTGCGCTACCTGGCCGCCTGGATGGGCGGGCTCGGCGCGGTGGCGATCCACAACCTGATGGAGGACGCGGCCACCGCCGAGATCTCCCGCTCGCAGATCTGGCAGTGGATACACAACGACGTCACGCTCACCGACACGGGTGTCCAGATCACCCGCGAGCTGGTGGAGCAGATCATCGCCGACGAACTGGCCAATATCGCGACCGAGCCGGCATACGACGCGGAGCTGTACGGTCAGGCTGAGGCATTGTTCAAGGAGGTCGCTCTCAACGATGACTTCGCCGAGTTCCTCACCCTCCCCGCTTACGCCCGTATGCCGTGATCTGACCGCTCTGCTCGGCGAGCACGCGGTCATCACCGACCCGGTCAGGCTGCGCACCTACGAGTGCGACGGCCTGACCCACCACCGGGCGACCCCCGGCGTCGTGACGCTGCCCGACACGGCCGAGCAGATCGCCGCGATCGTGCGGATCTGCAATGAGTACGGCGTGCCGTTCGTGGCCCGCGGATCGGGCACCGGCCTGTCGGGCGGCGCGCTGCCCCGCGAGGACGGCGTGCTCATCGTCACCTCCAAGATGCGCCGCATCCTGGAGATCGACCTACCCAACCGGCGCGCCGTGGTCGAGCCTGGCGTGACAAACCTGGCGATCACCGAGGCCGTGCGCGACCAGGGCTACTACTACGCGCCCGACCCCTCGAGCCAGCAGATCTGCTCGATCGGCGGCAACGTCGCGGAGAACTCCGGCGGCGCCCACTGCCTGAAGTACGGCTTCACCGTCAACCACGTCGAGGCGTGCGAGATCGTCACCCCCGACGGCGACCTGGTCGGGCTCGACCGGATGAACCCGGGATACGACCTGCTGGGGGCTTTCGTCGGCTCCGAGGGCACGCTCGGCATCGCCACCAAGATCACGGTACGGCTCAGCCGTACACCCGAGTCCGTCATGACCGTGCTGGCGGCCTTCCACAGCATCGAGCAGGGCGGGCGGGCCGTGTCGGCGATCATCGGGGCCGGCATCGTCCCCGCGGCGATCGAGATGATGGACGCGCTGGCAATCGAGGCCGCGGAGGCCGCCGTGGCCTGCCGCTACCCCGAGGGCGCGGGAGCCGTGCTGATCGTGGAGCTGGACGGGCCCGAGGCCGAGGTGGCGCGGCAGTTCGAGCAGCTCGAGGAGATCTGCTCGGGCGCGTTCGAGCTGCGGGTGGCCGAGGACGCGGTCGAGCGCGCGGCGATCTGGAAGGGGCGCAAGTCGGCCTTCGCCGCGGTGGGCCGCATCAGCCCGGCCTACATCGTGCAGGACGGCGTCGTCCCGCGCACCTCGCTCGGGCGGGTGCTGGCGGCTATCGACGAGCTGTCGGCCGAGTACGGGATCCGGGTGGCCAACGTCTTCCACGCCGGCGACGGCAACCTGCACCCGCTGGTGCTCTTCGACGACGCGGAGGCGGGGGCGGGCGAGCGGGCCGAGACGGTGTCGGGGCGGATCCTGGACCTGTGCATCGAGCACGGCGGCTCGATCACGGGCGAGCACGGCGTTGGGGTGGACAAGTCCCGATATATGCCGAAGATGTTCTCGGAGGATGATCTCGACACGATGCAGCTGGTCCGGTGTGCTTTCGACCCGAAGAGCCTGTCCAACCCGGGCAAGGTCTTCCCCACGCCACGCCTGTGCGGCGAGGTCCCGGGCATCCGCAAGGGCGTCCACCCCCTGGTCGAATCGGGGAAGGCGGAGCAGTTCTGATGAAGCTGGCCGACACCGGGGTCACGGTGCGTGACACCGACGAGGAGGACGCGGTCGCCGGAGTCCTGCCTCGCTGGGTGGCGATGCCGGAGTCGGTGGAGGAGATCGCGGCCGTGCTGCGGGCCTGCGCCGAGGAGGACCTGGCCGTCGTGCCGGCGGGCGGAGGCACCAAGCTGCACTGGGGCGCGCCGCCCGAGCGGTGTGACGTGCTGCTCGACCTGTGCTGCATGAACGAGGTGCTCGAGCACGCCTCCGGCGACCTGGTCGTGCGCGTGCAGGCGGGCGTCACGATGGACACGCTCGCCGAGCGGCTGGCCTCCTCGGGCCAGGAGCTGGCGCTGGACGTGCCGTTCATGGAGAACACGACCGTCGGCGGCACGCTCGCCACCGCGACCGCCGGCCCCCGTTCCTTCCGGTACGGCGGGCCGCGCGACCTGCTGATCGGCATCACGGTCGTGCTGGCCGACGGCACCATCGCCCGCTCGGGCGGCAAGGTGGTCAAGAACGTCGCCGGCTACGACCTGGGCAAGCTCTTCACCGGCTCGTACGGCACGCTCGGGGTGATCGCCGAGGCCACGTTCCGGCTGCACCCACTGCCTGCCGAACGCGTGTGGATCACCGGCGAGGTGGCTCCCGAGGATGTGCAGGGGCTGGCGGCCGCGCTGGCGGCGAGCCAGGCGGAGCCGACCGCGGTCGAGGTCGACTGGCTGGATCCGCGCGGGCCGCTCACCGTGGCCGTGCTGGTGGAGGGCGCGACCGCCCGTGCCCGCGCCGACGCGCTGAACGCGCTGGTCGAGGGCGAGATCGGTGACGAGCCGCCGCCGTGGTGGGGGCTGATCACCAGCGACGACGTGCTGATCGACCTGCGCTGCCTGCCCGGCCAGGTGGGCGAGACGCTGGACGCGGTGCGCGGCGGTGGGCTGTCGCTGCGCGGGTCTCCCGTGACCGGGCGCTTCCACCTGGAGTCCTGGGGCGAGCTGACCAGGGACGAACTGGCCGCGGCCGTCGCCGGGCTGCGCAAGCGGGTGGCCGTGGTCACCGTGACGGCCTCGCCGTACCAGGACATCGACCGCTACGGCGAGGTGCCGGGGCTGGCGCTGATGCGGCGCGTGAAGGACCAGTTCGATCCCGGGCGCAGGATGTCTCCCGGCCGGTTCGTGGGAGGGATCTGAGGTGGAGCGGCGAGCCGGTCGGGAAAGGAGCGCGAGCATGGGCGCGGACCCGAAGCTGATCGACGACTGCGTGCACTGCGGGTTCTGCCTGCCCACGTGCCCGACCTATGTGCTGTGGGGCGAGGAGATGGACTCGCCGCGCGGGCGGATCCATCTGATGAAGCAGCACGCGGAGGGCACCCCGGTCACACCGGAGATGGCCGGGCACTTCGACGCCTGCCTGGGATGCATGGCGTGCGTGACCGCCTGCCCGTCGGGTGTGCGGTACGACCGGCTGATCGAGCAGACGCGGGCCGAGGTGGAGCGGGTCCACGTGCGGGATCCCCAGGAGCGGGCCGTGCGCGAGATCGTGTTCAGCCTGTTCCCCTACCCCCGGCGGCTGCGGCTGCTGCGGCCAGGGATGGGGCTGGCGGCGCGGCTGGCGCCCTTCCTGGAGCGGGTGCACCCGAGCCTGGGGGCGATGGCCGCGCTGACGCCCAAGGTGGAGCGCAGGCAGCGGCTGCCGCGCCGCGTCAGGGCGCGCGGGCCGCGGCGCGCGGTGGTGGGGATGCTCGTCGGGTGCGTGCAGCGGGAGTTCTTCCCGCAGGTGAACGCGGCCACGGCGCGGGTACTCGCGCTCGAGGGGTGCGACGTGGTGATCCCGCCGAGGCAGGGCTGCTGCGGGGCGCTCAGTGTGCACTCGGGGCGCGCCGACCAGGCCAGGCGGCTGGCCAAGCGGACGATACGGACGTTCGAGCGGGCCGGGGTGTCGGTGGTGGTGGTCAACGCCGCCGGGTGCGGGTCGTCGATGAAGGAGTACGCCGAGCTGCTGTCCGGTGAATGGGCGGCCAGGGCGCGCCGGATCAGGGTCGTCGATCTCGCCGAGTGGCTGGTCGAGCTGGGGCCGGTGGCCGAGCGGCATCCGCTGCCGGTGACGGTCGCCTACCACGACGCCTGCCACCTGGCGCACGCCCAAGGGATCAGGAGCCAGCCGCGGGCGTTGCTGGCCGGGATTCCCGGGCTGGCGCTGAAGGAGGTGCCCGAGGCCGCGATCTGCTGCGGGTCGGCGGGCACGTACAACATCTTCCAGCCCGAGGCCGCCCGTGACCTGGGCGACAGGAAGGCCAAGTCGGTCGCCTCCACCGGGGCCGAACTGCTGGTGTCGGCGAATCCGGGGTGCACGATGCAGATCGCCTCGGCGATGCGCCGGGCCGGGGGCGAGATCCGGGTCGCCCACACGGCCGAGGTCCTGGACGCCTCGCTGCGCGGGGTCGGCCTGTGAGCGAGCGTCGCAAGCGCGCTGCGGAGGGGTCCGCATGAGCGTGCAGTCGGTCGACCGGGCGCTGGACGTGCTGGAGGCGCTGGCGGAGCACGGGGGCGAGGCGGGGTTGTCGGAGATCGCCGCGCGCACCGGCCTGCCGTACGGGACCATTCACCGGCTGCTGCGCACGCTGCTCATGCGCGGGTACGTGCGGCAGGAGTCCGACCGGCGCTACGCGCTCGGTGGCGGGCTGGTACGGCTGGGCGGGATCGCCGAGCGGATGGTCGGGGTGTGGGCGCAGCCGTATCTGGCGCGGATGGTGGAGCTGTCGGGCGAGACGGCGAACCTGGCGGTGCTGGAGGGCGACTTCATCGTCTACGTGGCGCAGGCGGCCTCACCGCGCAGGCTGCGGATGTTCGCCGAGGTGGGACGGCGGGTGCTGCCGCACAGCACGGCCGTGGGCAAGGTGATGCTCGCCGACCGGCCCGCCGACGAGGTGCTCGGTCTCTTCGAGCGCACGGGGATGCCGCGGCGCACGGCCAACACGATCACCTCCGCGCAGGACATGCTGACGGAACTCGACCGCGTGCGGGTTCGCGGGTACGCGCTCGACCTGGGTGAAGAGGAGCTCGGGGTGCACTGCCTGGCGGTGCCGGTGCACGACGGCGACCGCGTGGTGGCCGCGATGTCGGTCTCGGGGCCGGCCGAGCGCATCGAGGCGCTCGATCGGGAGGAGCTGGCGGAGGGCATGCGCAAGATCGCCGACACCTTCGGCACCGAGCTGAGCCCCAACCCCCCAACGCGATGACTTCCATTTTGTACGGCAGGCCACCGCCACCGGCCGCTCACCGCACTTCGGCTGAGGGCCCCTGACCGGCGCTTGCGGCGAGTCGGTGCCGCGCACCCACCGTCACGGCGCCCGTGACCCGAGCACCGCGCTCCCCCGTCCCCGCCGCACAAGGCGCCGACTTCCACCGTCCCACTCCTCGCCGACCCGGCGCCCACCCACACCCGGGCACGCTCCCGCATCAGGGGCCAGCGTGACGCGGCACGACGCCCGCCCAGCGCGCTCCCGCGCCGGGGTCGGCGGGACCTGGTACGGCGGTCGGCCGCCGCGTTGTACGGCGGGTGGGTCGGGACCGTGGTGCGTGGGTTACGAAGCGCCGTGGCGGCGAGTAGCCGTCATCGACTCGCCGGAAGCGCCGGGCGCGGGTCCTCAGCCGAAGTGCGGCGGGCGGCCGGTTGCGGCGGCCTGCCGTACATCCTCTCGAGAGGGCCAGATCGCGAGGTGGCGGTCAGGTGAGGGGTTGGCGGAGGCTGAAGAAGCCGGCGGAGGTGCGCAGGTAGACGGTCCAGGCGGGCGGCTCGGACGCCTCGGGATAGGGCGTGATCGCGCCCACCGGGCGGCCGTCCAGGTAGGCCGCCGCCCAGCCGCCCTGGTCACGACACTCCCAGCCGAACAGCTCGGCGTAGAAGCGCTGGGCTCCGTCGGCGTCGCGGGTCAGGAGCTGGACCCAGCAGGGCGCCCCGTCCGGAAAGCTCATGGCCGGAGCCTTTCACAGCCGGCCGACAAATTACCTTGGAAGGCATGTGCAGAAGTATCAAGACCCTCCGCCCGCCGTACACGGAAGAAGTGACGGAGGCGGACGTTCGAGCGGCCGCCCTCCAGTTCGTCAGGAAGATCTCCGGCTTCCGCGCACCCGCCGCGCACAACGCCGAGGCCTTCGACCGAGCCGTCGAGATGATCACGAAAGCGTCAGAGGAACTGCTGGATTCGTTGCAGATCCGCGGTTCCCGTTGACAGGGTCCCCAGGGCGGAGAAACGTGCCGACTAACAGGCATCGGACCCTGGGGGGCTCCCATGATCAGCGGGCTTTATCAAGGTCAGGACGGCGACTCCAGGCTGGAGCTCCGTGTCGACGTGGACGGGCCGCGCCCGACCCGGCGGGTCAGCGGCGACCTGTTCTCGGTCGCGGGCGCGACCACCTCCTACGTCGGCTCGTTCGTGGCCGGCTCCGCCGACATCAGGGTGGAGGGTGACCAGGCCTGGATCGAGGGGCAGGCCACGTTCAGCCACCACGCGCTGAACACCTTCCTGGGCATCCACATCGCGCCCGAGGGCTCCGAGGCGGTCATCGACGGGCACACCTACCGGATCGCCAAGGCCTCGCCGTTCTTCAGAAGCGTGCTGCTGGAGCAGGACTCGGTGGTGGGCACCGTCCCGTTCGTGGAGTACGCCACGGGGCAGCTGCCGGCGCCCACGGGCTCGCCCGCCAGGACGCTGAACGTGGCGGCCGCCTACGCCGAGGCGGGCGTGGAGATCAAGACCGTGCCGCCGCACGTCATCCCGGTCGACGGGTCGGGCACCGACCTGGCCTGGGACGACGCCGAGCTGCACCACGCGATGGAGCAGCAGTTCAGCCTGTTCACGGACGCGCCGTCGTGGCGGGTGTGGCTGCTGGTGGCCAGCAAGCACGTGGGCGGCTACCGCGGCATCATGTTCGACTACAACGACGCGCACCAGCGCCAGGGCTCGGCCGTCTTCTACGACGCGATCAAGGGCGACACGCCGCAGGCGCAGCGCGCCCAGTTGCGCACCTACGTGCACGAGCTCGGCCACGCCTTCAACCTGCTGCACTCCTGGCAGAAGAACCTGGCCACACCGCCCCAGCCCCTCGGCCCGAGCGGCGGCTTCGGCGACCTGAGCTGGATGAACTACGTGCAGAACTACCTGCCCGGCGGCGAGCAGGGCTACTGGGCGGCCTTCCCGTTCCAGTTCACCGACCCCGAGCTCATCCACATCCGGCACGGCTTCTACCGCGACGTCGCGATGGGTGCCAACGCCTTCGGCACCGGGGCCGCCGAGATCGCGCCCTTCGAGCAGCCCGTCGCCGACGAGTCGGGGCTGGCGCTCGAGGTGCGGGGCAAGGACTCCTTCGCCTTCGGCGAGCCGATCGTGGTCGAGCTCAAGCTGGCCTACACGGGCGAGCCGCGCAGCACGCACGGCCACCTGCACCCCGACACGGAGTTCACCCAGGTCTGCATCACCCAGCCGAACGGCAGGACGGTGCTCTACCGACCGATGATGCGCTACTGCGTGGACACCTCCCCGCAGATCCGGCTGGACGAGACGCATCCCGCGCTATACCGCAGCGCCTACATCGGCCACGGCCGCGACGGCCACTACTTCCAGCAGCCCGGCGAGTACAAGGTCCGCGCCCAGTACATCGCGGCCGACGGATCGCGCATCGTCTCCCCCGCCCTCACTGTCCGCGTCCGCTACCCGGTCAACGCCGTCGACCACCAGGTCGCCGAGCTCATGCTGGGCGAGGAGCAGGGCAAGCTCTTCACGCTGCTCGGCTCGGACTCGCCGACGCTGCGCGCAGGCAACCAGGCACTGGACGAGGTCATCGACAGGTACGGCACGCATCCCCTGGCCGTCTACGCCCGGATGGTCAAGGGGCTGAACGCCGAGCGCGGCTTCAAGGCGATCACCAAGGACAAGCGCCTGCGGGTGCGCCCGCCGGACCCCAAGCAGGGTGCGGAGCAGCTGTCCGCGGTCGTGGCCGAGGATGGCATCGACAACATCACGCTCAACCTGGTCATGCGCCGCCTGGCCAGAGCCGAGGCGCGCCAGGGCGATCTGACCAAGGCCAACGCGGTGATGGACCAGATGGTGGACACGTTCGAGGCCAAGGGGGTCAACCCCATCGTGCTCGGCCAGATCAGGCGCCAGGCGGAGCTCACCAAGGAGGCACTCAGCGCCGAAGCCGGATGAGAACCGGATATATGGCGGTTTAGTGGCACTCGCTATACCTAGACTTTACGGAAAACGAAGTCTGGGGGTACGGCGGTGCGGGTGCGAGCAGTCCTGGCCGGGGTGACGGCTACGGCGATGCTGACCGGGTGCGGCGGATTACAGGCGCAGTCCGGGGCGGATGCCGGCAAGACCGCGCCCGCCAACGTGAGCGAGGCACGTAAGAAGCTGGACGCGCTGTCGGTCAAGGGCCGCGCCCCCAAGACGGGGTTCGACCGCGACAACTTCGGCCCGGCATGGTCGGACGTCGACCACAACGGCTGCGACACCCGTAACGACATCCTCAAGCGTGACCTCAAGGATGAGACGTTCAAGTCGGGCACCCATGACTGCATCGTGCTGACGGGCACGCTCAACGACCCGTACTCCGGCAAGACGATCAACTTCAAGCGCGGCAACGACACCAGCAGCGCGGTCCAGATCGACCACCTGGTGCCGCTCTCCGACGCCTGGCAGAAGGGCGCCCAGCAGTGGGCGGCCGACAAGCGCAAACAGTTCGCCAACGATCCGCTGAACCTGCTGGCCGTCGACGGGCCGCTCAACAACCAGAAGAGCGACTCCGACGCCGCCACCTGGCTGCCGCCGCGCAAGGGCTACCGCTGCGCCTACATCTCACGCCAGATCGACGTGAAGACCAAGTACGCCCTCTGGATCACCGCGGCAGAAAAGACCGCGATGGAGGGCGTCCTGTCCTCCTGCTAGGTCCCGTCCGTGTACGGCGGGCGGCCGGTGGGGCGGCCTGCCGTACCAGGAGGGGGCTGGAGGTCGGTCAGGAGCGGCCGTAGGAGTCTTCGAGGCGCTCGATGTCGTCCTCGTCGAAGTGGCCGAAGGCGATCTCCAGGATGCGCGTGGCCGGCCCCGAGGAGCTGAGGCGGTGGGTCTGGCCGCGGTGGATCAGGACGCGCTCGCCCACGGCGGGCTCGATGCGCTTCCCGTCCACCTCGAAGACGCAGCCGGGGTCGAGCGCCACCCACAGCTCGTCACGGTGCTCGTGGCGCTGCAGGCTGAGGCGCTGCCCGGGCGACACGTCGATGATCTTCACGGTGGACTCTTCGTTGAGCGTGAAGCGGTCGAAGCCACCCCACGGCCGCTCGTCACGGATCACTGCGTCAAGCCTGTCGATGTCCTGCACCATTTCCTCCGTACCGGTGAAGTCGGCAAACGCCGCAGAAAGCTATCAGGTGACCAGGAAACCGCCGTCCACGGGGAGGGCCACCCCCGTGACGTACGACGAGGCGTCACTGGCCAGGAAGACGGCGGCGGCCACCAGCTCCTCCGCCTCCCCCGAACGTCCCATGAGCACCCGCTGCTCCAGCATCCGGTCGATGTAGCCGGGCATGAACTGCTCGGTCATCTCCGAGGCGAAGAAGCCAGGTTCGAGGCAGTTGACGCGGATCCCGCGCCGGCTCGTCCACTGCTGGGCCAGGTCCCTGGTCAGGCCGACGATCGCGGCCTTCGAGGCGCTGTAGGCGGCCTGGGGCAGCCCGGCGGTGGTCTCGCCCAGGATGCTGCCGATGTTCACGATCGACGAGCCGGGGCGCATCACGCGGGCGCAGGCCTGCGCCATCCAGTACGTGCCGTTCAGGTTCACGTCGATCACGCGGCGGAACTCGTCAGGCTCCTCGCGCAGGGCCGGCACCGCGGTGCCCACCCCGGCGTTGTTGATCAGCACGTCGACGCCGCCCAGCTCGGTCACGGCCGCCTCGACCAGCCTGGCGCACTCCTCGGGCGAGGTCACGTCGGTCTGTACGGCGAGGCAGCGCCGCCCGGTCTCCTCCACCTGGCTCCGCGTGGCCTGCAACCCGTCCAGCCTGCGCGCCCCGATCACCACGTCGGCGCCGGCCTCGGCCAGCCCCCGGGCGAACGCCACGCCCAACCCCGACGAGGCCCCGGTGACGATCGCCACCTTCCCGTCCAGCCGGAACCGCTCGAGCACCACCCGGCACCACCCTTCCCAACGCCGTCCTGCCGCAACTCGTGCCCGGGCCGGCCACCGTACGTGGAGAGCCGACCATCGCCGGGGGCCCGTGATGAGGACCCCCGGGGGTGTCGGAGCGGGTTAGAGGCCGTATTCCTTGACGATGCGCTCGTGGCGTTCGACCTCGACGTCGACCTCCTTGGCCAGGTCGAGCCAGGCCAGGGGGTGCGACCAGCGCTCCGTGGCGTCGTCGAGGAGGGCGTCCACCTCGACCGCCGTCACGGTGGGCGGAACCGCGACCCAGCCGAAGACGCCGGGGAGGGGCTCGCCGCTGGTCGGGTGGGTGACCTTGTAGTTCTCGTCGCTGTAGACCCACATCGGCCAGCCGCGCTCGGCCATGACCTCGGTGAACTCGGCCCAGTCACTCTCGCTCGGCGCCGCGCCGTCGAAGAAGTAGCTGTTGTACCCGCCGGGCTGCAGGATGCGGACCGCCGCGAAGGGCGGCACGAAGTTCTGCTGCTCCTGCGGGTCCTCGGGCACGGGCTCGAGCAGCTGCGGGTCGAAGACGACCAGGTCGCCCGCGTTGTACTCCATGCCGCGCGGCTGCGGCAGCGCGAGGCGGGCCGTGGCGGGTCCGGTGCGGATGGACAGCACCTGGCGCTGGCCGCCGTCGGGCGCGGGGAGGATGACCCGGATGAGGCCCATCTCCTCGTCGATCGGCCCGGACGCCGACTTGATCGGCATGCCGATCTTGGCGGTGCCCTTGCGGACAGTGTCCCAGTCTTCCGCCGAGGTGGCCATGACGATCATGCGCCAGACGTCCTCGTCGGCCAGCTCGTCGATGACCTCCAGCAGCACCTGGGCGCCCCTGGCGTTGTCGTCGACCTGCTGGGCGGCGGCCGACACCAGGCGGCGGGCCTCGATGCCGCCGCCGGCGGTCACGGCCTGCTCAGCCTCCTGCAGCGTCTCCTGCCAGCGCTCGCGGGCGCTGTGGAGGCGGGCCAGCGCGAGGTGGCGGAAGGCGTCGGGCAGCATCGCCGCCATCTGCTCCAGCCGCTCGTCCTGGCGGGCCTCGACCAGCAGCGTGCTCAGGAACGTCACGTCGTCGGCGTCGGCGGTGGCGATCTCGCCGCTGTCGACGAGCATCTTCCAGTAGATGTCGGCGCCCACGGCCGGGTAGCCGAGGAAGCCCATCGTGGTGGTGTGGCGGCGGGTGGCCTCCAGGTCGGTGCCCGACAGCGGGGCCAGCCAGCCGATCCACTTCTCCGGGTCGGCGTTGTAGCCGTCGGCGGCGTCGAAGTAGGCGACCAGCTCGGCCTCGGGGCCGGGGGCGGCCGGCTCGGTGGTGGACTCGGCCCTGGCGCGCAGCTCGGCGATCCGCTCGGCGACGCCTTCAGTCGTGCGCAGCTCGGTGGCGGCCGACTCGGCCAGGTCGGCGAGCAGCTTGACCTGCCAGATGCCCTGCCGCTGCACGGCCAGGTCGCCGGCGATCAGGGCCAGCTCGACCCTGGCGCGGTAGCCGCCCATGGTGGCGAAGTAGTCGATCCACTGGCGCAGCACGCGGCCCAGCTGCCAGGTGTTGGTGATCTGCGAGGAGGAGGCGAGCAGGCTGACGGCCCGCGCCCACTCCACGAACACCCGCGGGTGGTCGCCCACCACGTCCAGGTCGGGCAGCGCGTCGACGGCCTCGGCGGTGCGGCCGAGCGTGGCCAGGATGAGCGCGCGGCGGACCCCGTCGCGGTGCGGCTTGGCCACCGGATCGTCGGCCTGGAAGCCGCTGGCGGCCTGCAGCGCGTTGAGCGCGTCCTCGGCCCGCCCGGCGGCGAGCAGCGCGCGGGCGCTCTCGGCGCCCAGCTCCCAGCTGGCCTCGCGGCCCGCCGCGCGCAGCCGCTCGACGGCGGACTCGGCGTAGGCGGCGGCCTCGCCGACCCGGTCGGCGTCGATGAGCGCGCCGACGTACTGGGTGATCAGGCCGGTGTAGGCCGGGTTGGCAGGCTCGAGCTCCTCGATGACCGCGCCGAGGGTCTCAAGCCGCTCTGCGGCGTATCCGGGGCCGTCGGCGTTGGCCCAGGCGACGGCCAGCGCCTCGACGGCGGCCGGGGTGGCGGGGCACTCGCGTACCTCTTCGCGCTGAGCGAACGACAGAAGCTCCTCGGCGTCGCCGATGGCCACCGCGCCCTGCACCCGGTCGCCGATGCGGCCGATCAGGTGCCAGTAGCGGGCGTAGAACTCCAGCCATGGCAGCTGGAGGGACTCCGCCTGCTGGGCGATGGCCGGGGCCATCACGTCCAGCTGGGGATACCGTCCCTCGTAGGCCTGTGCGGGGAGGTCTCCCAGCGCCATGGCGAGGCCCACGTCGCCCGCCTCAGAAAGCTGCTGCTGGGTTTCGCCGACCCAGGCCCAGATGTCCACGTCCATGAGCCATCAGTCTGCCAGGTCAATGTGCATGCCCAAAACGCAGAAGCTCGATGAGCTCGTCCGATTCGCCGTCGCCGAGCACCGCGAAGATCGGTGCCATGAGCTCGTCGGTGACGGCCTCCGCCTCGGCGCGCCGCCGCACGGCCTCGGGGCTCGGCTTGGCATACGGCTCGGGCCAGCGGAAGAACTTGGCGATCATCTCGCCCGACGCGTGCCCGAAGGGGGTGCCGTCGTGGTCGGCGGCCAGCGTGGCCTCCAGCGGCTCCAGCCCGGCGGCGATCACCGCGTTGGCGTGCAGCCCGCCGCGCAGCTCCCGGACCACGTGCATGAGCTGCGCGGCCCGCGCGGGCGCGTCGTCAGGCAGGGGTACGGCCCGCCATCCGGCGAACAGCGGAGCGCCCACCGACGAGGCGCGCTCCACGACGGTCTCGAGCAGCTCGGCGACCCTGGCGCAGCCGTCGTGACCGCCGAGCTTGCGCCTGCCCCACTCGTGGCAGGCCCGCGCGTAGAGCTCGACCGCCTTGTCCACGGGCAGCTTCCTGCCGCCGTCCCAGCTCTCCTTGACGTGCTCGTAGGGGAAGAACACCGCGACGGAGTGCACCACGTCCGCGTCACACTCGCCGAGCACGCCGCAGCGGCCGCGGAAGTACAGCTCGCGCGGGCCGAGTCCGTGCTCCTCGCACAGCGCCTTGGCCTCCCTGGAGAGCATGAACCCGCCGCCGTACTGACCGATGGGCGCCTTGACCTGGATAGCCGTAGTCCGTGGATCAGCCATGGACACAGCATCGCTCAAGAGAACATTATTCTGCAAGATGGCGGAGATCGCCCTCGGCGATGATCGCCGCTGGACCCGCCAGGTAGCTGGTGTGCTCGTCCAGCGTGACCGTCAGGGTCCCGCCGAGGACCTCCACGGCCCACGTGCCGGTCGTCTCCCCCGTCAGCGCCGCGGCGGCGACGGCGGTGGCCACCGCGCCGGTGCCGCACGAGCGGGTCTCACCCACCCCGCGCTCGAAGACCCGCATCAGCGCCCGGCGCTCGCCCACCGCGTTGAGGAACTCGATGTTGACGCCGGTGGGGAACACCCCGGGATCGAAGCCGGGCTGGTGGGTGAGGTCGAGCTGGGCGACGGGCTCGCCGATGACGCAGGCCAGGTGCGGGTTGCCCATGTCGACGTGCAGCCCGACGAACTCGTGGCCGCCCAGGGAGGCGACGCTCTCGCCGTAAACAGTGGGCCTGCCCATGTCCACGCTCACGTCGCCGCTGGATTCCATGCGCACCCGCCTGATGCCGCCCCTGGTGGCGATGCCGAACTCGGCGGACTCCGCCAGGCCGGCCTCGATCAGGTAGCGCGCGAAGACGCGGACGCCGTTGCCGCACATCTCGGCCATGCTGCCGTCGGCGTTGCGGTAGTCCATGAACCATTCGGCCCGTCCGGCCTGGTCGCTCGCCTCGTGGCTCAGCTTGGCGCGCACCACCCGGAGCACGCCGTCGGCGCCGATGCCCGCCCGCCGGTCGCAGATCTGCGCGACGAGCGCGGCGGTCACCTCGAGCTCGCCATCGAAGTCGGGAAGGATGACGAAATCGTTCTCGGTGCCGTGGCCCTTCAGAAAGCGCATTCAACAATTTTATGCCGAGTTTCCGCCCCCGATCAGCGCCAGGGACCGTTCGAGCAGGTCAGGGGCGTCATATGGCACCCACACGACTCTGGGGTCACGCCTGAACCACGACTCCTGGCGGCGGGCGAAGCGCCGGGTCGCTCTGATCGTCTCGGCCATCGCCTGCTCCTCGCTCCACTCCCCGTCCAGGAACCTGAGCACCTGGGCGTAGCCGAGGGCGCGGCCGGCCGTACGGCCCTCCGCCAGGCCCTGCCCGAGCAGGCCCCGCACCTCCTCCACCAGGCCCGCCTGCCACATCCGCTCGACGCGCAGCTCGATGCGGGCGTCGAGCTCGGGCCTGGGCACCTCCAGGCCGATCTGGACGTTCGGGTAGACCGCGTCGTAGGTGGGCATCGTGGCCGAGAACGGCCGGCCGGTGAGCTCGAAGACCTCCAGCGCGCGCACGATGCGCCGGCCGTTGCTGGGCAGGATCGCCGCGGCGGCGGCCGGGTCGACGGACTTCAGCCGCTCGTACAGGGGTTCGCCGGCGGCGAGCTCGGCCTCGAGCCGCGCCCTGATCTCCGCGGAGGTGCCGGGGAACTCCAGCTCGTCCAGCGCCGCACGCACGTACAGCCCGCTGCCTCCGACGAGCACCGGCACCGCGAGGGACTCGATGAGCGGGCGGACCAGCCTCTGGTACTCGGCGACGCTGGCCGTGACCGTCACGTCCCAGATGTCCAGCAGGTGGTGCGGCACCCCGCGCTGCTCGCTTGGGGAGAGCTTTGCTGTGCCGATGTCCATACCTCGGTAAAGCTGCATAGAGTCGGAATTGACGCACTCGCCCCCCAGGCGGAGGGCGATATCCACGGCGAGGTCGGACTTTCCTGCCGCCGTGGGACCCACGACGGCGATGACTGGCTGCTTGCGCACACGGATAAGTGTGTCAACTGTCTGGGTACTCCTGGGACAGACGGCGCCTCGGGCGTCGACCACGGGACGACCATCGGGGGAAACGATGTCGATTTTCGACAAGGTCAAGGAGATGTTCGGGGGCACGGCCGAGAAGCTGAAGGACATCCCCGAGCAGGGCGGTATGAAGGACAAGGCCGACGAGATGCGCGGCCAGGCGGAGGACACCGCCACGGGCGGCATCGACCAGGTATCCGACTCGGCCAAGGAGAAGACGGGCGGCAGGTTCGACGAGCAGATCGACCAGGGCTCGGACACGGCCAAGGGAGCCGCCGACAAGATCGACGGCCAGGAAGGTTGATCAGAACAGATCGAGCAGCGTCGGCTGCAGGTATCCCTCGTGGGTCAGCAGCCAGCGCTTGGTCTCCACGCCGACGCCACCGCTGAAGCCGCCGAGCCCGTTGCCGGCGACCACGCGGTGGCACGGCACGACGATCCCCAGCGGGTTTCCGGCCATGATGGACCCGATCCCGCGGGCGGGCACGCCGGTGCCACTGAGCCGGGCGAGCTCGCCGTAGGTGACGACCGTGCCGTAGGGCACCTCGTGCAGCGCCTGCAGGACGCGCCGCCGCGAACCGGAGGACAGCCGCCAGTCGATGGGCGTCTGGAAGGTACGCAGTTCTCCGGCGAAATAAGCCTTCAGCTCACTGACCGCGAAAGCCGTACGATCCGGGTCATGAACCTCAGGGATGCCGAGGTCCCGACGCCCGCCCCAGCCGGTGGTCGCCAGGCCGACCTCTGTCACGGCCATCACGAAGGGGCCGACAGGCGTCGGCACTTCGGCGAACGCGACGGTGTCCATCATGTCCTCACGTGAACTCGTGGTGCTCGGCACCTCCAGCGCGGTGCCTACCAGACACCGTAACCACAATGGCTACCTTCTGCGCTGGGATGGACAAGGCTTCCTTTTCGACCCGGGCGAGGGGACGCAGCGGCAGATGCTGCTCGCCGGGGTGACCGCGCACCAGGTGAACTGGATCTGCCTGACCCACTTCCACGGCGACCACTGCCTGGGCGTGCCGGGCGTCATCCAGCGCATCGCGCGCGACAGGGTCGAGCATCCCGTACGGGCGATCTTCCCGGAGTCGGGCCAGGAGTACTGGAACCGGCTCAGGCACGCGGCCGTCTTCGCCGACACCGACGTGATCAGCGAGGTCCCGATCTCCGGCGAGGTCTTCGAGGAGCCGCCGCTGACCGCGCGCCGCCTGTCGCACCCCGTCGAGTCGTACGGCTACCGCCTGCAGGAGCCGTCAGGCAGGCGGATGCTGCCCGACCTGCTGCGCGCGCACGGGATCACCGGGCCCGAGGTGGGCGAGCTGCAGCGCACGGGCTCGGTGCGCGGGGTCACGATGGAGGAGTGCAGCGTGCCACGGTCCGGGCAGAGTGCCGCGTTCGTGATGGACACCCGCATCTGCGACGCGGTGTTCGAGCTGGCCAACGACGTGGACCTGCTGGTGATCGAATCGACGTTCCTGTCGTCGGAGAGCGGGCTGGCCAAGGAGTACGGTCACCTGACCGCCTTCGAGGCCGGGCTGGTCGCGGCCGAGTGCGGGGTCAACCGGCTGGTCCTGACCCACTTCTCCGAGCGCTACCGGCAGGCCGAGGAGCCCGCCTTCCGCGAAGAGGTGCGGCGCAGCTTCGACGGTGAGCTGATCGTGGCGCGCGACCTCATGCGGGTGCCGGTGCCACACCGTCACCGCCACACGCCGACGACGTAGCCGACCCCGTAGGGCGCGATGTCGGCCAGCAGCCGACCGCTGTAGTGCCCCTCCTCTGCCGCCCCGGCCAGCACCTGCAGCGCCGCGCGCCCGCCGACCCACAGGCGCTCCGCCTCGCCGGGGTCGAGCGCCGCCAGCGCGCCCGCGTCGGCCTCCGCGACCGCCTTGACGATCATCTCCTGGTACGGCGGGGCAGCCGGATCGTAGTAGCCCGGCGCCTTCTCGGTGAGGCAGGCCGAGCCGTCGGCCATCACCAGCAGCCCGACGCGCCCCTCGGCGGCCAGGTCCCGGCCGAGCGCCAGGCAGGCGGCGGGCGATGCGTCGGCGGCGACCGCCTGGAACCGGTCGGGATCGTCGTCGAGCAGCCACCGCCCGATCGTCAGCGACAGCGGCAGCGTGGGCTCGCCGTGCCCGGTCCTGACGTCGACGCCCCACGGGGCCATGGAGCCCGCCGACCGCCCGCCGTACACCCTGGTCTGCGGTGCGGTGCCGACGACGACCAGCACGTCGGGGTGGGCGGCGCGCAGCTCGGCGACGGCCCGCGCGCACGCGGTGCGCAGCTCGTCCAGCTCGGGAGCGGCGGCGCCGGCCAGCTCGGGCACGATCAACGGCGGGTGCGGGCAGACGGCCGCGGCGACTAGCACGCCAGCCAGGCTAGTCGAGGGCGGCGTGGACGCGGCGCAGCAGCCCGTGCAGGATGTCCCGTTCCGCCGCGTCGAGCGGGGCGAGCAGTTGTTCGCGCACCTCGTGGACCTGCTCGCGCATGCGGGCCAGCGACTCGCTGCCCGCCTCGGTGATCTGGACGATGACGCGGCGGCGGTCGCCGGGGTCGCGGGCGCGTTCGACCTCTCCCCATCCGGCCAGTTCCTCCAGGGCCTTGGCCACGTCGCTCGGGTCGATGCCCAGGCGCGGCGACAGGTCGCGCTGGGCCGTGGGAGACGAGGCCAGGGCGTGCAGGATCCGCATGTGCCACATGCGCCGGCCGTCCTGCGCCAGGCGGGCCGCGACACGGCCTCGCGCCGCCTTGCCCACCTGGGACAGCAGATATGGGGTGAATTCGTTCACGGAAAATATTATAGGGTTACACCCATGGATTCTCTGTATCCGCGCGTGGTCGTGGACGACTTCGCCCGCGCCTTCCGGTTCTACGAGGCCGTGCTGCCCGCGCTCCTGGGCGCCAAGCTGATCAAGGGGACCGCCGACGGGCCCTACGCCAACTGGGACGTCGCCGACCAGGCCGTCCTGGTGCTCATCCACCGGTCGTTGGTCGCGGGGACGGCGGAGCCGGGCGGCCCGGGCGACAGGACCATGTTCGTCAGCCGGGTCCAGTCGGTCGACGAGGCCTACGCGCTGTGCGTGGAGCACGGCGCCACGCCGGTCACCGCGCCGGTGGACCGGCCCGAGTGGGGGCCGGGCCTGCGCACCGCCCACGTGCGCGACCCCGAGGGCAACCTGTGGGAGCTGCAGTCCTACTGATAGGGGTTGCGACCGTCCTTGACGGCCTGGATCAGCGACCTGGTGTAGGCGTGCGCCGCCCGGTGCAGGCCGTGGCCGAAGCTGATCCTGGCCACCCCGAGCTCCGCCAGCTCGGCCAGTGACGGGCTGGTGGGGCGGAACAGCACGTTGACCCTGCCGTCGAGCTCGGCGGCCAGTGTGCGGATGTGCCCGGCGTCGTCGACGCCGATCGGGTAGACGCAGTCGGCGCCCGCCTCCAGGTACCGCCTGCCGCGCTCGACGGCGGCCTCCACGGTGCCGTCGCCGCTCACGTAGGTGTCGACGCGCGCGTTGATCACCAGGTTGGGCCCGGCGGCGGCCCTGACCTCGGCCAGGAACTCCGCCTGCACTCCCGGGTCGACCAGCTCGTCGGTGCTGGGGTCGCTGTCCTCCAGGTTGCAGCCGACGGCGCCGGTGGCCAGCAGGCGCTCGACCAGCTCGACGGGCTTGAGCCCGTAGCCGCGCTCCACGTCGGCGGTCACGGGGCAGTCCACCACGGCCACGATGCGCGCGATGGCGGCCAGCATCTCGGCCACCGGCGTCGCCTCGCCGTCGTCGTAGCCCAGCACCTGCGCCACCGCCGCGCTCCCGGTCGCGACCACCGGGAACCCGGCCTCCACCACGGCCCTCGCGGACGCGGCATCCCAGACGTTGGGCAGCACCAGCGGGTTTCCCGGGACATGCAGGGCGCGCAGGATCGCCGCACGGTCATCGCTCATACCCCGACCCTAGGCGGCTGGATGGCCCTCCAGAAGGTCCACTGCGGCCACTAACTGCCAAGCCACTTCACCCGTACGGCGAGATCCTCTTGTACGGCGAGCCGCCGCCGGCCAGGTGCGCGGGTGGGTCAGCAGCCGGACTTGGAGCACTGGCCGGCCAGTTCGCCTGCCGGGCCGTTGGCGGGGTTGTCGGGCTGGTCCTCCTGGGTGGGCTTGGTGGTGGCAGTGGTGTTCTTGCCTGCCGAGCCTGAGTCGATGCCCTTGTCGGTGGTCTGCTTGCCGGTCTGCTGCGCGGGTTGCTGGGGCGTGCCGTCAGCGGGGGTGCCCGATTGCGGGTCGCCGTTGGTGGCATCGCCGTTCGTGGCGTCGCCGCTCGTGACGTCACCGTTGGTCGCGTCGCCGTTGGTCGCGTCGCCGTTGGTGGCGTCGCCGTTGGTGGCCGCCTTGTTCTGGGGTGGGGTGGCGGGAGCGGTGGTCTGGGTGGCTTGGGCGGCGGGGGCGTCGGAACGGTTGGCCAGGGCGTAACCGATGCCACCAGCCGCGAGCACGGCCACGAGGGCCGAGGCAGCGAGGATGAGGGGTTTCCTGTTGGTGGTGCGTGGCCGGTGATCGTCGTTGCTGAGGGTTTCTGAACGATTCTGCTCGGTCATGAGGGGGACTTCTCCCTGCGGTCGTATCGGGAAAGCTCTCCGGCTTCCGCGGGCGATGGACCACACTAGCCGCAGCAGTGGAATGCTCGCGCACCAATCACAGAGGAATCACGACTTGTCCGATCTTAGAGCTATTAGCCCAGGTCGTCGGGCATGGGTGGCGCCGGTCGTGAGCGTCGCGGGAGTCCTCGCCACGGCGGGCCTCGGCATTTCCCTGGCCGTGCTGGGAAGCCGCCAGCCGCCCCAGGAAAACACGGCGGCATTGCATCGGGAAACACCGCTTTCCCCTTCACAAAGCACCATCAGATGGGATCCGCCTCCGGTGGTGGGCGCAGATTCCGTGCGCGCTTCAGTGCTGGGATGGATCGAGCCGTTCCCCCCACCCGCACTCGCCGACGGGTTCCTCTCGCCGGGCGCTACTTCGCAGGCAGCCCCTGAAGGAACAGACCCGGCCCATTGGGTAGGCCCGAGCTACCCGCAGGAAAGTGCAACATCACCAGGCCACGGCGCAGGGACGTCAGGCGATGCGCCGCGCGTCTTCTCCCCCGAGGCCGTCCCCCCGGCCCCGCAGCCCGCGACCGCCGCGCCCCCGCAAACCGCGACCCCGCGTACGGCGCCGCAGCCCGCACCGGTGGCGACCGCGGTGACGACCACACTGGCCCCACGCAGGCAGCCCGTCCCGGCAGGCGGGCCGAACCCGTGCGCCACGTTCAGCGACTTCCGCCGCCCCTACTGCGAGCAGGCCATGAACGACCTGGCCCACCGCTGAACGGCCAGCCGTACAGGAAAAGCCCACGACCGCTGAACGGCGGGCCGTGCAGGAAGGAAGGTGTCAGTGGGCCGAGCAGGCGCCGGCCGGAGCAGGCGTGGGAGCGGGGCGGCCGCGGGTGGGCATGCCGAGCAGGACGCCCGGAGCCGCGGGAGCCTCGCGCCTGGCCTGCCAGGCGTCGCCCGCGCGGGTGCGCCGCAGCGCCAGGGGCTGCCCGTCGGCGACCAGGTGGTGCGGCGCGGCGTAGGTGACCTCGACGGTGACCATGTCGCCGGGCCTGGGCGTGTCCTCACCGACCGTGAAGTGGACGAGCCGGTTGTCGGGCGCGCGGCCGGACATGCGGTGCGTGACCTCGTCCTTGCGGCCCTCACCCTCGGCGACCAGCACCTCCAGCGTGCGGCCGACCTGCTTCTTGTTCTCCTCCCACGAGATCTCCTCCTGCAGGGCGACCAGGCGCTCGTAGCGCTCCTGGACGACCTCCTTGGGCACCTGGCCGGGCATGGTGGCCGCGGGGGTGCCGGGGCGGATGGAGTACTGGAAGGTGAAGGCGTTGGCGAAGCGGCTCTGCCGTACGACGTCGAGCGTCTCCTGGAAGTCCTCCTCGGTCTCGCCGGGGAAGCCGACGATGATGTCGGTGGAGATGGCGGCGTCGGGCATCGCGGCGCGGACGCGCTCGATGATGCCGAGGTAGCGCTCCTTGCGGTAGGAGCGGCGCATCTCCTTCAGCAGCCGCGAGGAGCCCGACTGCAGTGGCATGTGCAGCTGGTGCATGACGTTGGGCGTCTCGGCCATGGCGGCGATGACGTCGTCGGTGAAGGCGGCCGGGTGCGGCGAGGTGAAGCGCACACGCTCCAGCCCTTCGACGGAGCCGCAGGCCCTGAGCAGCTTGCCGAACGCCAGCCGGTCGCCGAACTCGACGCCGTAGGTGTTGACGTTCTGCCCGAGCAGGGTGACTTCCAGGACGCCCAGGTCCACCAGCGCCTGGACCTCGGCCAGGACGTCGCCGGGCCGCCGGTCCTTCTCCTTGCCGCGCAGCGACGGCACGATGCAGAACGTGCAGGTGTTGTTGCAGCCGACCGAGACCGACACCCAGGCCGCGTAGGGCGACTCCCGCTTGGTGGGCAGCGTGGAGGGGAAGACCTCCAGCGACTCCTTCAGCTCGACCTGCGCCTCGCCCTGGATGCGGGCCCGCTCGAGCAGCACCGGCAGCGAGCCGATGTTGTGGGTGCCGAACACGACGTCCACCCAGGGCGCCTTGCGGACGATCTCGCCCTGGTCCTTCTGCGCCAGGCAACCGCCCACGGCGATCTGCATGCCAGGTTTGGCGGCCTTCACCGGACGCAGGTGGCCGAGGTTGCCGTACAGCCTGTTGTCGGCGTTCTCCCGGACGGCACACGTGTTGAACACGACCACGTCGGCCGCCTCGCCTTCGGGGGCGGGCACGTAGCCCGCGTCCTCCAGCAGGCCCGACAGCCGCTCGGAGTCGTGCACGTTCATCTGGCACCCGTATGTGCGCACTTCATAGGTGCGGGCGCTCTCCTGGGTCACAGTCATCGCGTGTTCAAGGGTAGTCCTTGTACGGCAAGCATCGCCCCTGACAAGGGGACTCCACTCCCGCCCCTCGCGCATTGTCATCAGGGGCAGGAATTTGTCGGTGTTTTCCCTAGTCGCCGGATCCAAAAGGCCAGCTTGGTGGCATGATGTGATCGGATCGGTACCACGCGGTTAGTGCACAGCGTCCAAGTAACCTCTACGTTTTGATCCATGACGGAGAACGGGGACGCGGCTCCACTGGTGCAGTTGGAGGGCGTCAACAAACACTTCGGGGCGTTGCACGTCCTGAAGGACATCAACCTGACCGTCTCCCGTGGCGAGGTACTGGTCGTGATCGGCCCGTCAGGTGGCGGGAAGTCCACGCTCTGCCGGGCCATCAACCGCCTGGAGACCATCGACGGCGGCACCATCGTCTTCGACGGGCAGCCGCTGCCGGAGGAGGGTAAGGCGCTGGCCAAGCTGCGCTCGGACGTCGGCATGGTGTTCCAGTCCTTCAACCTGTTCGCCCACAAGACGATCCGCGAGAACGTCACTCTCGGGCCGGTCAAGGTGCGCAGGAAGGACAGGAACGCCGCCGACAAGCGGGCCATGGAGCTGCTCGAGCGAGTGGGGATCGCCGCGCAGGCCGACAAGTACCCAGCCCAGCTGTCGGGTGGCCAGCAGCAGCGGGTCGCCATCGCCAGGGCGCTCGCGATGGATCCGAAGATGATCCTCTTCGACGAGCCGACGTCTGCCCTGGACCCGGAGATGGTGCAGGAAGTGCTCGATGTCATGATCGATCTGGCCCGCGACGGCATGACGATGATGGTCGTCACCCACGAGATGGGATTCGCCCGCAGAGCGGCCAACCGGGTGGTGTTCATGGCCGACGGACAGATCGTCGAGGAGAACACCCCCGACGAGTTCTTCACCAACGCCCAGACCGACCGGGCGAAGGACTTCCTCTCGAAGATCCTCACGCACTGAGATTGAGGTAACGAACTATGCAGATGCGTCGAACGGGGGCGGTCTTCGCCGTCGCGGCACTGGCGCTGGGAGTCGCCGCCTGTGGTGGCAACAAGACCTACTCCTCCCTGAGCGAGAAGCTCAAGGACTCCAACGAGGTGACCGTCGGCACCAAGTGGGACCAGCCGAGCCTGGGTCTCAAGCAGGGTGACGCGCCCGTCGGCTTCGACGTCGACGTGGCCAAGGCGGTGCTGAAGGAGATCAACGGCGGCAAGGACCCGAAGATCACCTGGAAGGAGTCCGCCTCCTCCAACCGTGAGGCGTTCCTGTCCAACGGCACCGTGGACATCATCTTCGCCACGTACTCCATCACCGACGCCCGCAAGCCCAAGGTCACCTTCGGCGGGCCGTACGTGATCGCGCACCAGGACGTCATGGTCCGTAAGGACGACACGTCCATCACCAAGCCGCAGGACCTGGCCAACAAGCGCATCTGCAAGGCGGCCGGCTCCAACTCCTACAAGCGGATCACCGAGCCGCCGCCGGACGGCCAGCTGGGCCTGTCCACCGCCAAGACGGTGGACGCCGCCAACTACTCCGAGTGCGTGCAGAAGCTGAGCGGCAGCAACCTCGACGCCGTCACCACCGACGACCTGATCCTGGCGGGCTTCGCCAAGCAGGCCGGCGGCAACTTCAAGATCCTCGGCCAGCCGTTCACGGACGAGAAGTACGGCATCGGCCTGAAGAAGGGCGACAAGACCACCTGCGAGGCCGTGAACGTGGCGGTCAAGAAGCTGTGGGACAACGGGACCATGAAGCAGCTGCTGGACAAGTGGTTCGGCGGCACGGAAGGTCTGAAGCTGTCCGAGACCGCTCCGCCCGCGGAGGGGTGCAGCTAGTCACACTGAGAGGCGGCGGCCGTGAAGCGGCCGCCGCTCTCCTTTGTGGTGGGGAGAACGATGAAAGATCTGTTCGATTACGCGGGCGCGCTCGCGGTCGGCTTCCTGCACAACGTCGAGCTGGCCGTGCTGTGCGCGGTCTTCTCGCTGATCCTCGGCACGATCCTGGTGGCGATGCGGGTCTCGCCGACGCCCGTACTGCGTGCCGCGGGCACCCTGTACGTCAACATCGTCAGGAACACGCCGCTGACACTGATCCTGGCCTTCTCCGCGCTGGGCCTCAGTGACACACTCGGGCTGACGTTCTCCGAGGAGCCGCGGACGAACTCGTTCTGGCTGGTGGTGCTGGGCCTGTCCGCCTACACCGCCTCCTTCGTCTGCGAGGCGCTGCGCTCGGGCATCAACACGGTGCCGATGGGCCAGGTCGAGGCCGCCAGGGCCATCGGGCTGACCTTCATGCAGTCGCTGCGGCTGATCATCCTGCCGCAGGCGTTCAGGGCCGTCGTCGCGCCGCTGGCCAGCGTGATCATCGCGATGACCAAGAACACGACCGTCGCGGTGGCGGGCGGCTACCTGGCCGAGGTCTCCTACGTGATGAAGGAGACCTTCGACACCACGGGCGTCTCCATCCCGATCTTCGTGGCCATCGTGCTGGCCTTCATGGCGATCACCCTTCCCGTCGGCTGGCTCGGCGGCCGGCTGTCCAAGCGCATGGCGGTGGGCCGATGAGCACCTCGGTACTGTTCGACGCCCCCGGGCCGCGCGCCAGGGTTCGCAACGGCATCCTCACCGTGGTCGGCATCGCGCTGGTCGCGGCCGTCCTCTGGTTCATCTACAGCGGCTTCGACAAGAAGCACCAGTGGGACGGCAAGATCTGGCAGCCGTTCCTGACGGCCGAGGTCTGGACCGACTTCATCATCCCCGGCCTACGCGGCACGCTGTCGGCCGCGGCGGTGGCGGCCGTGCTCGCCCTGGTCTTCGGCGCCGTATTCGGCCTGGGCCGCCTGTCGGAACACGCCTGGATCAGCAAGCCCGCCGGGTTCGTCGTGGAGGTCTTCCGGGCGATCCCGCTGCTGCTGCTCATCTTCTTCCTCTTCTACTTCGCGCCGAGCGTATTCGGCGGCGGCGACTGGGCCTTCTTCGCCCTGGTCGCGGGCCTGATGTTCTACAACGGGTCGGTGCTGGCCGAGGTGATCAGGGCCGGTGTGGGGGCGGTGCCCAGAGGCCAGTCCGAGGCCGCCTTCGCGATCGGCATGCGCAAGAACCAGGTGATGCGGCTGGTCCTGCTCCCGCAGGCCGTCACCTCGATGATGCCGGCGATCGTGAGCCAGCTGGTCGTCCTGCTCAAGGACACCGCGCTCGGCTACATCATCGCCTACGTGGACCTGCTGAACTACGGGTTCAAGATCCTGCCGTCCGCGCACTTCGGCTCGCTGATCCCGGCGGCGATCGTCATCGGCGTGATCTACGTCGGGCTGAACATGCTGCTCAGCCAGTTCGCCACCTGGCTGGAGAAGCGCAGCCGGCGCAGCAAGAAGACCGCCGCCCCGCCGATCGTCGCCGCGGTTCCTGGCGCGAGCCTGGAGGACGCGGGCGTGGCCGACCTCAACGAGGGTGCCGATTAGGAGCCGTCGTGGGGGGGGGGGCCGGCCCCCCCCCCCCCCCCCCCCGGGGTGGGGGGGGGGGGGGTGGGGGGTGTTGGTGTTCACCAAAAAAAACAACCACCAAGGGCCCCACAAAGGGGGC
>NZ_JBITHD010000012.1:0-333453 GCF_044457685.1 Nonomuraea sp. NPDC050536
CCTCTCGGAGAAGATCCTTTACGGCGAGCTGCGCCCCGGCCAGGTCGTCAAGGTGACGATCGAGGGCGAGGGCGACGCCGCGAAGTTCATCTTCACCGGCGAGAACGCGACCCATGACCTGCGTCGGGCGGTGGCCGCCTCCGCATGAGACCGCATCCGCCGGTGATCATGATGCCGACCATTCTGTCGCATCTCAGACCATTGACCACCGTCGCGCGCGTGGATTCAGCGGTACGGCTGACTCTCAACCCGGCGTTGGACCGGCGTGCCGTCGTAAACGGCGCGTGGTGGCCCTACTCCCGCGACGCAGCCGCCGAACTGCCCGGTCTCATCGCCGCCGTCGACCGGCTGCTCGGACGGGTGGCCTCATCCTGTTCATGGTCCGGCTCCTGGGAGCCTCGGGCCTGGAGCATCGTTTCGCCATCGCCGTATGATCCCCTGCGCGCCACCGGCCGCCACGGCCGAGTCGCCCCAGCCTCCCGTGAGGCTTCCCTGCCGGAGCATGTCTCCATCCTCGCCGGCAGGGAGCAATCATGCGTCCATGGCATCTGACGACTCAGTCGCGCAACGGAACCACCGTGATCACCATCGTCGGCGAGCTGGACATCGCCACCCGGCCCGAGCTCGCGGCCTGCGTCGATCGAGCCCTGGCCGCCCATCGCGGTCCGCTCATCATCGACCTGAGCGGGCTGACGTTCATCGACGCTCACGGCCTGGGCGGCCTCCTCGCCCTGCGCGACGTCGCCGCGCTTTCCTTCGCCGGGAGGCCGTACGCGCTGGTGCGGATCCTCGAGCTCGCCGGGTTGGAGGGCGTCTTCGACAGCTCAGCCATCCCCCACCGCCGAACAGGATCCCGAGGACCAGGAAGTGCGGGATGGCCAGCAGCCACTTCACCACCCACAGCCAGCGGGACAGGGGGCTCTCCAACTGCCCGTCCACGCGGACCGGATATGGCCTGGCTCCGGGAGTGATACTCATGGCCGCTTCCTCTCGCGATGCCTCCAGCCAAGCCAGCCGACGACGGGGCGGAAACGCCCGATCCGAGCAATCGATATCACCGGCGCCGATTACAGTGACGACCATGAGGGTGGCGTTACTGGGACCGATCGCGTGGCGTACGCCGCCGCTGCACTACGGCCCGTGGGAGCAGGTCACGAGCCTGCTGTCCGAGGGCCTGGTCGCCCGCGGGATCGAGGTGACGCTGTTCGCCACCCTGGACTCGCTCACCGCGGCCGCGCTGGACGGCGTGTGCCCGCACGGGTATGCCGACGATCCGTCCCTCGACGGGCGCGTATGGGAGGCGATGCACGTCGCGCACGCGTTCAGCCGCTCCGCGGAGTTCGATCTCGTCCACAGCCATCTCGACTGGTTGCCCCTGGCCTTCGCCGGCCACTGCCGGGCCCCGCTGCTCACCACGGTGCACGGATTCTCCGGTGCGGGCATACTGCCCGCCTATACCCGCGCCCGGTCTGCGTACGTGTCCATCTCGGACGCCGACCGCGCCCCTGAACTGGACTACGTCGCCACCGTCCACCACGGCATCGACTTCGAGGCGTTCCCGTTCGAGCCCGTGGGCGGCGAGAGGCTGATCAGCTTCGGCCGCATCCACCCCGACAAGGGAACCCACAACGCTATCGAGATCGCCCGGCGCGCGGGGATGCCACTCGCCATCTGCGGCATCGTCCAGGACGAGCGGTACTTCGAGGAGGAGGTCGCGTCGAGGATCGACGGAGAGCAGGTCACGTTCCTCGGGTCTGTCGGGCCTGAACGGCGGGGCGAGCTCCTCGGCGGGAGTGCCGCGCTCCTGCATCCCATCACGTTCGAGGAGCCGTTCGGCCTGTCGGTGGTGGAGGCGATGGCCTGCGGAACCCCCGTCGTGGCCTACCGCCGTGGGTCGATGGCCGAAATCGTGGACCCGGGAGTGACGGGCTTCCTGGTGGATACGCTCGACGAGGCCGTCGCCGCCGTGGCGCGCATGACGACGATCGATCGTCACGGTTGCCGCGAGCAGGCCAGGCGCAGGTTCGGCCTGGATCAGATGGTTGACGGCTATCTGCGTGTATACGACGAAATGTTGAGGCCGAGGTAGCGGCTGGTACTGTCGCAATGACGCAGACCCCGCCCCATGCCGAGGGTCGCGGCGGCTGGGCCCCGCACGAGGACGGGCCCCGGTGGCAAGCCCTGGACCATCGAGCGAGTCCGTATGGCATCCACCTGGTGCGGGCGTTCTGGGAAGGCACGACCATTGGCCTGCACCTACGGTTTCCTCAGCACGCATCCGCCCACCCGATGCGGCCTGGCGACCTTCAACTCCGCCCTGGCCGCCCATCTCACTCGGGACGGCCTGCTCGGCGGGGTCGTCCGGGTCACCTCGGACGGCGACGACGAGCCGCCTCCGCCCGAGGTCGTGCACACCTGGTCCCCCTCCGGGCTCGGCGGGTGGAGAGCCGCGGCCTCCGCGCTGGAGGAATTCGACGTGGCCATCGTGCAGCACGAGTACGGCATCTATCCGGGTCCGAACGGCGAGGACGTGCTGCCGCTGCTGCGGTGCCTGGCCGTACCCAGCGTCGTCGTGCTGCACACCGTGCTGGCCGGTCCCACTCTCCAGCAGAAGGACCTGCTGGAGGAGATCGCGGCCGCCGCCGGGGTGATCGTGACCATGACCGGCACCGCGCGTGATCGGCTGCTTGCCGGCTATCGCGTCGATGCCGCCAAGGTGGTCCTCATCCCGCACGGAACCGCCGACCACCGGCGCATCCCGGCGCGGCGCCAGGTCCGGCCGCACCTGCTCACCTGGGGGCTGCTCGGTCCCGGCAAGGGCCTGGAGTGGGCGCTGGGCGCGCTCGCGCTGCTGGACGACCTGTCGCCGACCTACACCATCGCAGGCAAGACCCACCCGAAGGTGCTGGAGTCCCAGGGGGAGGCCTACCGGGAGAGCCTGTACGCGCTCGCGGCCCGGCTCGGGGTGGTGCCGGCCGTACGGCATGATCCGGTATATCGGGACCAGTGGTCGCTGGGCCGTCTGATCCGCTCGGCAGACGTCGTCGTGCTGCCGTACGACTCGACCGAGCAGGTGACGTCGGGCGTACTCATCGAGGCTGTCGCCGCCGGCGTGCCCGTCGTCGCCACCCCCTTCCCGCACGCGGTCGAGCTGCTGACGGGAGGTCCCGGGCTGCTCGTTCCGCACGCCGACCCTGTCGCGCTCGCCGCCGCCGTACGGCGCGTCCTCACCGAGCCGGGACTGGCCGACGAGCTCGCCGGCCGTACCCGCCTGCTCGTCTCCAGCTTGTTGTGGCCCGCGGTCGCGGACCGCTACGCCGGACTGGTCCGCGCGCTCCTCGCCGAACGGCCGGCCATGACGGCCGCGGCGATCCCTTGACCTCCGGATTCCAGCACCTGATCCGGCTGAGCGACGACACCGGCCTGTTCGAGCACGCGAGATACGCCACCGTCCGCCGTCAGCACGGCTACTGCACCGACGACGTGGCCCGCGGGCTCGTCGTGCTCAGTCGCGAATCACGCCCGACTCACCGGCTGACCCGGCTAGCAGAGTGCTACATGACGTTTCTCTCGCACGCCCAAGATCGCTCCGGCGCGTTCAGGAACAGGCTCGGCTTCGACCGGCGCTGGCATGACCGGCCCGATGTCGGCGACGCGTGGGGACGTGCGATGTGGGGGCTCGGCACCGCGGCCGCCCGTAATGCCGCTCCCTGGATCCGGCAGGAAGCACTGCATGCCTTCGCCCTCGGTACCGAACAGCGCTCCCCGCACCCGCGCGCCATGACCTTCGCCGGGCTCGGCGCCGCCGAGATCCTGCGGGCCACCCCGGACAGCACCATGGCCGCGGCCCTGCTGACGGACGCCGTGCAGGCGATCGGCACCCCGCCGGAGGATCCGTCCTGGCCATGGCCGCAGCCGTACCTGACCTACGCCAACGCCGCTCTCGCCGAAGTGATCATCGCTGCCGGAGACCTCAGCGGCGACCAGGAACTGCTCGGGCGCGGCCTGCGCCTGCTCACCTGGCTGTCAGACGTCCAGACACGGAACGAACGGTTCTCCGTCGTGCCGGCCGCCGGCTGGCAGCAGGGCGAGCCACGAGCGCGCTACGACCAGCAGCCCATCGAGGTAGCCGCGCTCGCCGACGCCTGTGCCGTCTCAGCGACCGTCACCGGCGACCCCTCGTGGCACCTGGGTGTACGGCGGGCCGTGGCCTGGTTCCGTGGCGCCAACGACGCCGGAACCCGGATGTGGGACCCCGCCACCGGCGGCGCCTACGACGGGCTTACCGAGTGCGGCCCCAATCTCAACCAGGGCGCCGAATCCACCATCGCGTTGATCGCTACCTTGCAGCATGTCCGGGAGCTCACATGACCAGCGGTGACCTTGCCACCAGGCTCGAGCCCACGATCGCTCCGGACCCGCACAGAATGATCATCAAACTCTTCGTGCCGGGTGAGGACGCCGCCCTCTCCCACAGCCGCTCGACCGCAGTCATCGAACGCATCACCGCCCTCGACGGAGACACAGCCACCTACGTCCTCCAGGACACGTTGCGCCGCTTCGGCGGGCGCCACCACGACCTCGAAGCGGCCTTCGCCCATCACCACGACCTGGTCCGCCATCGCATCCAGCAGGGCGTCGAGCTCTCCCTGACCACTCGCCTCCTCGTAGGCGCCTACTTCAGCCACGAGTACGCCGTCGAGGGCGCGGCCGTGTGCAACCCCTCGATGGTCCCCCACCCCGACCAGAACGGCGTGGACCCCGGCAAGCTCCGCGTGGCGATCAGCCTACGGCAGATCGGTGAGGGACATCTGTCCTCCATCGGTTTCACCACGGCCCTGCTCGGACCGGGCTCCGACCTCGTCCTCGGCGACCGCACCGGCCCGCTGTCCACCGGCCGCAGGCACTCGGTCCACCATCGGCGCGACCTGCTCGCCGCCGACGCCTGGGACAACGAGGTTTCGGCCGCCCTGCTGAGATCGCTCCCGGAATGCTTCGACGACGACGACTTCGAGCAGGCCATCGCCCGGCTCCCCGGCGAACTGCTCACCCGCGACACCGCGCAGCGGACTCTGGAGGAACTCCGCCGGGCGATCCGCTCCGAGTACGCGGTGTCCTTCCCCGCCGATCTTCCCCTGCACCAGCGCGTGCTCTGGCCCTCGACCGCGGCCGAGCGCAACGGTATGGAGGACGCCCGTCTCGTGCGCGTGCTCGACGAGGACGGCAAGGCGTCCTACCAGGCCACCTATACCGCCTACGACGGGCAGCACATCCGCTCCCACCTGATCTCCAGCGACGACCTGAGCCGCTTCGCGATCACCCCCATGCGTGGCCCCGCCTCCGCCAACAAGGGCATGGCACTGTTCCCCCGGCCAGTCGGAGGACGCAGGCTCGCGCTGTGCCGCTCAGACGGCGAGACCATCGCTCTCACGGCCCTCGATGGGACCAACACCTGGCAGCCGCCGGTCCCGCTGCATATCCCCCGCCGCGCCTGGGAGTTGATCCAGGTCGGCAACTGTGGCTCCCCCATCGAGACCAGGTACGGCTGGCTCGTCCTGACTCATGGTGTCGGCCCGATGCGCGACTACGCCATCGGCGCCCTGCTCCTCGACTCCCACCACCCGGAAAGCGTCATCGCCGAACTCCCCGGCACGCTTCTCACCGCCGATGGCATCGAGCGCGAAGGATACGTCCCCAACGTCGTCTACTCCTGCGGAGGACTCCTGCACGCCGACGCCATCTGGCTGCCCTATGGAGCGAGCGACGCCCGCGTCGGATTCGCCCACATCCCCCTGGACGCCCTCATCGAGGCCATGCGGCCGCCCAGCTGAGCACGGTGCCGTAACTGTTCCGTACTCGCGGGAGCGTGTTTTCGCAGTCGAAAAGCAGCTGGAGTGACCGAGGACTTCTCGAGCGTTGGCATTCGGTTTGCGTCGCCCCCGGAGAACCATCACCGGCCCTTTCTAAGGACCCGAAAGGCGCAGGGTGCGGGTTGAGAAACAACGGCGTCATGGTCGCCTGACCATGTGGGTGGCGAATATTGTGTCACAGGGCAGGTCTGCCCGGCGTCGGCGTACGCTTCGAGCCGCTTGCGGCCAAACCGCTCGACCAGCACCGGCATCAACAGAGAAGGGCTTGGTCACGTAGTCGTCACCGCCCAAGGCCAGGCCGCGGACGGTGTCCGCGGGGGGATGTCCCGCGCGGTCAGGAAGATCACCGGGATGCGCCGGTCGGCGAGGCGCCGGCAGACCTCGACTGGATGGGGCCCCGGCGCATCGGCGGGGCCCCACCCTCCCCGGTCAGCTCGCAGGGACGGACGGCGTCTCGAGCACCGCGCGGTCACGCGGCACGAACACGGCCGCGGCGGTCGGCCCCGTGCTGCCGGGGACGCCGATGGCGAACACGCCGTCGCCCACGACCAGCTTGGACAGGTCCGCGGGCTGCCCCAGGCGGCGGAAGCGGGTCCCCGCCTCCGTCGTCCAGGTCTGGGAGAAGCCGTCCTTGCTGGCGATCGTCACCGACGTGGCGCTCTTGGCGCTGATCGTGCCACTCTGCCAGGTGTGCCGAGGGCGACGGTCTTCTTCATCGATTTTCTCCTTGGTGAGGGTGCTGCCCGGAATGGGCAAAACCAAGGCAATCGGTCCAGCTTGTGATGATCTATGGAGGAGTATGCGCATTCCCTGAGAACCCCTGCGCAGGCGCGGTGGACGTGGACTGGTGTTGCACACCGTCCACGATCTCGCGCCTGACGTCACCCTCGACAGGGACCGAAGTCCCGTGTTGTCCTTTCCGCGGAGCTCACGCGGTTGCCGCCGCCGAGTTGGGATCTAGGTTGGGATCCAGCACGTGACGTGCGTATCGGATGGCCGACGGGGTATCGGGGAAGATCAGGTCATCTCGGCGCAGATGCTCGGCGACACCGAGCGCGGCCAGCACCTGGTCGTGACCGGGCTTGATGCCGGACAGCACGACGGTGATGCCGCGCTTCTCCAGCCGCGTGATCGCATCGCCCAGCACCTGGGCGCCGGTGGCGTCGATGGTGGTCACCCTGGACATGCGCAGGATGACCACACGCACGTCGGCCACTTCCGACAGCTCAAGCAGGAAGCGATGGGCGGCGGCGAAGAACAGCGGCCCGTCGAAGCGGTAGGCGACGATGTGCTCGGCCAGCAGCGCATGTTCCTCCTCGCTGTGGTCCCCGGTCTCCAGCGGAACCTGCTCTACTTTGACCGCACGAGCCACCGCGCGCAGCGCCAGCACGATGGCCACGCCGATGCCCACGGCGACGGCGGTGACCAGGTCCAGTGCGACGGTGACCAGGAAGGTCAACGCCATGACCAGCGCGTCGCTCCGGGTGGAGCGGGCGATGGCGCGCAGCGAGCCAACCTCCACCATGCGGACCGTGGTGGCCAGCAGCACGCCGGCCAGGGCGGCCAGCGGAATGCGGCCGACCAGCCCGGAGGCGGCGAGCACGATGACCGCCAGCACCACCGCATGGGTCACGGCCGCCAGCCGGGAACGGGCGCCGGCGCGCACGTTAACCGCGGTCCGGGCGATCGCCGCGGTGGCGGGCACGCCGCCGAAAAGCGGCGCGGCCAGATTGGCCAGACCTTGCCCGAACAACTCCCGATCTGGATCATGCCGCTCGTTCACACTCATCGAGTCGGCCACCGATGCGCACAGCAGGCTCTCCAGTGCGGCCAGCGCCGCCACCGCCAACGCCGAGGGAAGCAGCCCGGCCAGCGCGCTCACGTCCACAAATGCCACGGAGGGAGCCGGAAGCGTGGCGGGTAGCGCGCCGATGCGGGCGACATCCAGCCTGGCCAGCTCGGCGACGGCGGTCGCCGCGACCACGCCGATCAGCGAGAACGGCACGCCGGGCCGCCAGCGGCCGCCCACGAGCATCACGACCGCGACCCCCAGCGCCATCACCAGCGAAATCGGATCGGGCGAGACCGCGAAGCGGACCACCGCGTCGGCAGCCGTCTGCCAGACGCGCTCACCCTCCACCCCGGACACCCCGAGCGCGGCCGGCACCTGCTGCATAGCGATGACGACGGCGATGCCCGCGGTGAAGCCCTCGATCACCGGGGTGGGCATGAACTGCGCGAACCGCCCGACCCTGGCAACGGCCAACACCACGAGCACCAGCCCCGCCAGCAAGCCGACCGTGAGCACCCCGGCACCGCCATACCGGTGCATGATCGGCACCAGGACCACGGTCATGGCTCCGGTCGGCCCGGACACTTGCAGGTTGCTGCCGCCGAAAACGGCCGCGAGCACCCCGGCCACGATCGCGGTGGCCAGCCCGGCCTCAGCGCCCAGACCCGAGCTGACACCGAACGCCAACGCCAGCGGCAGCGCCACAATCGCGACGGTCACCCCGGCCAGCAGGTCCCGGCCAGGAGCGCGGCGCACCGCCGTCCAGTCCAGGGGCTGTGGCAGCAGCCCGCGCAGCCGCGCGGTGACGGCATTCGCGCTCACCTCATGGCCCCCGCGCACAGCTCCGCCAGCAGCTCGCGCTCCGGCAGCGGCCTCTCCTGCAGCAGCTCCAGCACGGTGATCCGGGCCGGGTGGCCGAGCGTACGAAACAGCTCCGCCTTGATCTCATAGAGCAGAGGCGGCACAGTCACTCGCTCCATACCGCCGGGAGTCGCACGTCGATGCCGTGCTCTCGGGCGATACGCAGAAGGTTGTCCAGCCGCCCGGTCAGCACCTGCACGGCGTGATCGTCGAGCGCTCCATGTGCCCGGGTCAAATCGGCTTCCACCTCGTCGATACGCACTCGAAGCTCCGCGGCGAACTCGCTCAACACGGCACTTCCCATCTCGATCACTAGGAAACAACGTTCTCATCATGTTGCAAATTGAAGAATTCTTCAAATCGTAAGCCTGCTTGACCTGGTACCAGAGCTCGCCTTCAGATCCTCCATCAGGGCCGGAAACTTCCCATCCCGGTCTCGGATCAGATGGCGCGCCCGGCAGCCCGCGTCCTCCAGATCCATCACGAGATTCTTGAACGCCTGACTGACCCAGGCCGCAGTCGGGTGTGCGGTGGTGCCCAGCACGCGGACCCGCCTGCCGGCGTGCTCGATGACCGCCAGGATGTATCGGCGCTGCCCGTTGAGTGTGACGCTCTCGATGAAGTCGCAGGCCAGCAGCGCGTCGGCTTGGGATCGCAGGAAATCAGCCCCACGTAATTGATGCCCGTGCAGGGGGCGGATCTACGCCTTCCCGCTTGAGGATCTCCCAGACGGGAAGGCGCGACCTTGATGCCAAGAGCCGCGAGCTCGCCGTGCACGCGCCTGTACCCCCAATGAGGGATTCTCTCCGACCAGCCGCAGAAGGAGCACGCTGATGGAACGCACGGTGGGCGGGCGCCGTTTCCGATGGCCCGAATCTCGACTACCTCACCCTCACCAGAGACGGCTCATGAACGCTGGTCAGCCGTGCTCGCGCGCCTTCTGATCTGCGGCTGCGCGGCATGGCTGACCAAGAACGCCGCACGCCGCAACGACCCGCGCGCGTGAGGAACATTCGGCGCCCTCGACCCAGCCAGCCTTCATGTCGGGGACCATCCCTGCGTGCGCGGGGAGCACGTGTTGCGCCGATCGGACAGGGTCTGCACGCCGGGACCATCCCCGCCACGAGCACCGGCACTCCGGTATCGGCCTGCACATCGGTCCATCTGGGCACCGTCGGCCAGATCAGGGCCGAGCGGGCACGAACGCTTCAGGCCACCTACGCCGCCAACCCCGGCCGGTTCTGTCGCAAGCCCACCCCGCACTGCCTGCCTAAGGCTTGTCTGGATCAACGAACCCGACAAGGAGGAAACCAGCTCCGATACAGAACAAGTCGCCTGAAACGTCTCAAACGGTTTGACGGCTACCGGGACCCGACCCCACCTGCCCGGTCTCTCTTATAAGGGAAATACAGAGAGAATGCCATCGCGATAGTGTTCCCTTATGGAGCTACGGCAGCTCGCCTACTTCGTCGCGGTCGCGGAGGAACAGCACTTCACGCGCGCGGCCCAGCGGGTGAAGGTGGCGCAGCCAGCGGTCAGCCAGCAGATCATTCGGTTGGAACGTGAGCTCGGCGAGCAACTGCTCATCCGGACGCCCCGAGGCGTCCTGCTCACTGGTGCCGGCATGGCATTCCTGCCGCATGCCCGGGCCACACTCGCCTCCGCGCAGAGCGGACGCGATGCGCTTGCCTCACTGCGCGGCCTGCTCGCCGGGCGGCTTTCCGTCGGCACGCTTGTGCCCGCGCCGCAGGAACTGCCGTCACTGCTTGGCCACTACCGCCGTGACCACCCCGGAGTCGAGCTGCGCCTCCGCGACGGACACACCACCTCGCTCATCGCCGAGGTCGACGAAGGAACACTCGACGTGGCCGTCATTGGGCTCGGTGTCCGCCAACCGGTGCCCGACAAGGTCGACTCCCAGGTGATCAGAACAGAACCGGCCGTCATTATCGTCTCCCGCGACCATCCGCTCGCCGCCTCTCGCTCCGTCCCACTCGCGCAGCTCCGTGACGAACCGATGGTGACCCTGCCACCGGAAAGCGGGCAGCGCATGGCACTGGACGCGGCCGCACGCAGCGCGGGATTCACGCCCCGTATCGCCGCGGAGTCGAGCGACCTGCGGATCCTCGTCGATCTCGCCGCCGAAGGCGTGGGGATCGCGCTCGTGCCACGCTCTGCAGCACCGCCGTCAGAACGGCTCGCGATCGTCCAGCTCAGCCGGCCGAAACTGACTCGGCGACTGATCTTGATCTGGCAGAAGGACGGCCTCTCACCCGCCGCGCGGGCATTCCTGCCCTACGCCAGAACCGCTCTGGCAGACCCAGCTGACTCAGTGGAGGTATAGGCCACCGTCCACGACCAGGGTTTGGCCCGTGACGAAATCCGACATCGGTCGGCACAGGAAGAGTGCAGCGCCGACCAGGTCCTCGGGCTGCTGGTCGCGTTTGATCGCGCGGGCGGAAACGGCTGCACCGCTGAGCTGGTCAGGAACCCCGCCGTGCTCCAGTACGCCCGCGCTGAGGGTGAAGCCGGGAGCGATGCAGTTGACGTTGATGCCGTCGGGGCCCAGTTCCTTCGCCAAGGCGCGGGTGAAGGCGATGATCGCCCCCTTGGAGGTCACGTAATGCAGGCGGTGCGGAACTCCTAGAAATGGCGTGGCTGATGAGATGTTGACGATCTTGCCGCCGCGCTCGCGCATGTGCGGCACGACGGCCTGGCAGGTGAGGAACATCGAGGCGACGTTGACGTCCATGACACGCCGCCATTCGGCAAGGGGAATCTCCGTGAACGGTCGCATCGCCAGCGAAGCGAACAGACCCGCGTTGTTGACGAGCAGGTCGATCCCGCCGAAACGCGTGATTGTCTCTTCGGCCATGCGCGCGACCGCATGCTCGTCCGCGACGTCCACCTCGATGCCGACACTTTTCTGCGGAAGGGCCTGAGCCGCTTCCTCGACGCCGTGGAGATCGGCGATGACGACGTGCGCGCCGTCAGCGGCGAGGCCATGCGCGATGGCGTTGCCTATGCCCTGCGCTGCACCGGTGACGATCGCGACTTTCCCCTCCAGCGGGACGTCAGGACGAGCACCTTGCGGCTTTCGGTTGGTCATCGACATGGCGTAAAGCTAGCTGCCACCTCCGCTATAAGTCCAAGACATGAGGGGTCTGGAGGCAAGACCTATTGCTTATCGCAACGAGCCCAGCTGGTCCCGATGATGCCGAGCGGCCTTGACGCCGTTTCACCAGATAACTCTCCCGCTGGGCCAAGAAACGGACTCACCTTCAAGATCGATCCCGGCCTCTACATCGCCATGACAGACTCCCCAACCCCCTTGCCAAGGCCTTAAAAAGGCTGACTACCCGGCCTTGGCCAATTCCGCATCGCGGAGCGGAATATTTTCCGCGTTTCGCTGGTTCTTAATGATGTAGCCGGTGTGTCCAGTGTCCCCGAGCGCACTTATTGCCTTCGCGGATTACCGTTCGGCTGGAGCCGTGTGGAGCCTTTCGTCGAGGGTGACCTGCACACCGGAGTACACAAAGTGTTGGAACGCCCGCTCTTCCAAAGGAGCGGGCGTTCTTGCGTGTGCGGCCACAGGCCGAGGCGTACCGCTCTCGTAACGCTCGCGCGCAGACCAGGAGTAACCGGGCGACACCGGTGACCTGGTTCGGCAGGCGCGCTACTCCTCCCGAGCCAACCGCGCCTACCTGCGCAGACGCGGCGTGCGAGGCTATGCTCGGACATGTCGGAGCGTAGGCGCGAAGGGATCCATCATCAGCGACTCCCTTCCCGCGTCGGAGGATCCCCCACGAACAGTGCGCCGCCGCGTCACCGAGGCGGCGATGCTGAGCACCCGCGAGCAGAGCCGGACCGACGTCCTCCAGTGGACCTGCCCGCATGGTCAGCACGCCGGGCACGGCTGTGTCACCTGCTACTACGCCTCAGCAGAAGCCGATCTGGCATTGCCTCTGTGGGAGGTCGCGGCGTGGTTCACCACCACGCGGCCGATCCCGATCAGGGCCCTGCAGGACGTCCACCGCCACGACCGCAGCTTCGCGCTCACCCAGCCGTCGACTCCTCTCGTCTACCTCCTGAGCGGACAGGCGAGAGCCACCCTGAGCGCGGAGGCGGTGGCGGGCGTCGTCGGGTTCCTGCTGCAGAATCGACACATCGTCGATGAGTTCACCGTTACGGAGATCCGCGCCGTCCACTCCTGACCAGCGCCCGCGATTGGGACGTGTCTTATCCGTGCAGCCACACCGGAGGCAGCGCTATGACAACCATCACCGTGCGGAACCGGTAGGCGAGGTAGTTCGGTCCGGGCCATCCCCTTGGCGACGGCTATATCGACCCCGCCCAGTTCCGCGACCTCTTCGCCACTGGAGGTCACATGACGATCGGGAAGCGGCTGTCCAAGCCAGAGATGGTCAGCAGCTGGGTCATGTGAGGGCGGAGGCCGGTCAGGGCCAGTGTGATGCCCTGTGCTCGGGCACGACCCTGGATGCCGAGCAGGACGCCCAGCCCTCCGGCGTCGCAGGACGACACCTGCGACAGGTCGACGATGAGCAGGCTGGTGCTGTAGCGCAGTGCGTTCAGCAGTTTCAGGCGAAGTGCCTTGCTGGTGAAGATGTCGATCCCACCGGATAGGTGGACGGTGGTGGGAACTGCTGGGCTCCGCTCGGCGGGCGGGACGATGTCGATGACGGTCATGGAGTTTCTCCAATCGGAGAAGGAAAGAGCGCCTGCCGGCCGGAGATCGGTGCGCCGCCAGAAAAGGTGTCAGCACCGCTCAATCCGGTCGGCAGGCAGTGCCGGGGTCACGCTGGCGTAACTAGACGTCGATGAGGTGTCCGCCCTCGTTCTCCCAGCCGTTCTCCTCGGGCGTACGGGTGGGCGGTACCGGGGGCAGGTGCGCGATGGCGAGGATGTCGGTCAGCGCGAAGCCGGCCGTACCTTGCACGGTCAGCGCCATTGCGGCCTCGGCAGGAGCGCTCGCGGTGCCCGGCGGGATGACCAGCAGGACGATCGGCTCAGCGCCCGAGAAGATCAGGGTGATCACCCGGGGGTCGGCATGGCGGAACCAGCCGACCCGGACCTGCCGGCCGCGCGCGGAGATACGGCGCGGGATGTGGTCCCACGCGTCCCGATACACGCCGACGCGCAGCGTGACCCGGCCGAGCCGCTGATCGACGGCGGTGATGAGCGCGGGCAGTTCGGCGGCGGCGTCACGCGTGCGGGGCCACCACGCCCCGTCCACTACAGCCCGCCCATCCAGCACGGGGCTAAGACTGAGCCGGAGCGCGGAGGCTACGGGGCTCAGCGGCTTGAGAGGAGAGAGGATCGTCGGCGTCATGGTCGCCTGGCCTGACCGGGCCCTCGGAAGGGCCGATACAATGCTTCGCCGCGGGCGACGCAGACCTGAATGCCAACGCTCGAAATGTCCTCGGTACTTGCAGTCTACCTGATCAATGACCATTTTCCGGGAATTGCCCGGTTCCGAAAGGGAGCCTGTGGAGTGGAGCCACGGTCGCTGACGAGGGTGCAGAGTGCGACGCTCGGTGAGTGGGTGATGCGGTCAGCTACATTTTGATCAGTGCCGTCGGTGGAGAAGCCGACTCGCCCGGCGCAACGGCGCCCGCGCCCGAAGCTCGTGTCGTAGCCGCAGGTGCTCTATCGCGGATTACTTCAGGTCGTCGGCCCACGGTGTACCGTCGGGAATGGCGAGCACACCAGGAGGTGCGCGATGAGCCGTACGGACAACACCCAGCCTTTCCGGTTCCTGAAGCGGGACGGCCGCTGGTTCAGGGAACAGTGCAAGAACCTCTCGCACGGTTCCAGCAAGGAGACCACACACCGGGAGCATCAAGCCCGGCAACGGGTGCGGCTGATTCTCGCGCGTGGCGAGGAGCCTGAGCCGACACGTCACCGCCACGGCGTCTTGCATGACGATCATGATCCTCTGCGGCGGACCGCAACCCACCTTTCGCGAGGGTAGCGCTGCTGGAGCCGGTCGCCTGGCGTACGCCTCCGCTGTCACGCACACGGCGATCAAGATCGCTCGGAGCTCTGACTTCGTGGCAGGAATGCCCGTAGTGCTCCGGGCTCATCGACCTGACCGGTGCGAACGCGTGAGCCCCGCCCGCTCTAGCGCCCAGCAGGACGCGGGAGGAGACTGGACTGTATGAGCGGTGGGCAGCTCCCGCCAGCCAACCAGCGCCGGTGGATGCATCCTGGCGCCGACACATCGTGCGGCGCACCATATCGGCGGCTGCTGGCTGCCATCGGCGGGATTCTGCCGATGGCGGTTCCCGGCCCCGGCGGGATCCTGCAACTGCGCCGAGTGGCCCGTCACACAGTGGCTGAATGATCGTCACTGACCCATTGGCCGCGGGGCGCGACAGCCGTACGTGAAGATCGCCCAACTGAGGGCGCAAACAGAACAACGGGTCGGCAGGGCAGTCATGGAGGAAATCTGCCCAGGTCCTCCATACTGGGCACGTACCCCCTTCCGATTCTGGTGAGGGGAGCCGACCGTGTCCGACAACGTCATGCTGGTCATTCGATTTCACCCGTTGGGCGGCGAGGACTTCTCCGTGGTCAGCCAGGATTTCGATAGTGAGCCCGAGGCGATGACGGCGATCGCCCGCGCGCTGGACGAGCGGCGCAGCCTGGTGTTGAACCATGCGAGGTACGACCGTGAGGCCGACATGAACGGCGTGGTCGTCAACCTGGCCAACGTGGTGTCGGTGCGCCTGTCGAAGACAGATAGCGCCGAGGCAGGCCAGTACCTGTAAGCGAAAGCGCGCTGGCTCATGGCTGCGCCTGCCGGAAATTCTGTCCACGCAGCTCACGCAGCATGCTGGTATTCGTGGAGGAATCCGCCGAGCCGGTCTCGTCGACGTACATTGATGACTTGACACGTATCGCGGCGCGGCTTCTGATAAGCCGCTTCACTGGGTTCTCCAATCCGTGCGGTGGGTGGGAACTGCGTGCGCTGCGTTACTTGACCGAGCCTGCGGTGAGACCGCCCACCAGGTGCCGCTCAATGGACACGAAGAGGATCACGACCGGGATGACCGCGACGATCGAAGCGGCGAACAGCTGGTCCCAGTGCTGCTCGTAGCCGGTGACGTAAGAGCTGATCCCGACGGTCAGAGGTTTCTTGGCGTCGTCCTGGATCAGGGTCAGAGCCACGACGTACTCGTTCCAGGCCGCGATGAACGTGAAGATCACCGCGGTCACCAGGCCAGGCCGGATCAGGGGCAGGATCACCCGTCGAAGAGTTCCGGGCCTGCTGCAGCCGTCAAGCTCGGCGGCCTCCTCCACCTCCCGTGGCACGGAGGCGATGAAGCCGTGCAGGATCCAGACGGCGAACGCCAGGTTGAACCCCGCGTTCGTCAAGATGATCGCCGCGTACGTGTTCACGAGACCCACGTCGAAGAACTCGCGGTATATGCCCACCACCAGTGACGTCGGCGAGAACATCTGGGTGACCAGGACAAGGAACAGGAACGCGGTCCGGCCGGGGAATCTGAACCGCGCCGTGAAGTAGGCCGCCGGTACGGCGACGGCGATCACGATGACGGTCGACGCCGCCGCGACCAGCACGGAAGTCTTCAACCAGTTCAGGTAGCGGTCATCGGACAACACGGTGCCGAATGTCGACCACTGCCAGGTGCGCGGCAGAACCGTTGCGGGCGAGGCGACGACTTCGCTGGAGGGCCGCAGCGCGTCCAGCAGCATGATGAGATACGGGCCCAGGAACCCGAAAGCCACGGCCGCCCCGCCGGCGGGAAGGACGAAGCGGCGAGCACGGCGCCACCGGGAGTTGCGGCCGCGGTCATGGAGGATGCGGGCCATGGACGGAGCGGAGGACATCAGATCTCCTTCCATTTGACGCTTCGCAGGTAGACCAGCACCACGATCAGGATGAGCGCGACATTGAGAACGCCGGCCGCGGCGGACATGCCGATGCTGTGTTCGGAGCTCTTGAAGGCGAGCTTGTACATGAAGGTGATGGACGTGTCATGGGCGAAGCCCGGGTTCCGGTCGTTGAGCGTGTACACGATCGGGAAGGAGTTGAAGACGTAGATGATGTTCAGCACACTCGCCACCAGGAGTGCGGGTCGAAGCAGCGGCAGCGTCACATGCCAGCAAGTCCTCCACTTCCCGGCCCCGTCGATCCGGGCGGCCTCGTACACATCCGCGGGGATGGCCGACAGGCCGGCCAGCAGGACGTAGGCGGTGAACGGCAGCGAGACGAACACTCCGACCGCGATCATCGAGGGCGTCGTCCACGAGTCGTCGGCCAGGAAGTCGATCGGCTTGTCGATGATGTGTGCGGCTGTCAGCAAGCTGTTCAGAACACCGTGGTAGTAGTCGAGGACCAGAGTGACAGGCGTGCGGTGACGATCAGGGATGTCGCCCACGGCACGATGACCGCCCAACGCACCGCTTTACGACCGAAGAACTCCTTCGACAGGAACTGCGCGAGACCGAGGCTGATGACGATCGTGACGGCGACGACCGCGAACACCCAGATCGCGGTGTTCGCTATGACGGTTGCGAACGCCGGATGATGCGACACCTGGGTGAAGTTGGCTGCGCCGACCGACCCGCGACGCAGGCCGGTGAGCGAGTAGTCGCCGGTGGAGGCTTTGACCAATTCCACGGCCGGATAGATGACCACCCCGGTGATGAGGGCGATCGCAGGTCCTAGCCACAGCAGCGCTGTACGCAGCGGGACGTTGTCGCGGCGGAAGCCGGCGCGGCGGGGCGATCGGGCCACGCCGGGTGCGGCGGTCCGCGCCGCACCCGGCGAGGCCTTCGCGGCGGGGCGCATCTCGAGCTGTGCGGCCAACGTCAGCCGCCGGCTTCGGCGGTCTGCTGCAGCTGGTCCAGGACCGCCTTCGGGTCCCCGTTCGCCTCCACCGCCGCACCGAGGTTCTGCTGCACCGCGGTGAGGGTCTTGTCCCACATCGGGTCCTGGTTCGGCGTCAGGATGATGTTGGGCAGCGTGTCCAGGTACACCTTGAGGGCCGCTTCAGATTTGAAGACTTCCAGGCCCGACTTGGTGACCGGCAGGAAGCCCTCGGACTTGATCCAGGTGTTGACCTGGTCGGGCTGGTAGTAGAGCTCGTAGAAGTCCTTCACGGCTTGCTGGTTGCCGGGCTTCTTGAAGGCTTCCAGGTAGTCGGTCACGCCGTAGGTGCGTGGGGCCGAGCCGTGCGCGGTGGGCATCGGCGCGATGCCGTAATCGACGCTCTTGTCCTTGTCCAACTGTGCGGACAGCGGTCCGAATCCCACGACCATTCCGGCCTTGCCGCTGGTGAACAAGGGGAACGCGCCGTCGGTGCGGTTGGTCTTGCCAGGGTTGTTCTGGGTGACCTTGTCCTCAACCGACAGCTTCTTCAGGAACTGCAGTGCCTTGACGTTGGCGTCGGAGTTGATGCTCCATTTGCCAGAGGCATCCTTCCAGTTGCCCCCGTTGTTGAACGCCCACATGGAGAACTCAGCCTGTGCCTCCTCGGGGCCGAGGGGCTCGGCGTAGCCGACGACCGCTTCACTCCGCGCTCCAGACACGACGAAGGGCCCCGGTGTGCGCCGGGACCCTCCATACCCAACACTTGCCCAAGTCGGGCTACTGCGCGGCGAGCGCGTGGGGGCAGATAATGGTCCACCTGCCTTGAGCTGGAGTTGTTCCCATGTTGATCATCTTCGTCTGAGCGAGCGCTCAACAAAGTTCGAGCAGATGCTCGGATCGTTGCGTCGCCACAGCTCAAGACATGGCGTTGAGTTTGGAGCATTACAGCATCAGGCGACCTTCCGGAAGACGACGTGAGCGCGGTAGCGACCCTCACGCTCCTCGTCCGACTCGGCTTCAGCGCTGATGACGTCCAGCTCGGCGCCAGGTCCGAAGAATTGGAGGGCCTGCGTCACGGCCTTCTCTCTGATCTCGTCCAGTGTTGCTTCGCTCACGGTGACGCGCAGTGTTAGCGGGAACGATCTCACGCTCATTGGTGATCTTCTTCCGCAGAGGAGTACTCGCGTCTGAGCATAACGCGGAAACGTAACCTGAATTGTGTTCTACTCTAAGTGATCATGACCATTGAGGCACAATGCTCCGATCCGCCTGGAGCGCTTCAGAACTCACCACATAGAGCTTGACCTGCAGGTTTCGTCGAGTGGCCGAATCGGCCATCGGACCCGCCGGTCAAGGACGTGTGATTACTCGGTGGTTGCTCGCGTGTATGCGGTACGGCATGGCAGGCACCGTCACGTTCAGACATGTTGGGCCGGGCAATGGCGGGCAAGCCAGCAGGAAATGGCACAGTATGGCAGCGAGCGGCACGGATCAAGGAAACCCATAATCCGTGGGTCGTGGGTTCAAGTCCCACCCGCCCTACTCTCCAACACCGCGTTCGACCTGGGGTTCCTCGGTTCTCGCCAGCCTCTGATCGTGCTGTTGATCATGATTGGTTGCTCTTGTGTACGGACCGTGTATCGCGGTAGATCATTTAGGCGGCCATCGTCAGTTCAGACCTGTACCGCGTCAAAATTCATCACATCGGGCTTGGCCTGGGAGTTCCCTGTAGTGCTACGCGGCTCGGTGATATTCATTGATTAACCCGCCGAGCATCCTCCGGCGTTCGATCCGCCCTTCCAACGCTACGACGATCCGCTCGTCGTGATCGGGTGGCTGCTGCGAGCGGGACTGGTGCGGCCGATGGCCGTTGTAGTGATCGGCATACTCGGTCAGAACCGACCACAGATGCCGTCCCCCGTAGATCAGCATGTGGTCGGTGCACTCGGCCCGTACGGTGCGCACCCACTGCTCGGCGTAGCAGTTCGCCTGCGGTGTGCGCGGCGGGATCTTCACCACCGTCGTACCCTCGCCGGCGAAGACTTCGTCGAACGCCCCAGTGAACTTGGTGTCCCTATCGCGGATGAGGAAGCGGAACGAGCCGATCCGCTCACCGAGCTCCATGAGCGTTGCGGGCCTGCTGGGCCGTACAGGCACCGGTGGGGTTGGCGGTCACACCGAGGATGTTCACACACCGGGTGGCCACTTCCATGACGAAAAGCACGTACAGGCGCTTCAAGGAGATCGTGTCGACGTGGAAGAAGTCGACGGCCAGCAGCCCTTGCGCCTGGGCGCACAGGAACGTTCGCCAGGAGGTGTCGGCGTCTCGGGGGAGCCGGGCCAAAGCACCGGCTCCGAAGGATCCGCCGGACGGTCGCTTCGCTGACCTGATAGCCGAGCCGGATGAGCTCACCGTGCACCCGGCGGTATCCCCAGCGCGCGCGACGTGGCGATCTGGCTAACGGCAGTCGAAGCCCTCTGCACCCGCACAGTCGATGCCCTCCCCACCGACGAGGAGAAGATCTACTTCGTGTCGATGGACAAGCGGGCATTCGGCGACGGCACTCTCCTCCCGGAGCCGGCCGCTGACCTGGGCCCGGCAGCGGACCGGTTCGTCAGCCGAGGGGGCCGGTCACGGCGCGAGCGCCGCGCAGGGCATCGCATGGCGACAAGCAGTCAAGATCTTCTCGCCGGGACTGTCCAGCAGGGGGTAGGCGGAGACCGATGATGTGGTGCTGGGTCAGCGGTCAGGTCGGACGGCCCGTCGGAGGTACGGCAGGCGGAGCAGCCGAACAGGATGACGAGTCGCGCCCCGCCGCTTCGGAGTAGCGCGTATGGAGCAGCCCACGGCAGAAGTCGGCGTTGCCCTCGATGCTGACCCGCACGGCACGGGCGAAGCGCAGCCGCAGCGCGGCCTCCTCGGCGGGGATCGGTTCGCCGCACTGGTCGAGAAGCAGCGGCGACTGCGGCGAGCAATCCAGCCCGAGCTCGGCCCGGCGGCGAAGCAGCCCGGCTAGCTCTGGGGACTCCGGGACGTCGCCCAGCCGCAGCCGCGCAGGCTGCAAGCCTTCGGCGGTCAACCGGGTGCCCAGCCGGTCGAGGCTCGCCAGGTAGGCCTTGCGCCGGAACGTCAGGCGCAGCTCGTCAAGCTCTCCGCGAGCCTCGCCGGGGAAGGACCCGGTGAACCTCGCGCCTTCCGCGACACCCGCGTTGATCTCGTGGGCCGCGAAGTGGTCCTCAAGCCGGATGTCCACCGAAACCACACCGGGTATCGCCCGTACGGCGTCGCAGGCGTCGGCGACCATCAGGTAGGCGAAGTTCGGCGCGCAAAAGTACGTCGGCAGGCGGAGCCGTACCGAAACGTGACCCTCATGAACCTCCACCTCGCTGACGAACCCGAGCTCGGTGATCGGCTCATCCAGCTCAGGATCTCGCACGGTCGCCAGCGCGTCCCAAATGCCGCTGTCGGAAGGCACAGTCATGCCGGCGCCTTCGGCCCGGATGCGACGGGCTCGCCGCTGCCTGCGTGGGCGTCCACGACGTCCAGCTCGGGCGGCACCGGGATGTCGTAGAGCCGGGCGGCGTTGAGACCCAGGATCTTCTTCTTCACCTCAGTGGTGAGCTCGCCGTACTCCCCGCGCATGTCTTCGGGGATCTGGAAGTCCACGAAGCGTTCGATGAGCCACTTGGGCGTCCAGATCGCGTAGTCGCTGGCGAAGGTGATCCGGTTCTCGTCGAGCCAGTACAGCAGTTCGCCGATCACCTGCGCGAAGTAGCGCGGCCTGGTGTGAATGAACGGCATCACCACGGCGAGCCCGCCGTAGACGTTGGGCTCCTGCGTGGCGATCCAGCAGAAGTCCTCCAGCCTGGGCAGTCCGCAGTGCTCGACGATGAACGTCAACTCCGGGAACTCGCTCGCGACCTCGTCCACATCGGCCACGTCGAACGCATCCAGATTGAGCGGGTAGATCGTCGGCCCCTTGTGGACGTGAATATTACGGATGCCGAGTTCCTGGCATTTCTCGAGGTACCGGTAGGACCACGGGTCGGTCAGTTTCCAGCCCTTCGAAGCGCCCTTCCATTCGGCGGTGTAGAGCTTGACCCCCTTGAGATTCCAGCGCTTCGCCAGCGCCTCGAGCCTGTCGAGTCCCGCCTCACCGTCGCGCGGATCCCACGACCCGTTCACGATGAACTTGTCTGGATACTTCTCCGCTAGCACCCCGTCCTGCTCGGTGGTGTTGAAGCCGTCCACGAAGAAATCGGTGAGGTAGGTCGGCAGGAAGATGGCCTTGTCCACATAGCCGACCTCGAAGACGTCGTGCAGGATCCGTTCCTCGCTCTGCTGCCAGAATTCCTCCAGCGGCCAGACCTCCGACGCCGGAGAGAGATTGCGGTGGTAGTCGTAGAAGCAGTTGATGAAACCCTCGCCATAGCGGTTCGCCTGATTTGACGGCCTGCCGTCCCAGAAATGGATGTGCCCGTCGACGACGAAGTACCTCTGGCCATCCTTTTCGTACATCTCAGCTCCTCATCGGTACGAGAATTCCCCGGCCTTGCAGGCGCCCGCTGTCCAGGTCGTCCATTGCCTCGTTAACGGCTTCGAGGGGATATTTCCTGGTGTGCAGGTGTACTTTCCCCTGCGCGGCAAGGGCCATCAGCTCGTCCAGATCGTTGTAGGAACCGACAAGGTTGCCGATCACGTTGATCTCTGTGGAGATGATGTCGATGGTGGGGATCTCGATACGGCCTCCATAGCCGATCACGAAGTACGAGCCCGCCCGGCGCAGCATCGCCACACCCTCGGCTTCGGTGCCTCCCTCGCCGACGAAGTCGAGTACCACATGCGCGCCGCGCCCGCCGGTGAGGTCGGCAACCGCGCGGAGCTGGCTGCCATCGGCCGGCACGGTATGCGTGGCGCCCCACCCCTTGGAGAGCTCGAGCGCCGCCGGCGACCGGTCGACGACGATGATCTCGGCCGACGTCATGGCGGTCAGGCACTGCACGCCGATATGGCCCAGTCCGCCAGCGCCGATCACCACGACCTGCGTGCCCGGGTAGAGCAGCGGCAGCGCCTTGCGTACCGCGTGGTAGGCGGTCAGGCCCGCGTCGGCCAGCGCGGCAACGTCCGCAGGCTCCAGGGAAGGATCCAGCTTGACCACGGACCGGGCGTTGGTGAGGAGGAGCTCGGCCATGCCGCCATCGGTGTTGATACCGGGGAACTTCGAACTGGCGCAGTGCACATCGTCGCCCGCGCGGCACGCCCGGCACAAGCCGCAGGTGGCGACCGGGTGCAGGATGACCGCGTCGCCGGGCTGGACGCCTGTCACGGCCGCGCCGACATCCCGTACCCAGCCGGAATTCTCATGCCCGATCGTGTACGGCAAGGCCACGCCGGACTTCTCCGCCCACTGACCTTCGACGATGTGCAGGTCCGTACGGCACAACCCGGCCCCGCCGATCTCGACCAGCACATCCAGCGGCCCGCTGACCTTGGGGTCCGGGATCTCCTCGACCACCGGGCGGTTGTTGTACTCGTGGAGTCGTACGGCTTGCATCGCCACCCCTGACCAACGAAAGGCTGTAATTCGATCGTTGGAGGGTCGCCGGTTGCGGTCAATGGCCGAGATTCCACAGAGCCGGAATTTTGCCCGATATTTCACGATGCTGGAATTCGGGGCGGCACGCGCCACACGCGGCGGGCGGCAGCGGGTATAAAGGCCAGGTCAGGCGAACACTCGCACTCTCAACGCAGTGCCACGGCATCGCCATGGCTACACCTCTATAGGGCGCTGCACATCGGGGCGAGAGCCAAGAGGTGGACGACCCCGGCCGCGCGTTAGACCCTGGCGCCATGTTCGGCAGCGAGGAGTTCTACGGGACAGCCGCCCAGGTCCTCCCCACGCTTCTGGTGGCGATCGCCGTGGAGGGCGGCCTGCTACTGCAGAAGCGGCCCCGCGGGTTGTACTCCGATGTACAGCGCGCGGCCGAGTTCGAGGTCCCCGGGCGGACCCTCCTCCGTAAGCTCGCCAACCTCCCGTACATGACCACGATCGCAGCGGTGAGCGTCGGGTTCATCCTCGGCGAGGTCGCCGCCATGACGATCCTCTTCTGGGAGGGGCCTACCTGGCTTTCGGTGGTGGCCGCACCCGTGGTGTGGCTGTGCCTGCTCATCATGATCGTCGGAGTGGTCGCGATCCCCGTCGCGCGGATCGCTGACATGATGATCCAGGAGGCCGCCGAAGAATATGAGCGGCAGCACAAGGACGACGATGAGTACCCGCCCCTGGAAGTCTGACCGCCGCGACCCTGCGCGGGTCGGGTACGTGGAGCGCGACGGATGCAGCGACAGCCGCGCAGACCGAGCGTCGTCGCGACCCGATGGAGGTACGAGGAGAGGGCGATCGGTGAACCGAGGACTGCGGCGCGCCACTCCATCACCCGTTCCTGCGGTTCTTGTTGTATTCCTCGACCAGCTTGAAGAACTCGGATTCTGAGTCGGCGAACTTCGTGAAGCGCTTCTCCGGATCGGTCGTCACGAAGTACAGCCAGGGCCCAGCGGCCGGCTTCAGGGCAGCTTCGATGGCGTCGGCGCCCGGGTTGCCGATGGGGCCGGGCGGCAGGCCGAGGCGCGCGTAGGTGTTGTACCGCGACCGGCTCTTGAGATCCTCGTGCGAGGCCTTGATAGCGAACTTGTTCAGGCCGTACAGGATCGTGCTGTCCAACTGCAGCTTCATCTCAGGCGTGTGGTTCAGCCGGTTGTAGATGACCCGCGCGATCTTGGGCATGTCGCGCTTGTTGGGCGACTCGGCCTGGAGGATGCTGGCGATGGTCAGGATCTCCAGTGGCGTACGGCCGACACGCCTGGCGCCGTCGACCAGGTTGCTGTCCTCGGCGGCGCGGTTGAAGCGTGTCACCATCGCGGCGAGGATCTCGTCGGGGCTCGATGTGGGCGAGATCTCATACGTCGCGGGGAAGGCGAATCCTTCCAGCGCGCCCTTGGCGTAGGCGGGAAGGCCGAGCGCCCCACCGTCCTTGGCTGCCCGCTCGAACTCCTCCAGCGGCTTGCCGGTGGAGGTCGACAGATCCTTCAAGACCTGGGAGATCCGCCATCCTTCGTTCACCGTTACGGTGATCCGGGTCTCCGCACGCGTTTCGCCGGAGCCCTGCCCGGTGAGAACGCCGGGGGCCGCCGTCCGCGAGGACAAGCCCTGGACCGCGAGCATGGATCCGGCCACCAGCACGGCGACGGCTGCCGCCGCCGCCAACGCGAGGCCGCGGCGACGGGATCGGCTCTCGTTGACGTGGAGGAAACGGCCAGGCGGGGGCGGCTGCTCCTCATGGGCCATGTCGGAAAGAGTCTCGCGCAGCAGATCCTCGATGTTCATCCGAACTCCCTCACCGTGCTCAGTTCAGGCGCCGCCTTCTTCAGACGCTCCAACGACCGGTAAATCTGGCTACGGACCGACCCCACCCTGAGGCCGAGCAGCCGGGCGATCTCGGTCTCGGACAGGTCTTCGAAGTAGCGGAGCACGAGCATGGTCCGCTGCCGGGGTGTCAACCGGGCGAGAGCCGTACGCATCACCACGCGAAGGTCCACCATCTCGGCGTGCCCCCCGCCAATCTGGTCGGGCAGCCATCCGGTGGGCACTTCCGCAACGCGGGAACGGCGCCGCCACCAGCTCACCTGCTCGTGGTACATGACACGGCGGACGTAACCCTCGATGGCTGCCGGGTCGCGCAGGCCGCGCCACTTCACCGCTGTCTTCGCCAACGCCGACTGCACCAAGTCCTCAGCGGCGTCTCGATCACCTGTCAGCAAGTACGCGGTACGGAACAGCGCATCTGATCGATCGATGACGAACTCCCGAAAGTCCGCCTCAAACCCTGGATCCACCCGTCCTCCTCGCAATGTCACCAAGCAAGGACGCGGACACGGCGTCGATCTATGCCAGCATGGCCGAACTGATCTGCATCAAGGGCTGCATGCCGTGGCCTGCATCATCCACCTGCGCCGCTTGCGGGCCTCAGCCTGAAACAATTTGGCGAAGGGCGCGGAGCGAGTTCTCGACGAGGACGCGGTTCTGGATCGGTGCTGCCCTCCCGATCGCCTGATGGTGGCTGATCTCCGCTCAGGGCCAGGGGCGATCGACGGCCCGGAACTTCGTTCCTCAGTCCCGCCCCACCGGATAAGGCGGGGAACCGGGGTCCTCCTGACGGCACTGGGGACGCCAGGATCGACCAAAGGCTTGAGCTCGTGGGACGGTTTTCAGAATTCTGGGACAAGACTCATGCCGTTGCGGATCAACTCCGTTACAGCGGTTTCCATGTGACCACGTGTGACTCGCTCGATCACGAGCGAAGGAATGTCACCAGGCGCTCGAAGCTATCGCTCCAATTGATGTTGCCGTTGCGCAGCGCCTCATCTCGGAGCTTCTCGACGGCTCGGAGGAGCTCACACTTGGACAGTGTCGGCCTGGCCGCGGCGAGGTACGTACCGCTGCCATATCTGGCGAGCGTCAGCGGCATACTGCGGGTCCATGGCGGTCACCGTACAACCATGCCTCCGGCGGGGGGCCTCAGGCTCCGAGATGATCGCGATGAGCCGAAGATAGTCAGTGGCTGGGGTGGGCCTGATCGTCCCGTCGCGACGATCAGACGGGGAGCGTGCGGGTCGCGTCCAAGGGGGCATGCGTGTCTGGCAAACGAATCAGAATTCGGCATGCCAGGATGCCGTGTATGCCAAATTCGGTAGGCGAGTACTCGGTTGGGTGGATGACGCTGAGTTTAATCAACGCCGGTTTAGCGCAAGGCAAGGGAAGGAGCGGCCTCAACTGGTGGCTTCTCTCGCTACTCCTTGGACCGATCGCAACCTTCCTGATCGTGTTCCTTGATCCACTTAAGTGACCTCGCCCGGCAAGAGATCACCCCTCAGTTGCAACCCTCCGTCGCAGTTCAAGGTCGTTTCACGCCGTTTAAGCAGGACCACGCATAGCCTCTGGCATGCATTGAACTACTCGGAACAGACCAAGATCGAGCTTTTAATCCGTAGGTTCCGGGTTCGAGCCCCGGGCGCCCTACCACTCCACACCCCTTCCGACCTGGGATTTCTCGATTCTCGACTCCCTTCTGAGAGGCGAAGATGGCCGAGTCGGTGCTCGGAAAGTGCTCTTCGGCACGCGTCCGGCATGGCGACAGCATGGCGGCGGTCTAGCGCGCGGGCGGCCGTAGGCTGCCCGAACCCGGCAGGCAAAGTCAGACCCGCCAGAAGCCCATCGGAAGGGTGCGGCGAACGGACTGGCGGGCAGGCTGCTCCCAGCTTGATCGCAGGCCCGTCCAAGCACTGACAAAGCGGATCCTGGATCCCGGCCTCGGTGAGGACGAGGTTCTGCCGGGCGGTCGACTGCTGGTCGGCCGAGACCCGCTTGTAGACCAGGTTCGCCATCTCGGGCCCTTCCGTACGGAGGATCGGACCCTATTTGTCGTCAAACCCTGTCATCAAACACCATCGGATCTGATCGGATCGGCGCCGCCCTGAGGCCCCGGAATGTCCGGGTTCATTGGCCGCGCGCGATGGCTGTCGTCATTCGATCGTTTGACGACAGGCACGGGGCGGCAGCCGGAACAGAGGGTGCCGGTATGAACGCTGTCAGGAGCCGCAAAAACGTAGCCCTCAAGACAACAGTTTCTTGATCCGTCCGCGCGTACGCTGGAACGCGTACGCCATCAGGCCGTTGGCCAGTATCATCAGCCAACCCCCGGGCATGAATACGGAACGGATCTCATATGCGGGGTTGTCATCCTCGATCGAGATGCCGGCAGTCATCGGAAGTATGAACAAGGCGAAGAACGCGAAGATGACGATCCAGCACCAGTAGATCGCGTGTGCGATCTCGCTGACGCGCTTGGCTTCGGGGTTTTTGGAGAGAGTCAGCAGGAACAGTGCGCAGGCGACTAGCGTGAGAGCCGTGCCGAAGATCCCGACCGGAGCCAATTGCCAGTTCGATTCCACTCCTGAGACGCCGATAGGGATCTGCGGCATCCATGGATCATGCAGGTGGAAGAAGACTGTCACGTGCGCCACTTGATTGCCGGAGGATTTGTCCGTCCAGTGCTCGGACATAATCGGCAGGAAGGCCGCCCAAATGAGCGCCCCAGCTGCAGCGAGGATAAGTGTCATGTGGGCGGCGATGATTCCACCCACTCTGGCAGGACGGGAGCGCGTCGGTGCCTGTACCGTCCGCTTCGGGGAGCCCAGCACCTCAGTAGGAGCCGACGAAGTGGTGTTTTGGTCCTGCGAGACCCTCACTTCGTCGCCCCCGTCGAGGCCGGACCGATCACTGGTTGCTGTACTGGGCGCGCTTGGACCATGGAGGGCTATGGCGCGCAGGGCAGCGGTGCGCTGCTGTATCGACTCGCGGGCGCCGGTGATACCCATCCACGCGCCCGGTCTGAGCGCGTCACCCAGCTCTTGCTCGCACCAAGCCTGCACCTGCTGCGGAGTCGGACGCCGCTCGGGGTCCTTGTTCAGGCAGGCGGTGATCAGGCGGCGCAGAGGCGAGGCGAGGCGGGACAGGTCAGGGTGATCGGCGACGACGCGGTGGACAACAGCCCACTCGTTCTCGGCGGCGAACGCCTCGCTGGCGGTGGCGAGGAAGTACAGCGTGGAGCCGAGGGCGAACATGTCCGAGGCCGGCCCGACGGTGCGGCCCATGGCCTGCTCGGGAGACATAAACAGCGGGGTGCCGACGCGGGTGGAATGGCTGCTGTATGTCACCGACTGCGTCAAGGATTTGACGATTCCGAAGTCGATGACCTTCACGCCGGTTTCGTCCAGCAGGATGTTTCCGGGTTTCAGGTCCCGGTGTACCACGTTGGCGGCGTGGATGTCGCCAAGGGCGTGCGTGATACCGAAGGCCAGCAGCATCACCTGACCGGTCGGCAAAGGCCCATGATTGACCACCAGGTCCCGGAGGGATGGCCCGGCTACATACGTGGTAGCCAGCCACGGCCGATCGTCGTTCGGGTCGGCGTCCAGCAAAGGCGCGAGGTGGGCGCCGCGTACCTTCTGCGCGGTGCGGACCTCTTGCGTGAACCGCCGTACGAACTGGGCATCCTGGGCAAACTCCGAGCGGATGACTTTCACCGCCGCCGGCTGCCCGCCAGGGGAGAGGGCGAGGAACACCTGCCCCATGCCGCCTTCACCCAGCCGCGCCACCAGCCGGAAATCCCCGAGAGTCTTCGGATCCTGCGCATGCATCGCTGGAAATAAAAATGCCGTTCCCGACATGAAGCGCTTCTCCTTCACCTCGTGCAACTTCGGGCGGCTCGCCCATCGGCCCTCCGTGAGGAGGATGGTGCGCGTCGTGACGTGGTGCCCGCAGCGTACGTTGGACACCACGGCGCTGAACACCCCCCGGGCAACGTCACGCTGGGGCCGTGGCTGCCTCGCTTTGCGGGGGTGCGCGGCCCAGGCACCGCCGCCCGTAGGGACAGGTCCAGATCGAGGTGGCTGTTCATGTCCAGCTCGAACCGGCCATACGGATTGACGTGGGTCCAGAACAGTGGCGACAGCGCCCGCCGGTCGGCGTCGGTGAGTTTGTCCGCCCTGCGGGTGCCGATTAATCATCCGGGCAGGTCAAGCCGCACGTTGGTATTCCCTGAGGACACCGCCGAGTCGATCACGTCGGCGGATATCGAGGCGGGTGATCCCGGTTTGGATGGTGTCCGGCTCAGGGAGCGGTCGGAGCGGGGCTGCCTGTCCCAGAGTTCGGTGTGGTCGGTGTTGGTTGTAGAACATCTCGAACTCACGCAGGGCATAGAGAAGATGACGCTGGTTCCAGATCAAGGTGCGGTCCAGCAGCTCGCGTCGACACGTCTGGATCCAGCGCTCCATGATCGAGTTCATCCGCGGCATGCGGATGCCGGTAGTGACGACCTGGATGGCGGCGTCGGCTGGCACGGCGTCGAAGGCCTCGGTGAATTTGGCGTCCCGGTCGCGGAGGAGGAATCTGGCCGTGGTGCCCGCCTCTTGCAGGTCCATGAGGAGGTTGCGGCCGAGTTGGGTGACCCACTGACCGGTGGGGTGCGCGGTGAGGCCGAGGATGTGGATGCGGCGGGTGGCGTGCTCGATGACGGCGAAAACCTAGAGCCGCGCCTCGGTCAGGGTGCGGACCTCGAAGAAGTCGCACGCCAGGAGCGCAGGCCTGGCCGTACAGGAAGTCGGCCCAGGTGGTGTGAGCGCGTTCAGGCGACGGGGTAATGCCGTGCTCGTTCAAGATCTCCCACACGGTGGAGGCGGCGACTTTGATACCGAGCACGGCCAACCGCTGCAAGACCATCAACTGATGCCGCAGCACCAGAATCTCGATCTCCTTGTCACGATCTCTAACCGGCAGCAGCCGCATGAACGAGAACGTGTTCGTCACGGCGAGGTAGGCCAAGCGCAGCAGCACGATAGATCATCACGCCGTTCCTCAGGCGACCTCCGCGCCGCCAGACTCGAAGCGCATGACCGCCCGTTGCCCCCTGTGACCTGCACGGACGAATTTTCGGCACCCGCAGTACTACGGCATCATCGACAAGCACAGCAGCATGGCCCTGACCGTCTACAGCGGCATGGGCGAAGACGGTACTCCTATCCAGATCTGGGACTGGGCCGGCTCGCCCCACCAGACGTGGCAGATCCGCCCCATCGGCGATGACAACTGAGCTCGTCTTACGGCTCTGTCGCAGAATCTGCGGCAGAGCCGGTCTCCTGCGGGCGCCGGCGGCTGATCGTGTGGCCTTCAGGTGACTTTCTTGATTTGATGGCCGGCGTCTCGGAGAAGGTCGGCGAGTCGCGGGAATTGGCGGGCTCGCCGTTCGAGGATTTCCCCGAGGGGGCGGTCCAGGTCGGTGCCGTAGTGCTGTTCGGCGATGGTCAGGTGATCAGCCATGGCTGTGATGGCGGCCTCGCGGTCGCGGTCGAGTATGGCGGTGAGGATCACTTCGTGCTGTGGGACGCCGAGGCGGTTGACGAGGCGGTCGGTGAGGCTGCGCAGGACGATGCCTCGGACCAGGGCCCGGATGGAGCCGAACATGATGTTCAGGACCGGGTTGGCAGCCGCGATGATGATCGACTCGTGGAAGGCGACGTCCAGGACCGCGGCGGCTGAGGGGTCGCGGGCCTGTTCCTGCAGGGCGCTGAGCAGTTCGGCCATGCGGGCCGCATCGTCGGGGGTGTGGTTGTCGGTGGCCAGGGCGACAGCCTGGCATTCCAGCATGCGCCGGGCGACGATGAGGTGGCGTGCGGTGACGATGCCCTCGCGGGCGAGCAGGTCGAGTGAGGCTTCTCCTGAGGTAGGCCGCAGGGAGCGTACGAAGGTGCCGCGGCCGGGGGTGATGGACAGGAAGCCGCGGGTTTGGAGGTCGCGGAGGGCTTCTCGCAGAATCGGTCGGCTGACGCCGAATTCCTCGGCGAGTGCCCGTTCCCCAGGAAGCCGGGAGCCGACGGGCCAGCGCCCCGAGATCAGCCGGCTTTCCAGGGAGCTGAGCAGTTGCTCGCCGGAGGGGCGGGGGTCGCCGTCGTCCTCTCCGATCAGGGCCGTGGTATCACCGGTCATACCGCGATCCTTGCACGCTCTGCCGTAGGGTGCCCACATCCTGGATGTCGATCGTGATCTCGTCGCCGGGCTGGAGGGAGAGTTCGAGCGGTGGCACGATCCCGGTCCCGGTGGACAGGATGACCCCGTCGGGAAAGGGCTGTGCGCGGAACAGCCAGCTCAGCAGCGTCTGCGGGTCGCGTCGTAGCTGCCGGGTACTGGAGGAGCCGGCGAAGTGCGTCTGACCGGCTCTGCTGATCTCCAGTGAGATCGCCAGGTCGGCAGGGGTGGCGAGCTCCCACCAGGGCCGGATTCCATGAGCGATCCCGCAGCTTCCCTCGAATATCTTGGCCTGGGGGAGATAGAGCGGATTGTCGGCCTCGATGGTCCGGGCGGTCATGTCGTTGCAAACGGTGGCGCCCACGATTTCGCCGTAGCGGTTGGCGACGACGGCGAACTCGGGTTCGGGAATGCAGGATCGGGTGTCGGCCCTGATCCCGATCGGCTCGCCGTTGGTCGTCACCCGCCAGGCGGGGGACTTGAAGAACAGTTCGGGCCGGTCGGCATCGTAGATCGAGTCATACACGGTGGTCTGGCCGCTTTCCTCGACGCGAGCGTCGCGGGAGCGCTCGTAGGTGACTCCCGCCGCCCAGACCTCCATCCGCCCGTCGATCGGCGCGAGCATCCGGGCCGCCGCCAGTGGGATCTCAGCGTCCGCCGCCGCGAGCAGTTTTCTGATCTCTTCCAGTGGCTTGGCCAGCAGCTCGGAGAGTCCGCCGGGCTGTGGCAGGCTCGCGATCTTGTCGCCGCGCAGGATCCCGACCTGGGCAGGTCCCCCGTCCCGGCTGAAACGTACGATCTGCATCGTCATCCTTCCCCGGCCCACGGCGTAGCGGGAGCCCCTGTGCTGGTGGTGGCGGCCAGGAAAAGCCCGCCGGCGGCGGGCTCGCGGGCGAGCGCGGCGGCGTCCATCTGGTGGACCGCCGAGGTGATGTACAGCGTCGCACGGCCGGGGCCGCCGAAGGCGCAGGAGGTGACCTGGGCGGTGGGCAGCTGTACGACGGTGTCCAGCCGGCCCTCGGGGGTGTAGCGGTGGACCGCGGAACCTCCCCACAGGGCCACCCAGACGCAGCCGTCGTCGTCGACGCACAGACCATCGGGCATGCCCTGAGCAGCCGCGATCTCCACGCACGCCCGTTCAGGCCCGAGGGTCGCGGTGTCGAGGTCATAGGCATAGCCGACGACACGCTGCGTGGCGGAGTCGGTGAACCACATCGTCCGGCCATCCGGTGCCCAGCCCAGCCCGTTGGCCAGGGTGAGCCCGCGCAGGACGGGAACGGCCTGAGGCCCTGGATCCAGACGGTAGAGGGTGGCCGCACCCGGGGTCTGGTCGTAGGCCATGGTGCCGGCCCAGGCCCGTCCGCGCGGGTCGCATTTGCCGTCATTGAAGCGCAGGTCCGGGCGGTCTGGGTGCACGGGCAGGACCGTCCGACAGCTCCCGTCCTCGCTCAGGTGCCGGAAGCCCTCCTGGCAGGCCAGCAGCCAGCCGCCCGCCGCGCTCGGCAGCGCTGCGCCGACGTCGACACCGACGTCGTAGGTCCGCAGCCACCGGCCGGAGGCGTCGGACAGGTGAACCAGCCCGGCTGTGATGTCGGTCCACACCAAGCAGTCGTGCGCGGCGTCCCAGGCGGGAGCCTCGCCCACCTGGGCAGCGGCCGGGTCCACCAGCTCGGCGTGGAGTTCGCGGATCACGTGGTCCTCTCAGGGGCGATGAGCAGCTTGAAGACGGACCGGTCGGTGGCCGCCCGTTCCAGGGCCGCCGCGCTGTCGGCGAGCGGAACCGTGCCAGTGTGCAGAGGCGTGGGATCGATGATGTCTCTGGCGAGCAGGGCGACCGCCGCTGTGACCTCCTCGTCCCACAGGTGCGCCGCGCTGCCCAGCAGCCGCCGCTCCCCAAGGACGACGTCCATCCACGGAAGTTCCAGGCTGCCGCGTTTGAAGCCGACCAGGACGGTCGTACCGCCCCTGCGGCTCAGCCGTACGGCCGCGTCCGGCGCGGTCTCGACCCCGGCGCACTCCAGGACGACATCCGCCCCGCGGCCGCCGCTGACCGACGCCACCACCTCGGCGGCTTCCTCGGGCGTGGCGGCGATCGCTCCGCATGCCTCGGCCAGCGCTCTGCGGGAGGACAGGGGGTCCACCGCCACCACCTCAGCGGCCAGGCCATGAACAGCCAGTTGAACGGCAAGCTGCCCGATCGTGCCCACACCGTAGACGACCACCACCGCGCCGGCCGTTTCCGGCACCTTGCGCAAGGCCCGTATGGCCACGGCGATGGGCTCCGCGAATGCCGCCCGGTCGGCGGACACCCCATCAGGAACGGGGACGCAGGTGGCCGCCGAGGCGATCATGAAGTCGGCGAGGCCGCCGTCCTGCTGCTGCCCGCGTACCAGCAGCTTCGGGCACAGTCCCTCCTCATGGCGTCGGCACCACCAGCACTCGCCGCAGCCGACGACCACGTCCGGGACGACCCGGGTTCCCTCGGCCAACTCTCCTCCCGGACATTCGGCCACGATGCCGACGACCTCGTGGCCCAGGACGATCGGGATGATCCGCCCCTGCTCGTCCACCGGCACCGAGACCGGGGCGTCCCGGTATTCCTCCACGTCCGAGCCGCACAGCCCGACCCGTTCCACCGCGATCAGGACCTCGCCGGGGCCCGGCCGGGGGCGCCGGATGTCCTCGAGCCGGACATCGCCGGGACCGTGCAGCCGCATCGCCCGCATCGTCGGTCTCATAGCGCGCTGACCCTTCGCTCCACGACTCCCTCATCCCCCTTCAGCAGACGATCGGTCAGCCGTACGCCATGGCCAGGCGCGGTCGGCACGGTGACCGTACCGCCGGTCACCTCCGGGAGCCCCTCGGCGACTTCCTGGTACCAGGTGCGCAGGAAGGCCCGGGCGGTCTCCTGGATCATCCCGTTGGGCTGGCTGCAGACCAGGTGCACCGCGCAGGCCAGGGTGACCGGGCCGGTGCAGTCATGCGGAGCGATCGGGACCCCGTGGCAGTCGGCGAGGGCGGCGACCTTGCGGGCCTCGGTGAGGCCGCCCGACCACTGCAGATCGAGGGTCGCGACGTCGATCACGCCGGTACGCAGCAGCGGCGCGAACCCGCGCCGCCCCACGCAGGTCTCCCCGGTCGCGATCGGCACATCAATCTGCCCGGCGAGACGCTCCAGCGCGTCGACGGCGTCAGGCCGGATCGGATCTTCAACCCACATCGGCTGCAACGGAGTCAGCGCCTCGATGATGGATACCGCGGCGGGCCTGGTCCACAGCCCGTGCAGTTCGACCATCACGTCCATCGCCATCCCGGCCTCGGACCGGATCGCCTCGATGACCGCCAGCCCCTCGGCCAGCTCCGCACGGGAGATCCGCGTCCCACCGCCGGCCTCGGCGGCCTTGTCGAACGGCCAGACCTTCATGGCCGTGATGCCCTCCGCGAGCAGTTCTCTGGCCAGCTCCCCTGGGCGGTTGAGGAAGGCGTGCAGGTCCTCGTAGCGGCCGGGCTCTGCTGGAAGGCCCCAATTGTCAGAACGCTGCATGGTGCTGGTGCCGACGTACCCGGTGCCGGCGCAGGTGTTGTAAATCGGTATCTCGGCGCGGACCGGGCCGCCGAGCATCCTGGCCAGCGGAAGACCGGCTTGCTGACCGAGCAGATCCCACAACGCCATGTCGATCGCGCCGTTGCCCCGCGTCTCCGCGCCTGCCCCCTGATATCCGACATACGGGGCCAGCGACGCGGCGACGCCTTCAGGGGTCGGATCGACGATCCCGAGTAGTGCTCCTGCGACTGTCTCGTGGAGATAGGCCTCCACCGCGCGGGCGCCGAAGAACGCCTCGCCCAGGCCGATCAGCCCGGCGTCGGTGTGCAGCCGGACCAGGAGCAGGTTGGGTTGCACCCGGGGACGCAGCGTCTCGATCTGAACGACCTTCAAGGAGTTCCCTTCATGAGTTCACAGGCGGACATCTAGCCGACGCGCCCGCCGACGGCGACGCTCTGCTGGATCTGGCGGCGCAGCACGAGATACCCGATGAGGGCGGGCAACGTGGAGACGGTCACGGCCGCGAAGACCAGGTCATACCGGGTGCCGAACTGGCCGCTGAACTGCAGCAGCGCCAGTGGCAAGGTCCGGTTGTCCTCCCCCGCGATGAGGACGAGCGCGAACACGAAGTCGTTGTAGCCGTTGAGGAAGGTCAGGATGGCGAAGGTGGCGATGGTGGGCTTGATGAGCGGCAGGGCGATGTGGATGACAGTCCACGGCACCGACGCGCCGTCGAGCGCCGCCGCCTCCAGGTACTCCCCGGGTAGCTGGTCGAAGGCGCCCTTGAACAGCAGGACGCCCAGTGACACCGAGAATCCGGCGTAGACCAGCACCAGCCCCAGCGGGTTGTCGGTCAGCCCCAGGCTCTGGAACTGGGTCAGGACAGGGATGAGCAGGCTGAAGGTCGGGATCATCAGGCCGAGCAGGAAGAAGGTGAACAGCGGTCTGGCGAAGGGCAGCCGGCCACGGCTGAGCGCGAAGCCGACCAGGCCGCTGACCAGGCCGCACAGCAGCGTTGCCGCGGCGTTGACCAGGATGCTGACGACCAGCGCGCGGCCCATCCCGCCCTGCTGCCAGGCCTGGGAGTAGTTGCCGCGCCGCGCCCACTCCGGTGCGCCTATCGCGTGCAGGAAGATGCCATCACTGGAGCGGAGGCTGTTGGCCAGCATCCAGAGCAGCGGTCCGAGACAGAGGACCGCCCAGACGCTCATCAGCACCACGATCAGCACGGTGAGCGGAGTCCAGCGCGGAGTCCTGCGAGGGGTGGTCCGGCGTACGGCGGTGGCCGGCCGGGTGAGGGTGTCGAGGGCCATCGCGCTCCTATCCGAATTCCAGCGGGCGGCGTCGGAAGAGCCGCTGCAGCCCCAGGGCCAGCACCAGGTTGATCACGAGCATCAGGGTGGCGACGGCGGCGGCGAAGCCGAGCCGGTTGTCCTGAAAGGCCTTGGTGTACATGTAGCTGGCCAGAACCGAGGAGGATCCGGCCGGGCCGCCCTTGGTCATCGCCCAGATCAGGTTGAAGTACTGCACCGCCCCGGTCACCACCAGGATCACCGACATCTTCACGGTGTCCAGCAGCATCGGGATGGTCAGCCAGACGGTCTGCCGCCATCCCGTCGCACCGTCCAGCTCGCCCGCCTCGTAGATCGACTTGGGGATGGACTGGAGCGCGGCCAGGAAGATCAGCATGTAGAGGCCGACGTACTGCCAGCCGACCACCACGATGACCGAGGCAAGGGCGGTGCCGGTCTCCCCCAGCCAGGCGTGGGTCAGACCGGACAGGCCCATCCCGTCCAGCACCGAATTCAGCAGTCCGTACTGCGGCTGGTAGACCTGCGTCCACAGCACGCCGATGACCACCGTCGACAGGACCACGGGGATGAAGTACACGGCCTGGAAGAAGCCTCCGCCCGGATACCGCTTGTGGATGAGGACGGCGAACAGGAAGCCCAGTGGGATCTGGATCGCCATCGCTCCTACCAGCAGGGCGAAGGTGTGCCAGAGCGCGGAGATCAGCTGCGGGTCGGCGAACATCTCCCGGTAGTTCGCCAGGCCCACCCATCGGGCAGGCTCCCCGGCCGACCAGTCGAAGAACCCGTAGTTCACCACACTGAACGTCGGCACGATCACCACGAGCAGGTAGAGGGCCGCCCCGGGAAGCAGGAACGCGACCGCCCAGCGGCGTAGGCTCCCGGTCACGATGTCACCGGATGCGCCTGTAGGTAGGCGGCGAAGTCGCTCATCATCTTCTCCGGGGTGACATCCCCGGTGGCGAGCCTGTTCTGCAGGTCGGTGAAGGCGGTGTTCTGCGCGGGAGGCAGCAGCTCATTCCAGAACAAGATGGAGGTCTTGTATCCGGAAAGCCTGTCCACCAGGTCGTTGTACATGGCGGGAACCGCGGCCCGATCGTAAGTGATCTTGTTCGGTACCAGGATCAGGGATTTCTGCGCCACCTTCGCCGCTTCGCTCGAGGCGGTCTGACCCTTGATGAACTCCCAGGCCAGCGCCTTGTCCGGGGCCCAGGTGCTGATCCCGAGCGCGCTGTTGGGACCACCCAGCACCTCGGCCGTCGTTCCCTTGCCGCCGGGGACCAGCGGGAAGTCGGCGAAGCCGGTGTCCCGGAGGACACTCGCGTTCTCGCTTGCGGCCAGCGACGACATGATCCAGGTGCCGCTGAGGATCATCCCCGCCCTGGAGCCGGTGTAGTTGCTCATGGCGGCGTCGTAGCCGGTGCCCAGGTACCCCTTCTCGAACGCGCCCGCGTCGATGAGCTGCTTGAGCTGGCGGGCGGCTTGGACGAAGGGCGGCGCGGTCCACGGAGCCCGGCCCGCCATCGCGTCGGTGACCAGCGTGGCCCCGCCGTTGCGCATGGCCAAGTAGGCGAACCACTGCTGTAGCGGCCACCCGTCCTTGCCGTCCAGGGTGATCGGGATCAGGCCGGCCGCCTTCAGCTTGCCGACCGCGGCGAGCAGGTCGTCGAAGGTTGCCGGCGGCCCGGCGAGACCCGCCTTCTTGAACAGCGCCTTGTTGTAGAACAGCTCGACGACCGGCGACTCCACCGGGGCCATGTAGGTCTTGCCGCCGGCGCCGTAGTTGTCCAGTGCGCCGGGCAGCAGCTCGCTCTTCCACGATGCGTCCGCGTTCGCGTACGGCGTGAGGTCGGTGAGCGCACCGGCCGTGATGAGCGGGGTCAGGAAGCTGCCGCCGTACCATTGCACGATCGTCGGCAGGTTGTGCGCGACGAGCCCAGCCTGCACCTTCTGCTTCATATCGTCGTCCGACATGTAGTCGATCTTGACGGTGATGCCCTGGTGCGCCCGCTCGAAGTCCTTGCCGTACTGGGTGAACAGGTCGCGCTGCGGCCCCGACAGCGAAGTCCAGACAGTCAGCGTCTTGGCGCTGCCGCCAGTGCCACCGCCGGAAGTGGTGGTGGGCGAGCAGGCCACGGCGGCGAGCGTCGCGGTGGCGGCCACCATGATGAGCCGTTTGTTCATGAGGTGCCTCCTGGAGGGGTGGGAGTGTTCCTGATCTGAGAAGTGAGGCGCTGGTGCCAGGCCACGTCCTCCCACATGCCGCGGAATTGAGGGCCGCAGAAGTTGCTGGTGGCCAGGCCGATCCACCGGCCGGTGGCCAGAGCGGCGCCGACGCCGAACTCGCACAGCTCCTTGATCCAGGCCCAGTCGAGCCCGGGACCGTCCTTCCAGTTGACGATCGCCCAGCACTCGGTGGTGATCAGCGGTCGACCGGCGACTCGCGACCAGTCGGCGACGTTCTCGACCGCCCCGGACAGTACGGCCCGCCAGCGGTCACGGTCTCGGGCATAGAGAGCGGGCGCCTCCCGCGCGAGCAGTTCGTACTGCGCCGGATCGAACATCGAGGCGGTCATGTCGTAACCGAGCTCGGCATAGAAGCCGGTCTTCTGGTTGTGTGCCATCCACACGTGCGGCTCGAGGAAGTCGAAACCGGACACGTCCTGCTCCGACCAGCTCCACAGCTCCGCGGAGACCGAGAAGCACAACGGGATAATCGGATAGGCGGTACGGACCTCCGCCAGCGCCTCATCCGTCCAGCCCATGACCGTCGGATCGGCCCGGGAAAGCCGGGCAGGGTTCTCGACGGCCGGGTCGTAGAGGTAGGGCGCCCAATCGGAATCCGGCCACTCGTTGCACAGATCTACATAGAGGATGTGATCCAGGAGGCCGGCGGCCTCGATGGACCGCAACGTGGCGGTCCAGACCCTGCCCAGGCCTGCTCCGCTCGCGATCAGCCTCCGCGCGTCAGTGGTGTCCTCGCGGAACCAGCTGGACAGCGCCACCTTTACGCCCCTGGCGGCGCACAGCGCGATGAACTCGTTCAACGCCGGCTGGACCTGCACCTGAACCGGCAGCGGACTTCCCCAGTCGTGCTGGTTCCAGATCGGTAGCAGCGTCCACGTACGGGCCGGATCGGCAGCGACCAGATGAGGGAACGCGTCGATGCGTACCGCGTCGTACCCGCGCTCGACCAGTTCGTCCAGCGCCCGCCCCCAATCGTGGTAGCCCGCGCCCGGCCATCGCCGCTCCAGCCACGAGAAGTCCCACATCGCGATCGCTACAGGCTGCCGCCACCCCTCGAATGCCATGTGAAATAGCACCTGCTCTTTCGGTCTAGCCGGTCAGACCGGTCAGACTAGGTGGGCACCATACGCACGGTCAAGGGTGCCCCCGCCGCTGTAGTGCACTCGAAACTCACGCGCGGGGCCTGACCTGGGATCTTGCGGTCGAGCTGGGAGACGTGGCGCCGGCCGTCGGCGGCCGAGGTCATCAGCCGGTTGCGGTCGAAATTGAAGGTGGGCCAGGATCCGCAACCCTCCCAGATAGGCTCGCGACCTGCGGAAACATCGATCGGCTCTTGACTGCCTCCGAGATCCATGTCTAGATCGAAACCGTTTCCCCCACCAGCGACGGGGGTTCGTGCATGAAGTGGAACCGCCACCACGCAGTCAAGATCGCCGCGATCTGCGCCGGCATCGCACTCCTCGGCACGGCCGCGGCACTCATCGACGACGCCCGCTCAGAGGCCACCCTCGAGACCCTCACCCTGCCCGACCGACCAACCCCCAGACCTATCCGACCCGCCATCCTCCGAGCCCACCCCACAGCCGTGACAGCCACCCGCCTGACCACCATTGCCAGCGCGGCCGCGATTACCGGAGCACACGCACACCACCACTCCGCGAAACCCCGCTGGAAGGGACACGGAAAACACCACCACAAATACCCACACCACGGCCATTCCAAGAAATGATCCGAAGCATCCTGCCCGAGAATCGTCGATATCAAGTACGACTCAACGCTGAATTCTTCTGCTTTTCGGGGTGCCGCGCAGTCGACGTTCATCGCGCAGGAGGCGGGCGAGGACAGGCGGCGGATTCCAGAGCCCCACGTGGATGAAAGTTTTGGGGCTTGGCCCTCATGCTGCTATTTGGAATGGCCCCGCATATTAGCCGTGGCCGACACTTCCTGTGGCTGCTAGGACGCCCGTAATGGAGAATCGACCGAGCTTTGGTGCTGTATGCGCTTGAGCATGGGCATGGATGGAAATCCTTAGTTGAAGCGCGTGATTGCCGGTGCCGACGGCGAGTACATCGACAACTCCTCACGGAAGTGACGGCCGCCTGTTCCTTCAATCCGGATGCGCCCGCGCGATCCTGGTTAGTTTCTTCAACCAACCCTCCGGCGGCTACGACACCGCCTGCGTCGACAAGCTCACCGTTCCCCCGTTCACCACCGGCTGAGTGCGTGGGGCGCGGGTCGAGCAGAGGGACTACTGGACGGGTGGCTCCGCGAGCGACAGGCTGTTGCCGTCCGGGTCGAGGACCTCCACGTGGCGTACGCCGTTGCCGTAGGTCTCCACGGGCTCGTGTTCGATGCCGTGCGCGGCCAGCCGAGCCAAGATGTCGTCGAGGTCCGTCACGCCGAACGTGATCATGGTGCCGCCCACCCGTGCGGCCCGCATGTACCGGTCGTCGATGACGACCCACGCGTTCTCACCGACCTGCCACAGGTACTCCTCGCCGAGGATCTCGTCCGCCGGCCGTCCGAAGAACACCTCGAACCACTTCTGCGAAGCCGCCCGGTCACGCACGCACACGACGCTGTACGAGTCCATCGGAACCACCCCTTCCAGTCGTTCGAGAGTGAGACCACTCCCGCGACCGAAACTCATCGGCGACGTGGTCACTGTGTTAGCAGGTCGTTCAGTTCGTCGGCGATCAGGAGGTTGGGGTCGAACCGCATCCCGGAGAAGTGGCCGGCGAGTTCGAGGGAGAGTACGCCGTGCAGGCGGGTCCAGAAGGACAGGGCGCGATGCAGGGTCGTGGCTGCTGCCGGGTGATCGTTTACCCATTCGCGGTGGCTTTCCAAGTGGGCGTCGAACGGTGTTGCCGGCTTGTCTTCCGGTAGCGCACCGCAGGCTTCGAGCAGGACCGTCATGACCTCGAACGAGATCGCGGTGATGTCGTCGGGTGCGTGGTAGCCGGGGACGGGCGTGCCGTAGATGAGGAAGTACCGCTGCGGGTCGCTCCGGGCCCATTCCCGGATGACGTGGGCCAGTCCGGCCAGGTCGGCACCTGAGTCGAACGCCGCCCGGACGGTGTCGGCGAGGCTTCGGTAGGCGTCGCGGATGAGTTCGGTGATCAACTCATCGCGGCCGGCGAAGTACCGGTAGAGGGCAGGGCCGCTCATGCCCATCTGTTTGGCGATCGCGTTGAGCGACAGCGCGGGCACTCCCGCCGCGGCGATCTGCTCCCACGCGTGTCGCTTGATCTCCGCGTGCACCTGAGCCCGGTAGCGCTCCCGCGGGCTCTGCCCTCCTGGGTCCGTCATCTGCCGCTCCTTCCTGGTCCGCGTGACACCGTCGAAGTCTAGTTAGAGCTTCTCACTTTTGCTATTGACGCTAAGATTCGCTGCGTTATAGCTTCTAACTATAGCAAGAGCTACTAACTAACGCAGTGACGAGGAGAAGAACCGTGATCAACACCAACCGCCGCCAGGCCCGGGTGCGCTCCGCCCTGCTCGCGATCCCGCTGGCCGCCACCGGACTCCTCGGCGCCACCGCCGCCGCACCGGCTCATGCCGCCACCGCCGGCCAGAGCGCGACGTACGGCCACGCCACTCCTCCGGATTCGCCGACCTGCAGGGGCGAGGGCATCGATCCCACCGCCAAGCTCCACCACCGGGCCGAAACCCTCATCAAGGCGCCGCTGAGCACCATCTGGAACCTGCACACCGACGTGGAAGGCTGGCCCTCCTGGCAGGCCCCCGTCACCAGCATGAACCGGCTGGACCCGGGACCGCTGCGGAAGGGTTCGCGGTTCCGGTGGACCACGCCGGCGCCCGCCACACCCTCGACCCCCGCCACCACCCTGGTCATCACCTCCACCGTCCAGCAGGTCAAGCACAACCAGTGCATCCGCTGGACCGGACCCGCGATCGGCAAGGGACTGCGCATCGACCGGGGCGTCCACGTCTGGAACTTCATCAAGGTCAAGGGCGGTGTCCTCGTACGCACCGAGGAGAGCTGGACCGGCGACCAGATCGAGGCCGACCCGGCCACCGCCATCAAGTACCTCGCCCCAGGCCTCGATGCCTGGCTGGCCAACCTCAAAACCGCCGCCGAAGCCCGCTCCTACGACAACTGACCGGCCCTTATCTGGCTGGACGGCAGGTCGACGCTGGGAAACGACCTGCGTCGACATCGATCGGGGCGCTCAGGTCGGTAGCGCGTACACGACGAGATTGTCTCGATAGTGGCGGGTGGCGCGGTCGAACGGACCGGTGCAGGTGATGAGTACCAGGCAAGGAGGGCCTGTCTGCGCGAACACCTGTGCGGGCAGGCGGTCCTTGCGGTAGTGACGGCGGGCCACGATCCGGTACGTACGTGACTGTCCGTCAGCCAGCTGCACGCGTACCTTGTCTCCCACCTCTACGTGGGCCAGCCGGAAGAAGGCGCCGGGCCCCTGTGCGGCGGTGTCCACGTGACCGACGATCACCACTCTTCCCGCGGCCGATCCCGGTCGCGCACCGCCGCTCCACCAGCCCAGCTGGTCCGGGTGGGCCGGCACGCGCAACGCCCCGTCGGCGTCAACGCCCACGGGGTGGATAGCGGCATCGATGTGCAGTGCCGGGATACCCAGGCGTACGGGCAGGACCCCGCCACCGACGGACGGTGCCGTCGAGGAGAGAGCCGGCGGGATGGCGCCGGTGTCCACCGGCCGGGAGGGCGCCATCCCGTGGAGGACGGCAGCCCCGGACAGGGCGAGCGCCGCGCCGAGCAGTACCGTCACGGCGCTCGCGGCCTTCAGCGTCGCCGCCACCTGGGGCGGATCCAGATCAGACCGCCGGCCAGGGCAAGAAGCAAACCGGCGGCGAGCCCTCCGTAGCCGACTCCCGCCATGTCGTTGTTCTGCGCCTGGCCGCCGTCTCCGGCCGGAACAGCACTCGGCATCCCGAGCGTCTGCTGAGCCTCGAGCAACCGGTCCAGGTGTCCCTGGATGATCGGCGCGCTGGACTCGGCGGCCTGCTTGGCCGCCGCCGCCGTACCCGTCTGGACCTGCCGCTGACCCATCTGCAGCGCCATGCGGTGGCCCTCGATCATCACGGCGACCCAGGCCTGGTCGAACGCCGAACCGGACAGGGCGGCCAGCTTCGCTCCCACCGCCTTCTGATGCGCAGACGGTCCAGCGGGCAACGACACCTGCAGGCGTCGTGCCGTCGCCTTCACTGCGACGTCGAGCTTGGTGTGGTCAGCGACGAGCTTGGCTCCGATCGCGCGGACGACGTCGGCCTTTCCCTTGTCCTGCGCGAGCTTCCCGGCGGCGATCTCGGTCAGGTTGCCCTGATGGGCCTGCCTCAGGAATTGACGGTCCTGCGCCGACACCTCAGCCGCTGCTGCCGTGGACAGCCCGCTGGCCATGACCGTCACGGCAACCGCGGCAATCGCTACAAACGACGCGCATGGAGAACGCAGCGACATCACTACCTCCGAGAAGGATGCGTGGGACAAATTGCTCACGCTCAGCGATTCCCTGCCAAGAGATGCCACATGTGCGCCAGCGCCAGAAAACTAACCAAAAGTGACTGTTTGATTACAATCTGCCACTAGGGTCGGCAGCAGTCAATCCAGGGTGAGGACGATCTTTCCAACGGCCTTGCCGACGTCGGCCAGCGGGAAGGGCCGGACAGGTCCAGGACCTCCGGGCTGCCGAATGTCTGCTGGACCACGGCCTTCATTCGTGCGCTCATGACTGCTCACGGCGGGCCGTACATGGCGCTCATCGGGTCTTCAGCGGCAGCAGGATCGAGCAGATCGCCATCGCCAGGGCGGGGACGAGTGCCAGGCGCAGGAACACGTAACCGATGTCCTGCGTGACGGTCATGGTGCCCAGGGAGGTGCCGATGTGGCTGTAGACCTGGTCGAGGGAGGCGCCGCTCGCGGCGTCGTAGGCGCGTCCGCCGGTGCCCTCGGCGAGCTGCCGCAGCGCCTCCTCGTTGGGTGGGACGTTCATCGGCTGCCCGTCGATGGAGACCGTACCGTCTGCTGTGCCGAGGGCGATGGTGGAGACAGGCACCTTGGCCCTGGCAGCAGCCTCCATGGCGTCCGGCACCACTCGCCCGGAGGTGTTGGCTCCATCTGAGAGCAGGATGACAGCCGACGGTGGCGGATTGCTCGCGGCCTGCTGGTCGAAGGAGTGGATGGCGTCCAGGCACGCGAAGACGGCCTCGCTGATGGCGGTGCCGCGTGCGGGCTTGAGGGTGTCGATCGCCCGGTTGACCGCGAGATGGTCGGCGGTGGGAGCCACCACGACGGCCGCAGATCGGGCGAACGACACGAGTCCGACGTTGAAGCGCGCGGGCAGCATGTCGACGAAGCGCTTGGCCGACCCCTTGGCGGCCTCCATCCTTGAAGGTGGCACGTCGGTGGCCACCATCGACAGGGAGACGTCGACGGCGACCATGACGGTGGCTCGCTCGCGGGGCACCCGCACCGCCGTGACAGGCCGGGCGGCGGCGACGACGAGCAGGCTCATCATGAGGATGAACAGGGCCGCGACGACGTGGCGCGACAGTCCGGGCCGAGAGGGGGCGACCAGGTCGAGCAGGCGCGGGTTGGTGAAGCGGACGTAGTAGCGCGGCCGTCTGAGCTGGGCGACGACGTACGCGGCCACGGCCACGGCCAGCGCGGCGAACAACCAGAAATAGCCCGCGGACTGGAAGGTCATGCGTCCTCCCCCGGGACCTTCGGTGGTCGGGGCCTACCTTCAGTTTAGGTTGCCCGATTCCGGAGGGCTCGCCGGCCGTCAGTCTCCGTTGTGATAGACCTTGGGGCCGATCGCGTTGTACGCCGCCTTGGAGGCGTCTTTGAGCCACGGCTTCGCGCTGGAGGTCGTGGCGCGATTGGTGTAGATCGCCATGGTGTGCAAGACATAGCGGTGGGTGTATCCGGTCCACCCGTACGTCCGCGCGTAGGACCAGTTGCCCGTGTCGCACAGGCCCGCGCCCGGACCCGTCCTGGGACACACGATGCCCCAGGCGTCCGAATAGGCGTTCTTGAGCCGCGAGTACGCGGTGTCGGCCCTGCCGTCGCTCTGCAGCGGAACGACCCACACGGCCACCATGATCCGTCTGTTCTTCGACTTCGCCGGGTTGACGTAGGCGCCCGAGACCATATCGGTGCAGTGCGCCTTGCGGAGGGCGGATCGGACATTGCTGTCGTGGTACGAAGCCGGGCAGTCGTGCACCCCACTCCCCTTGAGGTTGTAGCGCACCCCCCTGGCGGTCGTGAAGGAATCCGGGAGCAGAGCCCCCGAGGTGATCGGGGTCGAATCGGTGGACTTGCTGTTGAGGTCCGCGGGGTCGAACGCATCCACGGTAGGCGTCTCGGAGAACGTCTCCGAAGGTGTCTCCGAAGGCGTCGGCTCAGGGGTGTAGGTGTCGGTGGTCTCAGTAGAGGTGTACGGCGAGCTGGACGACGCCTCGTACGAACTTCTCTCGCTCGAGCCCTTGACCAGGGACGTCACGGCCACCACGGCCACCACGGCCGCGAGCACCAGGGCGAGCACTCCCGCCCCGACCCCGAGCCCGATCTTCGCCGACTGGGAGAGGCCGCCCCCGGCTGGTGGCGGTAACAGGGGAACCTGGAGTGGAGGCGGTGGCGGTACCAGGGTGGGCACGGTGGAGGCTGAGATCGCCGCCTCCCTCAACCGTGCGGCCCACTGCTCGGGAACGGGCCGCTGGGACGGCGGCTCGTGGAGCCCCGCCGCCGCGAACTCAGCCAGGGCGGGGCTGAGGGCGGCCAGCCGTACGGGATCCGTGGAGGCCTGGTCGCGGGCGAAGACGCGGATGGCCAGCAGCGCGAACTTGTACGCGTCGCTCTGCGGCGTGCCCTTCTGCTCGTCGGCGGGGATCCGCCAGTCGGGCGTCTCCACCTGGGGCAGAGCCTCGGCCCCGCCCAGCCGCATCGCGTCGCAGTCGATGAGGAAGCACTCCGGAGAGGCCCCCGTGGTGAACAGGAGGTTCTTGGGCGACAGGTCGCCGACGACGATGTCCATCGAGTGCAGGCGATTGAGCGTGTCAGCAAGGTCGGCCAGCACCAGCAGGCGGTCCCGATCGCTGATCTGCAGGCCGATCTGGCCGACGTACGCGTCGTCGTTGAGCAGGAACTCCATCGTCGTCAGTTTCCGCATGGTGCCCGACAGGGTCCGCAGGTCGAAGGAGAACCTCTGGGGAACGGACCTCATCAGGAACCCGGTGACCGCGCCCTCCGCCTCCACAAGCTCGGCGGGCCAGGCCGTCTTGTCGCACAGCCACGCCGCGTCCCACCCGGGGAGCCGGCCGATCAGGTCCGTCATCGCGGTGAGGGCGGCGATGTCGAGGGTGGGCAGGACGCCGGGATCGTACTCCTTGAAGGCGACGTCCCATTGGCCGTTGATCTTACGGTTGAGTACCTCGTGGACCGTCCCCTGGCCGCCCTGTCCGAGGCGCTGCCCGAGAGTGAGCGTGGCGCGGTCCGTCCGGCTCACCGGGCTTCGCTCCGCGGCCAGAGAGCCAACAGGGTCCGGTCGTCGTCGAACGTCTCCCGGGAGAAGTCGAGCAGGTGGCCCAGCCACAGCGGGGACGGCGGCGCGGCCAGGTGCTCCGCGAACATCGCGCCGACCTGGCCGTCGCCGTCGCCGAGCGGATCGCCGAACCCATCGGTCCCCACCAGCAGCACCTGTCCGGGCGCCAGCCTCCCGGACCACTGCTCCAGCGTCTGCGGCACGCTGGGGAGGGCGGTGACCGAGGTGGCGACCACGTCGCCCTCGGTCTTCCCGCTGAAGAGGGGATGGAAGCGGGGCCGGGTCAGGTCGAGCACCCAGGCGCTCGAGTCACCGACCCGGAACAGGGAGACCTCGATGCCTTCCGCGCCGGGCCGGGCCGTACCCGCCACCAGGGTGGTGGCGACGAGCTCCTCCGGGTCCTGCCGCGGCGATATCGCCGCGGCAGACCGGTGCAGCATGTCGACCGCGAAGGAGACGACCGCGGGGAAATCGTTGTCGGGGCGGCCCTCGTCGAGCTGCGCGTGGAGGGCCCAGACCGCCGCCCGGCAGGCCTCGGCCGCTCCGACCGCCGAGGCGGCGGCGCTGGACAGCCCGTCGGCCACGGCGAACACCACGGTGCCCGTCCTCTCGTGGGCCACGGCACAGGTCGCGTCCTGCCGGGGCTGGCCGTAGTAACGGTGCCGCTCCCCACGCACGGAGGCCGATCGAAGGGTCACCTTCGCGGTGGACCACCCGTCACACTCGACGTCGGGGCACGTGTCTCCCACCACGCGCGGGGGCGTCGGCTCGAACGCCGGGCCGGGAATGTCGACGACGACACGTTGCCAGGCCGGAATCCCTGCGCGCTGCATCAGACCACGTCGACGGCCAGGCGGAACTGGTCCGGCCGGTTCACGACGAGCGTCGGGTTGCCGTCCGCCATGGCCCTGCCGGACGCGATCAGGCTCGCCGTCAGCGCGTGGAAGAACTCCGCGATCGCCCTGCCGATGTCGGCGCTGGGCAGCGCCACGAACGCGAACTCCTGGCGGGTCGCCACCTGCAGCATCGTCTCCGCGCGTGCGGTCCCGATCCCGCAGGCGATGATGTTGGGCGCGACCGGCAGGGCGTTCCTGTCGACCAGCGTCCGGTGCGGGCCGTACCAGTCCTGGCCGTCAGTGGGCTGGCCGTCGCTCAGGAAGAACACCACCGGGCGGTGCACCTTGTAGCCGTCGTTCTTCATCATCTGCACGTCGTACGGGACGCGCTGCAACAGGTCGGCGAAGGCCGCGCCGTAGTTCGTCGCTCCGCGCATCGCGAGCTGCGGCAGCCTGTCGACCGTCCGCATGTCGCTCATCCCCTGGCGCACCTGCACGTCGTCGGAGAACCCGAGGATCGCCAGCCGTACCTTCGCCGCGATCATCGGCTCCGCGCGTAACCCGTTGCACAGCGACGCGAGCCCTCCGGACAGGTCCTGGTGGTACGGGCTCATCGATGCCGACTCGTCTGCCACCACGTAGGCGGGCAGCAGCACGCCCCTCGTCTCGGCCATGGCGCGCACCGCCCCCTTCGACTCTGCCCGTCTCAGAAAGACACTAGCGTCCTCATATTGAAGATCAAAGGCATGGAAGCCGCTGCGCTGGCGCCGACAGCCGATTTGTCGGTACGGCCCGCCACCATGGCCCGCATGACGACAACCGATCCCTTGGCCCCGTTCCAGTGGCTCAACGTAGCCGAGGCCGAGGGCGGCGGCCCACTGGGCGTGATCTTCAGCGTGGCCTTCTTCCGCGGGCTCGACCCGGCGGAGGTGGTGCGCCGCTTCAGCCGCGGCGAGGACTCCGGCCAGGAGTCGGACTTCGGCCGACTCAACGACAAGGCCTACGCGTTCGTCAGCGAGACGGGAGGCGGGGATGGCGGCGGCTACGTGGGCGCCTTCCAGGTCGGCGAGTGGTGCGTGGCCATCGAGCCCCATGGCTGGATGGCCACGCTCCACGAGGTGGTGACCACGTTGTCGCGGGGCTGCGAGGTGCTGGCGGTCACCCGGCACGACTACGCCGCCGAGCACAGCTTCGAGTACGCGATCGACGGAACCATCGTCACCGGCTACCCGCTGCGGCACCCTTACGAGCGTTACGGCTCCGACCCTGACCGGCTCAACGGCTTCATGCGGGAGCTGGGCATGGGGCTGGACGAGCCGGAGGACGACGCGGCCGCATGGGACGCCGCCTGGGAGGACAACTACGACACCGCCGTGCCGAGGGGCTTCGCCCTGGCGGCGAAGGTCACCGGGGTGTCGTTCACGCCGGACATGCTCGACCGTCCGATGCTCGTGGGGCCCATCGTGGAAAGATGACCCACCCGGAGGTCAGGCGACCTTGGAGTCGGGGGCCTTCCAGGTGTTGCACGCACCCGGCTTGCCGGCCTTGTAGCCCTGCTGGAGCCAGTAGAGGCGGTTGACGGGCTTTCCGCTGTACTTGTTCTTGAGGTAGCTCTCCCAGAAATCCTTCGTCCCGATGGTGGGCTTCCAGTCCTTCACCACCCGGGTCACGGCCTTCGCGGATACGCCCATGAAGCAGTCCAGCTGCAGGTAGTACCGGCGGTTCTGCTGGCTCATCTGGGATTCGGAGGCGTCGTTCTGCATCGACCACCAGGCCTCGCCGATGCCGCTCTGCCCGGTCACGACCCCGCTCCACGTTCTGACGATGGAGGTGAACACCTTCAGGTCGCTCTTGGCCTTGATCCAGTCATTGGCCAGCCGTACCCGGATCTCGGTGTCGCAGATCTCGGAGAAGGAGGCGGAGACGTCCAGTCCGGTGGAGCAGGACCGCTTGTCGTCGGCTTCCTTGAAGATCACCTTTACCGGCTGGAAGTCCTTGATCGCCGGCTCCCACACCTTGTTCAAGCAGCCGACGAGCCGGGTCACGTACTTCTTCGTGGAGGCGGCGCTGGTGCCCTTGGTCAGCTCGCATCCGACACTGGGCAGCTTGGGCGCCTTGTAGAGCGCGTTATTGGTCAGCTCGGGAGCACCGCTGACCGGCTCGGCGTACGCCACGCCGGAAAGCAGCATCATCCCGGCTGCCGTGCCTGCTAATAGACGAATGATCACGAGGTCGGATCATAAAGGTCATGCAGGCGCTGCGGTATCACGTTCTCAACCGGCTGGCGCGGGACTCCAGGTAGCGCTGCTCGGCGATGCTGGCGGTGGACTTCGCGGCGCGCCGGTAGTGCTCGTACGCCCCGGCCGTGTCGCCGGTCTTCTCCAGCAGATGCGCCCGTACGGCCAGCAGCCGGTGATGCCCGGCCATCCGCTCGTCACCGTCCAAGGTGGACAGCAGAGCCAGCCCGGCCGGCGGCCCCTCGGTCTCGGCCAGCGCGATCGCCCGGTTGAGGGTGACCATCGGATTGGGCGCGATCCGTTCCAGGATCAGATAAAGGGCGTGCACCTGCGACCAGTTGGTCTCCTCGGCCGTGGCCGCGTCGGCGTGCGTGGCGGCGATGGCGGCCTGCAGCTGGTAGGGCCCCAGCTCCGGGCCGGCCAGCGACGCCTTGACCAGCTCGATGCCCTCGTCCATCAGCTCGCGGTCCCACTTCGTACGGTCCTGCTCGTCCAGCGGCACCAGGTCGCCGGCCGCCGTCGTACGTGCCTCCCGGCGGGCGTGGGTCAGCAGCATCAACGCGAGCAGCCCGGTCACCTCGCCGTCCTCGGGCAACTGCGCGTGCACCATCCTGACCAGCCGGATGGCCTCACGCGCGAGGTCGGCGCGGTGCAACTCGCTGCCCGAGGAGGCGGTGTAGCCCTCGTTGAAGATCAGGTAGAGCACGTGCAGGACGACCCGCAGCCGCTCCTCGCGCTCCGCGCCGTCCGGCAGGCTGAACGAACTACCGGCGGCCTTGATGCGCTGTTTGGCCCGGCTGATCCTGGCCGCCATCGTGGCCTCCGGCACCAGGAAGGCGCGGGCGATCTCGGCAGTGGTCAGGCCGCCGACCGCGCGCAGCGTCAGGGCGGTCTGGGAGGCCGCGGTCAGCGTCGGATGGCAGCACAGGAACAGCAGGACCAGCGTGTCGTCGGTGTCCGGCACGTCCTCGGGCACCACCTCGTTGGACGTCGCCGACTCCCGCTCGCGGCGCGCGTGGTCGCTGCGCATCTGGTCGATGAGCCGCCGGGACGCGACCATGAGCAGCCAGCCGCGCGGGTTGTCCGGCACTCCCTCGGCCGGCCACTGGACGGTGGCGGCGAGGACGGCCTCCTGCACGGCGTCCTCACACCCCTCGAACTGGCCCTGCCGGCGTACCAACGCGCCGAGGACCTGCGGCGTGAGCTCACGCAGCAGGTCCTCGATGGCGGGTGCCGTCATGCCTCCAATTGTCCGTCAGCGAACATCACCTGACGCACCTCGATCCCCAGGCCCTCGATCGCGGCGTCCGGGATCTGCGCTGCCAGCTCGATCGCCCGCTCCTTGTTCTCGCAGTCGATCAGGTAGAAGCCGCCCAGATACTCCTTGAACTCCAGGAAAGGTCCGTCGGTCACCACCGGCTGGCCGTTGCGTACGGACACCACGGCGGCCTGCGACGGGTCGACCAGCGCCTGCGTGGTGATCAGCTCGCCGGACTTCTTCAGCGCCTCGATGAACGTGCCGTGGCCGTCGCCGATCGCCATCTTCTCCTCGTCGGTCAGCGCGTCCAGCACGGCCGGGTTGATATGCATGCTGATCAGGAACTTCATCTCGTACTCCTCGTGGTGCGCGAGCCCCGGCTGGGCCCTTTCACCGATTGGTCGGAGCCGCCCCCGCCGTCTTGACATCCCCCGCCAGAACTTTTCCATTCATTCCGGTGACGCTGAGTGCCCCTCCACGCTGCTCAGCTCTGGATGAAGGCGAGCAGGTCGGCGTTGAGCTGTTCCTGGTGGGTGATGTACACGCCGTGCCCGGCTCCCGGGTACTCCTTGTAGTCCGCCTTCGGCAGCAGCTCCGCCGTACGCCTGCCTGTGACGTCGATCGGGGCGGAGAAGTCCGCGTCACCGTGCACGATCAGCGTCGGTACGGTGACCGCGGCCACTTCCTGGCGGAGGTCGGTGTTGAGGACGGCGCGCTGGCTGTGCAGGACTGCCCAGGGCGAGGGGGTCAGGCATTGCGCGATCACCGACTCGACCAGGGCGGGTGAGACGTCGTTGCCGAGGTGGGTGGCGAAGAAGACCTGTGCCTGGCCTGCCAGCCACCGCGGGCGTTCGCGCTGAACCTGTGCCAGGGTGGCGGCGATGATCGGCTCGGGGATGCCGTGGGGGTTGTCGTCGGTCTGCTTCATGAACGGCAGCAGCGCGCTGACCAGGGCCAGCCGGGCGATCCGGCTGTCGCCGTGCCTGGCCAGGTAGCTGACCGCCTCGTGACCGCCCATGGAGTGGGTGATCACGGTGAGGTTGCGCAGGTCGAGGTGTTCGATCAGGTCGGCCAGGTCGTCGGCGCCGGTCTGGATGTCGTAGCCGGTCGAGGGGCGGTCGGAGCGGCCGTGACCGCGCCGGTCCATGCCGATGACGCGGTAGCCGTGCTCGACGAAGTAGGGGAACTGGTACTCCCACATATCGGTGCTGAGCATGGCGCCGTGGACGAACAGGATGGGCTCGCCCTGACCGTAGTCCTCGTATGCCAGCTTGGTCCCGTCTCGGGTCTCGAAGAACATACGCCACAGTTTGTCGGGATCGATGGGTGGTGCGGTATGGGGCTGGACGTACGGGTCGGTGGGGCTAGGCCTACATCTCAGAGCACGCGGCGGACCCCGGGGAGCCGACGGATCGGGCCGGCGAGCGCGAAACAGGCAGGCAGTACCACGACAGCCGCGATCGCGAACTTCGCCGGCGTGGGTAGGTCCAGCGCGCTGAGGGCGTAGCCCGCCGCGATCACCACGAACGCATGGATCACGTACACCGTGAACACGTGATGGGACAGGTACCGGCGCAGCGGCCCCTGGGTGTTGAACCTGCGGCGGAAGAAGGTGAGCAGCGCGAGAACGATGCCGACCGCGAAGGTGGAGTCCCACAGCGCGTAGAACAGCGAGCTCAGGGTGCCGTGCCCCACCCATGCGCTGATCCCGCCGCTCAACGCGAGCGGGAGGAACACCAGGGTGGCGCCGATGGCCATACCGAGCCCGGCCCAGCCCATCCGGGCGCTGGTGGCGTGGAACCAGCCGCGCCGGTACGCCACGGTTCCCAGGACGAAGAAGCTGACGTACTGCGGAAGGTAGGCACTGGTCGGGAAGTCGACGACCGGCACCCAGAAGCCGATCGGGATCGCGATCCGCAGCGCGTACGTCACCAGAGCCAGCGCAAGCACGAACCCGATCACCATCGGATAGGTGAGCGGCCGGGGAGTCCGGCGTTTCCTGGTCACCAGGCGGAAGGCGGCGTAGGACCCGTCGAAGACGAGCAGAGCGAGCACGAACCACAACGGCCCGGCACCGATGGTGTGCAGGTAGGCGTCGAGTATCGAACCGCCGTGGTAGGAGCCGACGTACAGGATCGGGTTGAGCACGAAGTAGAACGTCACCAGCGGGATCCCCAGGCGGATCAGCCGGTCGCGGAGGAAGGCGCGCGGGCCCTTGCGGTCGTACGAGCCGGGCGTGAAGTAGCCGGCGAGCAGAAAGAACGCGCCCATGAACCAGGCCTGGTTGACCAGCAGGAAGACCGTCAGGCCGGTCCCGACGGCTGCGCTGGTCGGCTTCTCGGTGTAGTACCAGAGCGGGAGCCCGCTGTAGGTGACCGCGATGTGGTGCAGGACCACCAGGGCGGTCAGGACGATCCGCAGGTTGTCCACGAACCACATGCGCGACGGGGAGGCGGTGCTCTGGCGGGGCGACGCGCTGGAAGGCGCGGCCGGGGTCGGGTCGGCCATCAGGATTTCTCCCTTGTGTTGTCTGACGTGGCCTCGACACTAGGGAGCGCATAGGTGGCGCGATATGAGCCTGGACGTACAGGTGGGTAGGCCCAGACCTACCCTGGCTCTCCACCGAAGCGGAATCCGGTCAGCCGTTTCCCCGGTACAGCCGGTAGGTGGCCAGGACGTTGAGCCGGTGCAGGTTCCTGCACAGGTCGAGCATGGAGCTGGTGGCCGCTTCCATGGGCAGCCCGTAGGTGGCCAGGGCGGCCTCGAGTGACGGGTCGAGCCGGTCGCCCGCCCAGGGGTTCGCGCAGGCGGCCATGGTCTCGTCGAGCGTGCTGCCTGCGGCCACGGCGTCGCGGACGTCCTCATCCAGTCGGTCAAGGTAGGCGAGGAGCGCGTCGACAGCCGTGTGCGCGTCGCCCATGGGACCGTGGCCGGGCACGATCGTCCGCAGGTCGGGGAGGGTCTCCTTCATCGCGCGCAGCGTGGCGGCGTACGGCCTCGGCCCACCCTGCAGCAGCATGTGCGCGATCCCGGCATGGCACAGCAGGTTGCCGGTCCAGGCGACCTCCGCGTCGGGGACGTGGACCACGGTGTCGCCGGGGCGACCATAGTGTCACCGTGTCCTCGCCGCCGTGCGGGGGAACAAGGGCGGCATGGAGGTGTTGAGCAGCCGCGTGCTGCTGCGTCCACGCGACCTCGGACGCAGCCGGCACTTCTACGCCGAGACGCTCGGCTTGGCGGTCTATCGCGAGTTCGGCCCGGCCGATCAGCCCGGAACGGTCTTCTTCCTGGGTCAGGGGTTCCTGGAGCTCTCCGGGCACTGCGACGGCGAGGCCGGCTCCGGGATGTCCCTGTGGCTGCAGGTGCGCGACGTGGCACGCGAGGAGGAACGCCTCCGCGCAGCGGGCGTCACCCTGCTGCGCGAGGCCCGCCTGGAGCCGTGGGGTCTCATCGAGCTGTGGATCGCGGATCCCGACGGCCATCGCATCGTCCTGGTGGAGGTTCCGCCCGGCCATCCCCTGCGCCGCGACCCGCGCTGACCCGGAAGCCCGCCGAACGAGAATTTGCGTAGCACCCAGCAGCGTGTGCTAGGCTTTCGCAAGCTGCAGTAACAGTACCCATAAAGACTTTGTACCCGCCCGGCAGAGTATGTGATCTACGGGCGCGTTTTTGTTTGCCGGTCATTTCCGGATGGGCTTATCGCGGCGACACGGATTTCGCACGGTGCGAAGTTCGTTGGTTTCTGCACTTACCTGAAGGAGATCGACATGGCTACCGGAACCGTGAAGTGGTTCAACTCCGAAAAGGGCTTCGGCTTCATCGCGCAGGACGGCGGCGGCGCCGACGTCTTCGCGCACTACTCCAACATCGTGGCCAACGGCGGCTACCGTGAGCTGACCGAGGGCCAGAAGGTGTCCTTCGACATCGTCCAGGGCCAGAAGGGCCCGCAGGCGGAGAACATCGTCTCTGCCTGATTTGGCGCGTGTCACGAGGCCGGGCCCGTACCCCATCGGGGGTGCGGGCCCGGTCCGCTTTCGGGACAACACCCCACGACCCTACGATGCGCGCGTGTCTCGGAGGGCGGGCAGCAGCTCCTTTTCCGACCACGCGAAGAAGGCGTCCTGGTGCTCGTGACCGATCTGGACCAGCGCCAGATGGGTGAAGCCGGCATCCACGTAGGCGCGTACCGCCTCCACGACCGCCTCGACGTCCGGGCCGCACGGGACCTTGGCGGCCACGTCCTCCGGGCGGACGCTCTCGGCGGACGCGGCGAAGTTGACCGGCGCCGGCAGCTCGGCCATGACCTTCCAGCCGGCCATCGCCCAGCGCCACAGCCGGTGCGCCCGTTCCACGGCCGCTTCCCGGTTGACATCGAAGCAGATCGGCAGCTGGCCGTACACCGGCTTCTGCTGCTCGACGAACCCCCGGACCAGGTCGGCGTCGGGCTCCACGGCGACCAGCGCGTCGCCGTACTCGGCTGCCAGGGCCGCTGACCGCTCCCCCGAGGCGGCGACGGCCAGCGGGACGCCCTCCGGCGGCCGGTCGTACAGCTTGGCCGAGTCGACGTCGAAGAACTCGCCGCGGCGCGTGACGTACCCGCCATCCAGCAGGTCACGGATGATCCGCAGCGCCTCGGCGAACATCTCGTGCCTGGTGTCCACCGTGGGCCAGCCCTGGCCGACCCCGTGCTCGTTGAGGTTCTCCCCCGCCCCCAGTCCGAGCGTGAACCGGCCCTCGGTCAGGACGCCCATCGTGGCCGCCTTCTGCGCCACCACTGCGGGGTGGTAGCGCATGATCGGGCAGGTCACGTACGTCATCAGCGGAAGCCGTGTCGCCTGGGACGCGGCGCCGAGCACCGACCAGGCGTACGGCGAGTGCCCCATCTCCTCCAGCCAGGGGAAGTAGTGGTCGGAGATCACGGCGTAGTCGAAGCCGATCTCCTCGGCGGTGGCGACGTCTGCGACGAGCTGCCTGGCGGGCGTCTGCTCGCACATCATCGTGTATCCGATCTGAGTCATCCTGCGCCCCTACCCCCAGTTCAGGCATCATTCCTGGTCACAGCCGCACGACCCCGCGTCAACTGCCGCGGTGACCGCCGTCATAGCCCGAGTGCGGGGTGCGGGTCAGGAGACGCGGGCCGTGGCCGGGTGGAGGTTGTCGCGGCGTTCCTGGATGTGGGCCCAGCCCATGAGGCCGAACAGGAGGGCGAGCAGGACAGCGGAGGAGCCCGCGGTTCCCAGGTCGAGGCCGCCCTTGGCGGTGGGCTTGGTGAGGAGGTCACCGGCGGTGGCGCCGAAGGGCCGGGTCAGGACGAACGCGAGCCAGAACAGCAGCACGTTGGGCACGGCGGGAACGTACTTGAGGGCAAGGAGTAGGGCGAGCAGAGCGGTGACGAGTCCCACCCCGCCGCCGTAGCCGAGGTCTGAGCTGTCGGAGAGGAAGTCGCCCATGGAGGTGCCGAGCGTGTTGGAGACGAGGATCGCCGACCAGAAGAGGGCTTCGCCGCGGAAGGTGTCGATGTCGCGAATCGCGAAGGTCAGCCCGGTGAATTTCCAGCTGACGAAGATGGCGATCAGGATCGAGATGAGGATCGCGGCGCCGACCGGGTAACCCAGGCCGAGCCCCTGCGGTCCCCAGCCCAGCGACGTGGCCCCGCCGGAGAGATATTCGGCGCTGGCATCGCGGTTCATGAAGTCCGACATCGTGGTACCGGCCATGCTGGTGGACAGGATGACCGTCCAGTAGAAGAACGGGTTGTACCGCTTGGAGGCGAGCTGGATCACCAGGGTGACAACGAAGATCAGGAACAGGCCGATCGTGGTGAGGAAGTAGCCGATCTTGAGCGTCTGGGCGAACAGGTCGCCGGCCGTCTCGCCGAGCGTGGTGGCGGCGACCTTCATGATCCAGAAGGCCAGCGTGACCTCGGGCAGCTTCTTCATCACGTACTTGCCTCCGCCGGCGATGTCCATCCCGGCGAAAGCGTCCGGCTTCGTCACTCCTGATCTCCCTCCATGGCCCCCGTGGCAGACGAAAATCTACATGCTTGTAGATGTTGCGTGTGGGAGTCCGCGACATCAGCGAGTCGCGGCACGCATGCCAGGCGCGTGGCAAGCTTGCTTCGATTGAGTTGTAAGAGTACGAAGGGCGGGTCTGGTGGGCGGTGGCGAGCGTCGCGCCGCGGGTGCGCTGGAGGCGGAGGTCATGGCGGTGCTGCAACGGGCGGACGGTCCGTTGAACGCCATGCAGGTACGGGATCGGCTCGGCGACGATCTGGCGTACACGACGGTGGTGACGATCCTTTCGCGACTGTACGGCAAGCAGCTGCTCACGCGGGTCAAGTCGGGTCGCGCCTTCTGCTACGCCCCGGTGAGCGACGAACCGGGGTTGGCCGCCCAGCGTATGCACCAGGTGATGGCGGGTGAATCGGACCGGCGCACCCTCCTCGCCCGGTTCGTGGACTCGCTGTCGGACCACGACGAGCAGCTACTGCGCGACCTGCTGGACGGCCGCGGCGGCTGAGCGCGGATATCGGGGGGCAATACCGGGATGAACATCGACGCCTGCGTCTCACCGGTCGCATCCATCGTCACGGCTGTCGCGGCCGGGCCGTTGTCGCGACGGCTGTCGCCTCGTGCGGCCACCTGGACGCTCACCATCGTGGGCGTGGTGCTGTCCGCGACGAGCATGGCGACACTGGCGCTGCTGGCGACCGGCGGCATCCTCGAGTCGCCGAAGGTCGCGGCGCTGGGACATCTGTCGGTTCGGTTTCTGCGCAGGATGCAGCCGCCGGAGAGCGTGGCGGAGGCGGCCGGGGCGCTCCTGGTGGCCTCGGTGTGCGGGGCGGTGTACGTGCTGGTGCGGCAGGTGCTCGCACTGCGGGCGGCGGCTCGCACCGCCGCCGGGTTGCCCGGCTCCGGTCCGGTTTCGCTGATCGAGGACGACGAAACGATCGACGCCTTCGCACTTCCCGGCCGTCCGGGCCGGATCGTGGTCTCCACGGGGATGCTGGCCGTACTGGAAGAAGGGGAGCGTGCGGCGCTGGTAGCTCATGAACGGGCGCATCTGGAGTGCCGTCACCATCTGTTCCGCGCGGCGGTGCGGGTGGCGTCGGCGGCCAACCCCTTGCTGCGGCCGTTGCGGCCGGCCGTGGCCTTCGCCAGCGAACGGTGGGCCGACGAACGCGCCGCATCGACGGTCGGGGACCGGCGCTGCATCGCCCAGGCGATCGCCAAGGCCGCCATCGCCGCTCGCTCTGGCACCAGCCGCTTCGGCAAGGCTTACTCCGCCGCTCTGGGATTCGGCCCCTGGGAACGGCCCGGCCCGGTCCCACGCCGGGTCCAGGCACTGCTGAAGCCGCCGCCACGCAGGCGGCCCGAGTTCGCCCTGGCTGTCGCCGGCCTGCTGATCGCGGTCGCGGCCGTGCAGGAGCAGGCGGCTGACCTGCACGAGCTCGTCGAGATCGCGCGGATCCATCAGGAGCGCGTGCTCGCGTGTGCTCCGCGGCACGATTGCGTACGGATCCTTACTCCGTAGGTTCCGGATGCGGTCAGCGCGGGGCGAGCCGGATCACCGGGTATTCGCGGTCGGATTTGCTTTGGTACTTGGCGATGCGGGGCTGGGCGGCGGCGATGCGCTGCCATGCCCGCTCACGGTCGGCGCCGCCGAGCCGGTACGGCGTCACCGGCACGGTGTCGCGGCCGGGCAATTCGATCGACGCCCGGTCGGGGTGCGCCATCAGATTGACGTGCCAGTCCGGGTGCCGGCCCCCACCGCCCGACGCGACGACCAGCCAGGCGTCCTCACCATCGGGGAACCACGCCACAGGCGTCTGCCGCGGCTGCCCGCTCCGGCGACCCACCGTGTTCAGGATCAGCACGTCCATGCCCATGAACGTGCCGCGGCCACGTCGGACCTTGCGATTCATCCGGGCGTTCATCTTCCGCTGCACCCACCGCGACACCGCCCCTGGCGAACCGCTCTTGCGCCCTGCGCCACTGCCTGCCTGCTGCTTCTGTGTCACCGGTTACCTCCAGTCAGTCACCGTGATGTCCGTGGCAGTCACGCTAAGTGGGGCTGCCACACGGACGCTTCTCGATTCCTGCTCTGTACGGCAAGCCGTCAGGATGGCGGCTCGTTGGTCAGGACGGCGTCGCCGAAGACGGCTCCTCGGTCGTTGGCTCGGTTGTCGCCGTTGACACGGGTCGCCGAGAGGCGGAGCTTCACCAGGCCGGTGATGTCCACTGCCATCTTCACCTGCTGGGTGTACTTCACCGTCTTTCTGTAGAGCGCTTTTCCGTTGCCGTAAACGACGAACTCGACCGACGAATCGGTGGCCAGCTCGTCACGGAGCCCCAACGTGGCTTCGAAGCGGCGATACGACCCGTCCAGTGTGTATTCGGACCAAGCGGTATAGCTCGGCTGCCAAACCTCGACACCGATGCTGTGCAGATAGGAGGTGCCATTGATCTTGAATCCCCCCGGCCCCGCGGTACCGTGCGAGTCCGTTATGGCGTCCTGCATATCAGCCAAATACGCCATCGCTCCACCCGTGGCCGGAGTGGGGCCGGGAGAGGCCGGCGGCTCCGTGGTCACGATGGGCTGCGCCGTGACCGTCCGCAGCACGGTCTGGACGACCGTGGCGGTCACCGCAGCATTGGGCGCGACCAGGCTCGCGACGCCGCTGGGGGAGAAATGGAGGCTGACCAGTGTCCCTACCAGGGTCACGACCGCCGCGGCGATGGGCGCCCCCGCCGCGATCAGCGCATTGCCCCGCGCACTTCTGCGATCTTTGTCGTTATCCAGGCTGCCTTGATCCGCAGACGTCATGGGTGTCTCACTTCCTGGCCTTAGTCCCGTCTCTATGAGACGCGCCAAGTATTCGCGCGAGATACCCAAAACTGTCTCGATCACATAACGCGCTGACCGGCATACCGAATGTAATTCGGCAGCATATGTGAGGTAAGATCTATATGTTCTCTTGAAAAGCTGCCCTATTTACAAGGCCGCTGGGCACCCGAACAATCGCTGACCGAAACCCCGATATCCGAGCCAGCGGTTCAGGAGTCCGGGCAGGAAACGGCTATCGAGGATGGTTCTGCGCCTTTGCCGCCGCCCGGGGTGGACTCGGAAGGGCCGGGCGGCGGTTTGGTTGGGCGAGATCAGTGAGCTGCGGCGACTGGGACGTGGACGATGCCGCCGCGATGGTCGTAGGCGTCGGCCTCGGGGTCGTCGGACCACGCGCCGCCCTCGCGCAGATAGCGGAAGGCGTAGCTCTGGCCTTGCGGGACCTGGACGGTGGTGGTGTGCCGACCGTCGGTGCCGATGGTCATGGGGTGAGCGTAGGGATCCCAGTCGTTGAATTCCCCGACGACGGAGATGGGCCCGCTCACCTCGGCCGGCAGCGTGAAGGTGATTGTGACCAGTCCGTCTTTGTCCGGTGCACTGCGCGTGATCATGATTCCCCCTGTAATGCGATGAGCAGTGATGCTTGTTGCCGTCCTATCGGTGCTCTTGCCGCCGGACGGGGTGACACGCCGTCAATGGTGCGCTCTTGACCGATGCGTGCTGGCGTACCCGAATCGACCGGTCATACCGCCACGCCTCCGGCATCGCGGTCACCCTCGTGGTCCACGACCACACACCGCATCGGCGGTCGAGGTGGATTTCTCGGGCCTTGTACGCCTTGAGGACCGATGAGTTTTCTCGCTGACGCCGGTCTGTACAGGCAACCACTCGCTCCGAAGGAGACGGCGATGACCAACGACCCAGCACTGCAGGCCCTGGCCAGACTCGTCGGCACCTGGAAGATCAGCGGAGGGCACGAGGGAACCGTGACCTATCGCTGGCTGAACGACTTCTTCCTCCAGCAGGATGTCCAACTGGGCGACACCCACGGCTTCGAAATCATCGGCCGGGAACGGACACTGATGGCCGAGCCCAGCACCGACATCAAGTCTCGCTACTACGGCGACGACGGCAGCACCCTCGACTACACCTACGAACTCGAGGGCGACACGCTCACCATCTGGGCGGGTGAGCGGGGTTCCCCCGCCTACTTCCAAGGCACCTTCAGCCCCGACGGCCGCAGGCTCACCGGAGCCTGGGTCTACCCGGGCGGAGGCGGCTACGACTCCAACGCCGAACGCGTCGAATAGGGCCGCCAAGCCGCCCAAGCGCCTGGCTACAGATCACCCCTCGGAGCCGGTTGACGCGCCCGGTACCGCGTGCCGGCCGGCATCGGCCAGGGCCTCTTTGAGACTGGCGTACAGGTGCAGGTGACGGATGACCCCGGTGATCTCCAGGATCCGCTTGGGGGTACGGAGTACAGCGGCCAGATGCACGCGATCGCCGCGTCGTTCCGCTGCGGTATGCGCATCCAAGATCACCCTCAGCCCCGTGCTGTCCATGAAGTTCATGTAACCGAGATCCAGGATCAATGGACGGCCGGGGCCGCAGGCCTCGTCGATCGCATGCTTCAGCTGGTCGGAGTTGGTTCTGTCGACCTCCCCCATCACTCTGATGAGGGTGCATTCGGGCAGGTGCCGGCAGGACAGCGTGAGCGTGGTCATGGCGCGCCTCGGGTTCTCGACGGTGCCTATGTGCAGCATTGACGTGATGCGCGACGCACCTCCCCCGCCATCGATGGCGTGATCGAGTGCGCACGACCACTCTAACCCCGGAAGGAGTTTTCCGGAATATGTGTTCATCTCCCGAAATATCCGGCACGCGAGCTGTACCAAGCGCGCGCAGCCTGGATCGAGGCTTCCGCGTCGATCGTCCTGCCAGGTGCCCTGATCGCGCGGCTAATCGTGCGGCTGAGATTGGAACAGGTCGCTGAGTGGGGCGAGGTCGGTCGCCGGTACGGCCAGCCGTACCTCCTGCTCGATCGATTCGACCTGGTCCCAGCCGGCGTAGCGGCTGTGGCGATGCAGGCGGCGGATGATGACGCGCACCAGCCAGGGGTTCTGCCCGCCTGGCCCGCGTTCGTAGCCGAACAGCCGGCCGGTGTTGCGTGGCACGACGATGAGCCCAGAAAGGCGCAGGGCGTGCTGGACCTGGCCGAGCATCGGACCATCCTGGGTCAGCTCGACGTCGGCGACCTGGCCCACGACGGCTCCCGCGGAGTCGATGACGGGGCGCCCGATGATGGCGCCCATGCGTAGTTCGTCGCTGGGTTGGCTGCTGCGCGGCGAAGGTCGGTCGGATTCGCGCGCCGAAACGCCGCTGCCGGGCAGCGGGGCGATGAGATACCGCCTGGCCCAGCATTCGTTTTGACATGACATCGGGCTCTTCCCGTAGTGGGAAGAGCCCGAGTACGCCGCTAGGTGCCAGCCCTACGGCTGATATGGGAAGCGACCGTAATAGTCGCCGAGCTGCTGGCGGTAGCCGGGATCCTTGTAGGTGTCCTCGTCGAATTCGGGAGCGTCCTTGATCTCCTCCTTCGTACGGGCGAGGAAGACCTTCTGGTTCTGGGTGTCGATTCGGGTGATCGTGTTGGCGGGCATCACGACTTTCTTGCCGAAAATCCAGAAGCCGGTGTCGACGACCAGGTAGCTGTCGCCGACCGCGTTGCTTTCCTCGTCCACCGAACCGATCTTGCCGTCGGTCGCCTCGACATCGAAGCCGATCAGGCTCGAGCCGATGCCGGCTCCGATTCCTTCTCGATAGCTCCATGGCTCGTTCATGGGTAGCACTTCCCTTGCGATCGTTTGCGTTGGGGCCTCAGCTACCCGGTCGCTTCACCGTAAACAAGGATTGTCATCGGCTCCTCCTGATTCGTTGACCGGGAAGTGAAAGGGTGCCCGATTTCCTGTTTCGCCAGCGAACGAAGGCCGGCTGGAGGAACCAGGCCCACCCGGCGAACAGCGCCAAGGCTGCTCCCATCAGGACCGCCGGCAGCCCGCCGTAGAGATAGTCGACGACGACGGCGGTGGCCGATGTCATGGAGATGATCAGGGCGGTTCCGCCGAGCAGGCCGTACATGTTGGAGCGGCGCACCAGCGTCTCCTTGAGTCCCTGGCGGAACAGGACGCGGTGCTGCGCGGCGGGGGCGATGTAACAGATCGAGGCCAGCGCGGCCGCACCGAGCGCGACCAGGTAGAGCCACCGGTCCACGGTTCCCAGCCGGGTGAAGCCGATGGAGAACGGCACGGTCAGCAGGAAGGCGAACAGGACCTGCACTCCGGTGACGGCGACGCGAAAGCCCTGGAGCAACTCCACGAAGTTGCGGTCGGCCCGTTCAGCGTGGGTTTCGGATGGAATGCCGGAGATGGAGGTCCTTGTGTTCGATCTTCTGATGATCTGTGCTCCTTCGCCCATGGCAGGCCGGCGTGGGCCGGCGGCCTATGTGCTGGGCCTACGGCTGGAGTACCGCGCCACTAGACGTGGAAGATGCTGACGCCGCCTGGCCCGACGAGCAGCCCCAGGACGATCAGCACGATGCCCCACAGGATGTCGCGACGTGCGATGAGTACGTAGATGCCCGCGATGACCAGGATCACGGCGATGATCCACAAAAGAGTTGCCATGCTCTGTAACTGCCCTGGGTGGGGCCGCGAAACATGGGGCGTTAGAGGCGGCGGACGAAGCGGACGGCGGCGCGCTGGCTCATGCCGGTCTCACCGCGCACCAGGAAGACGGCCTCCTGGATCTGGCCGAGCGCCTTCATTTCGCGGGCCTGTTCGGCGAGGTCGTCGGCGGGGACTAAGCGGTTGCGCGGTCGGCGGGTGAGACGGGCGGCCAGAACGATCAGCCAGATGACGGCGGCGGTGACGACCAGGGTCAGCGCGATGAGCCCGGGGAGGGAGATCGCCAGACTGGGCATGCACTGATCGTAACTCCGCCGCGCCGGAACAACACAGCGCGGAGAGAACCGGCACCTGCTCGCCTTCATCCAGAGGGTTCTGACCTTGGGCATTGGGTACGTAATGTCCATATACGAGTGGGTTCAGAGGATCCGCCGCGATAGTCCCCCCGGCTCGCGTGAGGGAGGACTGTTATGGCGGGAGACGGTTATCCGGCGATCTCCGACTACGCGTTTCTGAGCGATTGTCATTCGCTGGCGCTGGTGGGCCGGGACGCGTCGGTGGAATGGGCGTGCTTTCACAGGTTCGACAGCAGTCCTGTTTTCGCGCGGATTCTGGATCGCGATCGCGGTGGCTACTTCCGGATCGCTCCGAGTGGGGACTATCACGTCACGCGACGGTATCTGCCGCAGACCAACGTGCTGGAGACCCGCTTCGAGACCGCGACAGGTGTGGTCACGGTGACCGATTGCCTGCCGGTACGAGAGGACCTGACCCGGCCCGGCCGTCCCGAGCGACGTTCCCCTGGCCACATGCTCCTGCGCCGGGTACGAGGCGAAGCCGGTGTCGTGGAGATGGATCTGGAGTTCTTCCCGAAATTCGAGTACGGGATGACGACGCCGCTCCTCGAGCTGCTGGGCGACGATCTGGCCGTCGCCAGCGGCGGCCCTGAAACGCTGTTGCTGCAGAGCGGTCTCGGCCCGCTGCGTCATTCGGGAATCGGCGGCTGCACGGCCCGGACCAGTGTGGCAGCGGATGAGGAGCGCTATGTGGCGCTGACCGATTCCAGGGCGGGTGCGCTGGCTGTGCGACGTCTGTCCGACGTCGAGTTGCGCGGCCGGCTGGAGGAGACAGTGGAGTTCTGGAGCCGCTGGGCCTCCCGATGCACGTATCAAGGCCCGTATCGGGAGATGGTGGTGCGCAGCGCGCTCGTCCTCAAGGGCCTGATCTACGACCGGAGCGGTGCTGTGGCTGCCGCGGCGACGGCCTCGCTGCCGGAGGAGATCGGTGGTGAGCGTAACTGGGACTACCGCTACGCCTGGTTGCGGGACTCGTCCGCGATGATGGCGGTGCTCGCGGGCATCGGCTATGTGGAAGAGGCCGGGCAGTTCGCCGACTGGCTGCTGCGCACTACCGCGGGCCGAGCGGACGATCTGCAGATCATGTACGGTCTCGGCGGCGAGCGGCTGCTGCACGAGGTCCATCTCGATCACCTGGAGGGCTACCGGCACTCGCGTCCGGTGCGCATCGGCAACGGTGCGTGGAACCAGTTCCAGCTCGACATCTACGGGGAACTGCTCGCGGCGACCTGGTTCGTCGTGCGGCAGCGCAACTGGCGGCCGCGCGGCCCGGGGCGTTTCGCGTTCATCCGTGACGTGGTGGAGCTGAACATCCAGCGCTGGCAAGAGCTGGACGAAGGGATCTGGGAGATCCGCGGTGGACGCCGAGAGTTCGTCTTCTCCAAACTCATGGCGTGGCTCTGCGTCGACCGCGGCCTCCGTCTGCTCGAGGTGATCCCGGAGCTGGCCGCGGACACCGAACTCCGGGGGCGGTGGGAGCAGGCGCGTTCGGACATCCGGACCAGCCTGGAGACCCGGGGAGTGGACCCCAGGACCGGCTCGTTCCTGCAGGCCTATGATCACGACGCGTTGGACGCGTCCGCTCTGCAGATCGGGCTGCGCGGATTCCTGCCCTTCGACGATCCCCGGATCCTGGCCACCATCGATCGGATCGAGGCGGAGCTGACCCGCAACGGTCATGTCTACCGCTACCTGGGCGACGACGGGCTCCTGGGGAGCGAGGGCTCTTTCGTCTTCTGCACCCTCTGGCTGGTCAGCGCCCTCGCATGTGCGGGGCGGATCGAGGCCGCCGAGGCGCACCTGGCCCGAGTCCTCGACTGCGCCAACGACCTGGGACTGCTCGCCGAGGAGATCGACCCTGACACCGGCGAGCAACTCGGCAACTTCCCGCAGGGGTTCAGCCATCTCGGAGTCATCGCGGCCGTGCTGAATCTGGGCTTCGCGCAGGGCCATGACGTGGGATTCGTGTTGCCAGGTGCCCTGGATACGACCGGTACGGCGGACCGTACCCACAGCTGATGCTCAGCCCTGAGGAGCGTCGCGCTGCTCTTCGGAGGACGCCGGCCCCATCCAAGGACCGTGCAGCAACTCCGCAGCGGCGAAGGCCACGACGGTGGCGATGATCATCAGCGGCATCTGGTTCGCGGCGTCCTCTCCCATCAGGACCGCCGCGAGGACCACCGCGGCCACCGGGAGCCGCAGAGCCGCGGCACCGCCCGCGGCCATCCCCACGGCGATGCCGGAGGCCGCTCCGAAACCGGGCAGCCCCGAGCAGGCGACTCCCAGCGCAGCGCCCAGCAGCAGCGCCGGGAAGGCCGGGCCGCCGCGCAGGCTGCCCAGCGAGATGCCCCAGCCGAGCCCCTTGAACAGCAGCAGCATCAGCAGCGCGGGGACCGGCCAGGAATCCGGGTGCGCGGCCAGCGCCGCGAGGGTGGCCTGACCGGACAGGGCGGCCTCGGCAGGCGATCGGCCGGTGGCCAGTGCGTAGCCGGCCGCACACGCGCCGACCGCGACCGCGCAGCCGATCGTCCTTCGCGCCGTATGAGACCTGGTCCAGTCGTCCAGCCTGCGGCCGAGCGCCATCGCGGCGACCACACCGCACGCGATCACCACCGCGAGGGGGATGGCCCACAGGAAGTCACCCAGGCCAAGCCCCTGGTTCGGCGGCACCGTGGGCAGCGACAGCGCACCGATGCCCAGCCCCGTCCACTTCCCGAACCCGGTGAAGACCACGGCACCTACCCCACTGGCCACCAGGCTGGGCAGGATGACCGCGAAGAGCTGCGGCCCACCGAGCCCCACCGCCTCGATGAGCAGTACCACGGCGATGAGCGGGCTACCGAAGATCGTGGAGATGGCGGCGGCCGACCCCGCGGTACTCAGCACGGCGACCGCCCGCGGGGCGTCGCCGCGTCGCGCGGAGCGGACGGTCAACATCGCGAGCCCGCTTCCGATCGCCATCAGCGGCGCCTCCGGACCCAGCACGGCGCCGAGCGACAGGCTCGCCAGCGCGGCCAGCACCACCCCTGGCAGCTCCCGCGGCGGCGTCGGCCCACCGCCGAGCCCGTGCACGGGGACATGACCACCGCGACCAGGAAGCCGGACCACCACCAAAGCCACCAACACGCCGGCGACCGCGAGCGCGGGCAACGGCCACCACCACGGAGCGATGGGGTAGCCGACCGCGCGAGGGAGTTGCCCCCAGACCCAGTCCTGTACGGCATGCTCCAGGCTGACGAACCCGAAGGCGACGAGCGAGATCGGAACACCGATCAGAGCCGAGAGCAGCAGCAACCCCAGGTAGCCGGGGCTGCGCAGCAGGCGGTGGAGCTCGATGGGCTCGGACGTCGGCATCGACAACCTCCCCCGCCATCGACCGCGGCCACCTGGAAAACCAAACTAAGGCGGACCATCCGGCCGATGCCGCACCCACGCTTCCCCACTTCGCAAACAAACAGCAACGGGTACGGGATCCTTCAGAGCGAGCGGAACAGGCCGATGGGGTCGTAGGCGGCTTTCACCTCCCGCAGCCGCGGCAGGTTGCTCCCGTAGTACGCCTGCGTCCAGTCCTCCAGGTCCGCGTCGGGGTAGTTGGGGTAGACGGCGCCGGAGGCCCACGGCGACAGCCGCGCCCACGACCGGCACAGCCACGTGTGCGCGTCCCGTCTGCGGCTGTCGGTAGCGCGGAATCCCACCTGGACGGCCTGCTTGACCAGGAAGCGCGGGTCGCGGTGGACGAAGGCGCTCGCGCCGGAGGGGACACCGGTGATCGCGCCTCCCCAGGGCACGAACTCCAGATCCCGGATCTCGCCACGCACACGGTCGGCGGCCAGCCGTCCCAGCAGGTCCTCGATGGCGGCCTTAGGCAGATATCCGGTGAAAAATCCGGACTTGTTCAGGCGAAGCCCGGGCCGCTCGCCGCACGGCAGCTCCGTGACGGCGCCCTCCCCGCCGTCGGCGTAGGCGTGGTGACAGGCGGCCGCGGCACCCTCCAGGCGGGCGAACATGAGCCGGTCCCGTGGCGCGAGATCACCGACCAGCTTCCTGGCCCACTCCTCCGGCCCGGCGACGATGCCGAAGAGCACGGCGTAGGGCGCTTCTTCGGGTTCGTCGCCTGAGACGACGGCGATCTCCAGGTTGACCTCGTCCGGCGCTTCGGGCGCCCAGCGCTGCCAGGCGTCGACGAGGTCGGCGGCGCGGCCGAAGTCGCAGATCGCCTGGACGGTGGTGATCGGCACGATGGGGCGGGTGCGCAGCGTCACCTCCGTGACCACGCCGAAGGTGCCGCCGCCGGCTCCGCGCAGCGCCCACAGGAGGTCGTCTCCCGCCTCGACCGTTCGCCCGTCGGCCAGGACCACGCGCGCCGCCAGCAGGTGGTCGGCACCGAGCCCGTACAGGCGGCTGAACACGCCGTATCCGCCACCGAGCACGGCCCCGACCACGCCGACCGTGGGGCACCAGCCGCACGGAACCATGCGTCCGTGCCCGGCCAGGCGGCGTGACAGCTCGCCGATCCGCACGCCGGGTCCCACCCGCACGGTCTCCTCGCCGACCTCGATCTGGTTCATCGCGCCCAGGTCGATCAGCAGCCCGGTCGTGGAAGAGTGCTCGGCGAAGCTGTGGCCGCCGCCGCGCAGGGCGAACGGCAGGCCGCGGGAACGGGCGAACTCCAGGGCGTCCAGCACGTCGGCTTCCGAGGAGCAGCAGGCCACGACGGCCGGCAGCGCCTCGGTGAGCGTGCCGAGGAACGCCTTGCGCCTGGACTGGTAGCCGGGCTCGCCCGGGTGGATCATCCTCATCGGCGGGCCGCCTTCCCGGTCTGCAGCGCGTACAGCTCGGCGTAGCGTCCCCGCAGTGCCAGCAGTTCCTCGTGCGTGCCCGCCTCGGCGATGCGCCCCTGGTGCAGCAGGTAGATGCGGTCGGCGTGCCGTACGCTCGTCAGCCGGTGCGTGATGAGCAGGACGGTCCGCTCCCCCGCGATCTTGCGAAGCGTCTCGTAGACGGCGTACTCCGCCTTGGCGTCCAGCGGCGCGGTCGGCTCGTCCCAGATCAGCAGGGGCCCGTCGCGGAACAGCCCGCGGGCCACGGCCAGGCGTTGCCACTGCCCCGCCGACAGCTCGTGACCGCCCCTGAACTGCTTGGACAGCAGGGTGTGCCATCCGGCGGGCAGGCCGGCGACCACGTCGTCGGCCGCGGCGAGCGAGGCGGCCTCGCTCAGGGCGTGGTCTCCCGGATCCGGGCGGTCGTGGCGGCCCATGCGGACGTTGGTCCTGGCGTCGTGCGGCCAGCGGACCGGCTGCTGCGGCACCAGGACCACCCGGTCGGCCAGGGTGTCCGGGTCGAGGTCGGCGCTGTCGAGCCCGTCCCATCGCAAGGTGCCGCTGGTGGGCCGGTAGAGTCCGGCCAGCAGCCTGGCCAGCGTGGTCTTCCCCGAACCGTTCTCGCCGACCAGCGCGATCGTCTGGCCTGCGTGGATGGTCAGGTCGATCTCCCGCAGCGCGGGGTGCCGGCTGCCCGGATAGGTGAAGCCGACGCCGTGCAGGGTGATGCGTTCGGGTGAGCGCGGCGCCGCCGTACCACCCGAGGGTCGTCGGCGAGCCTCGGCGTCGGCGAGGAAGTCGTGGTAGTCGGCCACGTACATGAACTGTTCGAACAGCTGGTTGGCGGCCTGGGCGAGCTGCCTCAGCGCCGTGGCCGCCACCCTGACGGCGATCACCGCCGTGCCCGCCCCTGCCAGCGCTATCCAGCCGGCGTGCAGCATCAGCCCGAGTACGGCCAGCGCACCCGCCATGGCCAGACCGCCCGCCGCGCGGCCCACGGCCCTGACCCGCGCCATGGACAGCCCGACCCGGGTCTCCTTGTCCTTGAGGACGTCCGCCACCTGGCGGTATTCGGCCAGGACGTACGGCTGCGCCTGGCAGGCCCGCAGCTCGCCCGCCGGTTCGCGCTCGGTGGCCAGGTCGGCGAGCATGTCCACCCGGCGGTTCAGCGTGACCATCTCTCCCATGCCCGCGTATCCGTACTGCGCGGCCTTCAGCACCGCCCACGCCTCCGGGACGACGCTGATCACGAGCAGCGGCACCAGCAGCGGGTGGATGACGGCCAGCCCGGCGGCCGCAGCCGTCACCCCGCAGGAGGCGCCGAGCAGGTCGACGGTGTTGCCCACCGCGCGTTCGAGATGGAACAGCCCGCGGTCGCGTGCCCGGTGCAGGCCGTCGTAGAAGTCCACGTCGTCGAAGTCGGCCAGTTGCACGCCGAGGGCGGCGGCGAACAGCCGCTCCTCCGCCGCCCGCCGCAGCGCCGGCTCCAGCCGCGCCCTGGCCAGCGCCACCGCCGCCTCGGCCGCCCCGCGCAGCGCCACGATCGCGGCGACCAGGGCGAGGCCGGGCACCGCCGCCATGAGCCGATCGGGCGCGGCACCCGAGGCCAGCAGCTCGTCCAGCACGGCCGCGGTCGCCAGCAGCCCGCTGGCCGTCGCGGCGCCCAGGGCGACTTGCAGGACGACGACGGTGAGCGCGGGCCACCGTCCGCACTGCCAGATGAGGCGCAGCACCGGCGCGGTGAGCGCCGGCAGCCGCCGCAGCGACCGCCGGGGTCCGTCGTGCTGGTCCAGGTGCCAGTACGGAGTGACGAGTTCCTCCTCCACGTGGCTCACCCCAGGTCCGGGAGCAGGACGGAAGGCAGCACGCAGTCCGGGTGCATGCGTAGCAGTTGGTAGGCCACCCCGCCCAGGCCGGGCAGCAGGCCCGGCGCGAAGGCGTCCCTGGCCAGGCCGCTGATCGGGCCGTTGACCTCCAGGCTGCCGAGGATGTGGGAGTCCAGCAGGGTCCGGTCCACCGGCGCGACCCCGGCCGTCCGCGCGTGCTCGATCACTTCCCAGGATCCGAGATCGCCGTGGCAGAGCGTGTGGTTCCAACCGACGCCGTCGCTCCAGCAGGAGGCGGCGGCCCGCGCCAGCCTGTCACGCCACACGGCGCCGCCCCCGCGGGCCAGCTGGTCGGCGGCGACGATGCCGACCCCGCCCGCGCCGTGACACCATGCGGCGGCTGTGAAACCGTCGCCGCGCAGGTCCACCCAGCCACGCTGGTCCTGGTCGTACAGGGTGTCCTCGTAAGCGAAGGCCGCCTCGGCGAGCTCCTGCAGGCCGTCAAGGCGCGACAGGGCCCAGCCGATGCCGGTGGCGCCGTGAGCCAGCCCGCCGAGGCCCTGCGGGAAGCGCGGGCTGGGCCAGCAGACCCCGCCTGAGCGGCGCTCCGCCAGGTGTTCGAGGCGCGCTCCGATCGATCGGGCCAGCTCGGCCCACCGCGCCTCATCTGCCTGCTCGCTCAGCCGCAGCAGCGGGACGATCGCCCCCGCCATCCCTGAGAGCAGGTCGTAGCCGTCGTCGGCCTCGATCGCGTCCGGAAGCAGCTCGGCCAGCGCGCGGGCGCGCGTCAGCGCCTCCTCTCCGGCCACCCCGAACGCGCGCAACTGCAGCCACCCCCACACCTGCGAGGCGATGCCGAGGTAGGCGCCGGGGGGCTCCGGCCGCATCCGCATGTCCTCCCGCCGTTTGGCGGCGTCGCGGTCCTCCGCGATGCGGATGGTGCGCAGGACCGCCTCCAGTAGGCCGGGCAGCTCCTCGATCGGTTCGGCCCTGCCTTCGGCGGCTTCCTGGGTGTAGGCGGTCAGCAGGATCGCCACGCCGTGGGCTCCGCCGTACAGGTCCGCGGAGAGCGGCTGTACGGCCCAGCCGGTGGGGTTGAGCAGCGGTGTGATCCAGGTGACCGTGCCGTCTGCCCCGCGCACGGCGCTGTCGAGCACGCCGCGCATGATGCCGGCCGCGGCCGCGCGCCGCCGGGGATCCAGGCGGTCGGTGCGGACCAGGCCGGGCGAGAGCCGGCTGTCCCCCGGCGTCCAGCCCTCGTTGAGGTAGGCGCTGACCAGGGCCGCCTGCGCCACCCGGCGGTCCAGGCCGTGGTCGCGGGCCCGCCAGCGGGCCACGGCGTCGGCGATCAGGTCGACTTCCGGGCCGCACCTGGTGCCGGCGGGGCCGCGCAGCACGCCGACGCGCGGCGTGGTGTCGAACATCGGGATGTCACCGTGGCACAGCTCGTCGACTTCGGCGGCGATGATGGCGGAGTCACCGGGAGCGCCCGGCACGTTCTCCGACATCTTGGCCAGCAGCACGGCGGCCTTCGCGCGGGCGGGCGCCTCGTCGTGGAGCGCGGCGGGATGCCAGAGCATCCGGCCCAGCTCGGCGTACGACTCGGTGGAGCGCAACACCGCACGTACCGGGCAGTCCGCGAAGCCGGCAAGCAGCGGCTCCAGCTCGCCCGACCGGTCCAGCTCGGTCAGCCGCTCGTCGAGCTCGTCGAACCCGGCGATGATCGCGTCCCAGTAGTCGCCGAGCACCGGCTCGGGGCTGGGATGGTTGGCCGCGGGCGGCAGCTCCACGCGCTCGGTGCCCATCCGGGGGCTGTCGGTGCCCGCGTCGAGCACCACCGGCAGCTCGACCATCGGCTGCTGGCCGGGTAGCGCGCCGGCCGCCGACATGTCCACGCCCCGCCAGCCCAGGGCCACGCCTCGTCCCGGGAGCAGCCCGGTGCGCATCACCGAGGTGTCCACCAGCGCCACGGCCAGGTCCACGGCCTCGCCGTACCCCGAGGGACGGGCCCTGGTGTGCGGGGTGAACAGGCTCTCGCAGTCGACGACGACCGGGTGCGGTCCCGCGGCGATGAGGTTCTCGGCGTGCAGGTCGCTGCCGCCGAGCAGGCGCATGAGCGCCAGCCAGTGGCCCATGCCGCGGTAGAACGCGCGCAGCTCCCCGTCGCCGGCACAGTGGCGGTGCTCGATGTGCTCGGCCCAGCCGTACCCCTGCCTGGTCACGACCGCGGGCACGCACATGGTGGAGGCGCCGAGGTGGGTGAGCAGCTCGGCGAGTACCGCGTCCACCGCCAGCGAGCGCGGCTTGTAGATCACCCGGCCGTCCTCGCCGTGCACCACGACGACTGTCTGCCCGCCCCGGTGGCTGTCTCCTGCTCCGAACTCGACGCGCTCGAGCTCGCCCGACGGTGCTCCTGGAAGGACGGCCAGCGCCGCACGGTCCTCGGCGAAGCGTACGGCGAAGCGGTAGGCGGCCTCGCATCGATGGCGTATCACCGTGGTGAGCCTGGCCATCATGCCCGGATACGGCACCGCCAAGTCGCGCCAGAATGCCGGTTCCGCCACACTTTTCTTCCATTCCTCCCATCGAGCTGCCGGGTCGGCGGCGGTCAGGCGCCCGGACAGCCGGGCGGCATTCAGCTCCAGCACCAGCACCCTGGTGATCTTGCGGCGCACGTCCTCCTCGACAGACCGCCCGGAGCCCGCCAGGATGGCGCCGCGCTCCGCCGGGGTGAGGCCGGTGAGCGACCCCAGCCGGGCCTCCAGGTCGGCCAGAGCCGGTCCGATCAGCGGGTCCAGCGGAGGATCGAACTCACCGGCCATGTGCTCCCGTCCCCGCTCAGCAGCAGTAACGGGTGTAGGAGCCCGAGCAGGCGGTCCCGCACCTGCCGGAGTATCCCGGCCCGGTCATGGTGATCTCGGACTCGACGTACGTTCCGGGCAGCAGCGGGCCGACCGGACTGTCCTCCTCCCCACCTGCGCGCCAGGCAGCGATGATCTCCTCGGCCCTTTCGAGGGTGACGGTCATGGTTGCTCCCTTCTCGGACTTGGCGCCATGTTCCGTTGCGGGGGCTATGGCCGATAGACGCCATAACTGCGCACTTGACATGACATTCCGGATATGGGAAAGACAGTCGTGATCACCCTTTCCGCGGTAGACGACGACCGGATGCTCATCGAAGGGCTGGCCGCCTGGCTGGCGGGGGTGCCCGACGTACGGCTGACCGGATGGGCGGCAACCGTCGCCGAACTGCTCAGAACCGAGCAGTCTCCCGCCGACGTGGTGCTGCTCGATCTGCTGCTGGCCGACCGCTCCGATCCCGTGGACAACGTGCGCACGCTGGTACGGCTGCGCCGTCGGGTGCTCGTGGTCAGCGAGGTGACCTCGGGAGACATGGCCAGGCAGATGATCGACGCCGGAGCGGGCGGGTTCCTCACCAAGGACCACGACCTGGCGGCCCTGGTGGCGAAGGTCAGGGAGGTGGCCAAGGAGGACGTGGCCCTCTCGCCCGAGCTGACTCTGGGCTGGCGGGCAGACCGCGACGGCGAGCGGCCCGTCCTGTCCCCGCAGGAACGTGCGGTACTGATCGCCTACGCCTCCGGCATGACGCTCACCGCAGCGGCCCGCAGCGCGGGAGTGCAGCCGGGGACGGCCAAGAACTATTTGGAACGTGTCAAGGACAAGTACCGGAAGGCGGGCCGTCCCGCCTACACCAAGCTGGAGCTCGCCGCCCGCGTCAGGGAGGACGGGCTGGCCACCTGAGCTCCACGCATCAGTGGGTCGGTGCCGCGTCGGCTGGGTGGGCGGACGCCGGGTCGCTCGCCGACGCGGACTTGGCGGGGATGCGCTTGCCGAGGGTGACGAACAGCAGGACCAGGCCCACGGTCAGGAGGATGTGGCCCAGTCCGGCGATCATCGCGATGGCTTCGCCGCTGGGGCGGCCCAGAACGGTCAGCGTTCCGTGGAGTGTCATCATCGCGACGGTCACCGCCAGGCCGGCGTTGTAGATCCAGAAGAACCAGCCGAAGAGCTTGCTGGAGGTCAACGCGAACAACTTCTCCAGTACCAGGACGAGAAGAAAGAACAGCATCCCGAGCGTTAGCAGGTGCGTGTGGACGACACCGAGCTGCGTGTCGCCGGTGAAGTCGTTCAGCTTGGTGAGCTCTCGGTAGTAGAGGCCACTGACCACGCCAAGAATCATGTAGACGTGGGCAAAGTTGAGGATCTTCCTCATGTGCTGACCTTCACTCTCGCGCAGCAGGAAAGAGGGACCATAGTCCGATTTCTGTCGAGAAGGTACCGAAACGCCATCCGATTCCGCAATACCGGACGAGCCGCAACCGGCTATGGGTTGGGGAGCGATCGGGGTAGGCCGAAGGCTGGGAGCACGGTGTTCTCGAAGCGGGTCAAGGCGCAGATCCGGTCGCCGGTGAGAGTGAGGACGTAGAGGCCGGTCCCGTGGCGGATGCCGGCGGGGGCGCGCAGGTAGGCTCCGAACGCCGGTTGACCGTTGGCTCGGGTGGGGACGAGGTCGAATCGCCGACCCGCACGGAAGATATCTTCGGCGAGACCAGCGACACGAAGTCCCTGCGGCTCGTCGATGTGCGCACCGTCGGTGACAGCCTGGCGTTCCTCACCTACCGACCTGTCCGAGATGCCTAGCATGCTCGGTGGTCACAGGGATCGGGGCAGGCCGAAATAGGGGAAGACGCTCGTGTCCCGGAACCAGGTGATCGCCGAGATCCCCTTCGGGCTGGTGGTGAGCACCACCAGCCCGTACGGCCGGGCGATCGCGGCGTTCTGGCACGGCAGGTAGCAGCCCAGCGCCGGCTGCCCGTTCGCAAGCGTGGGTACGGCATGCAGCACGGCTCCCCGGAGCATCGCCCGGTACCGCAGGAACTCCCCGATCGCGATCGCGCCCTGGTACTGGTAGGGCTCGGGCGGCATGGTGAGCCAGGCGTCATCGGTCAGCAGGGAGAGGACGCCGTCGGTGTCGCCGGTTTCCAGGGCGGTGGCGAACAGGCCGGCCAGCTCGCGCTCCCGCGGCGACGGCGGCGCGGCGATCTCGTCCCAGCCGGCTTCGAGGGTCGTGCGGGCACGTTGCAGCAGGCCTTTCACCGCGGTCGGCGTGCTGTCCAGCATCGGCGCGGCCTCGCTGAGGCGGAAGCCGAGAACGTCGCAGAGCACGACGGCGGCCCGCTGGCGGGGCGGGAGGCGCTGGATCAGGGTGGTGAAGGCCAGGCCGACGGTCTCGCGCGTCTCGTAGCGGGCCTCGGGGCCCGCGGGCGCGGTGAGCGCGTCGTCCAGGAGGCTGTCGGGGTACGGCTCGAGCCAGAGGGGTTCGGCCAGCCGCGAGGGCTCGGGAAGCTGGTGGGCCGCCTGCTGGGGGCGGCGGGCGTTGCCTCGCAAAGCGTTCAGACTCCGGTTCGTCGCGATCCGATACAGCCAGCTGCGCAGCGTGGCGCGGCCCTCGAAACTCTCCCGGCCGCGCCACGCCGCGAGCAGGGTCTCCTGCACCAGGTCGTCGGCGTCGGCGAGCGAGCCGACGATCCGGTAACAGTGCAGGTGCAGCTCACGCCGGTAGGGCTCGATGAGCTCGGCGAAGGCGTCGTCGACGCGGGGCTGGACATGGTCGGACACGTGGTGGCTCCCTTCCTTCCCCTGTTGTGACACCGGGCGGCCCCAAGAAGGAACGGTCTGATTCCAGATCGGGTGGTGTCTTAGCCTGACATGAGCGAAACAAGAACATCCGGATGGGTTCTCGGGCTGACGGCTGTGGCGGCCCTCCTGGTCGGATTGGACGCGACCGTGGTGTCCACCGCCCTGACCTCGATCAAGGCCGCGCTGGACGCTTCGGGCGAGCAACTGGAATGGATGGTCAACGCCTACACCCTGAGCTTCGCGGTTCTCATGCTGACGGCCGCCGCGCTGGGGGACCGGTTCGGGCGCAGACGGGTGTTCGCCGCAGGACTGGCGATCTTCGGTGCCGCCTCGGTGGGGTGTGCGGTCGCGCCGGACGCCGGCTGGCTGATCGCGGCCCGCGCCGTGCAGGGCGCCGGGGCGGCCGCGGTGATGCCGCTGGCGCTGGCGCTCCTCGGGGCGGCCGTCCCGCCGGCCGGGCGGGCCAAGGCGCTGGGCGCCTTCACCGCGGTGGTGGGCGCGTCGGTCCCGGTCGGCCCGCTGCTGGGCGGCGCGGTCGTGGACGGGTTCTCCTGGCGGTGGATCTTCTGGCTGAACGTGCCGATCGTCGCGGTCATGATCCCGGCGGTCGCGCGCCTCATCCCCGAGAGCCATGGCGCGCGAACCCGGGTCGACCTGCCTGGTCTGGTGCTCGGCACCGGGGCCGCGTTCGCCCTGGTATTCGGGCTTGTCAAGGCGGCAGCCGTGCCTCTGATCGCAGGCGGAGCGCTGGCCGTGGCCTTCGTGGCGGTGGAGCTGCGCCGTGCCGAGCCGATGCTGCCGATGCGCCTGTTCCGGTCCCGCGCGTTCTCCGCCGGGAACGCGGCGATTTTCCTGCTGTCTGCGTCCACCCTCGGATCGCTTTTCTACATGGCACAGTTCCTGCAGCTCGGCCTCGGTTCCCGGCCGCTGGTGGCGGGGCTGCAGCTGGTGCCGTGGGGCGCCATGACGATTCTGGTCCCGCGGGTGGCGGGCAGCCTGATCTCCCGGTACGGCGAGCGTCCCTTTCTCGTGGCCGGGATGGCCCTGCACGGGGCGTCGATGCTGTGGATCGCCGCCATCGCGGCACCGGACCTGGAGTACTGGTGGATGATCATCCCGCTGGTGCTGTCGGGCACGGGCGTGGCAGCGGCGATCCCCGCCACGCAGAGTGCGGTGCTCGGCGCCGTCACACCGGCCGACATGGGCAAGGCGTCCGGCGCCTACAGCACGCTTCGCCAGCTCGGCGGCGCGTTCGGGGTCGCCGCGCTGGTGGCCGCGTTCTCCGCCGGGGGTGGCTTCGCCACGCCGCGGCAGTTCACCGACGGATTCACCGTCGCCATCACCGCGAGCGCCATCCTCGCAGCCGCTTCCCTGCTCGCCGGGGTGTTCCTTCCTGGCCGATCTGTCGCCAAGGCGATGAGTTCCGCGCTCCGGGGGTGAGGTTCACCGGGCGGACGTCTTTCTGCCTTCGGTGGGAGCTTTCGCCGTCATTTCGACATGTCGACATGGTCGCGAGACGCTTCCAGGGAAGGACCGCGCCCATGACGATCTCTCTTGACACTGCTCGCTACACGGTCGGCATGGCCACAAGCGCCGCCGACGTCCAGGCCGCGCAGCGGCTGCGGCACGAGGTCTTCGCGGAGGAGATGGGGGCGCGCCTCGACAGCCCCGTCTCCGGCCTCGACGTGGACAGGTTCGACGCCTCCTGCGACCACCTCCTGGTCCGCGACGGCGACAGGGTGGTCGGCACCTACCGGCTGCTTCCCCCTGGGCGTACGGACCGGCTGTACTCCGACACCGAATTCGATCTCGGCAACCTCGCGCCCCTCAGGAAGGACCTGGTCGAGGTGGGCCGTACCTGCGTGCACCCCGACCATCGCAACGGTGCGGTGATCGGCCTGATGTGGGCGGGCATCGCGCGCTACATGGTGAACGGCGGCCACCAATGGCTGGCAGGGTGCTGCTCGGTGCCCCTCGACGATGGCGGTGCCCTCGCGGCGGGTGTCGTCGAGCGGGTGCCGCTGGGCCCGGCGGAGTATCGCGTCACCCCGCGCCGCCCGTGGCACGACCAAGGCGCTGTCCGTTCCGACCGATTCGTAGCGCCTGATCTTCTGCGCGGCTACCTGCGGCTGGGCTCCTGGGTGTGCGGCGCGCCGGCGCACGACCGGGACTTCGGCACCGCCGACTTCTTCGTGCTGCTCTCGATGGCCCGAGTGAACAACCGCTACCTGCGGTACTTCCTGGGACAGCCGCTGTGAGCACGGCCGTCAATCCCTGGCTGCGGATGGGGCCGTGCTCTCCCGAAGCCTGCGTGGAGGCCCCGGCCGCCGTCGCCGGGCCCGTCCAGCGCCTGGCGCGGCTCTTCGCGACCTGTCTCGTGCTGCTCGCGGGCATCCCCATCTCCCTCGCGATGAGCCGGTCCGGAGGGGTACGGCGAGCGGAGATCACGAAGACCTGGGCCGGCCTCATGCTGCGCGCGCTCGGCCTCCGGGTGGAGATCACGGAAGCTGTCACCCCTGCGCCCGATGAGGGAGCCCTTCTGGTGGCCAACCACATCTCCTGGCTCGACCCGCTGGTCATGGCGGCGACCGTGCCGTCCCGCCCACTGGCCAAGCGGGAGGTCGGCGAGTGGCCGCTCATCCGTACGCTGGCCGCGGGCTCGGGCGCGCTGTTCATCGACAGGGACCGGCTGTCCGCGCTGCCGTCGGCCGTCGCGACGATCGCGAGCGCGCTCAGGGCGGGCGACACGGTGATCGCGTTCCCCGAGGGCACCACCTGGTGCGGGCGCGGGATGGGGACGTTCCGTCCGGCGGTGTTCCAGGCCGCGATCGACGCGGGCGCCGCGGTGCGCCCGGCGACGCTGCGCTACCGCGAGGGGGAGTCGACGTCGACCCGCGGCTGCTACGTCGGGGAGGACTCGCTGCTGGCCTCCCTCCTGCGGGTGGCCGCGACCCGGCACCTGGTGGTCGAGGTGACCATCGCCGCCCCCGTACGGCTCGCGCCCTCCGAACTCCGGCACGAGGCGCGCGCTGCGCTGGCCAGAATCGCCGAGGCCCAGGTGCGGACCGGGGTCATCGACCGTCACGAGGAACCCACAGGGGTGTCCGCGCAGTGTTCACCATACTTTTGAGGGCTTTCACTGCTATTTGACCGGGATGACCGGCGACCATGACTATGTCCGTCATATCCGCAAGGAGGCTCCGTGCACGCTCCGCAGCGCTCCAGACTTTCCTGGCCGGTACGGCTCGCCGTCATCCTCGTCGCCGGCGCGTCCCTCATCTCCCTGGGCGGCTGCTCCCCCGCCAACGCGGCCGTCTACAACTCCTGCACGATGGCCCGGTGCGCCGACGCCCGCTCGGCGAACGCGATCTGGGCGACCAAGGGCTACCCCACCACGAGCGGCTGGTACCCCTGGCCCAACGGCAGGTACAACTACACCGGCGGGCGTTTCTACAACCGGGAGGGCCAGCTCCCCAGCACCGCTACCTACTATGAGTACGACGTGTACTCCCGGTCACGTGGCGCCGCGCGTGACGCGTACCGGATCGTCGTCAACCGCAGCACCGGCGTGACGTGGTTCTCGCCGAATCACTACACCGACTTCTACCGGCTCTAGGGATTGCGATGACCGCACGTCCGCTGCCGTCCTGGCTGACGGTGTCGACCAGCCCGGCACCGGCGGTGGTGGACGGGCGGGCTTGCCGTACCCGCGCCGCCTTTTTCGAGGAGGTGGCGCGGGCGCTGCGCCTCCCCGACTACTTCGGCCGCAACTGGGACGCGCTGACCGACTCGCTACGTGATACCGGCCCCGTCGCCCTGGTCGTGGAGCACGCCGAGGAACTGCTCGGCGCGGAGCCTCCCGAGCAGTTCGCCACCCTGCTGGCAGTCCTCGCCGACGCCGCCGAGAACGGGCTGACCCTCACGCTCCGCACCGACCCCGCCCACGAGGACCTGCTCCAGCAGCGAGCCGCCGCCGCACTGAGCTAGGCCCGACGCCCTGTTCGCCTGAGCACGGGCGAGGCGTTTTGCATTCGTCGGCGGGGGTGGCTACGCGCTAGGCGGCTCTGTTTCTTCCAGAGACGGGCTGGTAAGACCCGCTTCCAGAGGGGTTGCGGCTCTGGTTGTGGTTCTGGTGAACACCCGGGACGTTTGGTAACAGCCCGGCTTACTGCAGCCCCGTTGGCGCGGGGTTGTGCCGAGAGATATCGGTACTCGGTTGGCTGCCGAGAACGGCTGATCTCCCGACGACGTAGGACACGCCCCGGTTGGCATACCGGGGCCTACGCATTTATGCGCTCAGTTGCTGGTCAAGCGGCAGGGTGTCGGCTTCCCCGGTCGTGAGCAGATGGTCAAGCTCGCTGAGACGCTCCAAGTACAGCGACAGGGACAGTCCCCGGCGCCGGGCATTCGCGTCGTAGCGGTCTTTAAGCCACTGGGGAAATGCATTCCCAACACGCGGCGTGTCGCCGAAAAGTGAAGGCCGCCACGATCTGGCGCATAAAGTCTTCCACGGCCGCAAAAGCCAGGTGTTCCAGCGGTACTACGAGGGAATGGAGGACCAATTAGGAGCCCTGGGCATTGTTTTGAACTGCCTGGTGCTGTGGAACACCGTCTACATTGACGACGCTTTACACCAGATGCGGGCGCAGGGCTATCCGGTGCTGGATGACGACGTGGCCCGGCTCAGTCCCTTTATCAGGCGGCACATCAACGTGCACGGCCGCTATTCCTTCCAACGTCCGCAGCTGGGCGCCGGGCGGCGGGCCTTGCACGATCCTGACGCCGACGACTCCGACGACGAGGATTGATGGGAATGCCCCCGCGCCGGGTCCTGAACATCTCCGCGCCCAGGGGGTGCCCGTCAAGGACGAGGACGTCGCCCGGCTCAGCCCGCTGGGCCACGCCCACGTGAATTTCCTGGCCCGCTATGCCATCGCTTCGTCCGGGCCTTCCGAGGGACTGCGCGAACTCGGCGAGATCCCCGATCTTCCCGAGATCAACAGCGGCGCGGTGCGAAGGGAGAGCTGACGGACAGCCTTCCCCGTGGGAGCCGATCAGCGAGTCAGGTCTGTGTCGCGTTCAACGAGGTAGACGTTCGTCAGCTCAGGCAGAACTCGTTGCCCTCGATGTCCTGCATCACGAGGCACGACTCGTTTTCTTCATCGGCGGGCAGGAGCCGCACGCGTTTCGCGCCGAGAGGGATCAATCGTGCGCATTCGGCCTCGAGGGTTGCCAGGCGCTCTGCACCGACGAGTCCGGTGCCGACCCGCACGTCAAGGTGCAGCCGATTCTTGGCGACCTTGCCTTCGGGAACGCGCTGGAAGTACAGCCGCGGACCGACACCCGAGGGGTCGCTGCATGCGAACCATGAGTCCCGCTGCTCGGGCGGCAGCGTGCGATTGAAGTCGTCCCAACTGGCGAACCCCTCAGGCGGTGCCGGCGCGACATACCCCAACACCTCGCACCAGAAGCGACCGACACGCTCAGGTGAAGCGCAATCGAAAGCGACTTGAATCTGCTTAACGGATACCATGGAAAAATCCTCCCATAGATCACTGTGCATATCGTAATCGTCCACCGTGCACCCCGGCCGGATTGGCGAAGTCTTGAAAAGATCCACAGCTCCAGCCTGAACGCCTCGTCCACCGAAGGGTTGCGAGATAACCTTCGTTATCTGGCAAGACCAAGATCGAACGGCCGTGGTGAGCAGGGAATCATCCCTCCACGATGGGCCGTTCGATTCCCAGTTATCTGGCAACTCGGCGCACGGGAGGGTGAGGACGTGGATCCGGTGATCGTCGAACACCTCGGGCGCGAGCATCCGCTCGCCCGTCATCTCGACGACTTCCTCACCGACCGCAAGAACGCGGGCGCTTCCCCGCACACCCTGCGCGCCTACCGCGGCGATCTCCTCCAGTTCACCGCGCACTGCGACGGCGAGATCGCCGAACTGACCGCGCCGCCCATCCGGCAGTTCCTTACCGCGATCGGCGCCCTGTCGGCCGCGACCCGCAAGCGCGCCGCCGTCGCCTCCTGGTGCAAGTGGGCCGTGCGCCACGACCTGCTCGACGCCAACCCCATGGACAAGATCGACACCATCAAGGTGTCCAAGAACCTGCCCCGGCCCGCCGCGACCGCCGACATCACCAAGGTTCTGGGCTCGATCTGTAGCCGTCGGCCGCGCACGGACGTCCCCCTCGACCGGCTCCGTGACCGGGTCCTGTTCGAGACGATCTACGTGTGCGGAACCCGCGCCGCCGAAGCCTGCTCCCTGGACCTCGATGACCCCAACCTGGCGAGACGCGTAACCGGCAATCAATCATGAACTTCGCTTTTCAGATGCCCTCTGAGAGGTTCCGTTGCGGTTACCGTGGGCGACTGGGCGACCGGCGGATAGCACGCCGCACGGGCTCGGTCGGCCTCGGCTTTCGTCAGAAGCAGTCGCCGGGCGATTCGGCGGGCCCGTATGTGTGACCGCTTTCGGTGAACCAGATCTTGCTGTAGTAGCAGTGGCCCGGGTCGACGTGTTGGCCATACTCCTGGTTGACGACATAGTTGGGGCCGTAATGCCCTTGCTGGCTGCCCCAGTCGAGGACCGCTCCGTTCCAGTGGGGTTCGCCGGGCCAGGGGTTGCCGTCCCTGCCGCGGTACTTCCAGCCGGTCTGGCTGTAGATGTGGATGTCGGTCTGCGGGGACAACACCTCGACGCCACCCCACACCCAGTGGCCGTTCGACTGGATGGAATCGAGGCATGGGTTGAGCCGGACTCCGTACGGGTAGGCGCCAGGGTTGGTGTAACCGCGGCATGCCTTAACTTGGCCGTAGTACGTCGAGGCCTCCGCCACGCCGGCAGCGGCCAGTAGGGCCCCCACGGCCAGGGCAGCCGCGAGAGTCATTCGCGTCAGGGCTCGCGCACGCTCGCGGTTTTTCATGGATCTCCGTTCCGTTTGAGAAGTGTGGAGGCTCAGGGAGATGCCGCGTGGATCCGTCTTGCATCTGGGGACGGGACCAGAGTGCCCGGGCAGGCTGGATGGAGTCACCTTTCCCGTACGAATCCATACGCTCCCGGCTTCTGGAATCTGCCTGCCGGGAGTACAGCTCCACATATCGGGAGGCGTCGCGGGGAAACAGCGAGGCACGGTTCCGGATCCGGGTCGGTCACTGATCTGACCGAGTTCATCGCTGTGCTCGGGGAGTTGCGGTGTGGGCGGGGACCGTCCTACCGGCCCTCCGCTCCCGAACATGTCCCCAGCCGCCAGGTAGCGGAGTGCCGCCTCGGCGCGCTGGACGCGGGCCTCCTGAAGGGATTGGCGTTCACCGGCGAGTCCCGCACGCAGCTCGGCGATCTGCCCGTCGTGCTGTCTCCCGGTCCTGTTCGCTGACAGCCTCGCCTTGTGTAATCGCTGCGCGTATAGCGTCTCGAGAGTCTGCAGCTGTACGGACGGGAGGTCGCCGAGCCCGAACTGTCCACCCACGCCCGCCGCTGATCGCCGAGATCGGCTGATGATCGCGTACCCAGAAAAGCCGCAGCGTGCGGGCATGTTTCGGCTATAGGGTGCGCTCGTGGACAATCTGGAGAGCCTCGTCATCGCCCGGCGGCTTCGCGTCCCCATCGATGCCCCTGCCGGCTCCACGCCGGGCTGGGGAGAGGCAGCCACCCGCCAACTCGACGCCGCGCTGTTGAGCGTCGGCTTCAAGTGCTCGGCGGCCCTGCTCGAACGCCTGTCGAGGCTGCGCGGCGAGAGCGCGGTGGATCTCGGCGTTCGGATCCTGGCCGCCGTCCGCGGCCTGGTGGGCGACCACGTCCAGCACAACTCCTACTTCATCGACTTCCCCAAGAACGTGCCCGACACCCTGGAGTTCTGGGCCGGCCTGCTGCGTGAGGCCCTGCTCGACCCGGTCGCCGCCGCGCGCCTCCAGCCGCCGACGCTCAACCTGCTGACCCTGCCGGGCTACGGCCACTACCAGCACACCTACGCCGACCTGCTGGCCGCTCACGCCGAGCTGATCCAGCTGTCCGGGGACCGGGTGACCGTGCTGGAGCTGGGCGGGAGCCTGGAATCGGAGGCGCGGGAGCTTTACTTCTCGCTGGCGGGCTCCGAGGTGCCGCTGGCCGCCGAGGATCTGGCGGCACTGCGCTCGCTGGCGTTGTTCTGCGCCGACCAGCCGGAGCGCGTCCCCGTGCGGGAGAACCGCGCTGTCGTCAACGAGGTACGGCTGGCCGCCGGCCAATCGCTGCTCGTTGACACGGTGACCGACGTACTGCGGCTCGCCTGCGGCTGCTCCGGCGGCGATGTCACGCTGGCCACCCCCACCAGGTTCCGCTCGTTCCGCCGCGCCGAGCGCCGCGCCCTGCTGCAGGCCCTGGACGGCGTCGCCACCCCGGCCAAGCTCGGCGACGTGCCGCGCCACCGGGAGCAGTGGAAGCGGCTTGGCGAGCGGCTGCATCCTCACGAGTACCCGCAGTTCCCACGGGCCGCCCGCCTCTTCGAGGTGGCCAGGGGCACGCGCCAGGCCACCGGCTTCGACAGCCGCGTCGAGGCCGCCCTGTCGGCGGGCCGTACCGCCGACGCCGTCGAACTGCTGGAGAATGCGCCCGGCGCGTTGCTGCGCCGCCTCGACCACCTGCTGCGGACCGGCCCGTCCGCGTCGACCGTACTGGACGCCGCGGAAAAAGCCGTGACGGGCGCCTCCGGCCGCGTCCTGCTGTCCCTGCGCGAGCACCTGCAAAACCGGCTCGCCCCCGCCGCCAGGCGCATCTTCACCAACCGGTACGGTAGGGCGTGGACGACATCCGATTCCCGCTTGCCGCTTGAGCAGGAGGTCCTGTCGCGGGCGGTGGCCATCCTGGATGAGGAGATCACCCGTCGCCTCCCCGATCCTGGCGAGCTGATCGTCGATCCCGACGTGCTTGATGTCGCCCTGCCGTTGTCGGGCAAGGCGGTGGCGCCCGGGCTCGGCATGCTGCCCCGCGGCTCGCTTTCGACCGTCGACGGTGAGCTGCTCAGGTTCTTCGTCCACTGGCGCCAGGCCGAGCAGCGCACCGACTACGATCTGTCGGCGCTCATGCTCGACGCCTCCTACGACAACCCGACGCACATCGCGTGGACAAACTACGCCAACGGCTTCGCCGAGTACTCCGGCGACCTCACCGAGGCGCCAGCGCCCCATGGTGCGTCGGAGTTCATCAACATCCGTCTCGCCGACGCGACCCAGCCGATCATCATTCCCCAGGTCAACATCTACGCCGGGGAGCGGTTCGACGAGGCCGCCGAGGCGTTCTTCGGGTACATGACCAGGGACGCCGAGCAGGAAGGCAGGCCGTTCGAGCCGCGCACTGTACGCATGAAGTCCGACCTGCGCGGCTCCGGGCGGATCGCCCTGCCGCTCGTCTTCCTGCGTGGTGACGACGGCGCATGGCGGGTGAAATGGCTGCATCTCTACCTGAAGGGGCATCCCGGCTTCAACCGGGTGGAGGGCAACCGGGTCACCGCCTCCCTGCTGGTGCGCTCGATCGTGGAACGCGACTACCTGCGAGTCCGATACCTGGCCGACCTGCTGCGTACGAAAAGCTCTTCGGCCAGGCACACCACCTACATCGGGCGGGAGGCTCCGGCCGGCCTGCCGTCGGGGTCGCGGATGTACACGCCAGGGACGCTGCACGAGCTGATCCCCGCCTGATACGGTTGGGACCGCGAGGCCATGGGAGGGCTTCCTTCTCAAACTCCTTTTGAATCTAGCCTTCCCGCTTTCCTCGCATACCGGTCGTGAGGCCATCCGAGGGCTTCCTTCTCACCTGGTTCGACTCCAGGTAGGCCCCCATGGGGCCTACTGGCACATCTAGCTCCTGGGCCTTCCTCACGACCGGTTGGCTGCCAAACCCCGCCGGAACGCCGCGGCCCCGAGCTGTCCACGTTCACCCGGCAGGCGGCCAAGATACAGAAGAAACACACCGCGCCGCCGCATCCCGCAGGTCATCGTCATCATGTCCGGCTGGGGCCGGTCTGGAGATGTACCGGATGACGTGCCCGAGTCGCGCGGCTCTCGACTTCGCCCCGTTGCTGGTCAACGGCACCGTGACGTCGGCTATGTACCCGATAACGGTCCCTTATCCGGTACATCGCCCCGGCCCACGGTGTCCTTCTGGTGTACTCCGGCGAACCCCCATGATCGCTGCGCGTATGCGCCCGCTGTCCTACCCCGCCAGCACCGCCGGATCCAGCTGCGTCCGCTCGGCCAACCGCACCACCGCCGCGCTCACCGCCAGGTGCTGGCCCTACGCCTGCTCCTTGTACACCGCCTCGATGTTGTTGCCGTCCGGGTCATCCACGAACGCGCAGTAGGCGCCGTACTCGGGCCAATGCCGGGGTTCGTGCCGGGACTTGCCGCCAGCCGCCAGCGCGGCCGCGTGGAAGGCGTCGACCGCGGCCCGGTCGCGGGCGGTGAATGCGATGTGCGCGCCCCGAGTCACCGTGGCATCGCCTGCGGGATACAGACCGAAGGACGGGGTTTCCAACTCCTCCTCCCAGAACTCCGCTCCGCCGTCAGCCGCCTGTCCGACGACACCGAGGGGCTTCAGCGCGGCGGTGAAGAAGCGCGTGCTCGCCTCGAGGTCCGCGGCGATGAAGGTCACGTGGTGGATGAAGGGCCATCGTTCTGTCATGACCGCGGAGTCTACGAGAGCCCGGCGCCGACGCCTCGTGCCGGGCCTCATGTAGTTCGCCGAGCTCAGTACGGCTCGAAGATCCTGGCCCCGGACACCGGGGGAACGGCCCTCCGCTCCCGAACGTGGGTCACCGGCCTAGATGGCGGCTGGGGACACGTTCGGGAGCGGAGGACCTGGTAGCGCAGCTTCCCCACGACGATCAGCCGCTGGCCGCGCTCAAACCCGGACTCGGCGAGGTACTCGGCGGGCTTGCGCCACACCGTGCAGGTCATGAACAGGGTCTCCCCGTCCTTCCACTGCCCGGCCTTGTCCTGGAAGCGGGGCGTGGAGGCGACGCGGAAGCGGGCGACGACCTGCCCGCTGGGGGTCAACCGCAGCTCGGGCGGGTCGACCAGGTTGCCGACGATGGTCATCTGGGTCATGGCGGGTTCCTCTCGCGGATGGTCAGGCGGTGATCGTGTGGTGGCAGTCCTGGCAGACGAGGATGTTCTCCTCGATGGCGGGCTCGACGTCGGCAGAGCCACACTCGGGGCACCAAACGGCGTTCATGGGGGTCCTCCAGGAGGTCAGGCGGGTATGGCGGGTTCGGCGGCCGCCGTGGTGGCGCGGGCCTCGGCCTCGGCGCACACCTTGTGGCACGGGCGGCCGTCGTCGTCGACCAGGAAGGCGGGGTTCCCGCAGATGCGGCAGGGCCGGCGCTGACCGCCGCCCCAGTGGCTGATGCCGTCATCGCCCGACCAGTCGAGCCCGTTGCCGGTGCTCCTGGCCTTGCTTGCGCTGGTGCGGGCCCGCCGTCGAGCCATCTCGCGCCCTCGTTCTTCCTGATCGGCAAAGTGTCAGGTGCCGTGATCACCGGGGCGGGTGGCCTGCATCCAACCCATTGCAAGTAGGGCCTGTTTGCATTCACCGCCAGACTCATTGCAAGTCTGCTTGATTACATGGTTTGATGCCAGATCAAGCGTTGACGAATCGATGAATGCAAGTTAGCTTTTGCATATTCGCAAACGCTAGTCGTGGTTGGAGCCCCCATGAAGTCCTGGCATCGTCCTCTGCTGCTCTGCGCGGCCCTGATGTTCGCCCTGATGCTGGTCTGCGGTGTCGGCCTGGTGATCGACGGCCGCACCCTGCTGGGTGAGTCGGTGTGGATCAAACCGTTGAAGTTCGGTTTCGCCTTCGCCCTCTACGCCGGGACGCTGGCGTGGCTGCTGTCCAAGCTGAACAAGGGCAGGCGCCTGGGCTGGTGGGTCGGCACCGTCTTCGCGGTCGCGGCGACCGCCGAGGTCGCCGCCATCACCACCCAGGCGGCCCGCGGCACCTTCAGCCACTTCAACGCCGACCAGAGCGACCCGATCACCCTGGCGCTGGTCCCGATCCTCACCTACGGCGTGATGACCGTCCTGATCGCGCAGCTGATCATCGCGATCATGGTGCTGATCCAGCGCACCGCCGGTCCCGCGCTCACCCGTGCGATCCGCGCCGGGCTGGGGCTGGCCACCGCGGGCATGCTCATCCCGCTCTACTGGATGGTCACCGGCATCCACTCTCGTACGGTCACCGACGCCAACGGCGCCCAGATCCCGATGTACCAGGGTCACGGCATCGGCGACCCCGACGGCCACGGCATGCCCCTCACCAACTGGAGCGTCACCGGCGGCGACTTCCGGGTCCCGCACTTCTTCGCCCTGCACGGCATCCAGGCCCTGCTCATCCTCACCGCGGTCCTGGCCGCCCTGGCCACCAGGCACGCCTGGCTGCGTGACGAGCGGGTGCGCGCCCGCCTGGTGGGCAGCGCCGCGCTCGGCTACGCCGGCCTGGTCGCCGTTGTGACCTGGCAGGCCGGACGCGGCCAGTCCCTGGTCCACCCCGACATGCCCACCCTCGTGGCCTTCGCCGCGGTGGTGCTGGTCACCGCGTTCACCACCACCTGGACGATCGTCTCCGCCAAGCGGGCCGCGGTCGACGTCGACCTTCGCCGGCCGGCCACCGTCTGACCCGGCGGCGCGAGGTCACGATCGGACGTGGCGCAGGACGACGCCGACCACTCGGTCGGCGGGGATCGCGCCGAAATGCCGGGAATCTCGGCTGAACTCGGGGTTGTCGCCGAGGACGACGAGGTTACCGGGCGCCACGACGCCCTCAGATCGCCGCACCCAGGCGGGCAGGAACGACGGCTGCGCGTCGCCCGGCACGGCGACGACCCGCTTGACCATCCAGCGGGGACGATGAGCCGCGCCCGGCCGGCACGGAACCGGCTCGGTGAGGACCACGACGTCGCCACGGCGCAGCGTCTCCCCCGCCACCCGGCGCACCAGCAACCGATCCCCGTGCCGCAGGGCCGGGATCATGCTGGCCCCGCTGACAGACACCACGACGACCTGCCGGCGCAACACGGCGACGGCGACCACAGCGGCGAGCAGCAGCGCCCCTGCACCGGCGAGAAGGCCGGTCACACGAGCTCCTCCGGCTCCGAAGCGCGATACCCGGCCGCCTGCAGCGCGAAGAGCCGGGCGTACGCGCCCTCATGCGCCACCAGCTCGTCGTGGGTGCCGTGCTCGACGATCCGCCCGTCCGACAGCACGACGATCGCCTCCGCCTCGCGCACCACCCCCAGCCTGTGCGAGATGAGCACGCTGGTCAGCCGGTGCCTGTGCGCGCGCAGCCGTACGTGGATCTCGTGCTCGGCCTCCGCGTCCAGGGCGGAACTGGGCTCGTCGAGCACCAGGAGGTCCGGCCGGTCGAGCACCAGGCCGCGGGCGATCGACAACCGCTGCCACTGCCCGCCGGAGAGGACCACCCCGGTGCCCGGATCGGCCCGGTCGGCCTCGGAGAAGAAGATCCGCGTCAGCATCGTCTCGTAGCCGTGGCGCAGACCGGCGAGGACGCCGTGCAGGCCCGCCCTGCGTGCCGCACCCTCGATCCGGGCATGATCGTTCAGGGCGGTCAGATCGCCGATGGCGATGTTCTCCCTGGCCGTGAAGTCGTAGGAGGTCGGGTCCTGGAAGACGGCGCGGATCCTGCGCCTCAGCTCCGCCGGATCGAGATCGCGCAGGTCGACCCCGTCCCAGAGGATCGCGCCGCGGGTCGGGTCGTAGAGCCGGCACAGGAGCTTGACCAGCGTGGTCTTCCCCGCCCCGTTGAGCCCGACCACGGCGGTCGAGACTCCGGCGGGCAGCACCAGGTTCACGCCGCGCAGGACCCATGGCTGGTCCTCGGCATAGCGGAACCAGACGTCGCGCAGCTCGATGCCACGCCGTAACGCCGGAGTCGGCACAGGGTCGGCGCGGACGGGCAGGTCGAGCTCGGCATCCACGACCGCGAGGTAGTGGCCGAAGAGCGCCAGCGCCTGGTGGACGGACACCACATCGCCGACGAGACCGGCGAGGGCGCTCTGCACAGAGCCGACCGCGGCGAGCACGAGCGCCACGTCACCGACGGTCAGCTCGCCGGCCACCGCGGCGCGGACCGCCCACAGCAGCAGGGTGGCCGCCACCGCCGCACCCAGCAGCGCGAGCCCGGCCTGCACGGTCAGCTGCCGCCGGTCCATCCGGCGGTGGGCGTCGTGGATCGTCCGCGTCTCCGCGGCCATGCGGCGCCACACGTACGGTCCGGCGCCGAACAACCGCAGCTCCTTGGCGGCCTGCGGGTTGGTGAGCAGGCCGGAGTAGAACATCTCGCGCCGCCCGGCCCTGCCTGTCTCGGCCACCATCCTGGCCCGGCGGCGGCTCAGCGCGAGCTCGGCCAGCAGCGCCGGTACGGCGGCGAGCAGGACGGCCACCGCCACCCATGGGCCGAGCAGCAGGATGGTGCCCGCGAATCCGATGACGGTGAGCAGCGCCTTGACCATGCCGAGCCCGCCGTCCACCACCATCGCCGGACTGGTGACCCCGCTGGATCGGGCGATCTGGAGGCGGTCCAGGAAGGCGGGATCCTCGAAGCGGCGCAGCCCCACGAAACGGTCCACCGCGGCGTACAGCCGCGTGGTGGCGAGAAACAGGACGCGGCGGTCGGTCTCCGCCCGCAGGTAACGGACGGCGTGCGGTATCAGGACGGTGGAGATTCCCACCGCGGCCAGCGCGGTGACCAGCCCGAGGACGTCGAGCCACCGCACCGACGCGGTCGCGAGACGGTCGATCATGAACTTGGTCAGCCACGCGGTCGCGAGCGGGGCGATCCCGCTGAGGAAGGACAGCAGCGAGTACGCGGCGATCTGCGCGGGAGCGGCGTGCCGGGCGAGAGCCAGCGCCCGCCCGGCGCTACGGAGCGACATGGACTGGGAGGTCAGCCCGCGGCCGGGACCGCGAGGTCACGGTCGGCGACGGGCAGGAAGACGTAATCCGATGCGGCGACCGTCTCACCCTCGATGAGGAGGAACGCCGGGAACCCCGTCACGCCGAGCGCCCTCTGGAGCGGCCCGGCGTCAGGCTCGACCACGACGGTCGCCACCGGACGAAGCAGCTCGGCCGTCTCTTGCGCCTCCTCCTCGGTCCCGACGATCACAGCCAGTACGGTGTCGCGGCCCCCTGGCCGGGCCGCCGCGTACTTGACGAAGGTGGGCAGTTGCTCCTTGCACGGCGTGCACCGCGGGGAGAAGAACCCCACCAGGGGGCGTTCACCGAACGTGCCGAGCGTGACGGGCTCGCCGTCGATGGTGGTGGCGGCGAACGCACCGGCCGGTGCGCCGACCGGTAGCGCGACATCGTCGACCGGGCGGGGCTTGGCCTGGCCGCTCTCGCGAAGCGCGGCCAGCTCGGCGGATTGGTCACGCAGCCGGCGCACCACGCCCACGGTGAACAGCAGGTTGAGAGCGGCCAGCAGGCCGATCAGGGCGATGGCCGCGGCCAGATACGACATCAGGTCTCCTCCGGGAAGTCGGTGCGGGCGCGAAGAGCTCGATCAGTTCGTCCAACAGGTCGGCGACGCGGCCGGTGGCGTCGCCGGGTCGCGCAGGGCCTGTCGCCGCGTGGTCCGTTCGCCGCGCGGGCGGCGGACAGGACGGCGAGCAGGCTCTGACACGGTTGAGCGGGAAGGGCCGCTCAGCAGCCCTTGCCGACACTGACGCAGTTGCCGCGCCACACCGAGCCATCGCTGAGCACGCAGACCTCCCGCTTGTACAGGTACATCCCGCTGCAGTAGCAGAACTCTTCACCGCAGAAGGTGGCCGCTCGCGCGGTCCCCTTGGGCGCGAAGACGTTGACGAGACGGTCAGTCAGCCTGGTGATGGTGCGGGTCATGGCATCCTCCTCCGCTGTCGGCCACCCAGTGCGCGCCGACAGGGCTATGGAAACGCGGAGGCCCTGTGCTGAGCCATGACGTTCAGCCCGACGTTCTACCGGACGTGCGGTAGCCTGACGAACATGATCATGGGCGATGCCCCTGAATCAGCGAGCCCGTTCGCGGTGCTGCTCCGCCGTCACCGGCTGCGCCTCCACCTCACCCAGGAAGCCCTCGCCGAGCGGGCCGGGCTCAGCTCCCGCTCCGTCGCCGAGATGGAGCGCGGCCGCGGCCGCAGTCCACGACCACGTTCGGTCGAGCAGCTCACGGTGGCGCTCGAGCTGACCGGCGACGAGCGTGCGGAGTTCGTCGACGCCGGGCGCGCGCTCTTCTGGGCCAGCCGCGCCGGCCGTCCCGATCGCCGTACTCCCGCCGGAGGCGACGTCCGGGCCGTGGACCTACCGCCGAGGCAACTTCCCGCGGACCTCCCCGACTTCGTCGGCCGCGTGGACGAGCTCTCCCTGCTGGGCGCCGTTCTCGACCCGGCCGCGCAGCGCGATGCGCGGCTGGTGGCGCTCTCCGGGCCACCGGGCGTCGGGAAGACGGCCCTGGCCGTGCACGCGGGCCACCGGTTCGCGTCCTGGTTTCCCGCCGGGCAGCTGTACGTGGCGCTTCGGGGCGCGGGCGGAGATCCGGTCGACCCGGCCGAAGTCCTCGCCCAGCTGCTGCGCGTGCTCGGCGTGGACGGATCGACGTTGCCCGCCGGGGTGGACGCCCGGGCCGGGCTCTTCCGTACCCGCCTGGCGGGGCGGCAGGTGCTGCTCGTCCTCGACGACGCCGACGGATACCGCCAGGTCGAGCCATTGATCCCGGCCAAGGAGGTGGCGGTGGTGGTCACCAGCCGACTACCGCTGACCGGCCTTCCCGGCGTGAGCGCCATCGACCTCCAGCCGCTGCCCGGCCCGCAGGCCGTCGAGCTGCTCTGCCAGGTGGCCGGGAGGGAACGCGTGCAGGCCGAGCCCGCGGCGGCGGCCGAGCTGGTCACGGCCTGTGGCGGGCTGCCGCTGGCCGTCAGGATCGCCGCGGCCCGGCTGGCCGCGCGCCCGCACTGGATGGTCAGCACGCTCAACAAGCGGCTGGCCGACGAGCGCCGGCGGCTCGACGAACTACGCCACGGCGACCTGGCCGTACGTCCGGGGCTCTACCTCGCCTACCGGGGGCTCACCTCGGGCGCCGCACGGGCGTTCGGGCTGCTCGGCGAGCTGAGCGTGCCCTCGTTCCCGGAGTGGTCGGTGGGCGCGTTGCTGGGCGTCGATCCGGTGGAGGGGACCGCCGTCCTCGAAGAGCTGCTCGACGCGCGGCTGCTGGAGTCTCTCGGTCCTGACCGGGCCGGGCAGCCGCGATACCGGCTCCACGACGTGACGAGACTGTACGCGCGGGAGCGGCGGCAGGCCGAGACCAGCGCGGAGGAGTGGACGGCCGCGCTGGCCAGGGCCGCCGCCGAATGGCTGGCCCGCGCCCGGCAGGCTCAGGACGGCCTGCACTGCCTGCGGCTCTACCTCGACGACAGGGGCGATCCGGTGCAGGCCGCCGGCGGCGACGAGCCCGTCGAGTGGTTCGAGGCGGAGCGGCAGTCGCTCGCGGCACTGGTGACGGCCTGCGCCGAAGTGGGCCTGGCCGCGGCCGCGCGCTCGCTGGCAGGTTGCAGCGCCGACTTCTACGAGCTGCGCAGCTACTACGACGACTGGCAGCGCGCCATGCGGGTGGCGGGAGAGGCCTGCCGGCGGGCGGGCGACCGTACCGGTGAGGCGGCGATGCTGCGCGGGCTCGGCACCTGCATGTCCGAGTTCGGCGATCGGGAGGCCACGCTGTCGGTACTGCGTGCCGCCCGGACCTTGGCCGAGGAGGTCGGCGACCAGGCAGGAGTCGCCCTGACCAGTCATGAGATCGGCTTCATCCTGGGCCTGCAGGGCAGCCTTGACAAGGCCGAGGTCGAGCTGGGCACGGCCGCCAAGCGGCTGGAGGCCGTCGGCCTGCCTCTCGCCAGGGCCATCGCCCTCACGAGCCTGGGATTCGTGCGGCGCCAGCGCGGCGACACGGCCGAGGCCGTCGACACCATCCGTGGCGGGCTGTCCATCGCCCGGTCTCGCGGCAACCTGTTCGTCGAGGCCTATACCTTGCGGGGCCTTGCCGGCGCGCTGCTGGCCTGCGACCGGGCCGAGGAGGCGGAGCAGGCGGCCAGACGGGCCGCCACGCTCTTCGAGCGCATCGGTGATCTCGCTGGGGCCGCCCAGGGATTACGGGCGCTGGGCGAGGCGCTCGCGCACCAGTCGCACCGGGAGGCGGAGGCCGAGCAGGCACTGACCGCCGCGGCGGACCTGTTCCGCGACCGGGGGCACGAGTGGGGGCTGGCGCTCACCGAGCTGAGTCTCGGCGAGATCGAAGCGCGCCGCGGTGACCCCGCGGCCGCCGCCCGGCTTCACCAGGCCCTGCGGTACTGGTCCGGCGCGCAGGTCCCGGCCCTGCGGGCACGTGCGCTGGTGGCTCTCGCGACCACCGCCGAGCAGGTCGGCGACGACCCGGCCGCGTGGGACTTCCTGCTGGAGGCCTATCACCTGTACCAGGCGTTGGAAGCGCCTGCCGCCGACGATCTCGCGGCCCGCCTGGGCCTGTCCCAGACCGCCGGGTCTGTGGAACGCGGTGGAACGCCTGACTCGTAGGGGGTCAGTCCACCGATCAGGAGATACCGGCATGAGACATCTACGCAGGATCGCGGGCGCGATGGGTGCGGTGGCGATCGCGGCGGCCGTCTGGTTCGTCCCCGGAGCCGCCCAGGCGGCCTCCCCTGTCCACATCAAGGAGGCCGAACAGAGCAAGTGCCTCGATATCCGGACGCAGGACAACATCTTCGTCCCCGGTGCCCGGCTTCAGCGTTTCACCTGCCACGACGTCAACGAGCAGCGGTGGGACATCATCCCGCTCGCTGGGGACACCTTCGTCCTGCGCAATCCCCTGACCCTGCTGTGTGTGGCGGTCGACACGGCGGACTTCGGCGCTCAGGTGGTGGAGCGGGAGTGCGCCGACTCCAACCCCGGCATCAAGTGGTTCACCCTGGGCGGGGTGCCGTTCGTCAAGGGTTCCGGGTTCAACCAGATCCGCTCGGTCCTGGCATCCGGTAGCTGCCTGGACACCTTCGACACCTTCGTCAAGATCTTCCCCTGCTCCCCAGGGCTGAACAACAAGGCCCAGCTCTGGGCAGCGGTCTGACCGTCCTGGGCCGGCGGGGAAGACGGCGAACCTCCGCCTTCCCCGCCCAGGCCCTCTCGATTCGTATGGTGAGCCGTGGGGTATCTGGGACTCGAGACTTCCCGCGGGATTAGAGCCACCACATGATTGACCACGAAGTTCTGGATCGTCGGCTCGACGACGTGGCCAAGACCCTGACCGGAGCGATCGCCGGGGTAGCCGGACTGCTGGCGATATTCGGCATCGCCAACGACAGGGCCCTGGTCGCCTTCAACAATCAGAGTACGGCGATGACGCTGGCCTTCATGGGGGCCATCATCGCCACGATATGCAGCGTCACGGCATTCTTCACGCCGGCCACGAAAAGGGGAAACCTGCTGGAGGGGACCCTGCTTGGCACCGGCATGGCACTGTATCTGCTCGGGCTGGTGCTCGGCGTCATGACCGTGGCCAGCGAGGCGATGGGCAACGGGCGGCCGACGCTGACCATGGTCAAGCTGGATGCGGCCCAGCGCAACGACATGACCTTGAGCTTCACCGTGCGCGCCGACGGTGTCCGGCAGGAGGACCACGTCGCCTGGACCGTACAGGCCCTCGCCAAGAACGCGAAGGGAACCCTGGACGTGCTGGACAACATGACGTTGGCCTATCTCCGCCCCAACGACCGCGGAGCGATAGAACAGACTGTGGTGGTGCCCTTCAGGCCTCCGGCAAACGCGACCCATATCGCCATCCTGACGTGGCACGAGCACAGATCCGAGTCAGGACAACGGCCGCCGCAATGCCAGGACATCACCTCGAAGCAGGGTCCCGGATGCGTGACCATCCACCTGCCGAGCTGATGATCACTTCACCGTCAGGTTGGTCTCCATGCCCTGGTCTCGGTGGCCGTCGATGGGGCACCACACGTCGTACGTCCCCGATTGAAGCTTGACGGTGAAATTGGTGGTGCCTCCGCTGGGGACCTGCTGTGAGGTCTGGTTGTCGACCCCGGGACCGTTGATCGTCAGCGCATGCGTCGTCCTCCCCACGTTCTTCAGCACGAACGTGTACGTGCCAGGAGCCAGGTTCGGCTTGGAGAAGACGATGTTGAACTCGGCCAGACTCACCGGGACCTGGATGCCCTTCACCTGGCCGGCGGCAGGCGGAGCCGAGTAGGCGGGCTGGGAACTGGGTGGCCCGGACCCACATGCCGCGGCGGCCGTCAACGTGGCCGCGAGCGCGCTCACGAGCGCCGCGCGTCTGCTGAGACTGATCATGACGATCACCACCTCACTCCCTCCAGTCTCTCGCCAACCGGGCCTCCGGATCACCCCACACCCAGGATGATCAGGTAAAACGCTCATAGATCAGCGCCGGTCGGCGAGTACTCGGGCCAGGGCGTCCAGCGTCTCCAGAGGCGTGCCGGGCGGCGGCGAGACCCTGAGCACGGGCTCGCGCAGGTCCAGCGGCGCTCGGGCAGTCGGCACGACGTTGACCAGCAGGGACGCCGCGGCCGCCCGAGCGGCGGCCTTCTCGGGCGTGTCTCCCGGCGGGGGATTGAGGGTGACGAGGGCGGAGGGCTCGTCGAGCGGCTCGGCCACGCGCCAGCCCCCGACCCCGTCGAGCAGGCGGCGTGCCGTACGGCCCAGGTCGGCAAGGTGCGCGTGGACCGCGGACGAGCCGAGCGCGTGGTGTTCGAGCGCGGCCACGCCGAGCCCGATCCGGGCCGCGATCGCCCCCTCCGAGGTCTCGTAACGGGCCGCGCCGGGCAGCGGCACCAGCGGCCCCGGGCCGTCCCAGGCGTGCCCGCCCAGGGTGGGGGCGGCGGCGTCCATGTCGGCCGCGAGGCCGGGCACGATCAGGAACCCGACGCCGCGCGGCCCGGCCAGCCACTTGCGCGAGGTCCCCACGTACGCGCTCGCGCCCGCCCCGCGTACCTCCACGTGCCCGAGCGACTGACAGACGTCCAGCACGAACGGAACGCCTGCCGTACGGCACAGCGTCCCGATCTCCCTGGCCGGCTGGACGACGCCGCGATGGGAGCCGAGGTGCGAGACGATCACCAGATCCAGCCCGGCCGCCAGCTCGGCCCGCAGCCCGCCCAGGTCGAGGCGGGCGTCGCCGTCCACCGGTAGTTCGACGAGGTCCCAGGCCAGGCGGCGCAGCAGCATCAGCGTGCTGCCGTACTCGGAGCGCGTGACGCCGACGCGGCTGCCGGGCGCGAGCCGCCACCCGCCCAGCAGGGCCGCCATCGCCGCGGTGCCGCTCTCCAGGAACGCCACGTCCTCGGAACCGGCGCCGACCAGCGCGGCCAGCGCCGACCTGGCGGCCGTGAGGTCCGGGACGGCCACGTAGCCGCCGCGCTCGCGTTCCAGCCGCAGGTGCGCCACGACCGCGTCGAGCACCCGGTCGCTGGGCACGTTGCAGCCGGCCGCGTCGAGGTGTCCGGGCGGCGCCACGCTCCGCGCGACCTGCCAGGCCCCGCCGACGGCGCTCACACCCCGGCCAGGACCAGGGTGAAGTCTCCCGCGGGGTCGGTGTAGCGGCGGCGCACCTCGAACCCGGCGGCGGCGAGCTCCTCCCGGAGCCTGTCCGGCTGGAACTTGGCGCTGATCTCGGTCCGCATCTCCTCCCCCGCGCCGAAGTCGACGTCCAGATCGAGTCCGCCGATCCGCACGCGCATGTCCCGGCTCGCGCGCAGCCGCATCTCGATCCAGTCGTGGCGCGGGTCGTACAGCGCCACGTGCTCGAACGCCTCCGGTTCGAAGTCCGCGTCCAGCGCCCGGTTGATCACTCGCAGCACGTTCCTGTTGAAGGCGGCCGTCACCCCGGCCGCGTCGTCATAGGCCGCCACCAGCCGATCCACGTCCTTCACCAGGTCGGCTCCGAGCAGGAACGTGTCCCCGGGCCGGAGCGTGAGGCGCAGTTCCTTCAGGAAAATCTCGCGGGCGGCGGGTTCGAGGTTCCCGATCGTGCCGCCGAGGAAGGCCACCATCCTGCGCCCGGTCCGCGGCAGCAACGCGAGATGACGCTCGAAGTCCGCGCACACCGCCCGTACGGCCAGCCCGGGGAAACGCCTGGCCAGCCGCTGCGCCGCTGCCCCGAGGGTGACTCCGTCCACGTCCACCGGCGTGTAGGCGCGCAACGTGCCCATCGCGGCGAGCGCGTCCAGCAGCAGTACCGTCTTCTCGCTGGTGCCCGAGCCCAGCTCGACCAGGGTGTCCGCGCCGCTGGCCGCCGCCAGGTCCGCGGCCCGCGCCCGCAGGATGGCCAGCTCGCGCCGGGTCGGGTAGTACTCGGGCAGGCGGGTGATGCGGGAGAACAGCTCGCTGCCGGCGGCGTCGTAGAACCACTTGGGCGGCAACCATTTGGGCGACGATGTCAGGCCAACCCTGACATCGTGTTCGAGCGCCTGGCGCAGATAGTCGCGATCAAGATGGTTGATCACGTGTACGGTCGACAGGCTGACGGGCACAGTGCCTCCTGGGATGAGATCACAACGGCTGGACGCGCACGTGATCGTGAGTGACGGTCAGCAGGCTGCGCTCGGGTACGGCCCGCCAGCCGGGCAGGTCGTCGAGTGGCTCGCTCGCCACGAGCACGCCGTCGTGGAGTCGGTGGTAGAAGAGCGTGTCGCCCCAGACGGTCGCGGCGATCGACGCGCCGTCGCAGGCGAGCAGGTTCAGGCGGGCACCGGGGTCCTTCTCCCCGGCACGGACGACGACCTCGGTCAGCGCCTCGCCCAGGCCGGATCCGGCCCGCGCGCGCAGGAACACGGCGGCGGCGACCCAGGCGGCGTCGCACGCGCTGTCCGCGCGATCGGGCAGATCGTCGGCGAGATCCCGCAGCGCGTCCCTGATGACGCGCCCGTTGTGGCTGAGCAACCACCTCCCGTCGGTGAACGGCGCCGTGGCGCTCTCCTCGATCGGCATGCCCACGGTGGCCGACCGCACGGCCGCCAGCAGGCAGGTCGAGCGGGCGACCTGCGCGAGCGCCGGCAGGTTGGCGTCGGTCCAGATGGGTACGGCACGGCGGTACCGCACCGGCTCGGCCCGCACCGGGTCGTACCAGCCCATGCCGTAGCCGTCGGCGTTGACCGTGCCGAATCGCTGGCGCCGGGGCGCGTACGACTGCTTGAGCAGGCCGTACTCGGGCTCGTGGATGAGCCGGGTGAGCGGACGGGTGGCGCCGAGCCAGGCCGCGTGCCTGCACATCTCAGTTCCCGGCCGAGCGGGCGCAGCGGAAGCCGGTGAAGATCTGCCGGCGGATCGGGTAGTCCCAGTTCCTGAACGTGGTCCGCACCGCCGCCGGGTCGGCCGCCCAGGAGCCGCCGCGCAGCACCCGGTACTCCTGGCCGAAGAACACCTCGCTGTACTCCTTGTAGGGGAAGCTGCGGAAGCCGGGATAGGGCTGGAACCAGGAGGCGGTCCATTCCCACACGTCACCCACCATCTGCTCGGCGCCGTACGCGCTGGCCCCTGTGGGGTAGGCGCCCAGCGGCGCGGGGTGGGCGGCGCGGTGGCCGAGGTTCGCCCGGTCGGAGGTGGGGGCCTGCTCGCCCCATGGGTATCGGTGCGCCCTCTCGCTTCGAGCGTCCCAGCCGCAGGCCTTCTCCCACTCGGCCTCGGTGGGCAGCCGTTTGCCTGCCCACCGCGCGTAGGCGTCCGCCTCGTACCAGGACACGTGCTGGACCGGCTCGTCCATGGGGACGGGCTCGGTGCGGCCGAAGCGGGTGCGCGACCAGGCGTCGCCGTCCCTGGCCCAGAACAGGGGGGCGAAGACTCCGCTTCGCTGCCTCCACTGCCAGCCCTCCGCGGACCACCAACGCGGGTCCTCGTAGCCGCCTTCCTCGATGAACGCGGCGTAGGCGCGGTTGCCGACGGGGAGCCGATCGATCCAGTAGGCGGGCAGGTCCACCCGGTGCGCTGGCCGTTCGTTGTCGTAGGCCCACGGCAGGGTGTCGGTGCCCATGGAGAAGGGACCCGCGGGCACGAACACCTCTTCGGGGCCCGCGCTCCGGCCCGCCGGCAGGTCGCCGTCGCGTACCAGGCCGGGCTGCCCGGACAGCTGCAGCGTGGCGAGCATGGTCTCGTCGTGCTGATGCTCGTGCTGGATCACCAGGCCGAACACGAAGCCGTCGCGGTGCAGCGGGGCGGGATCGTCCAGGTCGATCTTGTCGAGGACGTCGAGCACCCGCCCGCGCACGCCCTCGATGTAGCGGCGGGCCTCGGCCGGGCCCAGGAAGGGCAGGCTCGGGCGGTCCTTGCGCGGGGTCTTGAACGCGTCGTAGATGTCGTCGATCTCGGGGCGGAGCGGGGCGATGCCGCCCGCCTCACGCAGCACCCAGAGCTCCTCGTAGTTGCCCACGTGCGCCAGGTCCCACACCAGCGGCGACATCAGCGGCGAGTGCTGGCGAACCAGCAGGTCGTCGTCCGCCTCCGTGTAGGTCAGCGACCGGTCGCGCACCGCGATGAGCTCGGCGGCGATACGTTCCTTGAAGTCGGTCATCCGTGTCCCTCGTCGTTCAGCCAGGTCGGGGCGCGCCGTCCCGACATCAGGTCCATCAGGTCGGCCGCCGGGGACCGGCCGCTCGTCACGTGCCGGTCGGCGAACGCGGCCACCTCGCCCACCAGGCCGGGGCCCACGCCGAGGCTGGGCAGCGCCTCCAGCGCGGCGCGGAAGCACGTCTCGGCCGCCTGGCGGAGGCGCGGGTCGGCCAGCCCGCACCGCGCCGCCGCCGTCCACAGCTCCCGGTACGGCTCCGCGGCCGCCAGGGCGGCGTCTGCGGCTCGGTCGTCGGTGATGAGGGCGTGCGTCACGGCCACGCACACCGGCCAGGCCGCCGGGTGCTGAGCGTCGAGGTAACGGATCTCGAGCCAGCCGCGGGGCCGTACCGGCGGGAAGAGCGTGGTGGCGTGATAGGCCAGGTCCGCGGCGGTGGGCCGGCGCTCGCCACCGGCTGTCAGCCAGTCGCGGAACGTCGAGCCGTCGCGGACCGGGCGGTAGCGGTCCTCGTCCTCGCGCACCAGCATGAGCCGCGCATCCAGCAGGTATTCGGCCCAGTCAGCGGCCGGATCGCCGGAGGCGGGCACGGGCGAGGTCCTCGTGCGGTCGAGGTGATCCCAGACGTCCTGGCGGCCCGACATCCAGCCGCACGGCCGGCCGCCGCTCAGCGGCGAGTTGGCGAAGGCCGCCATCAGCACCGGGCCCAGCACGTGTGCCCGCTCCCAGCGCTTCTCCGGCCGCTCCCCCAGGTCCAGGTTGACCTGGATGGACGCGGTCGAACACATCATCAGCGCCCCGTACGGCACGCCGAGGAACTCGGCCATGGCGTCGTAGCGGGGCTGGCGCAACTGGCGGCGGGGCGGCCGTACCGGATCGAGACCCACTCCGGCGAGCGTCAGTCCCGCCGCGCGCAGGCCGGCTCGCACGGCGGCCATGTCGTCGGCCAGACCGGCCAGCGCCTCAGGCAGCGTGCGAGCCGGGCTGGACAGTTCGAGCTGGCCGCCCGGCTCGAACGTCACCCGGCTGCCGCCCGGCAACGCGGGCAGTGCCCGCTCGACTCTGGCCACCGGAATGTGACTGGCCGCCGCCGCGCTGTCGAAGACCAGGAACTCCAGCTCGACACCCACCCGGTCCGCGGTGACGGGAAGGAAACAGAGGCGCGCGAAATCCGCCACCTCAGAGGCGTCCCGAAGCGGCGTGCCCGCTGCGGTCAGCCCGATCATCGTCTGCCCTTCGCGTGGCTCATGGATCTACAGACCCACGAGCCGCGCGAGCGTTACACGCGGATTTTCGAATCGCTTCGCTCAGGGACCATCCGGTCAGGCGCTCCCGCGGGCGCTATGACTGCACGCGCTCCTTGAAGGCGGACAGGAGCCGGTCGCGCACGTCGGCGGGCAGCTTCTCCGGGGGCGGGTCGCCGACGATGGTGATGGTCGTGCGGATCTGCTCGAAGTAGCGCTCGCACCCCTCGCACGCGGCCAGGTGCATCCGCACACCGTCGCGCGCCGGCTGGTCGAGGGCGTCTTCAAGGTAGGCGGTGATGACTTCCACCAGTTCGTCGCATCTGAACCGCTTCACGACGTGACCGCCCCTTATTGCCTCGAGATGAACCGTTTAACCTATTGTGGCCCCTGCAGCGGACCGACAGAAGTCCTCGAACTATTCTGGCTGCTTCACGGACTCGAAGTAGTCGGCCAGCCAGCCGCGCACGAACACGCGGGCGCGATGCAGCAGGACCCGCTGGTTGGCCGGAGAGATCTCCAGGATCTCGCACACCTCATCGGAGCTACACCCCTCCACGTCACGCAGGATGATCACGATCCGCTGCCGAGGGGGCAGCCTGGTCAGGGCTTCGGCGATCAGCCCGCGCACCTCAGAGGCCAGCGCCTCGCCCTCGGGCGTCGGCCATGCGGCGGGGACCTCCTTCCAGTCGCCCGCCTGGAGGGAGCCGAGGTCATTGCCGTCGTGTTCGAAGGCGCTCCACGGGAGTGTGCGGCTCTCGCGCACACCGCGTTTCTTCGCGGTGTTGACCAGGATGCGGTACACCCAGGTCTTGACAGAGGAGCGCCCTTCGAAGCGGTCGATCCCGCCGATCACCGCGAGCCACGTGTCCTGGACGACCTCCTCCGCGGAGTGGTCGGTGGACACGTGCGACCTGGCCACCCGCAGCATGCCCCCGGACCAGGTGTCGAGCAGCGCCGCGAACATCTCCTCGTCGCCCGCGCGCAGGGCCGTGATGACGATGTCGTCCGAGGGCAACCCTCCGCCCGCGAAAGACCCCACGATCGCTTCCCCTTCGGTCGAACGCTGGGACATCCATGACATCGGGGCCGAGCCGAAGCCCGGCGTCGGCCCCCGGCGGGACGACACACCCAGGCTAATCCTCCCCACTGACGTTCTTCCCCGGCAGGCCGAGCCCCGTTGCGTATTCTCGTTCTCGGAGAGCAAGTCCCGGCAAAATCGGTGAGGAGCATCCCATGCGACGATCGGAAAGGCTGCTCTACACGGCGAACGGGGCCGATCTTCGCGTCGTGGACGTCGCGCAGGCCGACGGTGAGCACGTGGAGCAGCCCTTCATCCGCACGCCCCGGGCCGCGGGAGCGGTGACCTTCCAGGGCGGGCGCGTCCTGCTCCTGTGGCGGCACCACCTCGTCACCGACACGTGGGGATGGGAGATCCCGCTCGGCGAGATCGGCCCTGACGAGGAACCCGAGGCGGCCGCCGCCCGTCACCTGGAGGAGCAGACCGGCTGGCGGCCCGGGCCGCTGCTGCCGTTGATCCGGATCCGCCCCGCCGAGGACGTCGCCGACTGCGACCACCTGATCTTCCTCGCCCACGAGGCGTCCCCCGGTGCCGCCCCGGCCGGCGCCGAAGAGGCCGAGTGGCTGCCGGTGCTGCACATCCAGCAGCTGATGGACGAGCAGGCGATCACCTCGGCGACCACCTCAGCCGCCCTGCTGTACTTCCTGGCCAACCTCCTACAGGCCAGAGCGCCGCACTAGAGCTTCAGGCAGGGCCGCACGTGTGCGCCAGAGCACCGCGGCCACGCACATGACCCCGAGCGCGGCTCCACCGGCGATGACCTGGTGGACAGGGAGGAGCTCGGCGAGCGTGCCCGCCAGGGCCATGCCCACCCCCTGGGCTGTCATGAGGCCGGCGGTCATCAGCGTCATCGCCCTGCCGCGCAGCTCCTCGGGCACGGCGGCGACGAACCACAGGTCGAGGCCGAGGGTGTAGGCGATGCCGCAGCCGGTCAGGATCTGGCAGACCAGCGCCCAGCCGAACGCGGGCTCGAAGGCGTACCCGAGGGACGGCACCAGCGCCAGGGCGGCCACCGGCATCGTCAGCCGCGCCCTGCCACGCGGGCCGAGCAGCGAGCCCACCAGGGTTTCGCTCAGGATCGCCCCGACCGGCATCCCGCACATGAGCACGCCGAGCCCGCCCGGCGCGAGTGCGAGCCCGTCAGCGTACGGCGTCAGGAGAGCCTCAGACACGACGGCGAACATCGGCGGCACCCAGCCCAGCAGGAGCAGCGACCGGATCCGCCTGTCGGCGAAGAGCAGCCGCATCCCGGAGATCGAGTCGCGGACCAGCCCGCCGCCGGCCGTACCGGCCCTGGCCGGGCGGCGGCGGGTGCGGAAACGGAGCAGCAGCGCCGAGCCGAGGAAGGTGATCACCGTGATCATGAGGACGACGCGCGGTGACACGACGCTCAGGAGCAGCCCGCCCAAGGCGAAGCCCGCGAGTTGCCCGCTCTGCCCGGTGATCCGGATGACCGAGCGGCCCAGGACGAACAGATCGCCCTCTCCCAGGATGTCACCGAGCGTCGATGCCCGCGTGCCCTGGAAGATCGGGGCGACGGCGGCGGTCACGACGCGCAGGGCGAGGAGCAGCGCGACGGGCGTGCCGGGCACGGTCATCACGGCCGCGCAGGCCGCGCACAGCAGGTCGCACCCGACCAGCACCCGCCGTGCGGGGAACCGGTCGGCCACGGAGGACAGCAGCGTGCCTCCCAGGACGTAAGGGAGCAGGCCGAAGGCGAAGGTCAGCGCGCTGAGCAGGGGCGAGCCGGTGAGCCGGTAGATCAGGACCGACAGCGCGATCTCGGAGACGATGACCCCGAGGGTCGACATCGCGTGCGCGGCGAAGACGGCGCGGAACTCGCGGACCGCGAACACGGCTCGGTATGACATGACGACAGGCTGCACAGCCGCCGGCCGGCCTTCTAATCTTTCGGATACAGGCGAATCACCCGGGGGGATCGTGCCGCTGCAGCTGAGGTTCGACGCCGACGATCTGTTGCGGTGCCGGTTCGCGTTCTCCCCTCTGTGCGAGACCCACGAGGCCGTCCGCATGCTGCGGCGCACCGTACGGCACGGCTACCACCAGCCGTGGCTGCGGCGGATGCGGTCGGCGGTCGCCGGGCTGGACCTGTCCGAGCTGTGGCTGTTCATGCCCGGGCCCGGCGGCTACGTTCCTGATTTCCTCGGGCCGCCGCCGGAGGGCTCGTCGGCCTGTTTCGAGGAGGAGCTCGCGCGGTTGCGGGCCACGGATCCGGTCCTGGCGCGCGAGGAGATGGCCCGATCCCTGGCCTGCACGCCGGGTGCCGCCGAGTCCCCTCGCGGCCGGGAAATGCTCGACGACCCCCCGCGAGCCGTACAGCGGCTGGCCGACCTCACCGAGCGGGTCTGGCATGCCCTGATCGCTCCGGACTGGCCGCGGTTGCGGGCCCTGCTGGAGGCCGACATCGCCTACCGATCAAGGAGGCTGGCCGAAGGCGGCCTGGCAGCCCTGTTCGTCGACCTGCACGCCACGGTGGGGTGGTCGGAGGGCGCCCTGCTGCTCAGGAGTTCCTTCGGCCCCGTACGCGATCTCGAAGGCCGTGGCCTGCTGCTGATGCCGAGCGTCTTCGTGTGGCCGGACGTGGTCAGCGGTTTCGCCCCGCCCTGGCAGCCCACGGTGATCTATCCGGCGCGTGGCATGGCGGGACTGTGGACCGCCGCGGAGCCAGGGCGTGCGCTCGTCCGGCTGCTGGGCGCGAACCGGGCGGCGATCCTGGGCGGACTCGATGAGCCGGCCTCGACGACGACCCTCGCGCACCGGCACGGCCTCGCGCCCTCCTCCGTCTCGGCGCACCTGACGATCCTGCGCGAGGCCGGGCTGTTGATCTCACGCCGCCATGGACATCGCGTGCTGTACGAGCGCACTCCGCTGGGTGAGGGGCTGGTGGGCGAGTCCTGAATGGGCCTTGCGGGGAGATCGCGCAAGCACCTGCTGAAAGAGCCTCGCTAGGCCCGCGCGACCACCCGGGTGCCCGCCACCAGGTCGTGCAGTGCCGCCCGATCGCGACGCAGCAGCGCGAGCGCCAGGGTGACAGCGACCAGCACGTAGCCCAGCACCAGCGCGGGCACCGCGATCGCCGACTCGCCTTCCATCGTCCAGAACCGCAGGACGGCCAGATGGGCGAGCTGCCACGGCAGCAGCTTCACCGCGTTGCGGACCATGATCCGTAACGGCCCCGGCCTGCCGCCGTCCGCCGTCACGATCAGCCTCGCGCGCCGCTTTCCCCAGGTGGCCTGGGCCGTGCCGGCCTCGCTCACCACCAGATAGGCCCACACGGGCAGCACAGTGATCCCGGCGATCACCAGGTCGGCCCCGACCAGAGGTACGGCGGCCAGTGGTCTGAACCCCAGGAGGTACGCCGCGGCCAGCATCACCAGCCAGCCGACGATCAGCAGGTAATCCCATCCCAGCGCGGCCGCGCGGCGTGCCCTGGGGACCGCCTCACCCGTCATCCTCGCGACCTCCCAGCCGATCGAGCGATCCGATGCCGGGTGCGACGTTACTGGAGGCTCGCCTTGTCCACGCCACTGGCGCCACCACATGCGGCGAGGCCGAGGGCAGTGACCACCGTGACGAGTCCCAGTGCGGAGAAACGCATAACGCCGCCTTTCAATATTCACGACTCGGAATTCCACGCGAACGCATGACGGTATTTCTTTTGTTCAGCGCGGAATGATCAAAAGATTATCAGCGCTGATGAAGACCCGACCGACAAGGCCGAAAACGCCATGATCTTGTCCTCGCCTTCGGCTCAGGCGTGGCTCCTACTGTCCAACGCGCAACTCCGCCTCGCCGCCCCGGACGCGACCTGCCTGCAACCCGGCCAGCTCCCCGGCGCGGCCGGAAGGCGGTAGAACCATGGGAATGAAGGGAAACCGTGTGGGTCGATTGATCTTGTTGTGCGGGTTGCCGGGTTCGGGGAAGACCACGCTGGCCAGGCGCCTGGCCGACGAGTTGCCCGCCGTTCGGCTGTGTCCCGACGAGTGGCTGACGGGGCTGGACATCGATCTCTTCGAGACGGAAGCGCGTGACCGCATGGAGGATCTCCTCCGGCAACACGCCTATCACCTGCTGGCCCTCGGCCAGAAAGTGATCTTGGAGTTCGGTTTCTGGGCTCGCGCCGAACGTGAGGAGCTGCGGCTCCGCGCTCGCGCGCTCGGCGCCGCGGTCGAGCTGATCTACCTGGACGTGCCCCTTGCCGAACTGTGGCGGCGCGTGGAGGCCCGTGGCAGGGAGGGCGGCGCGCCCATCTCCAAGCGCTCGCTGGAGCGGTGGGCGCAGGCCTTCCAGGCCCCTGACCCGAGCGAGCTCGCCCTCTTCGACGAGCCCCTTCGGCGGTAAATCCGCTTGGCCGCGGGCTCGTGCGGCCGCGATCATCGAGGGATGCCGGATCGTGCGCGTGAGATGTGGGCGAAGTTGGCTCGGGTGCCGGTCACGTTCCCCAGGCGGGGAGACGTGAGCGTGGTGGTTTCGCCGGAGTCGTGGTTGTGTCCGCCGCGGTGGGCGGGAGTCGTGGCGCTGGACGGAGCGATTCTGGCCACCGTCCCAGACCCTCAGCTGGTCGAGCCGCTGCGTGGCGCGCTGCTCGAGCATGCCGGAGATCTCGCGGGGCTCGCGGCAGGCCTGGACGCCGCCGACGTCCTGGGGCCTGCCACGCTGGCCTACCTCGCCGCCGAGGACTTCGCCGCTGCCCATGACGACGCGATCGAGGCCCTGCCCGCAGACCATCACGACCTGCGCGACCTGATGACCTCGGTCGAGAAGCAGGACGCGGACGAGAGCGGTCTCGAGGAGATCACCTCGTCCGCGTTCGTCCTCCGCAGCGGGCCGAAGGTGATCGCCGCGGCCGGATACCGGGACTGGCTGAACACCGCGGCACACATGTCGGTGTTGACCAGCCCCGAGCATCGTGGACGTGGCCTGGCTCGCGGGGTGGCCTCGGCGGCGGTCGCGGATGCCCTGGCGAACAAGCTGCTCCCGCAGTGGAGGGCACGCCCCGAGCCCTCGCGACGAGTCGCCCGAGCACTCGGATTCCAGGAGGTCGGCTCGCAGATCAGCATCCGCCTCGCACGATGACGACCGGTCAGCAGGTCGAAGCGCGCTGCCCTGAAACCGCATTCAGGGAATGGGTCTGTTCTCCCGAGCCCAGGCCTGCTCGGCTTCGCTGCCGGGGGCGGGCGGCCAGAGGCCGGCGATCATCCACATGTCCTGCGGGGTCTCGTCCACGTGGAACTCCCAGTGCAGGCCGCGGTCCTTGGTGTAGCGGAGCATGAGGGCGTTCAGCGCCTCGGTCATACGCTTGCGCAGGTGCGGGTCCTGGGTGTGGCGGGCGATGTGCTCGACGACGACTCGTACGGTGTTGCCCGTCGGCTCCCCGCCGATGAAGAACGAGGACTCGGGGATCTCGTGGAAGAGGGCGACGACGTAGAAGTCCGGCAGCCCCACGCCGGTGTAGAACTTGGTGATGTCCCGCGCGAACTCTTGTTTGTCCTGGTCGGAGTAGGCGCCGACCGGATGGTAGATGTGCCAGAGCGGCATGATGCGACTCCTCCGGGATCAGCGGCCGATGGTTACCGTGAGGCCTTCTACCGGCCCGGCGAGCGCGGCCTTCATCCGCCGGCTCACCTCGTCGACGAGGACCTCGCTCTCGCCCTTCTCCACGCCGTGGAGAACGGCATCGGCGACCTGCTCGGGGCTGAGCTTGTCGACCTTCATGGCCTTGACCATGTCGGTGTCGGCGAAGCCCAGATGTACGCCCACGACCTGGGTGTGCTGGCCTGACAGTTCGATGCGGAGCGAGTTCGTCAGCGACCACAGCGCGGCCTTCGACGCGCCGTAGGCGGCCGCGCCGGCGCCCCACGACAGCGCCGAGTGGATGTCGACGAGAGCGCCGCCGCCGTTGGCGGCCAGGATCGGCGCGAAGGCGCGGGCGACGCGCAGCGCGCCGAACACGTTGGTCTCGAACGTGGCGACGACGTCCGCCATGTCGGCCTTCAGCAGGGACCCGGGGAAGAGGGCTCCCGCGTTGTTGACGACGATGCCGACGTCTCCGGCCTGGGCGGCCACGGCCTCGACGGCATCGGGGTCGGTGATGTCCAGGGTCAGCGGCACGATGCGCGGATCGTTGCTTTCCACGGTACGGCGGGCGGTCGCGTAGACCTTGGCCGCGCCGCGGCTCAGCAGCCCGTGGACGAATGCGCGGCCGAGACCGCGCTGGCCGCCTGTCACCAAGGCGACCGAACCTTCGATGGTTGTCATGTCTTCTCCAGATGCTTCCCGTGACGGCGCTCGGCGCCGCCCCATGCAAGATAGATTATGTCCATCATCTATTTGTTCGCAATACTGAGGCCACCGATCGAAGGAAGGGGATGGAATGCCGCGAGCATCCCGGGCCCAGGCGGAGCTGCATCGCCAGGAGGTCCTGGACGCGGCCTCGGCGCTGGTGCGCGAGAACGGGGCCGACAGGGTGACCGTGCCCGAGGTGATGGCCGCGGCGGGGCTGACCCACGGCGGCTTCTACCGGCACTTCCGCTCGAAGGACGACCTCCTGGCACAGGCCGGCGCGGCGGCCTTCGCCGAGCGCGTGCGGTTCATGGAGCGCATCCTCGAGTCCACCGACGACAAGCCGGCGGCACGGCGGGAGTTCATCGAGAACTACCTGTCCGTCACGCACCGGGACAACGCGGGCCAGGGGTGCGCGACCGCCGCGCTCGCCGCTGACGTGACGCGCGCCGAGGCGGGGAGCCCGCTACGGGACGCCTATCTGGACGGCCTGCGCAACATGATCGACAAGCTGGGCGAGCTCGGCGAGCGTCCCGCGGAGGGCTCCGACCGCGAGCGCGAGCTCCTCATCGAGCTGACCATGCTGGTGGGAGCGTTGACGCTGGCCAGGGCGTGCGCCGGGGACGACCTCTCGGAACGCATCCTCGACGCCGGCAAGGAGTTCCTCACCGCCCAATAGCCCGACAGGCGACCTCTCAATCGTGACCGATCTCTACACCGCCTGGCCTGTCGATGTGCCGGGCTCCGGCGCCGAAGACACCGGCCTGACCGGTCCCGACGGCCGCCCGATCGCGGCCGCCGTGCACTGGATGCAGCAGATCAGCGGTACGGTCGCCGTCGTGCACCGTTGCGAGCTGGTCCAGCGGCGACCGCTCCAGCCCGTGACGCTCGATCTGCCCGGCGGACGTAAGGGCACCGCCTACACCGTCGGCCACCCCGAACCGGTGACCCTGCGGCGCAGCTACCGTCCGGCCGGCGACTCGGCCAACCTCATGGTCATCACCCCGGGTACCGTGGCCTACCTGGACGTGCTGCGCGACGACATCGACGCCGGCAAGCTCAGCAACGAGACGGCCGCCGCCGACCTGGCCAGGCCCACGATGCGACGCGCCATGCGGGCAGCCGTCCGCGCCTCCAGGTTCAAGGCACCCGGCTCGCTGCCGGCGTTCTTCGCCGCCGCCACAGGAGTGCGGAACGACCGCCCCACCACGGTGCTCGCCCATCTGACGGGCTCGGGCGAACTGATGAAGGGCATGGCCGAGGCCACCGGCCTCCCGGCCGCGCTGGGCCTGGCCCACCTACTCGACGGCACCGTCCGGCCAGGAGTCCGCCCGCCGGAAACGGCCATCGACCCCGACCTCTTCTTCGCCGCCCTCGCTGACCACGCCAAACCCCTCGAGGTGGCCATCGAAACACGGGAGGCTCGGACCCGTCGGTGATCGGGCCCGAACCTCCGCTGCATCGAGCATAGGAACTTACGTATCGTCACGTCTCGAAAACGAACAGTAATCATCGACTGAAGCGTGTGCGACGGGTAGGAGAGGGCCATGGAGGAGACCGTTCTTGTGCGCTACATCGTTCGTGATGTGGCGGCCGCGCTGGAGTTCTACACCACTCACCTGGGGTTCACCGTGGTGACGCATCCCGCGCCGGGGTTCGCGATGCTCTCGCGCGGTGCGCTGCGGCTGGCGCTGTCGGCTCCGGGTGGGCCGGGAGGTGGTGGGCAGGCGATGCCTGATGGGCGCGTTCCCGAGCCGGGTGGGTGGAATCGGATCTCGCTGCCCGTGGCCGACATCGACGCCGAGGTCGCCCGGCTGCGGGCGGCGGGCGCGAGTTTCCGCAGCGACGTCATCACCGGCGTGGCGGGGCGGCAGATCCTGGTGGACGACCCCTCCGGCAACCCGGTCGAGCTGTTCGAGCCGGCCCGCTGACGGTTACGGCTTGCGGGCCAGGCCGCCCAGGACCGCGACGGGCTCGTCGAACGGGCTGTCCTCCCTGGGCCGCCATTCGTGCAGCCGCACCACCCCGGGCTCCACCAGGTCGAGCCCGGCGAAGAACGCCGACACCTCCTCCGGGCCGCGCAGCTGGGCGCTCGCCACGGTGTAGTCCGCCGACACCGCGCGCGTCTCGGGAGTGTCCTGCCCGTGCGTGATCGCCAGGTAGGAGCCCGCGGGCAGCTGGTCCATGATCGAGCGGACCAGCTGGTACGGCTCGCGCTCCCCCGCGTCGGGGAAGAAGTGCAGCACGGCCGCCAGCAACAGCAGCACGGGCTTGGACAGGTCGAGGAAGGTCAGGGAGGCCAGCGTCTTGTCCAGCTCTCGCAGGTCGCCCTCTTCCAGCTGGGTGTGCGCGTTGGTGGCCAGCAGGGCTCTGCCGTGGGCCTGCACGATCGGGTCGTTGTCCATGTAGAGCACCCGCGTGTCCGGGGCGATCGACTGGGCGACCTCGTGCACGTTGGGCAGCCCCGGGGCGGAGGTGGGCAAGCCGCATCCCACGTCAAGAATCTGCCGCACGCCGCTTTCGACGGCCAAGGAGACCGCGCGGATGATCCAGTCGCGGTTGGCACGGGCCATTTCCGGAATCTGCGGCATACGCTTGACAATCTTGTCAGCGAGCTCCCGATCGGAGGCGAAGTTGTCCTTGCCTCCCAACCAGTAGTCGTACACCCGAGCGATGCTGGGCCTGGTCGGGTTGATCCCCGCAGATGTCATACCGACCTGCTCTGGCTCATAAGAACCAGATTAACGGACGGATCACCGCAAGGATGCGTCTCTGGATGACGAGCATCGCGGAGACGGCCAAAGAATTACGTCGGTTCAATTTTCATCATTTTTATTTGGGCACATCGGCGACCAGTCGCACGCTTTCTAGACGGACCGCTTCACGTGCCGGTGAACACCGCGCTAACCCAACGTTGAGACGGCACTTCCCCGCCCGCTCCTACGGTGCTGGCCATGACGCTCGGCTCATCAGCATCGCTCCTGGTCACGGCACTGCGCGCCGCCAACAGGTACCGCTCGCTCCGCGCCGCGCCGCCAGACACGCGGCAGGTCAAGATACTGCTGCTGCACGCCAACGGCATGGGCGGCACCATCCGCACCGTGTTCAACCTGGCCGAGAGCCTGGCGGCCGAGCGCGACGTGGAGATCGTCAGCGTCATCAGGACCAAGGAGCGCCCCTTCTTCCCCGTGCCCGCGGGGGTCCGCGTCTCCTACCTGGTCGACCGGCTCGACGGCACGCCCCCTCGCGGCCCGAGCAAGCTCATCCCGCCCGACGAGACCGCCTACGACCGCTTCGACCTGCGCACCGACGTCGCGCTCGCGCGGTTCATGCGGCGTCTGCGCGGGGGTGTCCTGATCACGACGCGTCCTGGTCTGAGCCTGGCCGCCGCGCTGCTCGCGCCGCCCGGGGTCCTGACGGTCTCGCAGGAACACGTCGGCTACGGCACGATCCTGCCCGCCGTACAGAAGATGATCAAGAGGAGGTACGGCAGGCTCAGCGCGCTGGTGACCCTGACGGACGCCGACCTCAAGGACTACCGGGCGGCGCTGGGTGAGGAGGCGCCGCCGCTGCTGGCCCGGATTCCGAACGCGACCCCGGAGCTGCCAGGCGGGCCGTCGCCGCTGACCGCCAAGACGGTGGTGGCGATCGGGCGGATGACCAAGGTGAAGGGGTTCGACATGCTGCTGCGCGCGTGGGCGCAGGCCGTGGCGACGCGGCCGGACTGGAGCCTGCGGGTCGTGGGCGCCGGGCCGCAGCGCGAGAAGCTGCTGCGGCTCGTGGGCGAGCTCGGGATCGGCGGGTCGGTCACCCTGCCCGGCGCCTCACGCGACATCGGCGCCGACCTCGACGCCGCCTCGATCTTCGTGCTGAGCTCGCGGCACGAGGGGTTCCCGATGACGATCCTGGAGGCGCTGAGCAAGGGCGTGCCGGTGGTGGCCTTCGACTGCCCGTACGGGCCGGGCGAGATGCTCACCCACGGACACGACGGGATCCTGGTACCGCCCGGCGACGTCGCCGCGCTCGCGGAGGAGCTGGGCAGGTTGATGGACGACCCGGCGGCCAGGGAGCGGATGGGACGGTACGCGCTGCGCACGTCCCGGCTCTACGAGCGCGACCAGATCGGCGCCGAGTGGTCGCGACTGCTGGACGGGCTCGGCGCCGGGGCCTCATGAAACGGCGTCGTGGCCTGTGGGCGGTGTGGCGGTTGCGGTGGCTTCGGCAAGGTAAGGGCCGGTGTCCGCAGGGTGGCCGCTCGGGCCTTCGAGCGTTGTGGCCGGGGCGCGGCCGGATTCCTTCGGCAGCGGTACGGCGGGGCCCGCCGTACCGCGCAGGCCGAGCCAGACGAACAGCACGCTGACACGGCGCGGAAGGGAATCCGCGCATGCGGCAGCCGTCGTCGTGTGAAAAGGAAGGGCTAGGGCGAATCCCGCTCCGGCGCCTCGGCGGCGCGCTTGATGTTCTCCAGCCGGCGATCCCAGTCGGCCGCGAGCGTGGCCATCCACCGGGCCGTCGTGTCCAGCGCCGCCGGCCGTACCGCGTAACGCACCTCGCGTCCGACCCGCCTGCCGGAGACCAGGCCGGCGGCATCCAGGACGGCGAGGTGCTTGACCACCGCCTGCCGCGAGACGGGAAGTCGCGCCGCGAGCGTCGTCGCGGTGACCTCGCCCTGCGCGGCGAGCAGATCGAGCAGTTGACGTCGCGTCGGGTCGGCCAGCGCGACAAGGACGCTGTCGACCCCCTCGGCTGAGCCGCGACGTTCGTCCGTCACCGGAGGCCTACAGCGTGGAGGCCCCACCCTTCAGGACGGGGAGGAACACGGAACGGCGGGGGCACGATGGACTCCCGGTTTTGTCGGTGTTGATCGGTAGGTTGCTGGGCGTGTCCCGCTACCGTCTCCAACCCGCGTCTGTTCAAGAGGCGGTGCTGTTGGAGCATTGCGGGCACGCCCGATACGTGTGGAACCTGGCCGTCGAGCAGCACCAGCATTGGAAGCCAGGCCGCAAGAGCGCGCCGGGGTTCGCCGAGCAATGCCGCCAGCTGACCCAGGCGCGGGCAGAGTTCGCCTGGCTGCGAGCAGGGTCGATCGTCGTGCAGCAGCAGGCGTTGAAGGACTTCGCCCAAGCCATGGCCAACTTCTTCGGCGGCACCCATCGACGCCCGACCTGGCGCAGGCGCGGCCAAGGCGAAGGGTTCCGCATCGTCGCGGTCAAGGCGGGCGACGTGCGCCGCCTGTCCCGCCACGTGGGCGAGGTGAAGATCCCGAAGGTGGGATGGGTGCGCTTCCGCTGGTCCCGCGCCGTACCTGAGGGTGTGAAGTCCTTCCGGGTCACCCGCGACCGTGCGGGCCGCTGGCATGTGGCCTTCGCCGCGATCCCGGAGATGATCCCCGGACCCGGCAATGGCCAGGCGGTGGGCGTGGACCGGGGCGTGGCCGTGTCGGCGGCGCTGTCCACCGGCGAGAGGCTGAAGGCGCCGGGTCTTCGCGGGAGCGACAAGCGCCGCCTGTTGCGGTTGTTGCGCAGGCTGGCCCGGGCCGGACGCGGCTCCAATCGGCGCGCCACGGCCAAGGCCGCGATCGCGAAGCTGATGGCGCGTGAGGTGGATCGGCGCAGGGACTGGGTGGAGAAGACTTCCACCGACCTGGCCCGCCGTTTCGACGTGATCGCGGTCGAAGACCTGAAGATCGGCAACATGACCCGGTCCGCGAAGGGTACCAACGAGCGGCCGGGGAGCAATGTGAGTGCCAAGGCCGGACTCAACCGCGGCATCCTCGCCGCGGCGTGGGGACAGCTCGTCCAGCGGTTGGAGGACAAAGCCCCAGGCCGGGTCGTCAAGGTCAGCCCCGCGTACACGAGCCAGCGTTGCTCGGCGTGCGGGATCGTGGATGCGAAGGCGCGCGAGAGCCAAGCCGTCTTCGCCTGCCGGTCCTGCGGATACGCCTGCAACGCCGACGTGAACGCGGCCCGCAACATCGAACACGCGGCAGGGCATGCCGTGTCTGCGCGGGAAGGGCCACGGGTTGCCGGGCCGGTGCACCGCGAACCTCAACGCGACCTCCTCCTCGTGGGGTAGTCGTTGTTGGAATCCCCCGCCTTCAGGCGGGCGGAGGATGTCAAGCGGATGACTGTACGGCGCGCGTCCTGAGCGCGTCGAGCACCTCCGGCCAGCCGCCGGAGTTGTCCTTGTGCGCCTGGCTCCGCATTTCCTCGGACCCGGCGAGGGCGGCGAACCCGCTCTCGACGACGCGCAGCCGCGTCCTGTCGCCCTCCTGGGTCAGCGTGAACTCCACCAGGGTGGTGTTGTCCTCCCGCAGGTCCTGGCCAGGGAAGGCGCTGGCCCAGCGGTAGGACAGGTACGTCGGCGGCTCGACCTTCTCCACGCGCACCGGGAAGTCGCCGTACTGGGGGTTCTTGGCCAGCATCGTCTCGCCTTCCCTGGCGACGGTGCCGCGTACGCTCTCCTCGTCGGCCACCCAGAACCCGGGCTCGGCCACCAGCGACCACACCCGCTCCAGCGGAGCCTCGATCAGGGTTTCGCGCTCGATCCGATCCTCGCTCATAAGGAATCTCCTTCACTGTCTCGTTCTGAAGCAACCCCAGAGTTGCACATCAACCTCCCAACGCGCAACCCAAGAGTTGCGCATGGCCGCGTAGCATGACCGAGATGACCGGAGCGATCCAGCGTGTGCCATTCGACGTGGCGGCCTACACCCGCCGTACCCGCACAGGACCGTGCTTCATCTGCGCGATCGTCAACGGAGAGCCCAGCCAACCGGAAGAGATCGTCTACGAGGACGACGACCACATCGCCTTCCTGGCCCGCTTCGCGGCCCTACCCGGCTACGTCCTCGCAGCCCCGAAAGCGCACATCGAGCACGTCGTCCGAGACCTCGACGAGGACGCCTTCGCCGCGATCATGAAGGTGGTCCGCCGAGTCGCCCTCGCCTTGGAGGCGAGCGTGCCCTGCGAGCGGACATACCTGCTGTCCCTGGGCAGCCAGCAGGGGAACGCCCACCTGCACTGGCACATCGCCGCCCTGCCACCCGGTGTCCCCTACGAGCAGCAGCAGTATCACGCCCTCATGGCGGAGAACGGGGTGGTCGAGCACACCCCAGAAGAGGCTGCCGCTCTGGCGGCCGGGATAAGGCGTGCGCTGGATGGCTGAGGCGGTGTATGTACGGTTCCAGAGTTCCGTCCCGGACAAGCGGGGGAACTATCCGGGTGTTTTCAGCCTGGTCAACAAGCTCGCTTTCAAGCTGATGCTGTCACCCGCCGAGGAGCGCTTCAGGCTGGAGAACAACGCCTGGTACGACGCCAACTTCGCCGATCCGGCCATGGTGGATCCCGCCGTCTACAATCGCGACCTCAATCCCGGAGCGGCGGCCTGGTTCAAGCCGTCGGCCCGCCATCTCATCGACCGCGTGACCGGATACCTCGAGATCCTCGACGCCCACCACATCTCCTGCGTGCGCTTGGAGTCACGGGACCCTGGCAGGGTGATCTACGAGGACCCCGACCAGGTGGTCGTCGTCCCCTACGAGGTCAGCTGAGGGATTCGAGGATCTCGGCGAGGGCTTTGCGGTCGGGGGTGCCGGTTTTCTCGTAGACGGCGTAGAGGGTGTTGGCGACCGTACGGACTGAAAGGACGAGGCGGGCCGCTATTTCGCGGTTGGTGAGGCCCTGGGCCGCGAGGGTGGCGACTTCCCGTTGGCGTGGGGTGAGGCCCGGCAGGGAGAGGCCGACCAGGGCGGGGGTGCGAGGACCCTGGCAGCGCTGGCTGAGGGCCCAGGCGCGGGTTTCGGCGCCGGTGGCTTTGCGTGGTTCGCCGGCTTCCAGGTAGCGGGCGGCGGCCTGGGCGGCCGCTTCCGCGGCGTAGAGGACGAAGCCGAGATCGGCGAACGACGCCGAGACGGCCAGCAGGTCGGAGGCCGTGCGGGCGGCGGCGTGACGGGCGAACAGCGGGGCCAGGACGCCGTCCACCCGCAGGGCGGCGAGACGGTCCGCGACCAGATCGGGGCGGCCGAGCCTGACGACGTCGTGGAGCGCGAAGAGCGAGAACATCTTGTACGGCGTGCGGCTGATCTCCAGCGCGCGCTCGATCGCGCCCTGCTGGTCGCCGCGCGCCGCCATGGTCCACACCCGGGCCTGCTCCAGCGGCAGGTCGGTTAACGGCCCGGTGGCCAGGGCCAGGTCCGCGGCGCGCGCGAGGACCGCCTCGGCGGCGTCGGCGTCGCCTAGCAGGGCGTGGGTATGGGCGATCTCGCCCAGGCACGGGCCCGCGTAGATGGTCGGTACGGCGGGCAGTCGGACCAGGGCCTCGTCGCCCGCCTTCAACGCGTCGGAAAGCCGGCCGCGCAGCCGCAGCAGGTGCGCCCGCCGTACGCCGGCCTGCAGCATGACCCGGTTCCACGAGCCGACGTACTCGTCCCCGCTGGAGAGCATCGCGGTGAGACGGTCGGCCTCGTCCAGGTCCCCGGACATCGCGGCTGCCAGCGCCCCGTTGTCGATGATGAGGCCGGTGATGCTCGGCTTGGCCTGCGGCTCCTCGTCCAGCATCGCCATGATCTCCGCGACGCACTCCAGCGCCCGGTCGGTCTCGCCGGTGGCCACGCGCAACGGGCCCTCCATCGTGAGCACCGACCCCAGGGCCGCGGTGCTGAGCGTCCGCGTCTCCTGACGGGCCGCGCCGACCTCCGCGACGGCCACATCAAGATCGCCGACGTAGTAGTGGAGCGAGCCCACGAAGCTGCGCAGGATCTGGCGTTCGTCGGGGTCGGACGTCTGCCGCATGGCCTCGTCGAGCAGCGAGACGTCGTGGCGGCCCAGCCCCCACAGGCGGTTGAGCGTCCCCATCGCCGCGCATTCCATCCGGTGCACCGGGTCCAGCGTCGCGGTCCAGGCGCGGGTGAAGAACTCCTCGGCTTCGGCGTAGCGGTCCTGGAGGAACAGGATGCTGGCCAGCGCCAGCCACGCGTCCCCGGAATCCCCGATCGCCCTGGCCAGTCGTTCCGCCAGCGGCAGGTCGCGCACCGCGCGGGCGTAGCTACACGCCTGCAGGAGCAGCGACGCATCCGCGGGGTCGCCGGCGTCGAGCCGCCACACGGCCACGCGCAGCACGTCGTCGCGCCGCCGGAGCCCGGAGGAGGACACGGCGTCGGCCAGCGTGTGCAGGATCGTCCTGGTCCGCAGGGTTCCGCTCGAGGCGCGGATGACCTCGCCATAGAGCGGGTGCGCCAGCCGTACCTGCAGCCTTCGCCCCTCTGCCTGTACGGTCACCAGTTGCCGGTCCTCGAGCCCCTCCACCGCGGCGGCCGAGCTCAGCGAGGCCAGCAGGTCGGCGCCGAGCGGCTCGCCATGAGCCAGGAGCTCCAGCGCGGAACGTTCCTCGGTGGCCAGGTCGCCGATCCGGGCGGCGATCGTCTCGCGCATGGTCGTGCTCATCAGGAGCGGACCGTGCCAGAGCCACAGCCCGCCGACGTCCCGGAGAACTCCGGAAAGCACGAGTTCGCGAAGGTAGAGGGGGTTGCCCTGGCTGGTGCGCCAGAGCCGGGTGAGCGACGCGGATTCGATCCTGCCCCCGAGGGCCCTGGCCAGGACCTCGGCCGTTTCGTCCAGGCTCAGGGCGTCCAGGGGGAGGCACGGGAGCAGGTCGTCCTTCCAGAGCGCCACGATGGCGTCGGGCGGCCGCTCGCCGCCGCGGACCGTGACGAACAGCCGGACCGAACGCTGCGCGGCGAGGAAGTGCACGAGCGCGGCCGAGGCGGGGTCGAGCGCGTGCGCGTCGTCCACCACGAGCACGTCGGCGGAGATGGAGTCGGAAGCCCATTTCAGCAGGTTGGCGGACGGCGGCGCGGCGGGAAGCAGGTGCGCGAACGCGCCCAGCGGCAGCTCGGCCGCCGCCGTCGTGGCCCTGACCCAGGCGACGTCCTGGTGATCGCGGACGGCCTCGGCGACGAGCCGGCTCTTGCCCGCGCCGGCGGGCCCGAGCACCACGACCCCCGTGCGGGAAGACCTGAGATCCGCGAGCTGCTCGGCACGTCCGGCGAAGGGCCAGGTCCTCGACATGCGGCGAGGATATTTGAGTAATCGATGCTCATGCGAGGGAGATTTGCTGCCAGCATGCTCATGCCATGCATGACGATCTCACCGACCTGGTCAGGGAGGCTCTCGGCGACCCCGCAGCCGAGATCGCCGAGCAGCGCGTGGAACCGGTCGAGACCACCATGAACGCGCTGTCGACCGTCGGCCTGCACCGCGTCCGCGGAACGACGACCACCGGGGCGAGCTGGTCGTTCTTCGTGAAGTCCGTCCAGTCGCTGCGCGTGTGGGACGGACTCAGCCAGTTCCCCGAGGCGATGCGCCCGGCGATGGGCGAGCTGTTCCCCTGGCGCGCCGACGTCGACGCCTACCTCGCCGACGAGCCGCTGCCGGACGGCCTGCGCATGCCGCGACTGTGCCGGCTGGACGTGCTGGACGACGACCGGCTGGTCATGTGGCTCGAGGACGTCCAGCAGGCGCCGGGCGAATGGGACCTGGACCGCTACCATCGCGCGGCGCGCCTGCTGGGCGAGCTGGCCGCGATGCGTCCGACGAGCGGCCCCAACGCGTCGTTGCGCACGTTCGCCACGAACATCCCTCCCCAGGTGATGATCCCGGCGGTCCTGGACGACGCGGTCTGGCGGCATCCGCTCGTCGCTCCGCACGCGGACGAACGGCTTAGGGAGGACATCGCCTTCTTCGCCACCCAGATCGGCACGATCCTGGACGCGCTCGAACGGCTGCCGCACACGGGTGTCCACGGCGACGCGAGCCCCCACAACCTGCTCGTGCCCGCCGACGGCTCGGCGGAGTTCGTCGCGGTGGACTGGAGCTGGAACTCCCCCGGCGCCGTCGGGTTCGACCTCGGCCAGCTGCTCATCGGGCGGGCGCACGACGGCCTGCTCCCGGTCGAGGATCTGCCCACCGTCCACGAGGCCATCACCGACGGCTACGGCAGCGTGCTGAAGCATGACGGCTACCTCGGCGCGCTGGTCCTCCGCAGCCTGTGGACGGCCATCCCCGTCGAGCGCCTGACCGACGACCCGGACGACGACCTACGCGCCTTCTTCGCCCACCGCGTCGCCCTGGCCCGCTACCTCACGACCCAAGCCCGCGCCCTCGACCTCTAGCCCACAGGGCTGGATGCGGCCATGAGGGCGAGGTAGCCGTCTTCCAGGGTGGGGTGTTCGGGGCGTGCCGTCGGGTGCGGAGGGGCCGGGGCGATGACGCGGTAGGACATGCCCGTGCCCTCTGGCAGGGCGGATACGACTCGGGCGGCGGGAGGTGGGGGGCCGTCGGTGACCACGGTCCAGACCTGGCCGTCGGCCTGGCCGACGAGGGCGGTCACCGTACCCTGGAATGCCGGTCTGCCCGCGGACAGGACCGCGAGCGAGCGGCAGGTCTGCGCCACGTCCTCGACGATGTGCGTGCTGAGCAGGACCGTGCGATCCCCCGCCAGGTGCGACAGCAGCGTGCGGAATCGGATGCGCTCCTCCGGGTCGAGCCCCGTCGTCGGCTCGTCCACGATCAGCAACCGGGGGTCGGCGAGCAGCGCCTGGGCGATGCCGACCCTGCGCAGCATGCCGCCGGAGAACCCCTTGAGCCAGCGGTCGGCGACGTCCGGCAGCCCGACGACCTCCAGCAGCTCGGAGATCCTGCGGCGCCGCGCCGACGTGGCGTTCAGCCCCTTGAGCAGCGCGATGTAGTCGAGGAAGCGCCGGGCGGTCAGGTCCGGGTAGACGCCCAGGTCCTGCGGCAGGTACCCGAGCGTCCGTTGTACGGCGAGCTTGCCCTCGGCCGTGGCCAGGTCGTGCCCGCCGACGAGTACCCGGCCCGAGGTGGGTGTGAGCAGCCCGGCGAGGATGCGCATGAGCGTGGTCTTGCCGGCGCCGTTCGAGCCGAGCAGGCCGTACATCCCGGTCTCCACGCGGAGGTCGAGGCCGTCCAGGGCGCGGGCGCCGCCCTTGTAGGTCTTGGTCAGGCCGGAGATTTCGATCCGCATGTCAGGACTCGCTTCGTGATGCGTGCAAGCGAACGAGGAAGAGGATGGCCACCGCCAGCGCGATCATCAGGGCGATCCACAGCAGGGCGGTGGCCTGGGTGGCCGCAGGGCGCAGGACGTCGAAGGCGCCGGGCAGGGTCACGCCGTAGGGCGGCAACGGAGCCAGCAGGCCGTCCCTGGCGTACTCGCCGGTCGCGGAGAAGATCGTGTGGGACAGGGTGGGCATCATGTCGGCCGGGATGAGGTTGCCCCAGAACCAGTACGCCACGAACAGCACGCGGAAGAGCATCGGCGGGATCAGCAGCGTCCCTGCGTAGACCAGCGCGCCGACGAAGACCAGCCCTGGCAGCACCGCGGCGAGGAAGATCACCACCGCCCACCCGAGAGCCGCGGGCTCGCCCTTGGCGACCGCGTAGATCAGCGTCCTGCCGAAGTACCCGACGGCGATCGGCATGGCTGTCGCCGCACACGTCCCCAGATACCGGCCCACCAGGCGCGCGGTGGCGCCGGACGGCGTGGCCGCGAGGACCGGGTCGACGCGCAGCACGCGGGCGCGTTGCGGCCGGTCGGCCAGCAGACAGCCGTAGACGATGGGCATCAGGGCCATGAGGATGTTCGCGGCCACGGCCATGGCATGGCGCGGCTCCGCCGGTCTCGGCTCGCCGAGATCCAGCGTCCAGTACGCCAACATCGCGACGGTGACCGCGAAGGCCAAGCCGTAGACGATCCACATCGACGGCCTGCGGATCTGCATGACGAACTCGTAGCGCAGGGTCGGGATCATTCTGGTTCACCTCCGAGTACACGCTCGGAGTCCCCGAGCCGGATCCAGGCCACCGCACACAGCAGTACGGCGGTGCCGAGCAGGATCGCCCGGTTGGCGGGCCACCAGGCCAGGTCGGCTTCCGGGAACGGGCCCGCGAACAGCCTGAGCTCCCCCGCCAGCGACCTGCCGCCGAGCAATTCGCCCGCCCACACGAAGCCGACCAGGGACGTCGCCGCCACGGTGCCACGCAGCACGACGGCGCAGCAGAAGCCGAACGCCGCCAGCCACAGCGCCGGAGCCAGCCACACCAGGTGCCCGGCGGGCCCGCCGTAGGCGAAGGTCCACCGTCCGGTGAGCATCAGGGCAGCTGTGACAGCCGCCGAGCACGCCCCCGCGCAGCCGACCACCACTGCCAGGCGTCGCAGCATGGCGAGGCGGTAGGCCCGCGGGATGGCCAGGCGTACCTCGGCGGCCGGGTCCCGGCCCGGCACCATGGCGGCCGCCACCCCGGCCAGCAGCGGAAACCCTGCCTCCAGGACGGCCATCGGAAAGGGTCCTATCCCCAGCAGCAGGGGCGCGGCCAGCACCGGAGGTCCGAGCAACGCACCCAGGCCTGCCCGCCGCGCCTCGTGCCACCACAGCGCGATCGGCCTCACGACCGCGACCTCCGCAGCGGCTCGCCGCGCCCGGCCAGCAGGATCGCCGCAGTCCCGAGCACCAGCGCCGCCCCCAGCGGCCACGCCAGACCGACGGCCGGCTGGGGGATGCGCACCCCGATGTACGGCAGGGCGATCAAGATCCAGGCGCCCATTGTCACCCCGATCGCGGCCGCCGGATTCCAGCACACTGCCAGCAGCAGGCTGAGCGCGGCCAGCAACGTCATGGGCCCGAGCCACGAGGCGATCAGCGCGGCCGGGCCGTACGAGGTCCTCCCGAGCAGCCAGAGCAGGCCGGAGACGGCCGACGCGATCGCCAGGTCGTAGCCGTACACCAGCGTCACTCTGGCGAGCAGCACCACCCGTGGTGAGGTCGGCGTCGCGGCGACCAGCTCGAACGCGCGGTCCTGCTCCGGTCCGTAGAGCCCGGCGACGCCGAGCCCGGCGACCAGCGGGGCCGCGAGGCCGAGCAGCACCTCGGGCAGCATGCCGCTCATCAGCGACAGCCCGGCGCACACCGCCATGACCAGCAGCGAGGCCGCCCACACCGCGGAGTGCACGAGCCGCGCCTCCATGCACAGCAGCAGCCAGGCCCGCCGCGCCGGAGACACGGCGTGGGCGCGCAGGTCGCCGAGCCCGCCCTCCAGCGCGGAGGCGGCCAGCGCGGCGGCGACGATCCGCTCAGCGGGGGGTGGTGTGTTCACCGAGACACTCCCTCAGTTTCGCGCGGGCGTGATGCACGCGGCTCTTCACCGTGCCCAGCGGTATGTCCAGCACCTCGGCGATCTCCGGATAACCCAGATCGCAGAGGAAATGCAGCACGACCACCTCCCTGTGCGCCAGGGGCAGCATCGCGAGCGCCCCCTGCAGCCAGTCGTCCTCCAGGGCCCTCTCCTCGGGTCCCGGTACGGGCTCGGCCAGGTCGCGTGGCTCCGCGGCCACCGGTGGCGGCTCGCCGCGCAGGCGGTTGTAGGCCTGCCGGCGGGCCACGCCGAACAACCAGGTGCTGACGCTCGACCACCCCTGGTACGCCCCGGCCGACCGCCAGACCGCGAACAGCGTGTCCTGCAGGATCTCCTCGGCCGTGCCCTCGTCCCTGGCCAGCCTGCAGAGGAAGGCGTACAGCCGGTCGCCGAAGCGCTCGTAGAGCGCGGTGAGCGCGGCGGTGTCGCCCTGCGAGATCCTGGCCAGGAGGTCGCGATCGTTGCCGTCCGTGACACCCTCCGGCGTCAGACGTGGGTGACCAGGAGGACCACGCCCGCCTCGCCGTCGCAGTCGACGAAGACGGGGCCGACCCCGTTACCCACCCGCTTGGCGATCCGCGCCTTGGCGGTGAAGCCCTTGGGGTTGTCGTCGAGGATGCGGACGTCCTCGAGCACCGGCTTGCCGTAGCCGCTGAGCACCTGCTTGAGCCGTTTGCCGCCGCCGCAGTCGCCGGTGATCGTGATCTCCTGCCCGGACCTGGTCGTGGGGTTCGGGCTGACCTGAACCACCGCCCTGGCGCCCTGCGGCGGCTCCACCTTGTCCGCTGCCAGCGCGCTCGCGCCACTCAAGCCGAACGTCGCCATCAGCGCGACCCCGGCCAAGATTTTTCCCATCATGTCCCGTGAGTAGCGGCGAGCCCGCCTTCAGGTTCACCCCTGTGACGCGGATCACACACGACCTCCCCAAGCAACTCAAGCTGGGCATGCCGTACAAGAGGTGACCGCCGGGGTTGTCCGGCAGGCCAGAGTGCGGGGCTCGTGGTGGGGGCATGGTGGGGCTCATGAGGTTGAACGTGCTGATCGACGAGGTGCTGCGGGCGATGGCCGAGTCCGCGGCGAAGCGAGGCGGGCCGGTGCCGGCGGTGACCCCTGACGAGCTGGCCGCGCGGGTCAGGGCCGTGCTCGGCGAGGCCGGCGGGGCGCTGCCGGACCGCGGCACGGGCCCGCAGGAGGCGGTGTCCGCCATCACGAACCTGCTGGTGTACGGCGGGGCCGACCCGGCGGACCCGGCGTGCGCCGCCCACCTGCACTGCCCGCCGCTCCCTGAGGCGGTAGCCGCCGACCTGGTCGTCTCCGCACTCAACCCGTCGCTGGACTCCTGGGACCAGGCGCCCGCCGCGGTGACCCTGGAACGCGAGCTGGTCACGGCCCTGGCCGAGCTGCCCGGGTTCGATCCTGGGCGCGCCTCGGGCACGGTGACGACCGGCGGCAGCGAGTCCAACCTGATGGGCCTGATGCTGGCCCGCGACCGCCTTCCCGCCAGGACTCCCGGGCGGCGGCTGGTGTTCTGCTCGCAGGGCGCGCACTTCTCGATACGGCGGGCCGCGGCGCTGCTCGGCCTGGACGCCGTCGAGCCGATCGCCACCGACTCCGGGCACCGGATGGATCCGGCGGGCCTGGCGGCTGCCCTGGCCGACTGCGAACGAGCGGGTGACGTGCCGGTCGCGGTGGTGGCGACGGCGGGCACCACCGACACCGGCGCCGTCGATCCGCTGGCGGAGATCGCGGACGTGGCCTCCGCGCACAGCGTCTGGCTGCACGTGGACGCGGCGCACGGCGGCGGCGCGCTGCTGTCGGATCGGCTGGCGCCGCTGCTGCGCGGCATCGAGCGGGCCGACTCGGTCGGGATCGACCTGCACAAGTTCGGCTGGGTCCCGGCGGCGGCCGGGGTGTTCCTGGTGCGGGAGGCCGGGGCGATGGACGGGCTGGAGACCCGTGCCGCCTACCTCAACCCGGCCGACGACGTGGCCGAGGGATACGACGGGCTGCTCGGCCTGTCGCTGCGCACGACCAGGCGGCCGGACTGCGCCAAGATCCTGGTGGTGCTGCGCTCGCTGGGCAGGCGCGGGCTCGGCGAGCTGGTGGAGCGCTGTCATGACCTGGCTCTGCTGGCCGCCGACCTGATCGTCGCCGACCCGGAGCTGGAGCTGGTGGCGCCGCCGGTGCTGTCCACGGTCGTCTTCCGCTACCGGGGCACCGACGAGGTCAACGCGTCGCTGCGCCGCCGCCTGCTCAGACAGGGACGCGCGGTGGTCGGCCGTACCGAGCTGGACGGCCGGATCTGCCTCAAGCTCACCCTGCTCAACCCGGCGTCCGACGTCGCCTCCCTGCTGTCGGCCGTGGTCATGGCGGGCCGGGAGGAGAGCCGATGACGGTGCTTGGGAGCGTAGGCCAAAGTTCGCCGGTCAGGCGTGGTCGCGCACGCCAACGGGCATCCGCGATCGGCTGACGATACTGGCGAACATGGATCTCGAACTGGTGCAACGCGAGGTGTCCTCGCTGGTCAGCCCCGGAACGCCGGGGCTCGCGGTGGCCGTCTACCAAGGTGGGGCCCCGCTGCTCACCGCCGCGGCGGGCACGGCGTGCCTGGAGTTCGGCGTGCCGATCGACGGCGACACCCGCTTCGACATCGCCAGCTCCAGCAAGCAGTTCACCGCCGCGTGCGTGCTGCTGCTGGCGCGCGACGGCAAGCTGAGCCTGGACGACGACGTGCGCACGCACGTGCCGGAGCTGAGCCTGACCGTGCCGGTGACGCTGCGGCAGTGCCTGCAGCACACCGGCGGCCTGCCCGAGTGGTACGCGCTGCAGGCGCTGACCGGGGATCCGCTGGCGGAGATGACCGAGGAGCGGCTGCTCGAGGTCATCGCGCGGCTGCGGACGACCACGTTCGCGCCCGGCACGGACTTCTCCTACTCCAACACCGGCTTCGTCCTGGCCGCCGTGGTCGTGCGCCGGGTCAGCGGGCAGTCGCTGGCCGACTTCGCCCGTGAGCGGATCTTCACACCGCTCGGGATGGACGACTCGATCTTCCGTGACGACGCCGGGGTGCCGCTGGCCAGGATGGCCTACGGCTACGACAACCACGGTCACCCGCCGCGGCGGGCCGACACGGAGGAGAGCGCCGTGGGCGACGGCGGGCTTGTCACGTCCGTGCGCGATCTGGCCCCGTGGTTCGGCTTCCTGGCCGACGGGCGGGTCCTCGGCGCCGACCTGCGCGATGTCTTGCAGGAGCGGGCGGTGCTGGCCGACGGTACGACGCTGCCGTACGCGTGCGGCATCTACCACCACGACGTGGCGGGCAGGGCGGCGGTCAGGCACGCGGGAGGCATGCACGGTTACCTGTCGGAGCTGCTCTACGTGCCGGGCGAGGACCTGGGCGTGGCCGTGCTGTCGAACCAGCGCGACCTCGACCCGGTCAGGCTGGCCGAGCGGCTGGTCCGGCTGCTGCTCGGCGAGCCGGAGACGGCGGCAGCGCATGAGCCCGCGCGCCTGCCCGTGCCGGAGCATGCGCACTGGCACGACCCCGTGAGCGACACGGTCATGACCATCGAGGAGGCCACGAACGAGCGCATCAAGGTGAAGGACGTCGCGGAGTTCCTGGCCGGCGCCGACGGGCGCTGGCACGGGATGGGCGAGAAGGACCGGGAGTGGCTGGAGTTCTCCGGCGACTCGATGGTGGCCGGCACGCTCCTGCCGGCCCGTCGCGGGGTCACGTTCCGCGCGGCGGAGGCGCCCTCGGACAAGCCGATGCCCGACGGGGAGTGGGAGAACGACGAGCTCGGCGTGCGGGCCGCGGTACGCGACGGCGTGCTGCGCATCGGCCGCACGCTCGAGCTGCCGGTCACCTCCGCCGCGGCGGGGCTGTGGCAGGCCGACCCGTTCATCCTCCGCCTGGAGGAGGGCGCGCTGCTGCTCAGCGGCGGCGGGTTCCGCAGGCTCCGGTTCACCCCCGCGGGCTGATTGGCCTGCGGGACGAGGCGGGGGCCGTCGGTTTTGGCGGCCGGGTCAGTGAACAGCCGCTGTCCGGCTTCTAGCGTCCGACTGTCCCCGCCGCTCCATTTTCCGAGGTGGTCCCATGAAATCCGCGAAGGCCGCCACCGCGGGCGCCTTGCTCGCACTCGCCACCGCCTGCTCGGGCAGCAACGCGACCCAGCCACCCGGCGACACCCTCGTCTGGGCCTCCGCCACCGCAGCCAACAGCCTCGACATCGCGCACGGCTTCAACAACGCCTCCACCCTGATCCAGGGCGCGATCCTGGACTCCCCGGTCTCGCTGGACCTCCAGGGCAAGCCGGTCCCGCGCCTGGCGACCTGGACCCATGGCCGTGGTCGCGGCCGTGGCCGGGTCCTGGCTCGCCCCCTACGATCCCGCGGCGCAGGACCTGGCACTCGGCGCGACCGGGTCGAGCGCCGCGCACTGGCTCGGGACCGACGACCTGGGCCGCGACGTGCTGTCCCGGATGCTGGTCGGGGCCTGGTCGGCGCTGTCGTGGCCGGTGCTGGTCACACTCGGCACGACCGCGCTCAGCACGACGCTCGGGCTGCTGTCGGGATACCGCCGCGGCTGGGTGGACGCGCTGATGATGCGGACGGTCGACCTGGCCATCGCGATGCCCGGCATGCTCATGCTGATCGTGATCGTCGGCGTCCTCGGCGGCGGGTACGCCTGGGCCGTCCTGGCCATGGCCGTGCTGTTCACGCCCGGCGACATCCGGGTCGTCCGCAGCCTCACCCTGGCCCAGCGCGAGCTGGCCTACGCGGAGGCGGCCCGCACGCTGGGCCTGTCGTCGCGCCGGATCATGTTCAGGCACCTGCTCCCCAACCTGGCGCCGACCGTGGTGGCCAACGCGCTGCTCAGCTTCGTGGCGGCGCTCGTGTCACTGGCCGGGCTGTCGTTCCTGGGCGTCGGCCTGCCGGCCGGGACGCCGGACTGGGGGCTCATGGTCGAGGAGAACAGGAAGCTGCTCGACCTCAACCCGTGGGCCTCGATCGCGCCCGCGGCCCTCCTCACCGTGGTGGCCTGCGCGGCGACGCTGCTCGGCGACCGCGCCTTCGAGACGATGTCGAGAGGAGAACCCCGATGAAGCTCTCGGACCTGCGCATCGCCGGGCAGCGGCTCATCGTCGACGGCGTGGACCTGGAGGTCCTGCCCGGCGAGACCGTGGGGCTGGTCGGCGAGTCCGGCAGCGGCAAGTCGCTGACCGCCCGGGCCATGTCCGGGCTGCTGCCGCGCGGCCTGCGGGCCACGGGCTCGATCACGCTCGACGGCCGGGAGCTGATCGGGGCGCGCGAGCGCGTCTGGCGGACGGTGCGCGGGCGGCGCCTGGCGCTGCTCATGCAGGACCCGTTCGCGATGCTCAACCCGCTGCTCACCGCGGGCGCGCACATCGCCGAGTCGATGCGCTCCGCCGGCTCGGTCGCCGAACGGCTGGCCGAGGTGGGCATCGACGATCCGTCGGTCGCGCGCCGCTACCCCTTCCAACTGTCGGGCGGGATGCGGCAGCGGGTGGCGCTGGCCGCGGCGCTCGCGGGAGACCCGGAGCTGCTGATCGCCGACGAGCCCACCACCGCCCTCGACGCCACCACCCAGCACGAGATCCTCCAGCTCGTCCGCCGCATCCAGCGGGCGCGAGGGATGGGCGTGCTGCTGATCACCCACGACCTGCGGGTGGCCTTCGAGCTGTGCGACCGGGTGGCCGTCATGTACGCGGGCCGCATCGTCGAGCAGGGCCCCGCCGCCGAGCTCGGCAAGGCGCCCGCGCATCCGTACACGCTGCGGCTGCTGGCGGCCGTGCCCACAGTGGAGCGGCGGCTCGACCGGCTGGCGGGCATCCCCGGCAGCGTGCCTTCAGCCGAGGAGGTACGTGAGACGTGCGCCTTCGCGGCCCGCTGCGAGCAGGCCACGCCCGAGTGCACGCACGAACGCCCGCAGCTGCGCGAGTTCCTCCCCGACCGCCTCACCGCCTGCCTGCACCCCGTCCGCTCCCGTGTCTCGGTGTCCCTGACCGCGGCGCCGCGGCCCGCCGCAGGCCCGCACGTGCTCCGCGTCACCGACCTGCGCAAGCGGTACGGTCACCACGTCGCGCTGGGTGGGGTCTCCCTCGAGGTGGGCTCCGGCGAGACGGTCGGCGTCGTCGGCGGTTCGGGATCGGGCAAGACCACCCTGGCACGGTGCATCCTCGGCCTGGCCACCCCCGACTCGGGCAGCGTCGAGCTGGCCGGGGACGGCCCGCGTCACCGGCTGGTGCAGTGCGTCTTCCAGGACCCGTCCACCTCGCTGAACCCGGCCATGACCGTGGGATCCACGCTGGCCGAGGCCGCCGCGCAGGGCGCCCCGGGCGATCGCCCCACCGTGGCCGAGCTGCTCGACCAGGTGGGGTTGCCCGCCGCGTACGCCTCCCGGCGGCCCGCCGCACTGTCGGGCGGGGAGCGGCAGCGGGTGGCCATCGCCCGGGCCCTGGCGGTGCGGCCGTCGCTGCTGATCTGCGACGAGCCGGTCGCCTCGCTCGACGTGTCCGTGCAGGCGCACGTGCTGGAGCTGCTGCGCCAGGTGGGCACGGCGATGCTGTTCATCACCCACGACCTGGCCGTGGTCAGGCAGATGGCCGACAGGCTCGTCGTGCTGTCCCGCGGCGAGGTCGTGGAGGCCGGGGACGCGACGCACGTACTGGACGCGCCGGCGCACGACTACACCCGCAGGCTGCTGGCCTCCGTACCAGCTTCACCGTGATTTTTCATCCTTTGGTACCTAGCGCCCGCGATGCCGGGCAAGGGAGCGTTGCACCATGCATGACCTGCTGCTTCGCCACGGAACCGTGCACGACGGCCTCGGCGGCCAGCCCCGCGAGACGGATGTCGCGATTTCCGGCGGGCGCGTGGTGGCCATCGGGGCGGACCTCGGACCCGCCCGGCGCGTGCTCGACGTCGCCGGGCTGGTCGTGGCGCCCGGGTTCGTCGATCCGCACAGCCACTCCGACACCGTGCCGTTCCTCGCGCAGGAGCAGCCGTTCAAGCTGGTGCAGGGGGTCACCACGGAGATCGTGGGCAACTGCGGGTTCTCCTGCGGGCCCATCCAGGGAGAGGCGGATGGGTTCATCCCCTCCATCGTGGGGGACGCGGCTCATCCGACGCTCGGTGAGTACCTCGACGCCGCGCAGGCGGCGGGGCCGAGCAACAACCTGGCCGTGCTGGTCGGGCACAACACGCTGCGTTTGACGGCGGCGGGCATGGCGGCCGGGATCACGCCGCGGCAGCTCGAGCACATGTGCGCGCTGGCGGCCGAGGCGTTCGAGTCGGGGGCTGTGGGATTTTCCAGCGGGCTGGAGTACGTGCCCGGCGCCTACGCGGACGTGGACGAGCTGGTCGCGCTGGCGCTGGTGGCCAAGCGGTGGGACCTGACCTACGCCACGCACATGCGCAGCGAGAGCGAGGGGCTGGCCGACGCGCTCGACGAGGCCGTGGCGGTTGCCACCAGGGCGGGGATCCGGTTGCACGTCTCGCACTGCAAGGCCTCAGGGCGGGCGGTGCACGGCGCGTCCGCGATGGTGCTCGACAAGCTCGCCCGGGCGCGCAGGGCCGGGGTGGACGTGCGCGCGGACGTCTACCCCTACCTGGCGTTCGGGACCGGGCTGGTGGCGGTGCTGCCGCCCGCCGCCTGCGAGGGCGGCGAGCAGGCGCTCCTGGCCAGGCTGGCCGACCCGGCCGAGCGTGCCGCGCTGCGTGCGCTCGCCGAGACCCCGGACACCGGGACCGGAGTCGGGTTCTGGCGCGAGCTGCACCCGGACGACGTACAGATCCTCAACCACCGCGACCCGGCCATCGCCGGGAAGCGGCTGGCCGACCTCGGCGGCGACCCCTGGGACGCGCTGTGCGACCTGCTCATGGGCGACCCGCACGCGGAAGGCGTCTTCCACACCATGCACGAGCGGGACCTGCGGGCCTTCCTGTCCGACCCGCTGGTCTCGATCGGGTCCGACGGCGGCCCGCCGGTGGGCCCCAACCATCCGCGTACCTTCGGCACGTTCCCCACCTTCCTCGGCCGGTACGTGCGCCAGGAGAAGGCCGTGCCGATGGCCGAGGCCATCCGCAAGGTCAGCTCCGCCGTCGCCGCGCAGTTCGGGCTGGCCGGGCGCGGCTGGCTCGGGCCCGGCGCGGTCGCCGACGTGGCCGTGTTCGATCCGGACACGATCGGCCACGCCGGCACCTACGAGCGGCCCGACGTCCGGCCCACCGGGATGGTCCACGTGTTCCTGGCCGGGCACCAGGTGATCGCCGACGGCGAGCCGACCGGCGGCAGGCACGGGCGCGTGCTGCGGCGGGGCGCCCGATGACGGCACGCGGCCGGGTCACGCTCGGGGTCCTGATCGACAGCCTCGGACCCGAGGTGGTCAAACCGCTCGCGCTCCCGCACGGCAGGCGGCCGCTGGCCGGCGCGCCCGTCATCTACGACCCGGAAGAACCGATGACCGGCCTCGACGGCGCGGTGCTGCTGGCCACCGGCCGCCCGTCGGCCGAGACGTTGTCGCGCGCGGGCGAGAGCGGCGTGGCCGTCGTCGTGGTCAAACCGGGCACCTGCGATCTGGACGCGCTGGCCGCCGCGGCGCGGGCCGCGGGCACCGCGCTGCTGGCGGCACCGCCCGAGCTGTCGTGGGGCCAGCTCTACACGCTGATCGACGCCCTGCTCGCGGTCGTGGCCCCGGCCGAGGATCCCGGCGGCGCACGGGCCGGCGACCTGTTCGCGCTGGCCAACGAGGTCGCCATCAAGGTGGGCGGGGCCGTGGCCATCGAGGACCTGTCGATGCGGGTGCTGGCCTACTCCACGGTCGAGGGGCAGCGGATCGACGAGCTGCGCAAGGAGGGCATCCTGGGCCGCCGGGTGCCCGAGCACCCGACCAACGCCGAGGAGTACGCCACCGTGCTGCGCGCGGACAGCGCGATCTGGAGCTACGAGCCGCGCGAGTACTACCCGCGCCTGGCCATCGCCATCCGGGCGCACGGCGAGGTGCTCGGCACGATCTGGGCCGTGCAGGCCGACGAGCCGCTGGCCGCCGACGCCGCGGTGGCGCTGGCGGACGCGGCCGCCGCCGCGGCGCCCCACCTGGCCCGTATCAACCTGGCGGCCGACGAGGCCAGGCGCCGGCGCGACGAGTGCCTGGGCTGGCTGCTGCGCGGCGTCGGCGCCGTGGACGAGCTGGCCACCTCCTTCGGCCTGTCGGCCGGCGAACCGCTGACCGTGGTGTCGCTCGGCCCCGCGACCGGCTCGGCGGACGCCTTCGCCGCCTCGCACGCGGCCGACCTGCTGCGCACCACCTACCTCGCCTACCGGATCAGGGCGGCGACCGGCGTCGTGGACGGCCGGGCCCACGCCGTCGTGGCCGCCGAGGCCTGCACGCCGCTGCTGCGCAGGATCACCGCCGACACGCTGGCCAGGGTGGGCGAGCGGCTCGGCGGCGGCTGGCGGGCGGGCATCGGCAGGACCGCGCCGTCGGCCGCCGCGCTCCCGGCCAGCGCCCGTCAGGCGGCCGAGGCGCTGCGCGCCCTGTGCGGGCCGTTCGCCGACGAGCCGGTCGGCACGCACGAGGAGCTGTCGGCGGCGCTGTTCCTCGCCGACCTCGAGGCCGCGCTGCGGTCCAAGAGGTCGCTGCGCGGCGAGCCGCTGGCGCTGATCGCCGCGCACGACGCGCGGCACGGCACGGCCTTCGTCCACAGTCTCGCGGCGTGGGTGGGCGCGCACTACGACGTGCCGCGGGCCGCGGAACTGCTGTCGGTGCATCCCAACACCTTGCGGTACCGGCTGCGCAGGATCGGCGAGCTCGTCCCGCTCGACGCCCCGGACACCCGCCTGGTGCTGGCTCTGCAGCTGCGGCTGAACGGCGCCACAAACCGGGACGGGTGAACTTCGGCGTCAGCGCCAACGCGCACGAAGCCGCCCGGGCACGATGCTGTGGGCCATGGCCGAACACCTGACCACTGTCACCTTGCAGGGCACGCCCGACCTCCAGCGCGCCGACCACCTGCTGCGCGGGGTGTGGGGAACCCAGCCGGGCGACGATCCGCCGCTGGCCCTGGACCTGATGTGCGCCTTCGCCCACAGCGGGTGCTACGTGGGCGGCGCCTTCCTCGACGGCGAGCTCGTGGGCGTGGCGGCGGGGTTCCTGGCCGCCGGCCGTACGCTGCACTCCCACGTCGCCGGGGTGGCGGCGCGGGCGCGCGGGCGCGGGGTCGGCAGGGCGCTGAAGGAGCACCAGCGGGCCTGGGCGGCCGAGCAGGAGCTGTCGGCGGTCTCGTGGACCTTCGACCCGCTCGTCCGGCGCAACGCGTTCTTCAACCTGGCCAGGCTGGGTGCCCGCGTGACTGCCTACCTGCCCGACTTCTACGGCCCGATGACGGACGGGCTCAACGACGGTGGCCCCTCCGACCGGCTCTACGTCACGTGGCCGGTCTCCGGGCCGGTGCCTGGGCCGGTGTTCGCCACGGCCGAGGATGGGACGGGCCGGGCGGTGGTGGACGAGGCGGGAGCCGTACACGATCCCGCGGGGGCAGAGCTGGTGCGGTGCGCGACACCACCCGACATCGAGCGGCTGCGCACCGAGGATCCGGCCGCCGCCCGGCGGTGGCGCGCGGCGCTCGAGGAGGGGCTCGGCGGCGCGCTCGCCCAGGGATACCGGGTCACCGGCTTCAGCCGCGACGGCTGGTACCTGCTGGCGCTCGGGGGCGCGCGATGAGGCTGGAGGGCGTCGAGCTGCGCAGGATCGCGCTGCCTCTGGTCAGCCCGTTCCGCACCTCGCTCGGCACGCAGAGCGAGCGGACCGCGCTGATCGTGCGGGCCGTGAGCGACGAGGGCGAGGGCTGGGGCGAGTGCGTGGCCGATGACGAGCCCACCTACTCTCCCGAATACCTGGCGGGAGCCGCCGACGTGATCCGCGGCTTCCTCGTGCCCGCGCTGGCCGGGCTCGACCTGAACCCCGCCTCCGCCGGCCACGCGCTGCGCCACCTGCGCGGCCACCCGATGGCCAAGTCCGCCGTCGAGATGGCGGTGCTGGACTGCTGGCTGCGTGCCCGCCGCACCAGCCTGGCCGACCACCTCGGCGGAGTACGGCGGAGCGTCCGCGTCGGCGTCTCGGTGGGCATCATGGAGACCCTCGACGCCCTGCTGGAAACCGTGGACAAGCACCTGACCGCCGGGTACGCCAGGATCAAGCTGAAGATCGAACCCGGCTGGGACCTCGGGCCGGTCAGGGCGGTGCGCGAGACGTTCGGCGCCGAGGTGATGCTCACGGTGGACGCCAACACCGCCTACGCCCCCGGCGACGCCCGCCACCTGGCCAGGCTGGACGCCTACGGGCTCACCCTGATCGAGCAGCCCTTCGCGCCCGGCGATCTGCACGCCCACGCCGCGCTGGCCGCCCGCATCGACACCCCGGTATGCCTGGACGAGAGCATCACCAGCGCCGCCGACGCCGCCGACGCGATCAGGCGCGGCGCCTGCTCGATCATCAACATCAAGCCCGGCCGGGTGGGCGGCTACCTGGAGGCCCGCCGCATCCACGACGTCGCGGCCGCCCACGGGGTGCCGGTGTGGTGCGGCGGCATGCTGGAGACCGGACTGGGGCGGGCCGGCAACCTGGCGCTGGCCAGCCTGCCCGGATTCACGCTGCCCGGCGACATCTCCGCGACCGAGCGCTACTACCGCCAGGACATCACCCGGCCGTTCGTGCTCGACGACGGGACGATGGCGGTGCCCGCGGATCCGGGCCTGGGCGTCGACACGGAACCCGCCGCTCTGGAGGCCGTCACCACCGGTTCGGAGTGGATCCCCGCCGTTCCATAGCGCGGCGACACGGGCGAACTGGTACGACCACGCGGCGCCTTCAGGGAAAGTCCTGGACGAGCGGGAACAGGCCCTGCGGGTCGGGCGGGTCGACCAGGGCGCCCCCGGCGGCCAGGAAGTCGCACACGCTCGCGGCCTTCTGCAGCCGCTGCTGCACGGTCGCCTCGTCGTCGGCGTTGTCGGTGAAGGAGAACTCCTGCAGGCGGCGCAGCCAGAGCGCCGCCTGCCGCAGGCGGGCCTCGGTGTCGTCGGGACGCTGGTTGAGCGTGGTCACGTAGTCGTTGCCCGCGTCGAAGAGGCGGGGGAACTCGTGCAGGTAGCTGACCACCGCCGCGGCGAACTGCTCGTCGGTGAGGAAGCGGCCCGCGAACGGATTGCCCTGCGTTTCCTGGCGCACGTGCCATTCCACGTGGCGGGCGCTGATCTCTTCCAGGAATTCGAGCAGCACCACCACCGTCGGCCGGGGCATGGTGCCGGTCAGCTGGGCGGCCAGTGCCGTATCGAAGTAGGTCCCGGAATCCGAATCCGGGGTCAGCCGTATTCCGGGCCCTTTTCTCAGGTTGCGGAAGTGGGTGAGCTCGTGGATGACGGTTTGCCCGGTTTCTTCGCGGATTTCCTGGCCCGTCGCGGCACGTATGGTCCGCGCCTTTCCGCGCAGTAGCTCATCCGATAGCAGGATGATGCCGACCGGGTCGCCGTCCGGCTTCTGGAAGTCGAAGGTGGCGCCGCTCCAACCCCTGGCGTTCAACGCGTCCAGGCGTTCCCGCTCGAACCACTGCGCGGAGGTCTCGCCGTTGGGCTGGACGGGAGCCGCCTGCTGCAGCACCAGGTTCCTGAGGTCGCCGAACCTGCCGGCCGCGACGATGCAGGCGAGTTCGCCGCTGTTCAGCGAGTTCAGCGCGAACATCGCCGCCATGCGCCGCCACGAGCCGAACGGCGCCGCCAGATGCCCGGCCAGCACGTTGGCCACCAGCGGGTCGACCCGCTTGTCCGCTACGAGCGGGCTGAACTCCAGAAAGGCGGGGTCCAGGATCGGCGGGTCGACGAAGAAGAGGTCGTCGAGCTTGGTCATCGTGCCGACGCCTACCACCGGGTCCGAGGGCGTGAGGGCGTGCTGTTGCTTGAACAGGCTGACGGCGGTGCCTGTGGCGGGTCCGAAGAATCCGTCGGCGCCCGCGGGACCGAGGTCGAATCCCAATTCCCGCAGCGCGATCTGAACGCGGACGACGGCCAGTCCCTCCTCGTTCAGCAGCATGCGGTGCGTTCCGTCGGCACAGCTTTCAAGAACCGGATCTCCGGCGAAGCGAAGGCAGCGAAGCGCCATTTCCAGTCCCCCTCCCCTGGTGAGTACGTGTTATCACCGCCACCGGCAGTGTCGGCGGAAACATGCCGGGCGGCATGAGTACCCATTACTCAGGTGCACCGCAATCAGGCTGCTGGACTTACGGCGGGATCGCCTCGATCGCCTTTCGCAGGCGGTGCAGCGCGGGGCCGAGCTCGGCCAGTTCGGGCGTCCCCAGTGCCAGGCGTATCGCAGAAGGATGGGAGGGGCCGATGGCGAACGCGTCGGCGGTGGACACGAGGATCCCTTCCGCCGCGAGCACCGCCGCCACCTGGTCGGGCCGCTGGTGCGGCTCCAGCCCGAGCCACACCAGGTAGGACGCCGGATGCGCCATGACGTCCATCCCGGCCAGCTGGGTCTGGTCAACGCCGTCGTCCCCGCCGGCGACCTGCTCGCCGCCGCCCGCGACCTGGCCGCCAGGATCGTACGGCACGCCTCGACCGCCGTGGCGGCCTGCCTCCGGGCCGTGACCAGGGGGATCAACCTGCCGATCGACGAGGGGCTGGCGGTCGAGGCGGCGGCCTTCGCCTCAACGGTCCCCACCGACGGTGTCCGGGACGGGTTGCACCGCTTCCTCAGCCGGTGACGGTGGCGCGGGCCAGGCGGCACAGGTCGGCGGGGCGTAGCGCGTCCTGGCGATTCCACAGCTCGGGGGCGACGCAGTCGGCCTGCCGTACGTGCTCGGCGGTCTTGAGGCCGTGCCGGTCGAGGAGGGACGACAGGTCGCCGGGGGTGAAGAAGGACAGCCACGGCTCCCCGCGCTCGGCGGCGGCGGGCAGGGCGAACTCGGCGAAGGCGTGGCCCTGCTCGTCGCGGAGCGCGGGCGGCAGGGCGTACTCCATGACCAGCTCGCTGCCAGGCGCGAAGCGGGCGACGGTGGCGAGGCTGGCCGCGATCGCCTCCTCGGTGAGGTACATGGCCACGCCGAGCCAGCTCACCAGGGCCGGCTCGCGCGGGTCGAAGCCCGCCGCGACGAGCGCCTCCATCAGGTCGTCCGACTCGAAGTCCACCGGGACGAAGGCGAGCTGGGCCGGTGGCGTGAGCCCGGCCGAGGCCAGCAGCTCCCGCTTCCACCGCTGCGTGGCGGGGTGGTCCACCTCGAACACCCGCCCGCCCGTAGCGTTCCTGAGGCCGAACGTGTCGAACCCCGCGCCCAGCACCACATATTGGCCCGCCCCCTCGCCCAGCCGACCCTCCACGTAATGGCTGCGGGCGGTCACCTGGGCACGCGTGCCGGAAAGCACGACGTGGTCACCGTAGGTCCGGTGATAACCGATGACCTCTTCACCTTTCGCGCCCAGCAATGCGGCGGCCATGGTGTCGCGGAAGATGTAGGGCTCGTGGTCAACGACCAGGTGTGCCGCCCGGGCGGCGGCGGCCATGACGGCGGTCTGGCTGGGCTGCGTTTCCCGCATGTACGGTCGTTCCTTTCTTTGTGTCCGGAACGCCGATGCTAAACGCATTTCCCATTCAATAAGCACATCATACTACACCAAAATAAATTCTCGATAACGCGCGAATTCCGAAACCATTGACAAGAAAAACCGGCCGCGCACCATGGTGGGCGGCACCAAAAGCCGAGCCCGGCTTCGTGGTGACGGCTCAGGACCCGGCCGCCCGCTCCCGCCTAGCGTTTCCGCCATCCAGGCAAACGCGACGGAGGAGGAGCAACCAGATGGGTCTCGGCACTCTCGGTGAGCGGCGGAAGGCGTGGACGACCGCCCTGGTCATGCAGCTCCTCGACGACGGCTTGGTGCGCCTGGGCGGAAGGGTGGCGCCGCGTGTCTGACGTGGTCGACGTCCGGTTGCGGATCCGCGAGCTCGCCGACGTGCGGGAGCAGCGGGCGGCGGCGGCGCTGCTGGCCCGGGTGTGGCACGCCGAGGAGGCGCACCCGCCGGTCGAGCCGGTGCTGATCAGGGCGCTCGAGCACTCGGGCAACTACGTGGCGGGCGCCTTCGCCGGGGACGAGATGGTCGGGGCGGCGGCCGGTTTCACCGCCCCCGGCGGCCATCTGCACTCGCACATCACCGGCGTGCTGCCCGCCCACCGCGGGCTGCACGTCGGCTACGCGCTCAAGCAGCACCAGCGCGACTGGGCGCTGGCCAGGGGCATCGGCGAGATCCACTGGACCTTCGACCCGCTGCTCGGCCGCAACGCCTACTTCAACCTGCACAAGCTGGGCGCGCTGCCGACGGCGTACCTGCCTGACTTCTACGGCCCCATGCTCGACGGCGTCAACGCCGGCCACGCCAGCGACCGGCTCTACCTGGTGTGGCGGCTGGACTCCCCGCGCCGCGCCGAACCCGGGCCCGCGGACACGGCCACCCTGCTCGGCGCGGACCAGGACGGCGCGCCCGTGCTGCGTCCCACCGGAGCGGCCAGGGTCCTGATCCGCGTTCCCGACGACATCGAGGCGCTCAGAAGGGCATCCCCCGCGGCCGCGGCGGGCTGGCGGCTGGCCGTACGGCAGGCCATGCAGCAGGCGCTGGCATCCGGCTACCGGATCACCGGCTTCCGCAGAGACGGACACTACGTACTGGAGAACGGCTGATGCCGAGCCCGACCTCGGCCACCGGGTCGCGGCCGTCGAGGACGTCCGGCTCGAGGCCGTGCTGCTGGAGCTCGGCGACCTGCTTGAGGCCGCCGAGGCCCGCTCATGACGTCAGACGGTGATCGCCGCCGCCCAGGCGATCTTCTCGCGGAGAGTGGTGTCGGCACCTCCCTCGTGACCGTTGAACGGATGGACGGTGATCTCCGCGTTGCCCGCGTAGGCGTTGAACGCGGCGTACACGGTCGACGGCGGGCAGATGTCGTCCATGAGCCCGACGGAGAACTGCGCCGGCGCCCCAGCGCGCGCGGCGAAGTTGACCCCGTCGAAGTACGACAGAGTCTGGAAGACCCGGTCGGTCTCCCTCCTGTTGGCCGCGCAGAAGCGGGTGATCTCCGCGTACGGCTCGGTGTCCACCAGCTCAACGGCGCGCCGGTAGTGGCACAGGAACGGCACGTCGATCAGCGCTCCCGACAGGTCGTCCCGCAGCCCGGCCACGGCCAGCGCGATGCCGCCGCCCTGGCTGCCGCCCGCGACCAGGACGCGGGCCGGGTCGACGCGTGGATGGGCGCGGGCGGCGTCGACCGCGCGGACGGCGTCGGTGTGGAGCCTGCGGTAGTAGTACCCGGCCGGGTCGAGGATGCCGTGGGTGAGCATCCCGTGGGTGGCGCCACCCGGGTCCGGGGTGGCGCCCGCGTAGGCGGACGTGGTGGTGCCCTGTCCCCTGCTGTCCATGACGAACGTGGCGTACCCCGCCGCGGGCCAGGCCAGCCAGGCGTACGGCTCGCCGCGGCCGCGCCAGTACCCCAGGTACTGCACCACGCAGGGGACGGGCCCGGATCCGGCCGGGAGGAGCAGCCAGCCGCGGATGGGATGCCCGCCGTACCCGGCGAAGGTGACGTCGAAGACGTCGACCAGCGGCAGGCCCGCGTCCACAGGCGTGAAGTCCGGCGAGAGCGGACCCTGCGCGGCGAGCGTGTCCTTCCAGAAGGAGTCGAAGTCCGCGGGTGTCAGGACATCGGGACGGTAGGAACGCAGCGAGTCGAGCGGGAGATCGAACAGCGGCATGCGATCACTCCTTGACGGTCACGGCGTTGCCGAGCCGTTCCTGGGTCGCCCAGATGTCGGGGATCTGGTACGGGTAGGTGATCGGCTGGCCTGGCCAGGCCTCCACCCAGGGGCCGAAGTTCATGATGGCGATCACGCTCGGGTGGCGCTTGGCGGCGTCGAAGTAGACCTGCTGGACCGCCTGGATCTTCTCCGGCGTGTCGTACTGGCCGGTGTAGGGGCCGACGACGGTCGGCGGGAACAGGTAGGTCTTCTTCGTGCCGCCGGTCATCCGCTCCATCGTGCTGATCAGGTAGTCGAGCCTGGCCGCGTCCGCGCCGTAGTCGTCGGCACCGAGCCAGTCCACCTCGGCGGGAACGTAGGTGTTCGGGTTCACCTTCCCACCGGACAGAGTCAGCAAGATGGGCAGCGACCCGAAGTAGGAGGACTTCACGGCGCTGGCCATGGTCTGCAGGTCGGCGTTGGTGACGCCGTAGTCCTGGGGCTCGTCCTTCAGGTAGATCGCCCCGATCTTGTCCTGGTAGGGCTTGACCTTGTCCAGGAACGCCTTCCACCTGACCAGCCCTGGATCGATCGGGCACGTGCCGTTCTGGCAGGTCGAGTGCGGGAAGAACTCGTCACCGACGTACAGCGCGCACGAGTGCGCCGGGCAGCTGTCCAGATCGGAGAGGGCGTATCCGCTCGAGGGGTCGTCGTAGTCGGGGGAGACACTGATCCAGTGGAGGTTGGCGAAGCCGGTCACCTCCGGGATGTGGTTGCCCCACCGCTTCAGGATGCGCTCGGCGAAGTAGCCGTAGTACTTCAGGTTCGGGTACGGGTCGATGCGGCTGATCGCCAGGTCGTCGACGGTGCTGATCTGCTTGTCGTTGCTGACGTAGGCGCCCAGGTACAGGTAGGGCTTGGGGATGGAAACCCCCAGGTCGGCGGTACGGCTGGCGCCGTTCACGGTGACCGTGACCGAGGGGCTGGCCTTGGAGGCGTTGGCCACGGCGATGTTGACGTGGAAACCGTCGGCGGCCCGCGTGGTGGTCAACGGCGAGCTCCACAGCGCGGTACCCGAGCGGAACAGCTGCACGTCGCCGTTGCGCGCGACCGTCAATCCCAGCTGGACGTCGCCGTTGGTCACGTAGCCGCTGGAGTCCTTCGTCCGCGACAGCATGATCGAGCTCCAGTCGCTCGGCGTGCCGAGCACCTTCGGATCCGGGTCGACGGTGGCCGTGACCGTGTAGGAGTCGTTCACGTCGGGCGCGACGGGAGCGTCGAGCCGCACGGCCGAGCGGGAGATGGCGAACATCAGCTTGCCGGGGTTGTTGGGGTGGTTGACCTGCGAGTACCAGGTCGGCGGCGGGTCGTAGGACCACCAGTTGCCCGACACCCGGGTGTAGGTCTGGGTGGCCAGCGGCGCCTGCCTGCCGCCCAGCGCGTCGTTGAGCCCGTAGCCGGGGTCAACGTCGTTGGCGCCGTCGAAGCTGTCGGCGAAGCGGGAGACGCGGCTGACGGTCAGGTCGTCGACGGTGCTGACCTGCTTGTCGTTGCTGACGTAGGCGCCCAGGTACAGGTAGGGGTTGGGCAGTGCCGTGCCGAGCCCGGTCGTCTTGGCGGCGCCGTTCACGGTCACGGTGACCGAGGGGTTGGCCTTGGAGGCATCGGCCACGGCGACGGAGACGTGGAAGCCGTCGGCCGCGCGGGTGGTGGTGAGCGGCGGGTTGAACAGGGCGGTGCCGGAGCGGAACAGCTGGACGTCGCCGTTGCGGGAGACCGTCAGGCCCAGCTGGACGTCGCCGTTGGTGACGTAGCCGACGGATCCCGAGGTCCGCGACAGCATGATCGAGCTCCAGTCGCCGGGGGTGCCGAGCGACTTGGGGTCGGGGTCGACGGTGGCCGTGACGGTGTAGGAGTCGTTCAGGTCGGCCGCCACGGGGGCGTCGAGGCGGACCGCGGAGCGGGTGAGCGCGAAGCTGAGCTTGCCCGGGTAGTTGGGGTGGTTGACCTGGGAGTAGTAGGGCGGCGGCGGATCGGTTGACGACCAGTTCCCCGCCACGCGGGTGTAGGTGACGCCGCGGGCGGTGCCGCTCTGCCGTACGCCGAGCGAGTCGTTGAGGCCGTAGGTGGGGTCGGTGTCGCGGGCCTTGTCGAAGCTGTCGACGAGCTGCGGGGCGGGCGCGGCCTTGGCGGCGACCGCGGGCGAGATCGCCAAGGTCGAGGCGATCATGGCCAGGCATAACAGGGTGCGCTTCATGGGCATGCCTTTCCGAGGTCGTGTCGGGCGAGCCGGGCGGCGGCCTCCGCGCCGTCGCCCATATGGGTGATCGGTGCCGCCGGCCAGCGCTCGGCGACGGGTCGGCTTACGGCTTTCACCAGTGGAGTTCCGGCGGCGAGCAGGCCACCGGCGAGCACGATCGGCGAGTCCTCCCCTCGGTCCCGGACCACGCCCAGCGTGGTCACCAGGTGCGCGGCGGCGGTGTCGAGAATGCGGCGGGCGTCCGGATCCCGCTCGGCGGCGGCCTGGAGGACCAGGGGCGCGAGCGAGGCGGGCACGGTCACCGGGGACGCGTGCACCGCCTCGATCACCTCGCGGGTGGAGTGGCCGAGCCGCTCGAGCACGGCCTGCGCGAGCTTCGTGGTGCGCGCGCGGTCGAGGCAGCGCAGCGCGTGCTTGATCGCCTCGCGCCCGATCCACACGCCCGAACCCAGGTCGCCGAGCAGCCAGCCGTGCCCGTCGGCGGTCCGCGTCGCCGTACGGTCGACGATCCGGGCGGCGGCCGCGCCGGTGCCGCTGAGCAGGACACTGCCCGCGGCGCTGTCGGTGCCGGCGACGAAGGCCAGCTCCACGTCGCTTACCAGCCGGGGCGGCCTGGCCAGCCCGAGCCGTGGCCACAGCAGCGCGAAGTCGGGCGCGTAGCGGCTCATCCCGCCCGCCAGCCCGAGCACCCCGGCGGCGACGTGGGCTGGATCCAGCCCGGCCAGCACCTGGCGGACGGTCCGGCCGATCTCCTCCACGGCCGCGGCGCCGTGCGCCATGGGGTTGCCGCCGCCGCCGGTGGCCCTGGCGATCACCTGGCCGTCCAGGTCGGCGACCACCGCCCTGGTGGTGCTGCCGCCCACGTCCAGGCCCAGGGTGAGGGTCACTTGAGCGCCCCTTCCGTCATGCCGGCCTGGATGTGCCGGTGGAAGAGGATGTAGACGACCAGCATCGGCAGGATGGCCATGCTGAGCGCGGCGAACAGGGCGCCCCAGTCGGCGCTGTAGCCGGTGGAGGTGGAGATGTCGGCGATGCCCTGGGTGAGCACCCATTTGTCGCGGGCGTTGCCGCTGAGCAGGATCAGCGGCAGCTGGTACTGGTTCCACTGCCCGAGCACGTTGAAGATCGTGATGCTGATCAGGGCGGGTCGCGCCATGGGCAGCATCACCCGGAAGAAGATCCGTGAGTGGGAGGCGCCGTCCATGAACGCCGCCTCGGCCACCGAGGTGGGCAGCGTCTTGAAGAACGCGGTGAGGAAGAAGACGGTGAACGGCAGCGAGTAGGCGATGTAGACCAGCACCAGCCCGCCGTAGGTGTCCAGGCCGATGAACTGGCCGATGACCGGGATCGAGCCGGTGTTCTTGACCACGAAGAACAGCGGGGTGAGGGCCAGGTAGACGGGGAAGGCCATCCCGGACACCAGCAGCAGGTAGATCGCGCCGCTGCCGCGGAAGGGGTAGCGGGCCAGCACGTAGGCGGCCATCGAGCCCAGCGCCATCGTGCCCGCCGTGGACAGCGCCACGACGATCACGGTGTTGAACAGGTAGGTGCCGATGCGCGCCTGGTGGAAGGCCCTGACCCAGTTGTCCAGCCGCAGCTTGGCCGGCATCGACCAGGCGGGGCCGAAGATCTCCGCGGTGTCCTTGAAGGACGCCAGGAAGGTCCACAGCAGCGGGACGACCACCAGGATCGCCCAGAAGGCCAGCGCCACGTGGGCCAGCCGCATCAGCCTGGCCCTGGCCCGCGGCGGGCTGGCGGCGCGCTGCCGCAGTGCGGGGCGGACGTCGACGGCCATCGTCAGTACTCCAGTCGGTCGCGCCGGGTCAGCCGCAGCGTGAGCGCGGCGAAGGTGAGTGTGCAGAAGAACAGGGCCACCCCGATGGCCGAGGCGTAGCCGAACTTCGCGTAGCCGAAGGCGTTGCGGTAGACCTCGTTGGCCAGCACGGTGGTGCTGTAGTCGGGCCCGCCGTGCTCGGCCGACAGGACGAACACGATCGAGAACGCGTCGAAGGCGGCGACCCCGAGATACACCCAGCCGACCTGCACGGTGTGCCGCAGCAGGGGCAGGGTGACGTGGAAGAACGTGGTGGCCTTGCCCGCCCCGTCGATCTGCGCCGCCTCGTTCAGCTCCTTGGGGATGGCGGCCATGCCGGCGGAGAACAGCACGACGTAGAAACCGACCGCCTGCCATACCAGCACCCCGAGGATGGACCACAGCGCCAGGGCCGGATTGGTGAGGAAGCCGACCGGTTCCAGGCCCACCTGCATGAGCAGCCCGTTGATGACGCCGCTGCGGTCGGGCCGGAGCACCGACTGGAACATCACCGCGATGATCGTGACCGACAGGACCTGCGGGAAGAAGAACACCACCCGGTAGAAGCCCGACCCGCGGATGCCCCTACCCGGCCGGTCGCCGCCCGCGTTGAGCAGGTAGGCGAACAGCAGGGCCAGGACGAGGGTGATGACGGGCAGGCAGATCAGCAGGATCGCGTTGTGGCTGATCGCCTTCCAGAAGATGGGGTCGTCCAGCAGGCGCTGGAAGTTCTCCAGCCCGACGAACTCCGGCCGGGCGTCGACCCCTCGCCAGTTGGTCATCGAGATCTGGAACGCCTGCGCGTACGGGGAGATCACGTAGACCACGTAGAGGAGCACCGGCAGCGTCAGGAAGCCGACGGCGAAGCGCATCCGTCCGTGCCGCACGGCGGGCTACCTCGAGAACTTCTTGATCGAGGAGTCCTTCTTGACGGCGTCGGCCTTCTTCTGCAGGCGCTCCGTCCACTGGTCGGCGGTGATGCCGCCCGTCATGAGCTGGCCGGTGGCGGCGTCGAGCTCGGTGGCGATCTCCTTGTACCACTCCTGCACGCGCCAGTTGACCAGGTTCGTCCCGGCCGCGGACAGCGCCGCCGACGCGCTCTTGAGCCCCGGCTTGGCGTCGGCGGGCAGCGCGGCGTCCTTCACCGTGGTGAGCGTGCTGACCATGCCGCTGTAGCGGCCCGCGCCTTCCTTGGACACCATCGCCCGCAGGTACTCCATCCCCGCCAGCGGGTTCTTGCTGCGCGCCGCGACGATGAACCCGGCGCCCGGCATCGCGTGCAGCGCGGTCTGCGGGATCGCCTCGCTCGCCTCCAGCGCGGGGACGGGGAACATGGCGTAGCCGAAGTCGGCCGGCGCGACGTCCTTCTGCTCGTTCTCCAGCCACGACCCGTTGGGGATCATGGCGACCTCGTAGCTGTTCTGCCTGGCCTGCGACTCGGTGTGGTTGAGCCCCTCGGTGCCCTGCAGCAGGTAGCCCTTGGCGTGCAACTCGCCGAACGCGGCGGCCGCCTGCTTGAGCGCGTCGACCTTCCAGGCGCCGTCCTCCAGGTTGTCGACGTTCTTCATCACGTCGGTGCCGCCGTGCTTGACGGCCATGGTCAGGATCGCCTCCCAGACGTAGCCGGGATACTTGCCCGCGTAGGCGAACGGCGCGATGCCCGCCTTCTTGACCTGCCCGCACAGCGTGAGGAACTCGTCCCAGGTGGCCGCCGGCTGCCACCCCTTCTCCGCGAAGAGCTTGCTGGAGTACCAGAACCCGAAGATCATGAACACGTACGGCAGGCTGTACGGTTTGCCGTCGAACGAGCCCGCCTCGATGGCCACCGGCAGCAGCCCGTCGCGCACCTTCTTGGCAGGCTCGTCCCAGGAGGGGGCGTCGAGCAGCGGGGTCAGGTCCGCCACCTGGCCGCCCTGGATCAGCGCCGCCACGTCGAGCGCCTGGGCGCCGTCGTTGTTGATCACCTCGGGCGGGTTGCCGCCGACGAAACGCGGCTGCAGGGTGCCGGCGATCTCCTTGGTGGCCACGTGCTTGAGCTGCACCTTGGGGTGCTTGGCCTGGAACATCGGCTCGTGGATCTTGGTCGCGTAGGCGTCGCCGAAGCCGCCGTCGAAGATCACGATCTCGAGCGGGCCCGTCTCGTTCATGCCGAGCGGGTTGGCGGCGCTGCGCGCGCCTGTCACGGTGGGCTTCGGGGCGTCATCGCCGCCGCCGGGGGTGGCGCAGGCCGCGGCGAGCAGGCCGACACCCGTCAGGGCGGCTCCGCGCAGGACCTGCCGCCTGGAAAGGACGTTCATGATCGTACTCCTGGATCACTTGGTGGTACGGCGGATGCGCCCGTCGTACCGGTCTTCGAGGGCCCTGTTGTGGGCGTCGCCGCCCTGGATGTTGGCCGACAGGTACACCGGCGGCCGCACCCCCGATTCCTCCATCCGCCGTGCCACCTCGGCCACGATCTGCTGGGCCAGCAGGGCGCCGGTGATGGAGGACACGCCGCACACATGGCCGCCGTCGCGCAGCGGGATGATGGCGTCGCCGTACGGCGCGCCGTTGTCCAGCACGATGTCGGCATGGTCGGCCAGGTGAAGCCCGGACGGGTGCCGCGAGGGCATCCGCCCGGAGTGCTCGGCCGAGGTCACCGCGATCAGCGCGTGGCCGTGCGCCTTGACCAGGGCGGCCAGTTCGACGACCGAGCCGTTGACCCCCGAGTTGGACGCGATGACGAACACATCGCGCGGGTGCGGTGCGGCCAGCTCGTAGAGCCGGATGGCGACGCCGGGATCGCGCTCCAGCGCCGGGTCGGTGAGCACGTCCGGGTCGGCGCCGCCGCGCAGCACCAGGTCGCGCAGCTCGATCCGGTTGGCCGCGACCAGCCCGCCGGCCCGGCCGGTCAGCTCCAGGGCGAACGCCTCGGAGTGGCCGCTGCCGAAGACCTGCAGGATGCCGCCGGCTTCGATGGCCTCGGCGATCAGCCCTGCCGCTTTGTCCACCAGCGGCGCCTGGGACGCGCTCACGCGGGCCATGACGTCATGGAGCACGCTCAGGTAGCCGGTCGCAGAGAGGGAAGACATCCGCACCTCATTCGCATCGCGATTAATTTTTCTCCGTGTGCCGATAAGATGAGGCTTACATCCCAGATCGTCAAGAGATTGACCGCCAAGCAGCGAATAATTATTCTTCATGTCGCGGAAGAGGAGGACTCACATGCAGAGCCCGGTGGAGGGCATCGTCGATCGGCTCGCGGCGCTCGCACCTTCGATGCCGGAGGCCCAGCGCACCATCGCCGAGCTCGTGCTGAGCGATCCCGGAGCGGTGGCCCGCCTGACCATCCTCGATCTGGCGGAGCGTTGCGGGGTGTCCACCGGCAGCATCACCCGGCTGTGCCGCGCGCTCGGCCTCAACGGCTATGCCGAGCTGCGCCTGGCGCTGGCCTCCGACAGCGGCAGGACCAGTGCGGAGCCGTGGAGCGTCAGCATCGGCGCCGACGTGGCCGAGGACGACGACATCGGCCGCATCGCGGAGGTGGTCGCCGCCACGATCACGCAGGCCGCCGCCGAAACCGTCTCCGGCCTCGACCTGAACGCCGTCGACCGGGCCGTCAGCATGCTCGCCACCGCCCGCAGGGTGTGGGTGTTCGGCGCGGGCGGCAGCTCCACCGTGGCCTCTGAGCTGCAGCAACGGCTCTACCACGTGGGCGTGCCGGCGTGGACCTCGAACGACACCCACATCGCACTCAGCGGCGCCGCGCTGCTCGGCCCCAGGGACGTGGTCGTGGCCATCTCGCACAGCGGCCGCACCAAGGAGGCCGTCGACATGGTGACCGAGGCGGTCTCGCACGGCGCGGCCACCATCGCGATCTGCAACGACCACGCCTCGCCGCTCGCGGCCCGTGCCGACCTGCTCCTGCTGACCAGTGTGCGGCAGACCGGGTTCAGGACCGAGTCGCTGGCCAGCCGGCACGGCCAGCTCGCCGTGGTCGACATGCTGTTCATCGCGATAGCCCAGCGGACCTTCGAGCACGCCGGCGAGACCATGGCGGCGGCGCACCAGGCCGTCCAGCCGTACAAGAACCAGGAGCGCTGATGGACCGGATCGTGGACGTGCGCGCCTACGTCGCCGACCACGTCAACCTGCCGCCCGCGCCCGCCGAGCCAGGTGACGGCGAGGCGTTACGGCAGTGGAAGCGGCGCAAGGTGGCCAGCCCCATGACCCAGCACGCCGACTTCCGCGACGACCGGATGGCTGCCATCGGCCCGAACTCCCAGCAGACCGTCGTCGTCCAGGTCGAGAGCGCCTCCGGGCACGTGGGCGTGGGCACCACCAACGGCGGCGTGGTCGTCGCCACGCTGGTCGCGCTGCATCTGGCCTACCTCGTGAAGGGCCGGAGCGCCTTCGACCACGAGCCGATCTGGGACCGGATGTTCAACAGCACCCTGCACTACGGGCGCAAGGGCCTGGCCCTGCACGCCATCTCCGCCGTCGACCTGGCGGTCTGGGACCTGCACGGGCGCATCACCCAGACCCCGGTGCACGCCCTGCTGGGCGGCGCGGTGCACTCCGAGGTCGAGCTGTACGCCACCGGGCCGCGGCCCGACGTGGCGCGCAAGCTGGGCTTCTGGGGCGCCAAGATCCCGCTGACGTACGCGCCGGTCGAGGGCGAGGAGGGCTTCCGCGCCAACGTCTCCATCGCCGAGCAGGCACGCGAGGCCGTCGGCGCCGACTTCCCGCTCATGTACGACTGCTGGATGTCGCTGGACGTCGACTACGCCGCCCGGCTCGGGCACGCCGTCGCGCCGCTGGGCTTCCACTGGATCGAGGAACCGCTGCGGCCCGACGACTACGCCGCCCACCGGCGGCTGCGCTCGCGGCTGCCGCAGGGCATGGCGCTCACCTCGGGCGAGCACGAGTACACCGCCGCCGGGTTCCAGTTGCTGTGCGAGTCCGGGGTGGACGTCATCCAGCCCGACCCCGCCTGGTGCGGCGGCCTCACCGAGCTGCGCCGGATCTCCACGGTCGCCAGGACCCACGGCGTCCGGCTCATCCCGCACACCGGCGGCCACCACGCCTACCACTTCGTCGCCACCAGGCCCGAGCCGCCGCTGGCCGAGTTCGGCATCTTCGCCGGCGACTGCGGCGGGCTGGTGCCGCAGCACCCCATCTTCACCGGCGAGACCTTCCCGGCCGCCGGCAAGGTGCGGCTCGGCGACGCGCCCGGGTTCGGGCTGGAGCTCGACCCTTCTATCCCGCTCCAGCGGGTACGGTGACCGTCCGGCTTGGCGTGGTCGGCCTGGGCTGGTGGGCCCGCTTCGCCCACCTACCCGCCATCGCCGCCTCCCCCTCCCTGGAACTGACCGCGGTGTGCGACACCGACCCGTCCCGCTGCTCCGGAGTCCCCGCCTTCACCGAGGCCTCGCAGCTGTACGCCTCCGGGCTCGTCGACGGCGTCGTCATCGCCACCCCGCACACCACACACCACGCGCTGGCCCGCGCCGCGCTGGACACCGGGATCCACGTCCTGGTCGAAAAGCCCATGACCACCACCGCCGCGCAGGCGTGGGACCTGGTCGAGGCCGCCTCGCGCGCCGGAGTACACCTGTCGGTCGGCTACACCGGCCAGTACACGGAGGCCGCGATCCGCGTCCGCGCCGCCGTACAGGAGGAGATCGGCGAGCTGGTCTGCGTCAACGGCGACTTCTCCTCGATCATGATGGACCTGTTCGCCGGGAACGCGACCTACGGCGACCCGGCCCTGGCCGCGGGCGGGCAGGGACAGGCCCAGCTCACCCACCTCGTCGGCGCCCTGACCCGCGCCACCGGGCGCCGGGCCGAGCAGGTCTTCGCCTACATGGACAACCGCTCGCTGCCGCTCGACGTGGTGAACGCGCTCACCTTCCGCCTCGCCGGCGGCGCCATCGGGACCCTCACCGCCACCGGCACCGTCCCCGACGGTCTGCCGACCCGCCAGCGCCTGCGCTACTACGGCACGCGCGGCATGGTCGAGCACGACATCCAGTACGGCACGGCCGCCATCCACCGCGGCGACGGCACGCAGATCCGCCTCGCCCCCGACCCGAGCCAACCGGCCTGGGCCAAGCACGCCCCCGTCGAGTCCTTCGGCGCCCTGATCGCCGGCCACGGCGAGAACCACGCTCCCGGCCAGGACGCCGCCGCGGCGGTCGCCATCATCGAGGCGGCCTACACCTCAGCGAGAACCGGCCACCCCGTCATGATCGGTTGACTCACCAGTCGCCGTCTCCGCCATCGTCCCCGTCGAAGATCTCCTCGAAGATCTCGCCCACCACCAGCCCGCCGACCAGACCCGCCGCTCCCGCCGCCGCCACGCTCCCCCAACCGGGCCCGTCGTGATGCTCGTGGTACTCGTGGTGATGGTGCCCGAAGCCGTGCCTGGGCAGGCTGGACAGCCAGCGCTCGATCTCGCTTTCCCAGTCCATGTGCACGGCCTGCTCGTGCGTGACCTGGAAGCGACCGAACGCGTCGCCCGACCCGCGCTTGTCGGCCTCGAGGACGACCTCGAGCCCGCGCGGGCTCGCCACGAACGTCAGCTCCACCTCGTTGACGTGGCCCGCGTGGTGGCGCGGCGGATGGAACTCGATCTCCTGGTAGAACGGCAACTCCTGGTGCACGCCATAGATGCGGCCGGCCTCCACGTCGGCGGACTTGAAGTGGAACCCGAGCCGCAGGAACGCCTGCATGACCCTGGCCTGCGACGGCAACGGCTCGACCGCCACCGCGTCCAGGTCCCCCTTGTCGACGGCCTGCGCGATGGCCACCTCTCGTTCGACGGCATCTGACGACTCGAGGGAGCGAGCCGTACTGTCTGGGTGGGTCAGTGACGGGGAGCCGGGCTCAGCCGCTTGGCGTGGGCGTCTCTGGGATGGCGGTGGGGTTCCCCGGGGTGGGCGTCCCTGGGGTGGGCGTCGTTGGAGTGGGGGTTTCCGGGCTGGGGCTGGAGGGGCCCGGGCTGGCCGAGGCCGCCCCGACCGGGAGGTCGAAGACGTGGTTCGGGGTGACCACCTCGGTGATGGCCTTGCCGAAGAGGGTGCTGGGTTCCTGGCCGCCCTGGAGGATGTCGGTGTTGAGCAGGACGACCAGCGTCGCCTGGTCCTCCGGCAGGTATATGACGAGCGCCTCGTAGCCGGGCAGCGAGCCGTTGTGCCCGATCCAGCCCTGGACGTTGAAGATGCCCAGCCCGTATCCGACGCCGGGGACGGTGGACGTGTCCATCTTGAGGCGTTCGGCCTGCGTCTTCGAGGTCAGGAGCGTGCCCGTGGCCAGGACGCGGGCCCAGGTGCGCAGGTCGGGCAGGTCGGAGATCATCGCTCCGGCGGCCCAGCCCCAGGAGGGGTTCCAGTCAGTGGCATCCTGGACCGTGCCCGATGCGTCCTGCTTGGTGTAGCCGTGGGCGTGCGGGCTCGGGAAGGTGGCGTCCGTCGGGAAGACGGTGTGCCCCAGGCCGGCCTTCTCCACCACGTTCGTGTGGATGAAGTCGTTCAGCGGCCGGCCGCCGATCTTCTCTACCACGAGTCCCAGCAGGATCGTGTTCGTGTTGGAGTACTGGAACCGCTCATCGGGCTGGAACCGTACCGGATGCTTGAAGGAGTAGGCCAGCAGTTCCTGCGGGGTGAAGGCCCGCTTCGGGTCAGCGGTGAAGGCCTTGAAGAATTCCTGGTCCTCGGTGTAGTTGAACAGTCCGCTGCGCATGTCCGCGAGGTCGCGCAGGGTGATCTTGTCGCCGTTGGGCACCCCGTCGACGTACTTGGCGATCGGGTCGTCGAGGCCGATCTTGGCCTGGTCGACGAGCTGGAGCAGGGCGGTCACGGTGAAGGTCTTGGTCACGCTGCCGATGCGCATGTTGAGGTCGGGCGTCATGGTGGTGTTGGTCGCCTTGTCCGCGACGCCGAAGGCGCGCACGTACGAGCCCTTGCCGGGAGCCGACAGGCCGACGATGACGCCTGGCACCTGGGCATCGCGCATGACCTTCTTGATAGCCACGTCCAGCCGCGCCGTGACCGTGGGGTTCAGGTCGGGAAAGTCCGTCTGGGCCTTCGGTACGGCCAGCAGAGCGGCCACCGTCAGCCACACGATCGAGTTCCTCATGGCACCCTTTTGCCCTATAAAAAGGACAAGAACTCCATCATCATCGTAAACATGTATAAATCACGCATCAGTGGCCGCATGCCATGATCGGAGCATGACTCACGCCTCCGTCACCACACCCGTGCTCGACATCGCCTACGAGAGCAGCGGCGAGGGCTCACCCGTGATCCTGCTGCACGGGTTTCCGTATGACGTCCGGGCGTACGACGAGGTGGCGCGGATCGTGGCCGCCGCGGGTCACCGGGTGCTCGTGCCGTACCTGCGGGGTTTCGGACCGACGCGATTCCTGGTCGCGGCGACGATGCGGTCGGGCCAGCAGGCGGCGATCGCGCAGGACCTGATGGACTTCATGGACGCGCTGGGCATCGACCAGGCGGTCCTGGCGGGCTACGACTGGGGCGGCCGGGCGGCCTGCATCACGGCCGCGACGCAACCCGGCCGGGTGCGCGGGCTGGTCACGGTGGACGGGTACAACGTGCAGAACCTCGCCTACGCCGACGAGCCCGTCGACCCCGAGTGGGAGGCCACCTACTGGTACCAGTACTACTTCCACTCCGAGCGCGGCCGCCGCGGGCTGGCGGCCAACCGGGAGCGGTTGTGCGAGCTGCTGTGGCGCACCTGGTCGCCGACCTGGCAGGACGCGGCCAAGGCGTTTCCCGCCAGCGCGCCGAGCCTGCACAACCCCGACTTCGTGGACGTCGTGCTCCACTCCTACCGGCACCGCTTCAACCTGGCCGAGGGCGATCCGCGCTACCAGCCGTTGGAGGACCTCATCGCCCAGGAGCCGCCGATCGCGGTCCCCGCGATCGTCCTGGAAAGCGGCGCCGACGGCGTGGGAGGGCCCGGCCCGGAAGGCGACCGCGAGTACTTCACCGGCTCCTACGAGCACCGCCTGCTGCCGGGCATCGGTCACAACGTGCCCCAGGAGGCGCCCCAGGCCTTTGCCGACGCCGTTCTCACCTTGTGCACCTGAGGGTCTAACCTTGCTCGCTTTTTAGATGAGCCAGGGCGTCTCCGATCAAAGGCAAGGGAATCCGACATATACCTAGAGAGGGGTCGGCAATGGCGACGTCTGCTTCACCGTATAGGTCGAGTGTCCCGAGCCGCTCGGGCTGGTTGGGATTCGCCGGCACGCTCGGCATCGTGCTCGGGATCTTCAACATCATCGAAGGCATCATCGCCCTGTTCAAGGAGACCTACTACGTGACGCCCGGGGGCAGGCTCCTGGTGTTCGACTACACGACCTGGGGCTGGATCTGGCTCATCATCGGTCTGATCCAGGTGGGCGTCGGCATCGGCATCCTGGCCGGTCAGATGTGGGCCCGGTGGGCGGGCGTAGCCCTGGCGGGGCTGGCGATGCTCGGGCAGTTCGCGTTCATGGCCGCGTACCCGATCTGGGCGCTGCTCTGCATCGCGCTCTCTGTCCTGATCATGTACGGCCTCCTCAGCGCACCGAAGGGCGCGACCGGATGAAGGAGAAAGCCGTGGAAGACCTCGAGGCACTGGCACAGGGTGACGGCGACGTGCTGGAAACACTCACCCAGATGACGGTGGACACGATGGAACGCTCGGGACTCGATCCCGAGACCTACATGCTGGTACGGCTGGCCGCGCTGGTCACCCTGGACGCCTCGGAGACGTCCTACCTGCTCAACCTGGGAGTGGCGGAGAAATTCGGCGTGCCGCTCGAGAAGGTCCGCGGGACCCTGGTCGCGATCGCGCCGGTGGTCGGCACCGCGCGCATCGTGTCGGGCGCCGCCAAGATGGGCATGGCCCTGACCTAGAAGCCTGACCTAGGTGTACGCCACGGTGGCCATTTCCAGCAGGACGAACGCGGCCACCGCGGCGGCACGGTTGAGGTTGGGTCCGCGCACGAAGGCGTAGATGGCCAGCGGACCGAACAGCATCCAAGCGGTTCCCAGCAGTGCTCCGAGCATGAGCGGTCCCCCGATTCCGCGTAGATGATCTGATTACAGCGCGAATCGGATATCCCCGGCCACCAGCGTTAGCCCAAGGCTCAACCAGGAAAAACGGACCAGCGGCTTCTTCTGGAGAACCCGGTGATGCGGCGAACGTCGCGCCTGGTCCAGGCGTCGCCTTGGGTGCGTGGCCGCCCGCGGCGGGCCGGCGGCCACGGCACGGTTGCGTCAGGGGCGGACGGTCAGCTCGTAACCGGCCTGGGCGGCCGGCTGGCCGTCCGTGCTGCGGGCCGTGATGGTGAAGGCGGCTCGCTCGGCGCGCACCGGGGTGCCGATGATGCCGCCCGTGTCCTGGTTGAGGGTCAGGCCCTTGGGCAGGGCGCCGGCGGTCACCTCGTACCTGACGGTGGCCGGGGTGTTCGTGGTGACCTTCGCCTCGTAGAGCCGGTGCAGGCTCGCCTGGGGCAGCGAGGTGGTGGCCAGCCGCGGGGTAGGCACGGCGACGGGCTGCGGCGAGCCGATGGGGTTGCCGGCGGCGTCGAGCTCCTGCAGCGACCACTGCTTGCCGGGCTCGACGACCGTGAGATGCCAGTTGGTCGACTGGTCGCGGAAGCGCGCCCGCTGCTCCTCGGTGAAGGCGCCGAGGTTGCGCGCGGTCTCCCACTGCTTGATCGCGTCCAGCACCCGCTTGCCGTTCTCGCCACCCGCGTTGAGGCTGGACACCGAGGTCTGGAAGCCGGCGCCCGCGTTCAGCCCGGCGCCGCGCGCCAGCTTGCCCTCCACGCTCAGCAGGCTCTCCGAGCCGCGCAGGCTGATCCAGCCGAGCATGCCCGGCAGGAAGTTGGCCCGGTAGAACTCGTTGTTGATGAAGACCTGGTTCATGGTGGTCACGCCGACCTCGCCCCAGCTGGCCCGGGTGAGCGCGTCCCAGGTGTTGGAGGTCATGCGGCTCGTCTCGGTGATGTGGCCGTCCTTGGCGGTGGTCTGGCGGTAGGTGCCGTTCACAAGCCTGGCCTGGCCGTACGAGCCCCAGCCGGACTCCGAGGCGGACTCCACGCCGTCGTAGGAGTTGGCCAGGATGCCGGTGCCGTTCCAGGCGGTGGCCAGGCGGGTGGCGATCTCGTCGATGATGCCCACGCCGCCGATGGGCCCGCCGTAGCTGTTGACGATCACGCGGGCGGCGCGGTCGCCCTTGGCGTGAGCGGCGGCGGCCGAGCTCCACTGGCCGCGGCGCAACCCGGTCACCACCCATTCGCCGCCGGACTGCTGGACGGATCCGTAGCCGATGAACTCGTCGCCCACCCGCAGCAGCGTGTTGTACAGCCCGGGCGCGAAGGGCGCGTTGGAGTCAAGGTACAGGGTGGTGTCGCCGGGGGCGAGCGGGCGGGTCAGCGTGGCGCGCTGCGCGGTCGCGAGCCTCGGGTCGGCGGGCGCCGGGCTCACGTAGCGGTCGTTGGTGCTGACGAAGTCGGAGATGGTGTGCACGCCGAGCCGTACACCGTTGTTCTTGGCGAGCTCGACCGCCTGCGCGGCGGCGGCGTCGCTGCCGCCGAGGCTGGAGTTGAACTGGTAGTGGCCCGTCGTCTGCCACGGCCCGACGGCGTTGGGCAGGGAGTACACGTAGCCGATCCCGGCTGCCTTGGCGAAGCCTGCCGCCGCGGGGATCGTGTCGGTCCGCAGGTCGCCGAGCACGAGGAAGGACTGGCTGCTGGCCTGCGCGCTCTTCTGCCACTGCCCGTTCTGCGTCGGATACGGCAGGCCCTCGTCCTTGGCGATGTTCGACAGGACCGTGGGCGTGAGCTCGGGCGAGGCTCCGAAGAGCGCGACCTTGGATCCGGCGATCTTTCCGTCGTCGCCGGGGAGCGGGCCGACCGGGATGGGGTGGCCGCCGAGATTCCTGCGATCGCGTTCCTTGGTGTAGTCGTAGGTGAAGGCGCGCAGCACCGAGCCCCAGCCGGTCTTGCCGGCGGCGCTCCACTCCTCGTGCGGGGCGACCTGCAGCCTGGAGGGGTTGTCCTCGACCTCGCTCTCCCAGCCGAACTGCTGGTACTCCTGCGGCCAGGCGCCCTCGGTCCTGTCGGTCAGCGAGCGCAGGCCGACCGCGAAGGCGTCGTCGCGGACCACGCCGACGGTCTCGCCGATGGTCTTGGTGATGGAGGTGGCCAGCGGGCCCCACAGCAGGGTCTGCACGTCGCCGGTGGCCTCGATCCTGGTCGCCTCCAGGGTCGTGTAGCCGGGCTTGCCCTGGACCTTGACTTCGACCGTGAAGTGCTCGCCGCTGAAGGTGAGCAGGTCGCGCCGGGTACGGGTGACCTTGGTCGGCCGCTCCTGCCTGCCGTCGATCACCAGGCTGAGCAGGGAGGCGGACTTGCCGTTCGCGAGGTGGTCGGCGCCGGTCCTGGAGTCGCGCAGGCCGGTGACGGTTCCGGTGGGGTCGAGCTCGATCGTCAGGTAGCCGGCGGCGACGTCGCCCACGGGGGCGGCGCTCGCCGGTGCCGGGGTCAGCGTGAGTGCTCCGGCCACCAGGACTGCTGCGGCTAACGTCCCTGCTTGGCGCACTTGTGCCTCCATTAATTTTGGAGTTTCTTTAATAATTGCCGGAAGTGTGACACCCTCCATCTGTGTCGTCAAGACTTCGATCACCCATTCATCGGATCAATGCGGAAGTGCTCCACGCGCTCTACGCGGCGGCCGGCTCCAGCCTCACCCTCACAGAGCTGGCCGAACGCTCAGGAGTGTCCAGGCCGACCGCAGAGGAGGCCGCGCTCGCCATCGTGACGGCAGGGCTCGCGATCGAGACATCCGATGAAATGGCGGGCCCCCGGCCTGTCGGGCGGCCCGCCAAGCGTTACGCGTTCCGCGCGGACGGCGCCTTCGTGGCGGGCATCGACATCGGCGGCCACAAGATCCTCGCCTGGTGCGCCGACCTGCTCGGCCGCCCGCGCGGCAGTCACAGGATCGACGTCGACCCGGAACTGCCGCCACGGCAGCGGCTCGACGCGGCGCGCGAGGCGCTGCGCCGGGCCGTCAGGTGCGCCCGCGTGGCGCAGCGCGACGTGGTCGCCGTCGGCGTGGCGACCACCGGCATCGTGGGCGGGGACGGCGTCGTCGCCCTCAGCGCCGACCTGCCGGGCTGGACCGGCGTCGACCTGCGCGCCGAGCTCGCGGTGATCGGCGACGCGCCGGTCGTGGTCGGCAACGACTGCAACCTCGCCGCGCTGGCCGAGCAGTGGCGGGGCGCCGCCCAGGACGTCGAGGACGTCGCCTACATCCTGGCGGGCCGCCGCATCGGCGTCGGCCTGCTGATCGGCGGCCGCATCCACAGCGGCCGCCACGGCGCCGCCGGCGAGATCGGCGTCCTGGCCAGGAGCGGCTGGTTCGCCGCGCTCGAGCGCATCGAGCGGGGCACGGCGACGCGGGACGGCGCCTACACCGCCGAGTTCATCGGCGACTTCGCCACCGGCATCGCCGCCACGGTCCTGACCGTGGATCCGGACGCGGTCGTCATCGGCGGCGGGCTCGCCCACGCCAAGGAGAGCCTGATCGAGCCGCTGCGCGCCGAGCTGGACCGTCTGTGCCTGTTCCCTGTCCGGGTGGAGGCGTCCACACTGGCTGACGAGTCGGTGGTGATGGGCGCGGTCCGCATCGCCCTCGACGACGCCTCCACCCGCCTGTTCTCCGTATCCGGCAGGCCTTCGCCCGCACGCAGCAGAACCTGACCTCGGGATACCGCGACGACGGCTTGTCCAGCAGAGTTACAGGTTCGCGACTTCGCTTCCCGCGAGGAGGAAGGCGCCGACGCCGAACGCGTCGGTGTCCGTGGCGCTCCATGGGTAGTGATCGCTGGGCCTGGCGCCCGGGCCCTGGACGTAGCCGAGGAGCCCGTCGGAGCGCAGGGCGACGGTCACCAGTCCCTGCCAGGCCCGCTCCACGACCGGCCGGTAGACGGTCGGATCCAGCAGGCCGTGGTTGATCCCCCAGGCCAGGCCGTAGGTGAAGAAGGCGGTGCCGCTGGTCTCGGGACCCGCGTAGTTGATCGGGTCGGTCAGGCTCGCGTTCCAGAAGCCGTCGGAACGCTGCAGCGGAACGAGGGCGGCGGCCATCGCACGGAGCGTGTCGGTGTAGTCGGGCTGACCGGGCACCGCGCCCAGCGTCTTGGCCAGCGCGGCGACAGCCCAGCCGTTGCCGCGCGACCAGTACGTGGACGTGCGCACGTAGTTCGCGTCACGCCACCACAGCCGCCGCTGCTGGTCCCACAGCCCGAGCCGGCGGCTGACGCGGGACTTGGTGTAGGTGTAGGAGGCGTAGAGGTAGTCGGTGTAGCCGAGGCGGGCGTACACCGGCATCCCCATGTGCAGCGCGTCCACCCAGGTCCAGTACTGGCTGGAGCCGCTGGCGATCTGCGCGGTCACCCGGCTCATCGTCGCCTCGAGGTAGTGCGGCTGCGCGTCCAGCGCGTACAGGTCCAGGTAGACCTGTGCGGCGGCCTGATGGTCGGCGTTGTACGGCTTGCTGCTCACGTCGGCCATCAGCTGGTAGTCGTGGGCCTGCGCCCAGCCGCGCGTGAAGGCCAGGTAGCGCGGATCCTGGGTGAGCCGGTAGCAGGCCATCATGCCGCTGTGCAGGGTGGCGTTCTGCCAGTTGTTGTCGTTGCCGTACATCGGGGGCCGGCTCAGCCAGTAGTCGGCCGCCCGCCGCGTGTCGGCGATCACCTGCGTACGGCTCAGCGTCGCCGCCGCGGCCGGTCGCGCCACGATGGGGAGGCTCAGGGCGGCGGCCGCCAGGAAGCCCCGTCGGGATAACTCCACCTGAAGATCCATTCTCTCGACGCTCCCCCACACATAGGATGAATAGCGCGCAGGAGAAGGTCAACAGGTGGCTGATCACCACTCTACTTAATGATTCATCGGATGAGGTCAGGCGACCGTGCCGTGGGACAGGGCGCGGACCGCCTGCTTGGCGGCGTCCATCGCGCGTGCGAAGCTCGCCGGGTCCTCCAGGGCGCGGGCGAGCACGTAGGCGCCCTGGACGGAGGCGACCACGAGCGACGCGGCCGCCCGCGCGTCGACGTCGGGGCGCAGTTCGCCGCGTTCGACGCCCTCGGTGAACACCTGGGTGATGCGCTCGACCAGCCAGGCGAAGAACTCGGCCGCGGGCAGGCGCAGTGTCTGGTCGTCGACGATGTCGGCGTCCTGGACCAGCCGGCCGATCCGGCATCCGGCCAGAGGGTCACGCTCCATGTCCAGGTAGGCCGTCACCCGCTCGATCGCCGTCTCCCCCGTGCCCAGCGTGGCCTCGGCCGTCTGGCGGAGCAGGTCGGCGGAGTGCGTCATGGCCGCGGTGGCCAGGTCGGCCTTGCCGGAGAAGTGGTGGTACATGCTGCCCTGGCCGGCGTGGGCGCGCTTCTGGATCATCGCCGGGCTCGTCCCGGAGTATCCCCGCTCCCACAGCAGCTCGGACGTCGCCTCGATGAGTGTGTCCCGTGTTGCCATATCCGGACTGTACCTACTGTTAGGTACTCCTACGGGTGGAGCGAAGCCGGACGCGCGCCGTCCGGGTAGAGGGCGGCCAGGAGCGGCCAGGTCAGGGCGGCCATCTCGGCGGGCGTGCGCGGGCAGCCACGCTGCAGCCAGTCGGTCGCCACCCCGATGAGCGCCCCCGCGGTGAAGGCGGCCGGCACGTCGTGCGGAATGCCCTCGGACGGGTCCGTGATGCCGCGGGCTCCACGGTAGCTGCCCACCATGGCGCGCCGCCGTACGTGGTCGATGACGCGCGCGCTGCCCTGCGGCCCGAGCAGGCTGCGGTAGAGGCCCGCGTGCTCGGCGAGGTGGGCGAAGAAGGCCAGCAGCGAGTGCGTCGCGTCGCCGCTCGGCCTGGGCATGGAGTCGATCAGGGTGTCGATCATCGTGGTGCACGCGACCTCGGCCAGCTCGTGCACGTCGCGGTAGTGGTCGTAGAACGTGGAGCGGCTGACCCCGGCCCGCTCGACGACGTCGGCGACGCTGATGCGGGACAGGTCCTGGGCGTCGACGAGGTCGATCAGCGCACGCTGCAGGGTCTCCTGGGTGCGCCGTACGCGCCGATCTCCGCTGGTCACATCACTCATTGTACTGTTCCCTACACATGTAGGTTAAGCTACACATGTAGGCAAAGCGCGGGAAGGACTGAGGATGAGCGTTGACTATCCGATCCCCGGCGACGCGGCGCTCGACCCGCCCACCGAGTGGGCGCGGCTGCGCCAGGAATGCCCGGTCGCCAAGGTCAGGCTGCCCAGCGGCGACGAGGCGTCGCTGCTGACCCGCTACGAGGACGTCAAGCGGGTGCTGGCCGACCCGCGCTTCACCCGGCGGCTCGACGCGGACGACGCGGCCCGCCTGTCCGACACCGACTCGGGCGGGGTGTTCAACAATGAGATGTCCCAGGTGATCCCCGACGGTGGCGAGGGACACCAGCGGTGGCGCCGCCAGGTCGGCAAGTGGTTCACCGCCAAGCGCATGACCATGCTCCGGGCCCCGATGGAGCGGATGGCCGACCAGCTCGTCGACGACATGGTCAAGCGCGGCCGGCCCGCCGACCTCAAGGCCTGCCTGGGCTTCCCGCTGCCGGTGTACGTGATCTGCGACCTGCTCGGCGTGCCCGCCGCCGACCGCGACAGGTTCGCCTACTGGTCCGACGCGCTGCTCAACCTCACCAGGTACGGCCAGGCCGAGGTGGAGGCCGCGCAGGCGGAGTTCGTGGCGTACATGTCCGAGCACGTGGCCGCCGTACGCGCGAACCCGGGCGAGGACCTACTCAGCGAGCTGATCAAGGGCGGCGAGCTGTCGGACGCCGAGCTGCTGGCCACCGGGATGGGCCTGCTGGTGGCCGGGCACGAGACCACCGCCAACATGATCGGCAAGATGGTGTCGATGCTGCTGGCCGACCGCGCCCGGTGGGAGCGGTTGCTGGCCGACAGGTCGCTGGTGCGCACGGCGGTGGAGGAGGCGCTGCGGTTCGACGCCAACGCGGGCTTCGGCCTGCCGCGCTACATCGGCGAGGAGATCGAGATCGCCGGGACCACGCTGCCTGGCGGCACCACCGTGATCTGCAACATGGCCGCGGCCAACAGGGACGACGGCGTCTTCGACGGCGCTGCCGAGATGGATCTGAGCCGCTCCCCCAACCCGCACCTGGCCTTCGGCTCGGGGGCGCACTCCTGCCTGGGTCAGGCGCTGGCCCGCACGGAGCTGCAGGTCGTGCTGGAGGTGCTGCTGCGCAGGCTGCCGACGCTGGAGCTGGCCGTCCCCGCGCACGAGCTGCGGCGGGTGGACGGCCTGGTCGTGGGCGGACTCAGCGAAGTCCCGGTGCGGTGGTGAGCGCGATGAGGGTGACGGTGGACGAGGGCAAGTGCTGCGGCGCCGGTCAGTGCGTGCTGATCGCGCCCGACGTCTTCGACCAGCGTGACGACGACGGCATCGTCGTCCTGCTGGAAGCCGAGCCCGCCGAGCACCTGCACACGGCGGTCCGCGAAGCGGCCGCTGTCTGCCCGGGCGGGGCCATCGAAGCGTCCTGAGGGCCCCCGTCAGTGGGCGGTCCTCGCATCGCGTAGCAAGGGGATGCCCTCGCCCAGGTCGCGGTTGATGGGAAGCTCGACCTGCACGAGGTCCCTGCCGGCCAGTTCGATGCCCTGCATGGAGCAGGCGAGAGAGGCGGTGCAGGTGCCGGCCGTCAGGCGCATCAGGCGGCCGTTGCGGATGCTGGCCTGGACCAGGGCGAGTTTCAGCTTCAGGTCGACGCCGAGCGTGAGGCGGTGGACCGGTTGGCCGTTGACCTGGACCTCGACGTAGGGGTCGTGGTGGGAGACGATCTCGTGCTCCAGGAGCGGCACCATCTGGCCTGTGCCGGGGTTGTCGAGGGTCCTGCGAGCCGCGGCGCGCAGGGCGCGGTACGTGGACCAGCCGTTCAGCAGGACCGTGCCCAGGTCGATGCCTTGCAGCAGTTCGCCGCTCGCCATGGCGGCCTTGCGCACCAGGTCGCCGGGTGGCGCCTGGACCCGGCGGCTGAGCTCGTCCACGACCCGGCCGACGTCCACGGCGCGCGCCAGTTCCTCGACCACCTGGCTCGGGTCGGCGTTCAGCAGCAGGTCGGCCGTGCTGGGGTGAGTGGTGAAGGATGCGGTCACCGTACGATCTCCCTGATCTCCTGGCGGCCCTGGTCGTGGTGACAGACGAAGTCGATGCTGAGTGACGGCTCGCGGACCTCCACGCGCGGGTTGAGGTCGGCGTACGGCACGCACACCACGGAGACCGGAGCGGTGCGCCGAGCCGGACGGCGGGCACGGCGCAGTCCCCAGACGACCACGACCAGGCCCAAGAGCAGGAGCGGGAGCAGGAGCCACGGCGGCGGCAACGAGGTCGACGAGCCGGTCTCGGAGGGAGTGATCTCTGGGGTGGATGAGTCCGACGAGGGCGAGGGCGAGGGCTCGGGGCCCGGGGTGAGCGTGACGGTGACCGAGCTGCCGCGGTCGACGACGGTGCCGGGCGACGGGTCCTGAGCGCTGATCTCGCCCGTGGAGCCGCTGCCGACGACGAGCGTGAGGCCCAGGTCCTCGAGCCGCTTGCGTGCCGTGCTCTCGCTGAGCCCGCTGAGATCGGGGACCGTGACGCCGGTCGGCGTCGGGGCGCGCAGCTGGAGCGTGACCGTGCTGCCGGGGTCGACCTTGGTGCCGGCGGCGGGGTCCTGCGAGGCCACCACGTGCGGATCGGCCGCCTCGCCCGAGGCCACGGACGGTTCGAGCCCGGCGTCGCGGATCGTCTGCTCGGCCTGGTCCTGGGGCTGGCCTACGACGTCGGGGACCGTGACCGTGGATGCCGCCAGGTCGATGGTCACGGTGGAGCCGCAGTCGGCCTGCTCCTCGCTGGTCGGGGTCTGGTCGCTCACCTTCCAGTCGCTGCCGGCCTCGGAAGGCCGCGACTCGGTGTCGAACCCGGCCTGCGCCAGCGCGGCGACCGCGGCGTCACGGGTCATGCCCATGACGTTGGGGACGGGCCCCCCGGCGTTGCCGTCGTGGGTGGTGCTCCGCCACTCCTCCAGCGTCGGGCAGGACGGGGCGGGCGTCGGCGTGGCCCGTGCGGGCACCGCCGAGCCGATCACCATCGCGGCCAGCAACACGATCACGCTCGCGGCCCGCATCTCGCCTCCTGGCATCAGCCCGGACACTAGACGCGTCACCTGGCCAGGGCATGAGTATCCCCTACTCAGTTGGTGTCGAATCGCGATGCCAGAAAGGCGCGCCCGGCGTCGTTTTCAGCCGGCGCGATCGCCTTCTCGTACTCAATCGCGAGCGAGACCTCACGAATTCGACGGCGTGGGGAAGAAGATCGCGCTCAACAGGTGGGGGCTGCGGCCAGGAGCGGGCTCGTTGCGCCATTTCGCGGCGAGCAGGGCCCCCAGTTCGGCGACCATGTCGTCGACCTCGTCGGGGCTGAGCCAGACGACGCCCTGCCGATAGCCCACCTTGTCGGCGAGTGGGTCGGCCCCCTCCGTGTCCAGGTAGGCGTTGAACTCGGCGAGCAGGCTGGCCATGGCGGCGGCGAATCCGCGGCGGTGGTCGTCCAGTGACATCGACGCGGTGGCCTCGTCGTCGATCTTCGTGCGGTCCCTGCGCAGCCGGTAGTGGCGTTCGACGGCGCCGTGCACGCGCTGCTCGTCGGCCACCTCCAGCACGTCCGCCTCCGCGAGCAGGCCGACGTGCCGGTACACGGTGGTCTTGGGGACATCGGGCAGGTGCTCGCACAGCTCGGACGTCGTGCGGGTCTCCCCGCTCGACAGGGCGTGCACGATGCGCAGCCGCACCGGGTGCAGGAGCAGATCGAGGGTGTCCACAGACCTACGATCCCATATTTGGTACCATTCCCAAAGTTGGGAAAGCACAAGAAGGAGAGCGACATGATCTTTCCGCTGGACACGCTGGACCCGGCCGCGCCGCTGGACGACCTGGGGTGGCTGGACGAGGTGATCGGCGACGCCCGGGTGGTGGCGTTCGGCGAGAGCGCGCACTACAACCGCGAGTACCTCCAGCTGCGGCACCGCGTACTGCGCTACCTGGTGGAGCGGCACGGCTTCGGCGCCTACGCGATGGAGTCGGGGTTCCCCGAGGGGTGGCAGGTCGACCGCTGGGTCAGAGGCGGCGAAGGCGAGCTCGGCCGGGCGCTGGCCGAGGGCATGACGTCCCTGATGGGGATGTGGACGCAGACCGGCGACCAGCTGCGGTGGATGCGCGAGCGCGGCGATCTCGGCTTCTACGGGGTCGACCTGCCGGGCTCGATGGTGTCCATGCTGCCGGGGCTCGACGCCGTGCTCGCCTACCTGGCCGAAGCCGACCCCGGTTTCCAGCCCGACCCGGCCATCAGGGAGACGGCCTCGTCCACCGCCGCGCCGTCCGCGTTCTCGGTCGCCACGGCCATGGAGGGGTACGGCAAGCTCGCCCCCGAGGCCAGGGACGCGCTGACGGCGGGCCTGGCCGACCTGTCCGCCCGCCTGACCGGCCACCGCCTTGCCTATGTCCGGCGCACCGGCGCCGAGGCCTATGAGCGGGCGCTGCGAGCGATGCGCGTCACGGTCGACCTGGACGCGTTCTGCCGGCGGCTGCCCGACGGCGACCGCGAGTCGATGATGCTCATCCGCGACGCCGCCATGGCCGACACGCTCGAGTGGATCCTCCGCAAGGAAGGCCGGATCGTGCTCGGCGCCCACAACGGCCACGTCCAGCGCACGCCCCTCGCCATGCCAGGGACGTCCCCCGTGACGATGCTCGGCGCTCACCTGGCCGACCGGCTGGGCGACGACTACCTGGTCATCGGCACGACCACGGGCACGGGCCAGATCCTCAACGCGAACCCCGACTTCTACACCGGCACCCTCTTCGTCCCCACCCAGGCGCCCGAGCCCGGCAGCCTCGACGCCTTCATGGCCGCCAGGCACGACGGCCTGTTCGCCCTTGACCTGCGCCGCCTGTCACCCGCCGACGCCGAGGCCGTCCGCGCCGTCACCAGGCAGCGGGGCGGCGCCGGCGAGCTCTACGTCGACCAGAACCCGCTGGAGGCCTTCGACGTCGTCATCCACTTCCCGCACGTCACACCCGCCGACCCCGACCCTGGCGCGCTGGCCTGCGCCTCCGGCGATGTGCGGGAGGCGTTCACGCGATGGCTTGCCGTAGCCGGTGGAGCATCTCCTGAAGGATCGGACCCGAAGTAGCGAAGTTGAGACGGGCGTAGCCCCCTCCGCCCGGGCCGAAGGAGGGCCCGCTGCTGAGCTTGACGTTCGCACGCTCGAGGAGGTGCGCGGCCGGGTCCGGGCCGAGATCCAGGCCGCGGAAGTCCAGCCAGGCCAGGTAGGTGGCCTCCGGCAGATGGTGGCGCACCCCGGCGGGCAGGGATGCGGCGATCAGGCGGCGGTTCCTGTCCAGGGTGGCGCGGACCTCGGCGAGCCAGCCGTCGCCCTCACGCCAGGCGGCCAGCGTGGCGAGCACGCTCAGCGAGCTGACCTCGCCGAACAGCAGCGGCGGCTGCGCGGCCAGCGCCTCGCGGACCCGCGCGTCCCCGAGGTGGGCGACCGAGCAGCGCAGCCCCGCCAGGTTGAACGCCTTGCTCGCCGACGTCATCGTCACGGTACGGCCGGCCGCCTCGGGGCCCAACGCGGCGAACGGGATGTGCCGGTGCGGGTCGTGGGTGAGGTCGGAGTGGATCTCGTCCGAGATGACCACCAGGTCGTGGCGCTCGGCGACCTCGGCGACGACCGCCAGCTCGTCCCTGGAGAACACCCGTCCGGTCGGGTTGTGCGGGTTGACCAGGATGAGCGCCCGGCAGTCGTGCCGTGCCACGTCGGCGGCCAGCCGCTCGGGGTCGAACCCCCAGCCGTCGCCGTCGTCGAGCATCGGGATGGGGACCAGCCGCCGCCCCATGTCCTGCAGCGTCTGCAGGAACGGCGGGTAGGCCGGGGTGTGGATGGCCACGGCGTCGCCCGGCTTGGTGGCCAGGTGCAGGGTGACCTGCAGCGACTGGATCAGCTCGGTGAACAGGCGGACGTGCGCGGGGTCGAAGGTGGCGTCGTAGCGGCTCTTCATCCGCTCGGCGAAGGCGTCCCTGAGCGGGTTCAGCCACGGCTGGTCGTCCCAGGCGGGATAGCCCAGGTCGTCGCTGCCGGCGAGCACGTCGCGCACCGCCTGCGGAACAGGGAAGTCCATGTCCGCGATCCAGGCCGGCAGCACGCCTGGCGCGACAGCGGACCACTTCACTCCGGGGCGCCGCCTCAGGACATCGGGATCGAGGTCGTCGAACATAAGGACTGATACTAGACCATTCGCCCCAAAGGGGGTTAGTTCGGCGGGCGAACTACAAGGTAGGGTAAGGGGATGGGCAAGGTCGAGGAGAGCATGGGAGTCGTCACCGCGCTGGTGCGGTCGTCGTTCCTGATCAACTCCGTGTACACGGAATCGGCCAGGGAGTACGGGCTGACGCCCCAGCAGGGGCAGCTGCTGTGCGTGCTGATGGCACAGGCGTACGGGATGAGCGAGCTGGGCGCGACGCTGGGGCTGGCCAAGTCCAGTCTCACCGAGCTGGTCGACCGCACCGCCCAGCGCGGCCTGGTGCGGCGCGAGCCGGACCCGAGGGACCGCCGCGCGGTCCGGGTCGGGCTCACCGAGCAGGGCAGCGAGCTGGCCGAGGCGTTCTACACCGAGACCTGCCGCCGCATCGACACGCTCCCCGCCGGGCTGGACGGCGCGGAGCGCGCGACGCTCGCCGGGCTGCTGGCCCGCGTGGTCCAGGACAACAACGTGCCCACGGTCTTCCTCGACCCTCCTCAGTGACGGCTCACGCGGCCGCCTTGCTCTCCAGGCCGAACAGCGCGGAGAAGCGGCCGGTGAACAGATCCGCCCCCTTGTACTCCGCGACCTCGCGCGCGGGCAGCACGACAGGCCCGTCGGGTGAGGGCAGCTGCCCGACGCCGCCGCTCGGGCCGAGCGGCAGCAGCACGAAGGGCACCTCCGAGGGCCGGTAGGTCGCGGCGGGCCGCTCCCCGCGCACCTGGGCCAGGATGTTCTCCGCCACGACCTCGGCGTGCCGCATCGCGTTGCCGGCCATCTTGGCCTCGGCGAGGTCGGTGATGTCGCCGATGGCGTAGACGTGCTCGTGCCCCGCCACGCTGAGGTGCTCGGTCACCCTGATGTGCCCCTGTGGCGTCAGTACGGTGGCCAGCTCGTCACCCAGGTAGCCGGTGTTGACGCTGACGCCGTGGGCGCGGAACCAGATGTCGGCGGAGACGGGCCCCACGGTGAACGGCGCGGCGACGCCCGGCTCCACGGGCGGCGTGCCGTACGAGGCGCCCAGCCGCAGCTCCACGCCGAGCGCGTCGAGCTGGCCGCGCAGATCCTCGCGCATCTCGGCGGCGAAGCCGGGCATCAGCTCCGGCTGCGGGTCGACGATGACGACGTGCTTGTCCGGCCAGACCACCTTGATCTCGCCCGCCAGCTCGAGCCCGACCGGACCGGCCCCGGCGATCAGCACCCGGCCTGCCGCCGCGAGGCCGGCGTTCAGCTCGAGCAGCCGCCGCCGGGCGTGCCCCGAGGAGTCGGTGTCGAACTTGAACGGGAACGGATAGCCGGAACCGGTGGCGAGCACCAGGAAGTCGGCCTCCACCCGCGCCCCCGAGGCCAGCACCACGCCCCCGGGGTCCACCGAGACGGCCCGCTCCCTGATCACCCGGCCGCGCTCCATCAACCGGTCATACGGGAAGAACAGGTTGTCCGCCCATTCCGGCCGCACCAGGGCCCGCAACGACGCCGCGTTCTGCACGAAGGCGTCCTTGGGCTCGATGAGCACGACGTCGGTCTCCCCGTCCAGGGCCTTGGCCGCGCTGGCCCCGCCGTACCCGCCACCAATGATCACAACTCTCATGACGCACCCCTCTTGAAGTTCGTTCCACGAACCATATTCGTTCGTAGTCCGAACTTCAAGCCGACCTCAGGCGCAGACTCTTGCCACCTGGCGGCCGCATGTTCTAGATTTCGGCCATGCGGTCGAAAGTTGAGCCAGAGGGCCGGAAGCGGACGTTCACCGAGGAAGCGCGGCGCAGGCAGATCGTCGAGTGCGCCATCACCACCATCGCCAAAGAGGGGCTGGCGCAGGCGTCGCTGGCCAGGATCGCGGGCGAGGTGGGCATCGCCAAGAGCGTCATCTCCTACCACTTCGCCGGCAAGGACGAGCTGATCAGCGAGGTCATCAACGCCCTGCTGCGCGAGTCGAACCAGTTCATCAAGGGCTGGGTGGAGCGCGCGGACACCGCGCAGGACAGGCTCAGGGCCTACATCGAGGCGAGCTTCGCCTTCATGGCCGAGCACAGGGAGAACTTCGCCGCGATGGTCGACATCTGGGGCAGCTTCGGCACGGTCGAGGCCAAGCGCGCCTTCAACGCCACCGCCTACGACCCCTGCCGCCGCCACCTGGAGGGCATCCTGAAGGCGGGCCAGGACAGTGGCGAGTTCCGCGCGTTCACCCCGCGCACGATGGCCGCCACCATCCAGGGCGCGATCGACGGCGTGATGCTCCAGTGGGTGTTCGACGCGCAGGCCATCGACCTGCCCGAGTGCGCGGCGGAGCTGACCGCCATGTTCGACCTGGCCACCCGGTCGTGACAAGCCTCGGGCACCTGCTGCGCGAGCGGGCGCGGCAGGCGGGCGACCGGCCGCTGTTCGTGTTCGACGGCGCCACGACCACAGTCGGCGAGGTGGAGTCGCTGACCAACCGGCTGGCCGGGGTGCTGCGCGCGCACGGCGTCGAGCGGGGCGACCGGGTGGCGGTGATGCTGGCCAACGGGATCGGCTTCCCTGTCGCCTGGCTGGCGATCGCCAAGCTCGGGGCGGTGGCCGTTCCCTTGAACGCCGGATACCGCAGTGCCGACATCGCGCACGTGATCGGCGACTCGGGGGCGCGGCTGGCGCTGGCCGGCACCCCGGAGGCCGCCGCAGACCTGCGCGCCGCGGGCGTCACGGTCGGCCTGCTCGACCCGCGGCTGCGCGAGGCCCCTGGCGTAGTCGAAGCCGTGGCCGCCGTGGGTCAGGACGCCTTCGATGCCACGGCCGAGCTCGCCGCCGCTCCCGACGACTTCCCGCTGCCGGACCTGGGTCCCGATGACCTGGTCAACCTGCAGTACACCTCGGGCACCACCGGCTTCCCCAAGGGCTGCATGCTCACCCACGGCTACTGGCTACGGCTGGCCGAGCTGGCCGCCGAGATCGCGGACGTGCGCGAGGGCGACGTGGACCTGACCGCGCAGCCGTTCTCCTACATGGACCCGCAGTGGAACACGGTGCTGTGCCTGATGGCGGGCATCCCGCTGGTGGTGCTCCCCCGCTTCTCGGCCACCACGTTCTGGCGGTCGGTGCGCGAGCACGGCGTCACGTTCTTCTACGTGCTCGGCACGATGCCCGTCTACCTGCTCAAGCAGCCCGCCGATCCGCTCGACAGGGCCAACCGGGTCCGGCTCGTGCTGTGCTCCGGAATCGTGCCCGAGCTGCACGCCGTACTGGAGGAGCGGTGGGGTGCGCCGTGGCGGGAGGCGTACGGATCGACGGAGACCGGAGTGGACCTGGCCGTGCCGATCGGCGACGGGGCGAGCGTGGGCAGCGGCGCCGTGGGGCGGGCCGTACGCGGCAAGCAGGTCCGGGTCGTGGACGGCGAGCTGCTGGTGCGCGGCGAGCCGATGATGCTCGGCTACTGGAACGGCGCGCAGCCGGACAAGATCCGCGACGGCTGGCTGCACACCGGCGACCTGGCCCGCCTCGACGAGCGCGGCCACGTGCACCTCGCAGGAAGGCGCAAGGACATGATCAGGCGCGGCGGGGAGAACGTGGCCGCCGCCGAGGTGGAGGCCGTGCTCGCGCGTCATTCCGCCGTCGAGGCCGCCGCGGTGGTCGGCGTGCCGGACGAGCTGCGCGGCGAGGAGGTCAAGGCGTACGTGCTGGCCGCCGGGCCTGTGACGGCGGCCGAGCTGGTGGCGTTCGTGGCCGAGCGGCTGGCCGGGTTCAAGGTGCCGCGCTACGTGAGCTTCGTCGAGGAGTTCCCGATGACCCCGTCCGAGCGGATCGCCAAGCATCTGCTGGACGCGCCCCATGACTACGACCGGTTAAGGGAGCACCCGTGACAACGCTGCGCCGCGACCTGAAACGACGGCACATGACCATGATCGGGCTAGGCGGCGTGATCGGCGCGGGCCTGTTCGTCTCCAGCGGCGCGGTCATCGGTACGGCGGGCCCCGCCGCCGTCGTGGCCTACGCCGTGGGCGGCCTGGTCGTGGTGCTGGTCATGCGGATGCTCGGTGAGCTGGCCGCCGCCCACCCGACCAGCGGCTCGTTCTCGCGGTACGCGGAGCTGGCGCTGGGCCGGTGGGCGGGGTTCCTGGTCGGATGGAGCTACTGGTACTTCACGGTCGCCGTGATCGCCTTCGAGTCGGTCGCGGGCGCGAAGCTGCTCGGCGTGCCGGTGTGGGCGGGCGCGCCCGTCCTGCTGGCGGTGCTGACCGGGGCGAACCTGATCTCGGTGCGGCTGTTCGGCGAGACCGAGTTCTGGCTGGCGTCGGTGAAGGTCGCGCTCGTGGTGGGTTTCCTGGCCGTCGGCGTGCTGTACCTCGTCGGGCTGTGGCCGGGCGGCGGCGTGGGGCTGTCGGCGCTCACCGCGCACGGCGGGTTCGCCCCGAACGGCTGGGCGGCGGTGCTGACCGCGCTCATCACCGTGATCTTCTCCTACTTCGGCGCCGAGGTCGTCACCATCGCCGCCGCCGAGTCCGCCGAGCCCGCCAAGGAGGTGGCCCGCGCGACCATCCGCGTCGTGTGGCGAGTGCTGATCTTCTACGTCGGCTCGGTGCTGCTGATCGTCACGATCGTGCCCTGGAACCAGGTCCCCACCGACGGCACGGGCAGCCCGTTCGCGACGGCCATCGGCCGGTTCGGCATCCCGGGCGCGGCCACGATCATGAACGTGGTCGTCCTGGTGGCCGTGCTGTCGATCCTCAACGCGGGGCTGTACGGCTCGTCGCGGATGCTCATGTCGCTGGCCGAGCGCGGCGACGCCCCGGCCGCGATGTCCCGGGTGACCTCGGCGGGCGTGCCTGCCCCGGCCATCCTCTCCGGCGCCGTCACCGCGCTCGCGCTGGTCGTGGTCGCGAACCTGATCGCTCCCGAGCAGATCTTCGCGTTCCTGCTGAACGCCTCGGGCCTGCTCACCCTGGTCCTCTACGTCTTCATCGCCGTCAGCCAGCTACGGCTGCGCGGCCGCGGCGAGCCGGGGCCCGTGCGCATGTGGGGCCATCCGTGGCTGGGCATCGCCGTGCTCGTGCTGCTGGTCGCCGTGCTGCTCGCGGTGACCACCTCGCCCGGAGTCCTGCCGATCGTGGCCGGGCTCGCCGCCGTCCTCGCCGTGACCCTCGCCGCGTACGCGGCCCGGGTCAAGCTGCACCCCATGGAGGTTTCCGATGCGACGGATCACTAGCGTCCTCGTCGCGGCCGTCGCCGCGGCGGGGCTCATCGCGGGCCCCGCACATGCGGACGCCGGGTTCGCCTGCCTGGTCGCCAAGGCGGCCAAGCCTCCGGTGCCGGGGGTGATCCTCGACGTGCACGGGCCCGGCGCCGACTACACGGGCGCCGCGGGCAAGTTCGCTGTGGGCGGGCGTGACCTGCGTCCGTCGGACGCGTTCCGCGCCGCCAGCGTCAGCAAGACGTTCACCGCGGTCACGGTGCTCAAGCTCGCCGAGCAGGGGAAGCTCGGCCTCAACCAACAGATCGGGAAATATCTGGATTCGCGGCTCATCGGGGTCTACAGCCCGAAGATCACGCTGCGCCAGTTGCTCGACCACACCGCGGGCTTCTACGACTACGCCACCGACAAGGCGTGGATGGCCGCCGTCCAGGCACACCCTCGGCGCACGTGGACCGCGGACGAGCTCGTCGGGTGGGCGCTGCGCCACGGCAAGCCGTACTTCCCCGCGGGCAAGGGCTACCACTACTCCGACACCGGGTACGTGCTGGCCGCCAAGGTGGTCGAGAAGGTGACGGGGCAGCCGCTCGCCCGGGCGTACCGGTCGCTGATCATCGATCCGCTCGGGCTGAAGCACACCTACCTCGAGGGCCGCGACCGGCCGCGGGTCAAGGCGCCCCTCTCCCATCCCTACCTGGGCTCCGTGGACACCCGTGGCTGGAATCCCAGCTTCGACACGCACGGCGGTGGCGGGCTGGTCACCACCGCCGGTGACCTGACGGTGTTCGCCCGCGCTCTGTTCGAGGGCAAGGTCTTCGCCAGGCGGGCGACCCTGGACACGATGCTGACGCCCACCCGGCAGAGCGGCGAGGAGGCCTACGGGCTCGGCATCCAGCGGCTCGGGTCGGGCAAGGCCGCGCTCTGGTACCACCCCGGCTTCTGGGGCGCGATCATGGGCTACTCCCCCGGCACCAAGATCTCCCTCATCGCCACGGTCAACCAGGCGGACGACGCCGGCCACCTCGCCACCCTCGTCCAACAGGCCTACACCCTCGCCGCCACCGCCACCGCCACCACCACCACCTGCAAAAACTAACCCCCGTCCAGTACGGCCAGCCCTCCAAGCCCGCCGAGCCGCTCCCTACCCTGCGACGTCACCGGCTACCCCCGTCCCTGAGGGGTTGCGGTGGAGGGGGACGGGGGTGGGGGTGAAGCGGGCTGTGCGGGGGTCGCGTTCGTCGCCGAAGCGGTGGGTGAGGATGGCGTAGAGCTCGGGGCGGCGGCCCTGGATCCAGCGGCGGCCCGTCGAGAGCGGGAGGAGCGTGAGGTCGAGGTCGGCGACGATCATGGCGTCGGCCGCGGACCAGGTCTCGTCGATGATCCTGCCGTAGGGGTCGAGGATCATGGCGTTGCCGGTGCGGATCTCGTCGTCGTCCTGGCCGATGCCGTTGCTGAACACGATGAACAGGCCGTTGTCGTGGGCGCGGGACGGCAGCCAGCGCATCAGCCATTCGCGCCCGTTCGGCCCGCGCAGCTCGGCCTCGATCGCCTGCGGGTTCTCGTGCCGCTCGTGCCAGAGGTGGGCAGGGACGGGACGCATGCCGTACGGGCTGCGCGAGGCCGTGCCACCCGTCTGGTGCGGCGCGATGAGGACCGAGGCGCCGAGCAGCGCGGTGGCGCGGACGTTCTCGACCAGGTTGTTGTCCCAGCAGATGAGGATGCCGGCGCGCACGCCCCACGGAGTGTCGAAGACGGTGTAGGAGTCGCCGCTGCCGATCGCCTCGTGCTCGAAGGCGTGCAGCTTGCGGTGGCGGTGCACGGCTCCGTCGGGCATGCAGACGGCGTAGCTGTTGAACAGCCCGCCCTCCGCGTCGAGCTCCAGGAAGCCGGCTCCCACGGCCATGCCGTACCGGATCGCCAGGTCGCGGACGGCGGTGACGGACGGCCCGTCGAGCGGCTCGGCCAGCTCGCGCAGGCGCTCGGCGGTGTGCCTGCGCAGGTGCCAGTACCCCAGCAGGCACATCTCGGGGAAGGCGATCAGCTGGACGCCGTCGGCGGCGGCCTGGCCGACGTACTTCTCCACCTGGGCCAGGTTGTAGGCCTTGTCGTCGGGGCGGTGCTCGAACTGCACCGTCGCACATCGCAGCTGCTCCACGGGACACCTTTCTCGTTGCCGGTCTCCGGTCCAGGAGAACCCCGCGGCGAGCCATTCGTCCAATGAATCTTTTTGGTTCTCCGATAGATTCGTGGAATGGATATCGGGCTGCTGCGCGCCTTCCTGGCGGTGGCCGAGCACCGCAACTATGGGCGCGCCGCGCAGGACCTGCTGGTGACGCAGCCGACGCTCACCAAGCAGATCCAGTCGCTCGAGGCCAGGGTCGGCGGGCGGCTGTTCCGCCGTGGCAGGCACGGCGCGACGCTGACCGAGCTGGGGACGAGCCTGCTGCCGGAGGCGCAGGACCTGGTGCGGCGATCCGACGCACTCGACCGGCGGATGGCCAGGATGGCGCGCGGCGAGGTGGGCAGGTTGTCGATCGGATTCGGGCTGTCCAGCATCGATCTGGCGCCGCGCCTGGTGGCGGCGTTCAGGCGGCGTCACCCCGAGGCGCAGCTCGTGCTGGACGACATGTCCTCCAGGGAGCAGCTCGACCGGCTCGCGACCGGCGAGCTCGACCTGGGCTTCATGCGCCCGCCGCCGGGCGATGCCTGGGGGTGCCTGGCGCTGGGCACCGACCGCCTGGCCCTGGCATCGACCTCCCGCGCCGAGCTTTCGGACCTGGCGGACTTCGTCCAGCTGAGGCGGGACAGGGGCCCCGGGCTGGTCGGGCAGATCGACCGGCTCTGTGCGGCGCTGGACCTCCGTCCGCGTGTCATCCAGGAGTCGCAGGATCTGCTGACCGTGCTGGCGCTGGTGGCCGCCGGGGTCGGAGCGGCGTTCGTGCCCGCGGGTGCGGCCCGCGTCGCGCCGCACCCGGTCGTCATCACCCCGATCGATCACCCGGCCGCGGAGTGGGAGGTCGCCGTGGTGTGGAACCGCGACCGCGCCCACCCGATGACCGCCCGCTTCCTCGACCTGGTGCGGGAGACCGTCTAGCGGGTGGCCTGGTGGAAGTCGTAGGGCAGCTCGTCGAAAACGTAGTAGACGCAGTCGGCGCCGGGCGCGCAGCGACCCCAGTGGACGGCCTTGCCCGGGTAGTAGAGGAAGTCGCCCGCGCCGACCTGGTAGGTCTGCTTGTGTCCCTGGACGTGCCAGAGCATCGTGCCCTTCACGCCGACCACGTGCTCGGGGCTGGTGTGCCAGTGGGGTGAGAACGGCGTGCCGGCCTTGAGGGTGAACCTGGCCTCGGACGGTCCCTTCTTCGGGTCGCCCTTGAGCTGGACGTAGGTGCAACCTGCCAGGCCCTCGCACGGGGACCCCTTCTCGTGGTCGCTGTGGTAGGTGACCGGGTCCTGGGCGGCGGCCGAGGCGGCCGATCCCGTCGCGATCGCCGCCAGCATCGCGGCCGACACGGCCACGAAGACCTTCTTCATCATGTGCGCGCTCCCTAAGTGGACTGTGGTCCGATTATACGGACCACAGTCCGGAAAGCAAGATGGGTCCGCAGGCCGGCCCGCCAACGCTCCCGAGCCGCCGCGGCCCGCGACTGGTTCGGTGGTACGGCCGGCCGTACGCGTGAGCCGTCGTAGGCCTAGAAGGCGGATTCCTGGGCACTTCAAGGGTCTTTGACGGACTCCGGGAGGAACAAGGTGGCTGAGGCCGAAACCACGGCACGACGGGCGGCCAACAGCCGGACGATGCACCGCATCGCGCGGTTCGGGCTGGCCTGTCGTGGCACGTTGTACGGGTTAATCGGGGTACTGGCGGTCCAGATCGCGCTGGGTCACGGCGGCCACGAGGCGGACAAGAGCGGCGCCATCAAGACGGTGTCCGACCTGCCGTTCGGGGCCGTGGTGCTGTGGGCCATGGCCGCCGGGTTCGCGGCGCTGGCGCTCTGGCAGGCGTCGGAGGTGTTCTTCGGCTCCCACAAGACCGAGGACCGGATCCAGGCGGTCAGCCGGGTCGTGGTGTACGCGTTCGTCTGCTTCTCGCTGCTGATGGTGCTGCTGGCGGGCAGGACCCGGTCGGACGACAAGCAGTCGCAGGACATCACCGGCAAACTGCTCAACCTGCCCGCCGGACAGATCCTCGTGGGCGCGATCGGGCTCGGCATCCTCGCGCTCGGCGTCTACTGGATCCGCCAGGCGGTCACCAGGAAGTTCAAGCGGCAGCTCGGACCGATGCCGCCACGCGCCGCGGCGGTGATGGACAAGCTGGGGCTGGCCGGATACCTGGCCCGCGGGCTGATCGCCGGGCTGGCGGGGATCTTCGTCGTCCAGGCCGCCGTCACCTTCGACCCCGGCAAGGCGGGCGGCATCGACGCGACGCTCAGAGCGTTCGCCCGCACCCCCGCGGGTCCCTGGCTGCTGGCCGTAGTGGCGGCGGGCGTACTGCTGTTCGCCTGCTACTGCTTCGGGGAGGCTCGCTGGCGGCGGACATGAGACTCGACGACTGGTTCCTCACCGGGGAGGAACGCGGCAACGACGCCACCCGGCTCGCGCCGTGGACGCGGGGCAACCTCGTGCGCCCGCTCATCCACGGCGCCACCTACTTCCGCGAGCTGCGCGACCGGCTGGCCGCGCTGGGCAAGGGCGGTCTGCTGCTGTTCGCCGACTGGCGCGGCGACCCCGACGAGAGGCTCACCGACGACGGTCCCGGCGTGGGCGCCGCCATCGCCCGGGCGGCGGAGCGGGGCGCCCTGGTCAGGGGCCTGATCTGGCGCTCGCACCTGGACTTCCTGCGCTTCAGCTCCGCCGAGAACCGCCACCTGGGTGAGGAGATCGAGGCGGCGGGCGGCCAGGCGGTGCTCGACACGCGGGTACGGAGCGGCGGCTCGCACCACCAGAAGTTCGTCATCCTGCGCCACGACGGCGCACCCGAGCGGGACGTGGCCTTCCTCGGCGGCATCGACCTGTGCCACAGCCGCCGCGACGACGGCCTGCATCTGGGCGATCCGCAGGCGGCGCCGATGCCGCGGCGCTACGGCCCGCGTCCGCCCTGGCACGACGTGCAGGTGGCCATCGGCGGCCCCGCCGTGGCCGAGGTGGAGCAGGTCTTCCGCGAGCGCTGGGGCGACCCGGCGCCCGAGACCAGGCAGCCCTTACACCGGCTGCGCGACCGGCTGGCCCACATGGCCGACGTGCCTGCGCTGCCCGAGCCGGGACCGCCGCCGCCGGAGGCGGGGACGCACGCCGTACAGCTGCTGCGGACCTATCCGCACCTGCGGTGGGCGTATCCGTTCGCGCCGGAGGGCGAGCGGAGCGTGGCGCGGGCCTACCGGAAGGTGCTGGCGCGGGCGCGGTCGCTGGTCTACCTGGAGGACCAGTACCTGTGGTCGACGGACGTGATCGAGCCGTTCGCCGAGGCACTGGAGCGGGAGCCGGAGCTGCGCATGATCATCGTCGTGCCGCGGTACCCCGACCAGGACGGCTGGCTGGCCGGGCCCGCGAGCCTGATCGGGCGGGTGGAGGCACTGTCGCGGCTGATGCGCGCGGGCGACGGGCGGGTGGCGCTCTACGACCTGGAGAACCATGACGGGACGCCCGTGTACGTGCACGCGAAGGTGTGCGTGGTGGACGACGTGTGGGCGAGCGTGGGGTCCGACAACGTCAACCTGCGCTCGTGGACGTTCGACTCCGAGCTGAGCTGCGCGGTCCTCGACGAGCGGGAGGACCCGCGCCCGCCCGCCGGCGCCGGGCTGTTCGCCAGGCAGTTGCGGCTGGCGCTGGCCGCCGAGCATCTGGACCGCGATCCCGGCGAGGTCGACGAGCTGTGCGCCCCGCGGACCGTGTTCGAGGCGTTCGCCGAGTCGGCCGCGCGGCTCGAGGCCTGGCACCGGGGCGGCCGGCGCGGGCCGCGACCGCCGGGGCGGCTCCGGCCGCATCCGCAGCCGGAGCTCAACCGCTTCCGCAAGGCGCTGGCGATGCCGCTCTACCGGCTCGTGGTCGACCCGGACGGCAGGCCTCCTCGGCTGCGCCGCTCGGGCGGGTTCTGAGCCTCGCCGTACAGGATGCGCGCGGTGATGGCGACGCAGCAGGTGCCGAGCAGCAGGCCCCAGCCGATGTCGGTGAGATGGTGCATGCCCCGGTAGAGCCGGGAGAAGGCGACGATCAGCGGCGCGGCGACGGCGAGCACCCAGATCACCACTTGCAGCGCCCGGTTGCGGAGGTGTGTGGTCAGCACGAGCGCCACCGCGCAGTAGAAGCAGACGGCGGCGCTGACGTGGCCTGAGGGGAAGCTGGAGGTCGGCGGCGCGGGGTCGAGGTGGGACACGGGCGGCCGGTGGCGGCCGACCAGCTCGGTCGTGGCCAGGAAGATGAGCGACTGGCTCCAGACCGCCGCCACCAGGAAGATCGACTCGCGCCAGCGCCGGTAGATCAGGCGGCAGGCGATGGCCGCCGCCGCGGTGAGCGCGACGATGTACGGAGTGTCGGACAGGCTGCTGCCGAAGTCGGTCAGCGTGTTCAGCAGCGGTGTCCGATCGGCGGCCAGGGTCCTGCTGATGGCCTCCTCGCCGGTGGGCCAGGCCAGGATCAGCTCGCCGGCGCCGAACGTCACGGCACCCAGCAGGACAAGTGGTAACAGGATCGTCAGTGCGTAGTACTTGACCATGATTCCGGTTCCGATCCCTCGTTGGATTTCTCTTCTCGCCAGATCTCGAATGCCGCCGCGGCGGCGACGACCACGGCCGCGCCCAGCACGATGCCGCCGACCACGTCGCTCACCCAGTGCACGCCGAGCGCGATCCTCGTGTAGCCGACCGACAGCACCAGGAAACCGGCAACCGCCCAGGCCACCCACCGTCCTCGGCGCGGCAGCGCGGGAAGCACCAGCAGGACGATCACCCCGGCGCCCAGCGCCGCGTTGGCCGCGTGCCCGGACGGGAAGGAGTCGCCCGGCGCCAGCGCGACGGGATCGGGCAGGAGCGGCCTGGCCCTGGCAACCACGATCTTGACCGCCAGGGCCAGCATTCCGCCCACGGTGATGGTGGTGACCGCCCAGAGCGCCAGGCGGGGCGCGCCGTGGTACAGCATCCAGCCGGCCAGCACGACGACCGCGATACGCCAGGTCCACGGCCCGAACACGTCGGTCCACACCGCCAGGAACCTGGTCAGCGCCGGATGCGACAGCGCGTAGACGTGCAGGTCGTAGGCGACGCCGCGGTCCAGCCCGTTGACCGGCATCCTCGCCACCACCAGCAGCAACGAGAACGGGATCATGATGAGCGCTGCGGCGAGCGCGAGTCTCGGTCGCATTCGCGGCAGCTACCCGGTTCGAGGCACATGAGTCATGGGTAGTCGCGCTGGCGTGTCCACCACAGTGGCGGTGATCGCGCACCGCAAGAAGACGTTAGGCGCCGGGCTCGACCGGCTGCGCGTACTCATCAGCGAGCAGGACGTCGGCGACCTGATCTGGTACGAGGTCCCCAAGAGCAGGAAGGCGCCCAAGAAGGTCCGCAAGGCGCTGTCCCAGGGCGCCGAGCTGGTGTTCGTCTGGGGCGGCGACGGCATGGTGCAGCGGTGCGCCGACGCGCTGGCAGGCACGGGCGTGCCCATGGCGATCCTGCCCGCGGGGACGGCGAACCTCTTCGCCGCCAACCTCGGCATCCCGGTCGACCTCGACGAGACGGTACGGCTCGGCTTCCACGGCCGGCGCGCCGTCCTGGACCTGGGCAAGGTGAACGGCGAGCACTTTGCGGTCATGGCCGGGGCGGGGTTCGAGGCCGAGATGATCGCCGACGTGGACGGCGGCACCAAGGGCAGGCTCGGCAAGCTCGGCTACGTCGCCGCGGCGATCAGGCACGTCGGCGGGGCACCCGTGCCGATGAAGGTCAAGGTCGACGGCGCGACCTGGTTCGACGGGCGGGGCAGCTGCCTGCTGCTGGGCAACGTCGGCACCATCGCGGGCGGGGTCGAGGCGTTCGACGACGCCAGGCCCGACGACGGCTGGCTGGAGGTGGGCGTGTCCACCGCCTCGGGGCCGGTCGAGTGGGCCAGGGTGCTCGGCCGGATGGTCGCCGGGCGCTCGGAGAACTCGCCGTTGGTGCGCGTCACGCGCGCCAGGCGGGTGTCGGTGCGGTTCGGCTCGCCTCTGACGTACGAGCTGGACGGCGGCGACCGCGGCACGACCGACCGGCTCAAGGCCAGGGTCGTGCCCGGCGCGCTGACCGTCTGCCTGCCCGAGCTGGCTCAGCAGGGGCGAAGCGCCGGGAGCCGGCCCGCGAAGTAGGCCGCGGGAGTGACGCCCATCAGCGTGCGGAACTCGGCGGTCATGTGGGACTGGTCGTAGTACCCGGCCGTCACGGCGAGCTGCGCCCAGCGACTGGTGCCGCCGCGGGCGAGCACCTTGCGCAGGCGGGCGAGGCGCTGGAAGCGCTTGGGCGGCAGGCCGATGCCGTCCGAGAACAGGTCGCGCAGATGGCGCTCGCTGACGGCCAGCCTGCCGGCGAGCGTGGGCAGCGCTTCGCGCCGTTCCCCGTTGAGCGCTCCCGCGGCGGTGCGCAGGAGTCCCGCGCGGTCCAGGTCCGCGGTGGAACGAGCGGCGAGCATGGCAGGCAGCGCCTCCTCCAGGCGCCCCACGACGTCCTCGCCCGATTCCGCCGCCAGGTCGCCGGCGCCGTCCCAGAGCTCGCCGACGGGGACGATCCGGTCGACCAGCTCGCTCACCGCGACCCCGAACAGCAGCCGGGCCGCCCCCGGGCGCAGCCGGAACCGCAGGCACACCGGCAGGTCCTTGCCGTTGTGATAGGACGCGCGGGTGCGCGGCCCGACCACCAGGAGGTCGCCGCGGCCTGCCGTACGCGCGCGGAAGACCAGGCACGTGTCAGGGTCGGGAAGGTGGACGAGGGACGGACCGCCGGACCTCACTTCCGTGATCTCGCTGACAAGCCACCGCAACCGCTCCGGCACCACCATGGCCCCCACGCTACCCGTGCCGGAACTTCCTATAAGCGCTGGTGGGCCCGCTGGCAGGCTGGCGGCCATGATCCTGGTTACCGGTGCCACAGGCACCATCGGTGGTGAAGTGGTCCGTCTGCTGGCGGCGCGGGGCGAGCGGGTGCGCGCGATGACGCGGAAGGACGTCGCGCTGCCCGGAGTGGAGGTCGTGCGCGGGGACTTCGACGACGCGCCGTCTCTCGATGACGCGGTCCGCGGCGTGGAGGCGCTCTTCCTGCTCAGCGCGCCCGGCCCGTGGATCGCCCGGCACGACGCGGCCATGCTCGCCGCCGCGCGGGCCGCGGGCGTGCGCAAGGTGGTCAAGCTGTCGGCGATCAGCGCGGTCTCGTGGCATGGGGCGGGCGAGCAGGCGTTGCGGTCGGGCGAGCTGGAGTGGACGGTGCTGCGTCCCTCCAGTTTCGCCTCCAACGCCCTGCGCTGGGCCCCCGCGATCCGCCGCGGCGACCCCATCCAGAACAGCACGGGGACGGGCACGCAGGGCGTCGTCGATACCCGTGACGTGGCCGAGGTCGCCGTCCAGGCCCTCACCACCGGCGCCCATGTCTCCCGTGTCCTCACCCTGACGGGCCCCGACCTCATCAGCGTCCCCGACCAGGTCGCCGTCCTGGCCAAGGTGCTCGGCCGCGACCTCGCGACGATCGACATCTCCCCGGAGGAGTACCACGAGCAGCTGATCGCCGCCGGCCTGGACCCCGCCTTCGCCGAGACGGCCGCCGACGGCTCCCGTCTGGTCGCCTCCGGAGGCAACGCCCGCATCACCGACGACCTCGCCCGAGCCCTCCCCCATCCACCCCGCACCTTCGCCACCTGGGCGCACGACCACCGCGCCCGCTTCCGCATCACCGGCGCCCGCTGACCGAGTGCGGACAATTCCTTGCACATGCCTCCGTGAAGAGGGACAACCGCCGTGTTGGAGCGGTCCATCAATCCCGGAGGAGACAGCGATGAAACGTCAGCGGGTCACGAAGCAGGAAGCGCGCTGGAGAAGGACCTGGAGTCCGCCGTCATCAAGCTGGATGCGCTCCTGCCGCTCGCCCAGCTCGAGGGAGGCCAGCTCGGCGCGCTCTTCGACGCGGCACTCGCCACGCTGACCGAGCCCACGGCGGGCGAGTCGGCCACGGCCTACCTGACCTTCCGCAACCTGCTGCCCTACGCCACCGTGGACACGGGCGACCGCGGCGGGCACGGCGAGCGCGCCGACGGCACACTCAGAGGCAACTACGACGCCGACGCGCTGGGCGATGCGATCCACGTGCTGGAGCAGGACATCGAGCGCGAGTGGAAGACCTATCCCAAGCGGCTCGAAGCGGTGGCCACGAGCCTGGCCGCGGGGCTGAAGGAGGACGACGGCTGGAGCACGGACGGCCGAGTGCGCGACGCGGTGGCCGCCTCGGCCAGACGCCTGCGCGCGATGGCCCGGACGATGCGTGCCGGCGGTGAGCACAACGCGGCCCAGCGGATCAACGCCGCCCGCTGGGACGAACACGAGCGCCTCTTCCGCCAGACATAGCTAAATCGGCGGCGCTGCCCCTAGGCCAGGACCGCGCCGCCGATCACCAGCCCCTGGACCAGGAGGGAAGCTCGCCTACGACGCGGGCGCGCAGTCCAACGGCGGCATGACCGTCATCGCGGGCGACCGGGGCGTGTCGACCTGGTCGTACACCTACCCGAACGCCGTCGAGGTGCGCGGGTGCGACGTGTACGAGTTCGACGGCGACCGCATCCGGGTCAAGGACGCCTACCGCAAGGTCTCCGCCGACATCACCCGCCCGTTCCTCCAGGACGGTTAGCGTGGTGCGCCCACCCGCGGATCCGGAGGAGGTCACCGGGCTGCCCGCCGACGTGGCGCTGGTGCACGCCTTCGTCAACTCGCTCGACCTGCGCGAGTACCGCGTGCACGGGAAGCGGATGGCGCCCGGCGACGCCTGGGAGGGCGGTCCCGCGGCGCTCGCGCGGTGGTTGCGCGCGCACGGGCTGCCGCAGGGTGAGGATCCAGATGGCTTCGAGCGGGCCGTGCGGCTGCGCGCGGCCCTGCGCGACAGCACCCGCCAGACGCCGCCGGCGGAGCCGGTCCCGCTCACGGACTTCCCGCTGCTGGTCGCGGCCGGTGCGGGGGCCGGTCCGCGGCTGGTCTCGGCCGCCGCGGGGGTGGATGCCGCGCTGGCCCGGGTTCTGATCACCGCGGTGGATCTGTCGGCTCGCGGGCTGTGGGCACGGTTGAAGATGTGCCTGGCCGACGACTGCCAGTGGATCTTCTACGACCAGTCCCGGCCGGGGCGCGGGCGCTGGTGCTCGCCGCAGCTGTGCGGCAACCGGTTCAAGATCCGCGCGCACCGGGAGGGTCGTCGTGACAGTCTCCCCAGGTGAGACAGGTCGGCCGCCCGACGGGCGGTTCGCTCGGCCCGCCGTACACCTCCTTGTGACGCGTTCGGGTGGGCTTGGGGGTGACCGTGACCCTGCTGGTGACGGTGACCGTCGGCCGTGGTGAGGGCTTCGGCGCCGCAGTCGGTGTCGGTGTCGGTGTCGGTTTGGGACTCGGGGTGCGGCTTTTCGCGTGGCTGGGCTTGACGGGCCAGGCCGTGCGGGTGGTGAGCGGCTGGAAGACGGCGCCGGTGCCGGTGGTGGTGTGGAGCGTCAGTCGGGCGGTCGACGCGATGGGCGAGGGTACGGCGGGCGGCGACTCCTGGTTCCGCCACACCAGGACGATCAAGGCCGACACCACGAGCACGGCCGCCCCGGCCAGCCACCAGCGCTCCGTCCGACGCGGCCGGACCAGCCGGACCGGCTCGTCGTCCGGCGGTTCGATCCGCCCGGGCAGCGGGTTGTACGGCATGCGCCGCGAAGCCCGCCCGCCACCCGGACCCGGAGGATCGTCGGGTGCCATGGATCAGACGAGGATGAAGATCTCGGAGACGCCCTGGGCGAGGGTCGCGATGTCGGCGGCGGCTCCGCGCTCGGTGCTGGCGGGGTCGACGACGACGGCGAGCCGGTCACGCAGGCCCTTGCCGGTCAGCGCGGTCCACAGGAGGTTCGGGGCGAGCCCGGTGTCGAGCAGCCGGTAGGTGTCCTGGCCGGCCAGGCTCTTGTGCCCCCACAGGGTCACCGAGGGGACGCCCCTGCCGATCACGTTGCCGACGAGCGTGTCGACCTGGGCGGTCGCGGTGGCCTGGTCCCACGGCGAGGTGTCGCCGGTGTGTGCCAGGCCGTACTGGCGGGAGGTGACCTGCGTCCAGGTGTCCCAGCCGAGAGCCCGTACGGCCTGCCACTGCGCGGCACTGGCTCCCGCGGCCGTGATCTTGTACGTGCGGTAGCTCGGCCCCCAGAGCCCGTCGGCGAGCTCGACCCTGTCCAGGGTGACGGCCGCGAGGTAGTCGCCGACCGTCTTCTTGGTGGCCAGCGGCGCCTTGGCGCGCATGGCGGTCGCGCAGGCGGCGTTCGAGCCGCAGCCGAGCTCGGGCACCGCGACGCCGATCGCCAGCCGCTTGCCGGGCAGGGCCGCCCGCAGCGCGGTGGCGGTCGTGGCGAGGAACTGCTTCACGTCGGCCTCGCCGGTGAACGTGCGGCCGTCGCGCGGGTAGCCAAGGTAGTCGGCGAACTTCACGCCGGTGACGCCCGGCTGCTTGGCGGCCGCGATCAGCGCCTGCAGTGCGGTGCGGTACTGCGGTCCGCCGGTCAGGTAGTCGGCGCTGAGGTCGTGCTCGACCCAGGTCCGCAGCTTGGCCGCCTTGGCGGCGCGGATCGCGTCCGCGGTGCCCGCGGGGACCGTGCTGGTCGGGACTGTGTTGGTCTGGACTGTGCCGGTCGGCTGCGTGGGTGTGCTGCTCAGGGTCGGCTGCGGTGCCGCGGCGGTCACCGTGGGCTGCGGTTCCACCCCGGGGTAGACCGTGGGCTGCGACCTCACCTCCGGGAAGGCGGTGGTCGTGGGCGCGCTGGTGTAGACGGCGTAGGGCTGGAGGGTGGCCACGTAGACGGAGTTCGGGTCGTCGCACACGTAGTACGCCCGGTCGGCCTTGTTGCGGCAGGCGGGCGGCGCGACAGGCATGCCCTTGGCGTTCTGGCAGCGGTACTTGTGCAGGGACGCGTCCATCAGGCACGTGATCGCCTGCGAGCAGCCCGTGCCCAGCCGGTACTTCTCGTCGACGTAGATGCCGGCCTCCTTGCAGAACCGCACCGGGGCCACCCGGTTGGGACCCGTGAGGCTCGAGGAGGGGGGAGCCGGGGGGACCACGTCCGCGCCGGGTGTCAGGTTCTCCGCGCTGGCCAGAAACGGGGTGAAGATCAGAGCGCAGATGATCACGGCCCCTGCGGCGATCTTCTCCTTGCGGGACAGGCGCAGCCGGCGAAGCCGTTCGACGATCCTTTTCATGGTGAACCTCATCTCGACTCGGGGGCTAGCACTTGCCGCCGGAGTTGTTCAGGGGCGAGCCGTCGTAGACCCGGTAGCCGCCGGTGGCCGGGTTGACGGCCTTGTAGCTGACCGTGAGCGTGAGCGTTCCGGAACCGCTGGTGCTCCCCTGGGTGGTCTTGCCGTCGCCCGTCGCGGTGCCCGTCCAGCTGACCGTCACCGTCCCTTCCTGCGTGACGAAGGAGCAGTCGGGCGCGGGTGCCTTGGCGGCCACGGAGACGCTCGTGCCCGATACCGAGATCCCGTCCGTGCCCGAGGCGGAGGTCACCTGGCAGCTGGCGCCCGGGCAGGCCAGCGAGAACGAGCCCGAGCGGCTGGAGCCGAGGTCCAGGCGAGAGGGCGACAGGCTCGCCTCGGGCGCCGCCGGTTTGGGCAGGGCGGCGGCGGCCAGCGGCTTGGAGCTCGCCCGCTTGGCGTTGGACTGGGGAGGCTCACTCGGACCCTGGCGGACCGGCTGATCGGTGGACGCCGGCTGCTTGGTCGGGGCGGGCGGCGGGCTGGAGGGGTGCTTGGCCGGCCGGCCGGTGTTCTGCGGGGTGGCGGGCTTGCCGGTGTTCTGCGGTGAAGCGGCGGGGGTGGTGGGCGGGTCGTCCAGGCCGGTGGGCGGGGTCGTGGCGGGCAGTGTGACGGCGGGCTGGCCGACCTGGACCGTGGGCTGACCCGTGGGCTGGCCGACCGGGACGCTGGGCAGCGGATCGAGCGGGGCCGCCGTGCGGGACGGATCGAGGGGGACGGTCGTGCCGGACGGGGCCAGGCCCGCACCGGCCCGTTCGGGCCCGGCGAGCGACGTCGGCTGTACGGCCTGCCGTCCCGACCAGGCGAACGCCACCCCCAGCACGACGGTCACCACCGTGCCCGCGATCAGGGTCACCTTCACCGCCGGGCCGAGCCGCCTGGCCAGGCCCATCAGCCAGAGCGGGGACAGGCGCGCCTCGGGATCGCTCTCGTCCGGGCGCTTGTCCCACACCTCCTCCCAGGCACGGAACGGCCTGTCCTGGCGCGCCTCGGTGAGCGCGTCATGCTGCCGGGGAAAGCCGTCAGGACGCCAGTCCAGGTCGAGGTCCTCGGCCTCGGCCAGGTGATCGGTCAGCGTCGCGGGCGCCTCCTCGATGGGCAGGCCCCGCATCAGCTCGGCGGCCGAGCGCTCCCGCGGCGCGGCCTGGCAGGTGGGACAGCCCTCGATGTGGTGACCGATCTGGGTCCTGGCCAGGCGTCGCGGCGCCCGTTCCCAGGCGGACACCAGCTCGGCCAGCACGTGGCACCCCCGGCCCGAGCGGGCGACGCAGACCGCGGCGTACCACCGCTCCAGGCTCTCGGCCGCGTCGTCGACCAGGATCTCGATCTCCACGATTCCCGCGTCGAAGATCAGCGCGATCTCGGCGAGCGTCAGGCCGTGCCGGTGCACCAGGTCGAGCGCCTCCCGCTGCGGTTTCCGCAGGCCGGCCAGCCCCTCGGGCAGCAGCTCCAGCGCCGCGTCCTGGCCCGGGCGCACCCACGACCCGGTGCTCGTCGCCCCGGCCGCCGCGCTGCGGTGGGCACGCAGCAGGCCATACAGCCAGGGCCGCAGGTTGTCCAGGTCGGTGAGCCTGGCGGCGTTGACGACGGCCGCGACCAGCGTGGCCGCGACCACCCGCTCGGCCTCCCGCTGCGGGAGCGTCGTGCGGGCGTAGTCGTACAGGAGGGAGCCGTACTCGCGGCCCGCGTCTTCGACGAAGTCGATCGCCTCATCGGGTAACGATTGCCACATGTGTCGGATACCTTCCGGTGGAAGCGGACAGAATCATCGGGTGGCGGACGATCGGGAACGAAAGGACGGCTACCAGCCCCGGCACGGCCGTGACATCCCGCCGGACGAGGGGTCTCCGGAGCCGGACGACGAGCCCACGCTGCGGCTGCCCGCCGTACCTGATGCCGTGCCGTATCTGGAGCAGCAGATGGCGGCGCTGCGCAAGGTCGCGCAGGCGGCCAGGCAGAGCGCCGACGTGCTGGGCGAGAAGCTCGACGAGACGCACGACCACTGACCTCACCGCCTCCCCCGTCGCAGCGCACGGAAGGCCTCCGCCGCGTGCCCGTCCGTCTGCTCGTACGGCCGGCGTCGCGCCGGCCCGTCAGCGCCGGTCAACGCCAGCCGCGGCTCGCGATCGGTCACCGCGGCACGGCTCGGCCTCCCGCCAGGCAGGGCGGCAGGCACTGAAGGGAGGGCGGCCCTGCGCCCGGTGAGGGTGGCGATCGCCTGCTCGGTGCAGTCGGCGGCGACGTCGATGCCGTCGGCGAGTTCGACCAGGCGCCGATGGACGAGGACCACCAGCGCGCGCGGCAGCAGGATCATGCTTTCCGCGGGCGCGAGCCCCCGGGGCACGCCCAGGCTGAGCACGGCCGAGCACGCCGCGAGCACCAGGCCGGGAGCCAGCAGCACCCGCCAGCCCACCGCGGGCACCAGCCCGGCGGCCAGGGTGTGCGCCAGCAGCGCCCCGGCCAGCGCGGCCCCGCTGTTGGCGCGTAACGCGGCGCCACGCCGCGGCCCGTGCGCCAGCAGCAGCCCGAGCGCGAAGGTCAGCATCAGCGCGCAGCAGCACCCCTGCACCGCCCGCGCCACCAGGAGCAGCGGCCAGGAGTCGGTGAACATCACCAGGCCGCAGCCGGCCGCGAACCCGGCCTGCGCGGCCGCGGTGAGCACCGGCCATGACGCCACCCTGGCCAGCTGGCGGCACAGCAGCATGGCCGCCGCCCATGACCCGACGTAGGCCAGGCTGGCCCACGGCAGATCCTGGGTTCGCAGCATGGGCAGCGCCGAGGTGAAACCGATCAGGTCCGACAGCGCGGCGCCCTGAGCCATCAGGCTCACGCCCAGCGCCGGCCCAGGACCGCTCATGCGACCCGCCGAACCCGCGCGGGATCGAGCCTGGCCAGCTCGTCCAGCGCCGTGTCGAGCCCGGACAGCGCCTCGACCAGCCGGTACGTGGACGAGTGCGGATGTCGCAGCGCGGCGGGCTGCGTGCCGGGCGCGAGGTTGAGCAGCGCCACGCCCACGATGATCAGCGCGATCCCGATCATCTTCGCCGGGTGGAGCGACTCGCCGAATCCGAGGGCCCCGATGATCGCGATCGCCGTGGTCCCGACGCCCGACCAGACCGCGTACGCCACCGACGCCTCCATCTGCAGGCGCAGCGCCCCGTCCATCAGCAGATAGGAGACGATCACCCCCGCCAGCGCCGTCACCGTCCACCCCAGGTGGGAGTCGCTGCTCGCGGCGGCCTTGAGCGCGGTCGTGGAGGCCACCTCGACCGCGATCGCGGCGCACATCAGCAGCCAGGCCGTCACCATGGCTTCGACCCCACCAGGACGTGCCGCGCGTGGTCGATCCAGCGCGCGCACTGCTCCGCGTCGCCGCCGATGACGATCACCTCCGCCTCGCCGTCGTGCCAGATCACCGAGTCCACCCAGGCCATGCCGCGCAGCCGATCCCGGGATTCCGGCCGATCCGGCGCCGGGACCCAGGCCCGGCGGGCCATCGTGCACCTGGTGGAGGCCAGCTCCCGCGGCCCGCGCACCCCGTAGGCGAGCCAGGCGGCCTCGCGGACCAGGTCGAGCCCGGTGGCCAGGCGTACCGTCCGGCCCAGGTCGTCGCCGAGGCCGGGGCTCGCGCCGGTGATCGCATGGGACAGGTCGAGGTGCAGCCGGGTGATGCCGCTCTGGACGCCGAGCGCGCGCATGGCCTCCGCCGCCAGTTCGCGCACCGCCGGGTCGGCCAGCGCGGGATCCTCCACGTCCACCAGCTCGTCGGCCCGCGACCCCGGATGCGGCAGGAGCCGGGTGACGGCCGCGACGACCGTGTGATGCGGGGGCGCGGTCACGCACCAGGCGACCAGCTCGGCGGGTTCGCCGGGCGCGATCGGCAACCCGGCGTTCCCCAGCCGGTCGAAGGTGCGGATCGGATGGGTGACCACGTCGGCCGCGGCCATGCCGTACCCGGGCAGGCCCAGCTCGCTGGCCAGGCGGGTGCCGACCGCGCAGAGCCGGGACTCCAGCGTCAGCACGGCGCGTACCGGCGGCAGGAACTCGCAGGTGGCCAGTGCCGCCATGATGGCCTGACGGGTCATCGCCTCCGGCCTGATCTGCCGGTGGACGACGGTACGGCCGGCGGGCTCGGCGCCGGCCAGCAGCAGCGGCCAGCGTTCCGCCAGCTCGGCCACGGCTGCCTGCTGGTGCGGGGTGAGCGTGCGGCCCGCCGTACCGATCAGCACGAGCAGGCCGCCCGGCGTGGACGTGGTGCGGCGGCTGCGGCCCCAGGCGGCCGGTGATGCGGCGGTCGGATACATGGGAGCCTCACAGCGCCAGGGGTTCGACGGGCCGCACGTCCACCGGGGCGACCTCGGGGTGGAACGTCTCGCGGATGTAGAGCGCGGGCCTGCCGGAGACCGTGATCAGGTAGTCGCGCCAGCAGCTGGACAGATGGCCGTACCCCGGCCAGTACCAGGAGGTGGTGCCCGCGGCGAGCTGGTCGCGGTGCTGTTCCAGCCGGTTCGCGCGCAGCACCAGGCCGAGCGGCCGGTCCTGGGCGGCGAGCGCGAGCTGGGCGGCGGGGTGCAGCGGGTTGCCGACCACCTTGTTGGAGGTGACGACCCAGCCGGAGCGGGTGACGAGCTGCGAGCGCCGCAGCACGACGGGGTCGGCGGGTTCGACCTGCAGCCGCGCCCGCAGGTGCCGGGGCAGCACGGCGTGTGCCTCCCTGAGCGTCTGCAGCGTGGTGCGCAACGACAGCGGCTCACGCAGCAGCTCTTCAAGCAGGCGGGTCGTGGACCCGTCGTGCGACAAGATCATGCGCGTGATGGGGTGTTCCATGATCGGCCGATCCTTCCTGGTTACTGCGGTCACCCCGGAGCACCGTTGGCCGGGGTGATGAGGCTGCGGTCGACGGCGGCGAGCGTCGGGCGGCCGCACTGGCCCATCGCGTCGTGCAGCTCGTCGGCGAGGATGCCCAGCACCTGCTCCACCCCCTGGCGGCCCGCGTACGCCAGCCCGCACAGGACCGGCCGGCCGACCAGCACCGCCCGCGCCCCGAGAGCCAGCGCGACGAGCACGTCGCGGCCGGTGCGGACGCCGCCGTCCATCAGCACCGGGATCCGGCCGGCCACCGCCTCGACCACCTCGGGCAGGGCGTCCAGGCTGGCCAGCGCGCCGTCGAGCTGGCGGCCGCCGTGGTTGGAGACGACGACCGCGGCGGCGCCCGCCTCGATCGCCTTGTCCGCGTCGCCGCCGGTGCCGATGCCCTTGCAGATGACGGGCAGGTCCGTCTGCTCGGCCAGCCAGGCCACGTCGCGCCAGGTGACGGGCACGATGTCGCCCAGGTTGCCGGGTCTGATGTGCTCAGGGATGCGGAAGCCGCTGCGCATGTCGCCGATCCGGCGTCCCGTCCATGGCGTGTCCATGGTGAGCACCAGGGCGGTGGCCCCCGCGGCCTGCGCGCGCCGCGCGACCGAGGCGGTCACCGTACGGTCGCGCAGCAGGTAGAGCTGCTGCCACAGCACGGTCTGCGGGCCGGCGACCACCTCGACGGAGTACGAGGCCAGCATGCCGAGCGTCATCGGCACGCCCGCCGCCGTCGCGGCCGCGGCGCAGGCGAGCTCGCCGTCGTGGTGACACAGCCGCATCGGCGCGAGGGGCGCGATCGCGATCGGCATCCGCCAGTGCGAGCCGAGCAGCTTCATCTCCGGGTCGATCGCGGAGACGTCGACGCCGACGGAGGGCCGCAGCCGCCATCTCGCGAACGCCGCCGCGTTGGCCCGCACGGTGTCGCCCGCTCCGCCCTGCACGAAGTCCCACACGGCGCCGTCGAGCCGGGCGCCGGCGGCGGTCTCGACGTCGGCCAGGGTCAGCGGGTGCATCCTGGTGTCCGCGGCGGGCCTGCTCGTGCGCATCTCAGCCGGCCCGCCCGAGCACTTCGTCGATCTTCGTCATGGCCTGCGCGGACACGTGCCGCATCCGCTGCAGCTGGTAGACGGTACGGGCCGAGGCCGCGGGGATCCGCGGCAGCGGGCTGGTCAGCACCTCGTTCGGGTCGTTCTGCGCCTCTGCCGCGCCGTATGGGCGCCGATGCGCCGGCCTGCGCGAGACAGCCTGGTCGGGCATGCTCGTTCTCCTTTGCTACGAACGCTCGAAGAGATCGCGGTTCGCCCACCCCTCGGGCAGGCGCGGCCGCGGCAGATCCACCTGCAGCCGGGTCAGCTCCAGCTCGGCCCCGTCGTGCACCTGGGCGAAGGCCTCGCGCAGCTCCACCAGCAGCCGCCGCAACACCACCACCTCCTGCTCCGCCGACAGGTCCGATGCGCCGCGGGCCGACTCGACTGCTCTGCCGGGAGTACGGCGGGCCGGCTCGACCGCCTTGCCGGGAGTACGGCGGCCCGACTCGACCGCCTTGCCGGGAGTACGGCGAGGCGTCCCTGTCCGTCCGGGCGGCTCGACCGGCGTCCGGCGTGGCGCCGCCGTACTCATCGGCGTGCGGTGGGGGCGACCGCGGATGAGTACGGCGGCGCAGATCAGGGCGGCGACCGCCAGCAGCCCGGCGGCGACCGTGGCGAAGGAGGGCGCGGGGCCGATCGGCAGCGGACGCTCCATCGCGGCGGAGGCCGCGGCCACACCGAGCGCGCCGCCCAGCATGCGGGCGGTCGTCACCGCCCCCACCGCGGCGCCGTACTGCGCGGGCTCGGCGGCCAGCGTGCCCATCATCGACGTCGAGGCGGCCAGCGCTCCGAGCCCCAGGCCCATCACCGTCGCCGCCAGCACGCTGCGCGCCCCCGGCACGCTCTCGCCGAGCATCAGCAGCGCGGCCACGCCCACCGTCACCCCGCTGAGCAGGATGACCGGTGCGGGCCCGCGCCTGCGGGCGAGCATCGCCGACAGCGGCGCGGCGACGATCACGGCCAGCGACATCGGCGCGAGCCCGAGCCCGGCCTGGCGGGCGTCCATGCCGTGCGCGCGCAGGTACATCGGGGCGACCATGAGCACGGTGAAGCTCTCGATCCCGTAGAGCAGCGTCGTCAGCCACCCGAACCCGAACCCGGGCCGGCGCCACAACCGCAGATCGATCGCTCCAACGCCACCGTGCCGGACCGACGTGGCCACCGCCCCGCCGAGCGCGACCACTGCGAACCCGGCCAGCCCGAGCGTCCTGGGCGACGTCCACCCCCACCGGCCACCCAGCGAGAGCACCAGCACGGCCCCGCCGATCGCGGCCACCAGCAGCAACGCCCCCGCCAGATCCGGCCCCTCCCTGAGCGCACGGGAGCGCGGCAGCGGCAGGTCGGCGCGTGGGTTGCGGGAGCGTGGGACTTCGGCGGTCAGGAGGAGGACGGCCAGGGCGCCCACCGCGCAGGGGACGTAGACCGCCCGCCAGCCGGCGGCCGCCAGGATCGTGCCGCCGCCCGCCTGGGCCAGGACGGCGCCGATGCCGGAGGCGGCGCTCCACCAGGCCAGGGCGCCGGTGCGGCGGCCGGGAGGCAGCTCGGCCAGCAGCAGGGCCAGCGAGGCGGGCACCATCATGGCCGAGCCGACGCTCTGCGTGAGCCGCCCGGCCAGCAGCACGGGGAACGTCGGCGCCGCGATCACCGCGCACGCGCCGAGCCCGAAGGCCGCCATGCCGAGCGCGAGCACGGCTCGCCGCCCGACCAGGTCCGCGAGCCGCCCGGCCGTCGCCAGCAGGGCCGCGATGGTGGCGAAGGAGATCGTGCTCATCCAGCTCAGCTGGGTCACCGGCAGCGCGCTGCCGATCCTGTCGTCGGCCAGCGCGGGCACGACCAGCGTGGTGGCGGTGCTGTCGGCCATCCACAGCGCCATGGTCGCCGCGGCCACCACCTTCACCAGCCCCGGCCGTCCGGGATTGCGATGCCGCGCCCCACCGTTACCCCGAACGGGAGCAGGAGCGGGTGGGCGGGCAGCGTGCCGTACCGAGGGCTGGGTTTGGTGGAACAGCGTGGGAGCGTCCGGGCGGAGGGCGGGCCAGGTGGTGGGCGACGGGAGGCCGGCGGCGGTCACCGCGATCACCGTCCGGGCTGCGGCAGATCCGCCGGGTCGCGATGGGCCGTTACGGCGTGGTTCGGAGTGCTGGCGGCCACCCGCCGTTCGGTCAGGTTCATCGGCCCGGCCTGCGGCGGCTCAGCGTCCGAACCGGCTCCCGTCGCCGGTCTGGTGTCCGGGCCGTGCGTGGGCCAGCCCTGGGCCTCGGCCAGCGCGCGTAACCGGGCACGTTCCAGCGAGCCGCCGGCGGCGGCGTCCTCGCAGACCGCCCGGCTGACCCGGGCCGCCAGCGCCAGGTGCTCCTGGCAGGCGTGGGCGAGCTTGCGCTCGAGCCCGGCGATCTGGGCCAGCGCCAGCTGCATGCGCTGCACCTGCGACGTCCGCTCGTAGCGGGCGATCTCGGCCAGCCAGGCCGGCCAGCGCAGGGCCCGTGCGATGAGGGCGCAGGTGCGGTCGACGACGAAGTCGCGCTCGAACTCGCTGGGTGAGGTGCACAGCCCCGCCAGCAGGTCCCCGGTGAGCGTGGCGGCCCGGTACGCGGTGGGACCGAAGCCGGTCAGCCGGCCCAGCGCGGCCTGCAGCATGCGGGCGCGATGCCGCAGTGCGGACAGGCTCCACCCGAGCACCAGCACACGGCGCGCGTCCACCTCGGTGTGCCAGCCGACCAGCGCGAGCTGGCGGGCCATCTTGTGGTGCAGCACCCAGGCGGCGCCTTCGTCCAGCGGCCTGCCGCTGCCGGGTTCCCTGGTCCAGATCTCAACGCCGCCCAGCGGCCAGTTGCCGCTGGCGACGTCCGCGCCGGCACCGGCGACGCGACGGCAGATCGCGACGATGAGCGCCTGCTGAGCGCGGGGGAAGCAGCCCTCGCAGGTGTGGTCCTGGTCGGTGTCGGGAGGGGTGATGGGCGGCGGCGCTGGGTTGAACGCCCAGTGCCTGGGGCTTGCGGTCACCGGTACCACCACCTCCAGTGCGGCGTGGGGCTCATGGGGTGGAACACGAACGCAGAGATCAGCGTGGTGGACGGCCCCACTAACTGTCAAGCCTTTGACAGTTGCCATCTAGATATTTTCTAAATAGAGAGAATGCCTGGTCAGTGGCCATTCATCTGACCGTCGTCAAATATTTGACATGCGGGACGATCATCCGCTTCAATCGCCCCTGTGATCCCCCCGCTCAGCTCGCCCTTCCCCTCGGAGATCAGCCCGCACGTCGAGGAGATCCAGGCGGCGACCATGGCCTGGGCAGCCGCGCACCGGCTGCTCGACCCGCACCACACCCGGCAGTTCCTGCGGGCCCGCTACGGCGAGCTGGCAGCCCGGGTCTACCCCTACGCCACGCGCGAGCGCCTGCAGATCGGCGCCGACCTGTGCACGTGGCTGTTCGCCGCCGATGACGTGATCTTCGAGACCTCGCGCGGGGTCGCCGACACCGCGCGGCTGATCCCCGACATGTGGCGGGTGCTGGAGGGCGGGCAGGCCCGCGAGCCGACGCCGTTCACCGAGGCGCTGGCCGACCTGCGCGAGCGGATCGATCGGTACGACCGCGGCTCGGGCGCGCTGCGCCGATGGGCCGACGCCATGATCACCTATGCGCTGTCGCAGGCGTGGGAGGCGGCCAACAGGGAGCTGACCCTGGTGCCGAGCCTGGACGACTACCGGTGCATGCGGCGCGACACCGGCGCCATGTTCACCGTGTTCGCGATCATCCCGCTGGCCACCGGGCTGCCGCTGACCGAGCGGCAGTGGACCGACCCGGACGTGCGCGCCGCCACCGTGGCGGCCGTCGACGTGGTCGTCTACGACAACGACCTGTTCTCCTACGCCAAGGAACGCCTCGGCCCGAACGCGCCCAACAACCTGGTCGCTGTGCTCGTCGCCGCCGGCCGCACGTTACGGCAGGCCATCGCGGAAACCGTGGCCATGCGGGAGGCGGCCCTGGCCCGCATGCGGGCGGCCTGCGAGCGCGACCGTGGCGGCGCCCCTGAGGTACAGGCCTACCTGCGCGGGCTCGGCTGCTGGATCAGTGGGTCGGTCGACTACTCCGCCTCCAGTTCCCGCTACGCGACGATGCTCTAGAAGGTGCTCCCCGCCAAGTCGTCGGACATGGTGCCCAGGTCGGCGCTGTCGCCTGTGGCGTAGGCGACGGCATCGGGCAGGCTCATCGTCTTGCCGCGGGCCAGCGCCGCCTGGTAGGCGTCCTCGCCGATCAGCCGGCGTATCTCGGCCGCGCACCGGTCGTGGTCGTCGCTGAAGAACGGGCTGCCCATCAACGGCAGGCCGTACTCCGTCCAGTTGACCATGGCAGCGCCCTGCAGCTGGGCCGCCGTCTCCGGTGGGAGGCCCGCGGTGATCACCATCTGCGACAGGGCCTCCAGGTCCAGGACTATGCCGAGCACGTCGCGGAAGTGGCGCTTGATGCGCAGCGAGGCCCTGATCGACTCGATCGCTTCGGTGATGCGGCCCAGCTGTCGGTAGGCCATCGCCCGCACGTACTCGGCGTAGGAGCGCAGCCACTGCTCCCCCGCCGCCTCACAGGTGGCCAGGCAGTCCTCCAGCGTCGGCAGCGCCTCGGCGGCCTGTCCCTGCATGACGTGGACGAGCGCCAGCTCCACGATGGCCGGCATCAGCACCGGCTCGAGCGTGGCCGGGTCCTGGCGCAGGCTCCTGATGGCCAGGCCCAACAGCGTGTTGGCCTTGTCCAGCTGGGCGGTCAGCACCGCGGCCGTGCCGAGCATCTTCGTGCCGATGATCACCGCGTCGCTGTCGCCGATCTCGGCGCCCTCCCTGCGGCACTCCTTGGCGCGTGCCACCGCGGCAGGGATGTCGCCCTGCGCACAGGCCAGGTACGCCTCCACCCACAGCGCCTTGCACCTGGCCGAGGAGGGCAGCTGGTTGGCGTGCAGGGCCCGCACCAGGTAGTGGCGCCCTTCGGCGGAGAACCCGCAGGCCACCCAGAGGAACCACAGCGACGTGACCAGTTCCAGGCCGAGCGCCGCCTGGTCGGGGTGGGACAGGCTGTAGTCGATGGCAGTGCGGATGTTGGCGTTCTCGGCGCGCATGCGGTGCCACCAGCGCACCTGGCCGGGTCCCCACCAGGCGTCCTCGCCGCGCTGTGCCAGGCGCAGGTAGTAGTCGCGGTGCCGGATCCGCATCGTCTCGGTGCCGCCCAGCTGCTCGAGCCAGCCCGCGCCGTACTCGCGCAGCGTGTCGAGGATGCGGTAACGGATGGTGCGGGTGTTCTGCTGCACGGTCAGGATCGACTTGTGCACCAGCCCGTCGAGCAGGTCGTCGATCTCGTCGGGCAGCAGCCCGTCGCCCCCGCAGGCCTCGCGGGCGGCCACCCCGTCGAAGTCGGCGGCGAAGACCGACAGCCTGGCCCACAGCAGCCGTTCCGCCGGCTCGCACAGCTGGTGGCTCCAGCCGATGGCCGCGCGCAGCGTGTGATGGCGCGCGCCGCCGCTGAAGGGATAGTCGGGCGGTACGGCGGGCGGCTGCGGCGCGGGCAGGATCCCGTCGGTGATGTCGTCCACGGCGCTCTGCTGGGCCAGGTGGTCGGTGGTCTGCGCGACGAGGTCCAGGATCTGGTCCACCGACAGGCCGCGTAACCGGACCGCCGCCAGCTCCAGTGCCAGCGGGATCCCTTCCAGCCTGCGGCACAGCCTGGCCACGCCGGCGGCGTTGTGCGGGCCGAGCTCGAACTGCGGCAGCACGTCCCTGGCACGGCTGACGAACAGCTCGACCGCCTCGGCCTCGCGCTCGCCGTCGCGGGTGACGCTCATCGGCGGCACGACGATCACCAGCTCGTCGGGCAGGTTCAGCGTCTCCCGGCTGGTCGCCAGGATCGTCATCCCCGGCGCGGCCTGCAGCAGCGTCGTGACGAGCTTGCGCACGGCGCCGATCATGTGCTCGCACGTGTCCAGGACCAGCAACAGGTGCTTGTCGGCGAGGAACTCGATGAGCACCTCGACATCGGGTCGCGCCGACACGTCGGCCAGCCCGAAGGCCGAGCTGATCGCGCTGCCCAGCACGTCGGGGTCGTCCAGCGCCCATAGCTCCGCCAGCCACACACCGTCCGGATAGCGGCCCTCGGCCTGCAATCGCCGGGCGGCCTGCAACGCCACGCGCGTCTTGCCGACGCCCCCGGTGCCCAAGGCGGTGACCAGCCGCGCCGACCCCACCGCGGCGGAGATGCGGGACACCAGCTCCCGCCGTCCTACGAAGCTCGTCCTCTCCGGCGGGAGGTTGCCCTCCCGGCGCCAACGAAGAGATCCCAAAGCGGCACCCTTCCTACCCGAACCTGCACGTCACGGCGATGGGCGCGGTGATCGTCCTGCCGATCACACACACCGGTGAGCTGTTCGTTCGCCGAGGAGGTGCATCCGGCGAAAGTGGTGCATTCTTATTACTCTCGATCGACGAGCGATCAGGCCCGGCCCTAGAGTGGGAGCCTCCAGGCGGGTCATCCACGGACTGAAGGGACGTTCATGGCGCTGTCGCCGCTCGCCCAGCAGGTGGCAGACACCCTGCGGGCATTGATGGAGCGGACGCTCGCGCCGAACGGCCTGCCCTGGGCGGACAAGGGAAACGGCAGCAGGCGGCTGGCCGCGGCCATCAAGGAGCACAACGGCGGCACAGGACCCAGCTACCAGACGCTGCTCAACCTGCTCGAGGGCACGATCATGACGCCCCTGCCGGGCACGCTGCTGCCGATCGCGCGTTTCTTCGGCGCCACTCTGGCCGACTTCGGCCTCGAGGAAGACCCCGACACCAAGCTGCTGCAATTGCTCGACCGCGCTCCCCATCTGCGCGCGATCGCGCTGAAATTGGCCGAACTGCCCGACGAGGTCGTCGACAGGTTCGAGCAGCAGCTTCTCCAGGTGGACCTCGCCGCTTCTGAGCTCGACGGTCCCGTGTCTCCCGCGGCGTACGAAGAAGTCTCTGACAGCTGAGTGCGGATTGTCGGGTACGGCGTGCCGTGCCATGGCCAATGAGGCAAAAGACCAGGTCAGAGCGCTTTCTACCACTTCGCCCCATACCTCCTTTGGCCTCGGACCCCCACCTGCTGTACCCATTTCCACAAGATGACCATCGTCAATGATCCGAGTCATAGTCCACCAAAGGTGGCGAGTATCGCAATAGACGCATTTCAAAGCGGTACTTTCGTTATCAGGTCAGCCCGCTGACCCATTTATTCAAGATCACGTCTTGTACCCATTTCCCGGGAATGCCTCGCCGTGGGGCGGGTCGCTCCTTACCGTGGAGCATGATCGGAGCTACGGGACAGCATCGTGGTCGAAAGGCGAGGGACCGATGCTTGAACAGCAGCCCGCGCACTTCGTGCTGGCCGCTCGGCTCGCACGATTGCGTCAACAGGTCGGGCTACCCATCAGGGCGGCGGCATCGGCGGCGGGGGTCAGCCCCACGACGATCGCCCGGATCGAGAACGGACAGGTCGTGCCCAGGCGTTCCACCGTGGAGACGCTGTTGACGCAGTACGGCGTGCTGGACCAGCGTCACCGCGACCATCTGCTCAGCCTGCTGAGCGGCGAGCGGCACGCCGGCTGGTTCGACGCGGCGGAGATCCCGGTGTGGCTGTCGACGGTGCTCGCGCTGGAGGACCAGGCCAGCCATCTGATGACCTATTCCCCCACGATCCTGCCGCCGCTGTTACAGACGCCGGCCTACGCGCGGGCGACGATGCCGGGCGCGCAGCCGGCGCAGGTCCCCGGGGGAGTCGACGTCATCCGCAGCCGGCAGCAGGCGCTGGAGCGCGAGGGCAGGCCGACGCTGTGGGCGGTGATCGATCCCAGGGCGCTGCTCGATCCGCCGCTGGCCAATCCGGCGGATCGGCTGGAGCAGATCGACTGGCTGATCGCGGCGGCCGAGCAGCCGTACATCACGATCCAGATCATGCGCCCGGCCTCCCAGTCGGAGTTCGTGCCCGACGCGCCGCGCTTCACGATCGTGCGCCTGCCGGATCCCGACAGCTCGGACCTGCTGCTCCTGCACCTGCTGCACGGCCCGAGCCTCATCGACGACCCGCTGGTGGTGGAGGACCACCAGCTGGCCCTGGCCGGCCTGTACGCCCGGGCGTTCGGGCCGAGCGAGACGGTGGAGATCCTCCAGCGGTTCCGTACCGTCATCGCCAAGTGCGACCCCTTCGAGGCGCTCGCTACGAGGCCGCAGTTGTAGGCCACAGGCGGTACTCCCGCAGGAGTTCGCGCAGTTGCCTGGGCATGTTCCAGCCGAGGAGGCCGGTGACGCGGCCGTCGCCGGTGTAGGTGGCGACGAACCTCCGGCTGGAGACGTCGCTGCGGACCACGGTGACCTCGGCGTCCGGTGACAGGTGGCCGTAGGCCTGGATCTTGGTGTCGTACTGGTCCGTCCAGAAGTACGGGACCGGGTCGAAGGGGCGGGCGGCGCCGAGCAGGTTGGCCGCGGCGGCCATCGCCTGCTCGGTGGCGTTCATCCGGTGTTCCACCCGCATGGAGGTGCCGTAGCGCGGGTTGACCCAGCGGGCCACGTCGCCGGCCGCGTAGATCCCGGGCGCCGCCTGGCAGGCGGGGTCGCAGACGATCCCGTCGTCGAGGGTGAGCCCGCTGCCGGACAGCCAGCCGGTGGCGGGCGTGGCGCCGATGGCCACCAGAACCAGGTCGGGCTCGACCAGGGTGCCGTCGGTGAGCTCGACGGCGCCGTCGCCGCGCTGCCGGGCGATCCCGGTGTTCATCCGCAGGTCCACGCCGTGCTCCCGGTGCAGTTCAGCGACCAGTTCGCCGATCCGCTCGCCGAACTGCCGCGCCATGGGCACGGGCAGCGGGTCCACCAGCGTCACCTCGACGCCCAGCGTGCGGGCGGACGCGGCGGCCTCCGCGCCGAGGAACCCCGCCCCGACCACCAGCAGGTGCTTCGCCCCGCGCAGGGCGGCACGCAGCGCCAGCGCGTCGTCCAGGGTGCGCAGCACGTGCGCGTCCGGCAGGCAGGGCAGCCGCTTCGGGGTCACGCCGGTCGCGATGATCAGCCCGTCGAAGCCGAGCCGCTCGCCGCCGCGCAGCGTGACCGTCCTGGCCGCGACGTCCAGGGCGGTCGCGGCCGTCCCCAGCCGGAGGTCGAGATCGAGCTCCCCGTGGCGCAGCGCGACGCGGTCGGGCTCCCACACGCCGGCCAGGATCTGCTTCGACAGCGGCGGCCGGTCGTAGGGCGGGCGTGCCTCCTCCCCGATCAGCGTGATGTGCCCGTCGTGCCCCTGTCTGCGGAGGGTCTCGGCGGCGGTCAGTCCCGCCGCCGAGGCGCCCACGATCACGACGTGATCCGGACGGCCCATCACTCCTCCACGCTGATCGCCCGGGTGGGGCACAGCAGCGCGGCCTGCCGTACGGCGTCGAAGTCCGCAGCGGGCGGGGTGGGGCGCAGGAGCAGCACCAGGCCGTCCTCGTCCCGCTGGTCGAAGACATCGGCGGCGGCCAGGACGCACTGGCCCGCGCCGGTGCACAGCTCGGTGTCGACTGAGACACGCATGGTTCCCCCTACTTGATGGCGCTGGTGGCGAGGCGGTCGAAGGCCCGGTCGGGCAGGTACCTGTCCAGGAACAGCAGCAGCCTGGCCAGGTAGCCGACCGCGTAGCGGGCCTTGGGTCTGGGCGAGTCGACAGCCTGCCTGATCGCCCGGGCGACGACGACGGGATCGGAGGCCTTGCTGCCGCCTCCCAGCTCGGTCTCGGCTCGCTTGGCCATCGCCTCGGCCATCCGGGCGTAGGCGCCGTGTCCGGAGATGTCGCGCAGCTCCTGGGCCGTGCCGTTCTCGAACTCGGTCTTGATGATGCCGGGCTGGACGATCACGACGCGGATGCCGAACGGCCCGAGCTCCTGCCGCAGCGAGTCGGAGTAGGCCTCGAGCGCGTGCTTGGAGGAGTAGTACCAGGCGCCGAGCGGCAACGCGATCTCGCCGCCGATGGAGGAGACGTTGACGATCGTGCCGGACCTCTGCTCGCGCATGTACGGCAGGCAGAGCTGGATCAGCCGTGCCGGGGCGAACACGTTGACCTCGAACTGGTCGCGGGCCTGATCCAGCGGCACGTCCTCGATCGCGCCATGGAGCCCGATTCCGGCGTTGTTGACCAGGACGTCGATCCTGCCCTGCTCGTCGACGACGGTGCGGATGGCGCGTTCGAGGTCGCCGTCCTTGCGGGCGTCCATCTCCATGACGTGGCCGCCGGCGGCGCGCAGGCGCTCCATCTTGGGCACGCGGCGCGCCGCGCCGTACACGGTGTGGCCGGCCCGCCGCAGTTCGAGCGCGGCGGCCAGGCCGATGCCGGAGGACGCGCCGGTGACGAGGCAGACCTTCATGGGTCACACCTCCCAGGCGACGGGCAGCGCGTGCACGCCGTAGATGATCATGTCGGTGCGCATGGCGATGTCCTGCGGCGGAACCGCGAGGCGCAGCGTGGGGAAGCGGGTGACCAGCGCGGGCAGCGCGACCTGCAGCTCCACGCGGGCCAGCTGCTGGCCCAGGCACTGGTGGACGCCGTGGCCGAAGGCGACGTGCCCGCCGGTGGCGCGCAGCAGGTCGAGCGTGTCGGGGTCGGCGAAGTGCGCCGGGTCGCGGTTGGCCGCGGGGACCGAGACCGTGATCGACTCGCCCGCCTTGATCGTCTGGCCGTCCAGCTCGACGTCCTCGAGCGCGGTGCGCACGGTCATCGGGATGACGCTCAGGTAGCGCAGCAGCTCCTCGACCGCGTGGTCGGCCATGCCGGGGTCCGAGCGCAGCAGCGCGAGCTGGTCGGGGTGGGTCAGCAGGGCGTAGGTGCCGAGCGCGAGCATGTTGGCCGTGGTGTCCAGCCCGGCGCCCAGCAGCACGAAGCCGATGTTGACCAGTTCCTCGTCGGTGAGGTCGGTGGCCATCAGCCCGCTGAGCAGGTCGTCGTCAGGCTTGGCCCGCTTGGCGGGCACCAGCTCGGCGATGAATCCCTGCACCGCCGTGTAGGCGGCGATCATCTCCTCCTGCGCGGTCCCGAGGCGGAACAGCTTCAGCGCGTCGGCCTGGAAGCGCGCCCTGTCGGCGTACGGCACGCCGAGCAGCTCGCAGATGACCTGGGCGGGAATCGGCTGTGCCAGCTCGGCGACCAGGTCGGCGGGCGAGCCGTGGCGCGCCATGGCGTCCAGGTGCTCGGTCGTGATCGCCTGGATGTGCTCGGCCAGCTGCCGCATCCGGCGGACGGTGAACTGGCCGGTGAGCAGGCGGCGGTAGCGCGTGTGCTCGGGTGCGTCCATCGCGGTGAAGATGCCCGGAGGGGCCGGGCGGTCGCTGCCGGGGACGCCGGGGATGGGCAGGTGCTTGATCTCGGGCCGGACGCTGAAGCGCGGGTCGGCCAGCACCGCCCTGACCAGGGCGTGGCTCGTGGCCAGCCAGCCGATGTGGCCGTCCGGGTACCGCAGCCGGCTCAGCGGGGCCAGCTCCGCCAGGCCCGCGGGCGGATCGAACGGGCGACCCGCGGGCCGCTCGGTGGGCAGCGAAGGGATCGTGTCGTGTGCCATGTCCAGCACGCTAGGAAGGTGTTTCGCACACTGACAACGCGCGAAAGCCGCTCCCCCAGGTAGAAGCGATATCGTCGGTGCAATGACATTGAAGCTGAATGCACCAGGGGTTTGAATGCCGGGAGGTCGTCTCACCTACGAAGATCGACAGCGCATCGCCGCCGCGCTGTCGTCGGGGCTCAGCTACGCCGAGATCGCCCGCCGCCTGGGCAGGCCCAGGTCCACGATCAGCCGCGAGATCACCCGCAACGGCGGGCCCGGCCACTACCGCGCCAACCACGCACAGCAGGCGACCAGCTGGCGGGCCCGCCGTAAGCCCGGCCTGCCCCACGCCACACCGGTCAGCGCCGACACCCACGGGCGCGACCCGGAGGAGGTGCGCGCGTTCGAGGAGGGCTTCGCCGAGATGATGATCCAGACGGGCGTCCCGGCGATGATGGCCAGGATCCTCGTCTGCCTGTTCACCTGCGACAGCGGCGGGTTCACCGCAGCCGAGCTGGTCACCCGGCTGCAGGTGAGCCCGGCCTCCGTTTCCAAGGCGGTGAACTGGCTCGAGCAGCGCGGCCTGCTCAGGCGCGAGCGCGGAGACAGGCGGGAGCGCTACCTCATCGAGGACCACGTCTGGTACATGGCCTGGCAGGCCAGCCTCCGGTCGATGTCGATGTGGACGGAGTTCGCCCAGCGGGGAGCCGCCGTCCTCGGCACCGCAACCCCCGCCGGCGCCCGGCTCCACACGACGAGCCAGTTCTTCCAGCTCGTCACCCACGACATGACCCAGGCAGCCGAGCACTGGCGCCTGAGGCTGTCGACTACCAGATGACGGGCAGCCTGCGCACGCCGTAGATGCTCAGGTCCGTGCGTCCAGGGACCGCTATTCGCGGGCGCCGAGCGCGTCGGCGGGGCGGGCCCGGAGGGCGAACCTGGCCGGGATCACCGTGGCCGCCAGCGCCAGCGCCGCGACGGCGGCGATGACCGCGGCGTAGGCCTGGGGTGGCACGTAGGGCAGCGCCGACCCGGTCATCCCCCTGCCGAAGGCGCCCAGCGTCACCAGCGCGATCGCCGTCCCGATGAGCACGGCGGCGACGGTCGCCGTCACCGTCTCGGCGCACAGCATCCGCATCGCCTGGCGGCGCGTGGTGCCCACCACGCGGAGCAGCGCGAGCTCCCTGACCCTGCCCAATGTCGACATGGCCAGCGTGTTGACCACGGCGATCGCGCAGAAGGCGATGATCAGGCCCATGGCCACGAAGGCGACCGCCGCGTTGGCCGTGCCCGCCTGGGCCGCGCCCGCCTCGTCGGCCAGGGTCACGCCGGGCAGCCGCCGCAGCGCCTCCCGCTCGCCGCCGGCGACCAGGACGGTGCCCCGGGGATCGTCGACGTGGGCCGCGACGAGCCCGCGTGCCAGGGTCAGATCGCCGAAGCCGAGTCCGCGACCGTAGATGGCCACCACCCGGACCGTGGCCGGCGTGCCGTCGCCGAGCACCAGCGCGATCGGGTCGCCGAGCCCGACTCCCAGCCGGTCGGCCGCGGTACGGCTGACCGCCGCCGACGTCTCGCCGAACCCGCGCAGCGAGCCCGCCTCGACGCCGAGGTCCATCGTCTGGTCCAGGCCCTCGGGTGTGACCGCCTGCGCGCCGTACTTCTCCAGGTCGATCCTGACCGTGGTGCGCAGCACCTCGGTGACGGCGCGGACGCCCGGCAGCGCGCGCACGGCGGCGGCGGGAGAGCCCGCGCCGAGCAGGTGGTCGGCCTTGACGCCCGCGTTCACCTGCCCCTGGGCGGCGTGACCCACGGTGGTCTGCGAGAACAGGATCGTGCACGTCATCGCCGTCAACAGGCTCAGCGGCACGATCACCGAGGCCAGCCGCGCCGTCCCCGCCCGCAGGTTCCTGCCCGCCAGGTAGCCGCCCGCGCCGGGCGCCCGCAGCGGCAGCGCCGCCACCGCCCGCGCGATCGGCGGCCCGAGCAGCGCGACCGCCGTCGTCCACACCAGCGCGGTGAGCATGGTCACCGGGCTGGCCGCCGCCTCGGTCGACAGTGACGACAGCGCCACCGTCAGCACCGCGCCCCCGGCCACCGCCAGCAGCCCGGCGACCAGCCGCGCCCGCGGCAGCCGCGCCGCGGGCAGCGCCATCTCACCCAGCGCCTCCACCGGCCTGATCCGCGCGGTACGGCGGGCCGAGACGCGAGCCGACACCCACGCGGCCACCAGCGTGGCCACCACCGCGACGATCGCCGGGAACGGGCTGACCACCAGGGGTAGGTTGGCGGGCATGGCGCCCAGCGCGACGAACCTGGTCCGCAGCCAGAACGCCAGCAGGATCCCGGCGCCGGACCCGGCCAGACCGGCGACCACGCCGATGAGCAGGGCCTCGCCGCCGATGAGCTTCCTGGCCTGCCGCGGCGTGGCGCCGACGGCGCGCAGCAGGGCGATCTCGCGCCTGCGCTGCTGCGCCGAAAGGGCGAACGTGCCCACCACCACGAGGATCGCCACCAGCAGCGAGGTGCCGCCGAGCGCGCCGCCCAGGCTGATGAGCCTTGCACGGGAGCCTTCCGCCTCGGGGAACTCGGCCGTGCCGCGCTCGTCGCCGGTGTAGGCGACGGCGCCCTTGACGGTGACGTCGACGCGGGGCCAGACGCCGATCGCGGTCAGCAGGCCGTCGTGCCCGGCCAGCCGGCGGGCCTCGGCGGTGGCGAAGAAGAGCGTGTCCTGGCCGGGCAGCGCCTGCCGGGTCACACCGACCACGCGGTAGCCGGGGATCGCCTGGCCGGCATGGCGGGCGTCCACGACCACCTCACCGGCGGCCCTGGGCGGGCGGCCCGAGGCCAGTGTGAAGGGCGTGAGCGCGGCCGACTCCCAGCCGTGCGCGGTGAACCCGGCGTAGGGGAAGCTCACCTCGGTGACCACCTTGGTCACGCCGGGGACGCGCTCGACCTCCCTGGCCAGGGAGGCGGGGATCCACCGGCGCTCCGACAGCGGCTTGGCCTTCTGCTTGCCGCTGTCCTTGGTCTGCCTGACGAACTGGTCGCCCGCCACGATCACCGGGGCTCCGGCGTACCGCTCGGGCGCGACCTTGCCGCGCAGGCCGGTGTCCAGCAGCATGCCGCACGCGGTCACCAGCGCGGCGGCACAGAGCAGGGCCACGAACGCGCCGGCGAAGGCGGCCTTGCGATGCCGCAGCGTCTTCAATGCGAAGGAGATCATCACGTCCACGCCCCCAGCCGGGTCATCCGCTCGGCCACCTTCTCGGCGGTCGGGCTCGTCATCGCGTCCACGATCCGGCCATCGGCCAGGAACAGCACGGTGTCGGCGTAGGCGGCGGCCAGCGGGTCGTGGGTGACCATGACCACCGTCTGGCCCAGCGCCGAGACCACCTCGCGCAGCAGGGTCAGCACGTCGCGGGCGGTCATGGTGTCCAGCGCGCCGGTCGGCTCGTCGCCGAACACCACTTCCGGCCTGGTCACCAGCGCCCTGGCGATCGCCACCCGCTGCTGCTGGCCGCCCGACAGCTGCGCCGGGCGGTGCCCGGTGCGCCCGGCCAGGCCCACCCGGTTCACGACCTCGTCCAGCCACGCCCGGTCCACCTTGGCCCCGGCCAGCATCAGCGGCAGGGTGATGTTCTCCGTCACGGTCAACGCCGCGACCAGGTTGAAGGCCTGGAACACGAAGCCCACGCGGTGCCGCCTGAGCTCGGTCAGCGCGTTCTCTGCCAGGCCCGTCAGGTCCGTGCCACCCAGCCGTACCGCTCCCGAGCTGGGCACGTCCAGGCCCGCCGCGCAGTGCAGGAACGTGCTCTTGCCCGAGCCCGACGGGCCCATCACGGCGGTGAAGCTCCCCTTCGGGATGCCCACCGACACCTCGCGCAGGGCCGCCACCGCGCCCTGGCCCCTGCCGTACACCTTGCTCACCTGGTCCAACCGGACTGCTTCCGTCATGAGGACAAGCCTGGTGATCTGCGGTTTCCGTCACCAGAGAGCCGATCACCGACCGGCCATGACATCCTCATGATCCGGACATAATGGTCAGGTGATTCGCTTGCTGCTGGCCGAGGATCAGCACGTCATCAGGGAAGCGCTCGTGGCGCTGCTCGGCCTCGAACCCGACCTCGAGGTCGTCGAGGCGGTCGACTCGGGGGACAAGGTGGTCGCCGCCGCGCTGGTGCACCGGCCGGACGTGGCCGTCCTCGACGTCGACATGCCGGGCACGGCCGACGGGCTCGACGCCGCGGGCGAGCTGCGCGCCAAGCTGCCGGAGTGCCGCACGCTCATGCTCACCGGCCATGGCAAGCCGGGGCACCTGCGCCGCGCGCTGGCCTCGCAGGTGGACGGCTTCATGCTGAAGACCGCCTCGCCGGAGGAGCTGTCGGCCGCGATCAGGAAGGTGGCGCGTGGCGAGCGGGTCCTCGATCCCGCGCTGGCAGCCACCGCGTGGAACCTGGCCGACAACCCGCTCACGCCCCGCGAGGCCGACGTCCTGCGGCTGGTCGCCGGGGGTGCGGAGGCCGCCGAGATCGCCGGCGGGCTGTTCCTGAGCGCGGGCACGGTGCGCAACTACATCACCGCGATCATCGCCAAGCTCAACGCCCGCACCCCCACTGACGCCGTGCGCATCGCCTCCGAGGCGGGCTGGATCTAGGCGGGCTCCCACACCCGCGTCGGGACCGTGGCCGTCAGCTCGAACCAGCCGTCCTCGAGCCCGACCTCCAGGTGCCCGTCGAGCGCCGCCAGCCGGGTGGTCAGGTTGCCGATCCCGGCCGAGCCGTGGCGTTCCTTCGACGTGCCCGCCCCGTCGTTGCGCACGCTCAGCCGTACGGTGCCGTCCCGCGTGACCGTGGTGATCGCGCACCGGCGGGCCGAGCTGTGCCGCAGCACGTTCGTGACGGCCTCCCTCAGCACGATGCCGAGCGTGGTGTCCACGTCCGCGCCGAGGGCGTCGTGGCCCAAGTCGAGCTCGACCTCGATGCCGGCGGCGGCCAGCAACGAGGCGGCCGAGCGGGCCTCCGCGGTCAGCGACAGCTCTCCCTGCTCTCCCGAGACGGTGCGCAGGTCGCTCATCGCCCGCTCGGTCATGGTCAGCACGTCGTCCAGCTCCTCGCGCGCCCGGCCGGGGTCGAGCCTGCGGGCCAGCTCGCACTTGAGCAGGATCGCGGCCAGGCTGTGGCCGAGCAGGTCGTGCAGGTCGCGGGCGGCGCGCAGCCGCTCCTCGACCACGGCCGCGCGGGCCAGGCCGTCCCTGGACTCGCGCAGCTCCCTGGCCAGCTGGGCCAGCCTGAGCAGGCCGTACACGACCAGACCCGTCACCACCGTGCTGATCGCGTAGTTCAGCGTCACGGGGAACGGCAGGCCGAGCAGGACCGCGGCGGCCACGGTCGCGCCCACGACGGCCGCCACCAGTGGCAGCGCCATCGCCCACGGGAAGGCCAGCAGGATCGGCCCCGCCAGGAATCCGGCCACGCCCAGCCAGACCTTCCCGAACAGCGGGATCGGCGCGAACGTCAGCACCGCCATGATCGCCAGCGCCCACGGGTGGCGGCCCTGGACCGAGCGCAGCTGCATGAAGACGATGACGGCCAGCGGTACGGCCGGCCACGGCGAACCGGCCATCAGCAGCGCCTTCACCGAGAACCCGATCACCACGGCCGCCAGCAGCGCCATCGCCAGCGCGCCATCGTGCGCCGGTTGGACGGGCGGCCGGGTGGTGGGCAGGCTCGCCTCCACGGTCATCGAGGCGTCGTCCGCCAGACCGACGGCCAGCCTGCCGCCCGCCGCCTCGACCTGGGTGGGCAGGTCGCCGAGGTTCTCGTCGCCCGCCGTCCGGGCTCCGTCGTTGGTGACGCGCAGCCGGACCGTGGCGCCCTCGGTGAGGGTCTCGATGAGGCAGGTGGTGGCGGTGCGCCGCCGTACGATCTCCGTCACCGACTCCCTGAGCACCGCGGCCAGCAGCGCGCCGGCGGGGCCGAGCGGCTCCGTGTGCCCGGCGCGCACCTCCACGGTGATACCCGCGGCGGCCAGCATCGCCTTGGCGGTGGTGATCTCGGGAGCCAGGGACATGGCCCGGTAGTTCGCCGCCGCGGCCCGGGCGTCGGCCAGCGAGCGGCGCGCGGTCTCCACGTCGGGGGTGCCTTTCCTGGCTCCGTCAGCGATCGTGGCCAGCGCCCGACCCAGGCCGGTACTGAGCTCCGCGGCGATGCGCAGCCGCTCCTCGCCCGCGGCCGTCACCGCCAGCGACAGCCTGGCCGCGTTCACCTCTTCGATCCGGTCGAGCATCCTGGTCAGGCCGTAGACGACCAGGGCGACCAGGATCATGCTGATCGCCGGGTCGGCGGGGCCGATCAGGGCGGCGCTCGCGGCCACCGCCAGGGCGAGCGGCCAGAGCCGGGTCAGCAGCAGCGACCCGCCGACGAACCCGAGAATGCCCACCGAGCTCCCGAACCACCACACCGACCCGTAGGCGAGTACGGCCTGCAGGCCGACCACCCACCACGCCCGCCAGCGGATGAAACCCACCTGGACCGCGAACACGGCCACGGCCACGGGCGAACCGGCTCCCAGATAGATGCTCGCGAAGCCGGCGAACGCCGCCACTACGATGAGTTTTGCCCGGTTGTGCACCTGTGCAGCCTAGAAGACCGCTTCTCCCAGCCCTTCGGAGCCCTAGGCCACCCGCCATGGTCACCGCTTCGGGCCACCGCTTCGGGCCAGTTCGCCGCGACGGTCGCCGCTCCGGGTCAGCGGGACGGGGCGGGCGCTGCCTCGGGTCAGGCGGGCTCGGACGTGGGCTGTGCCGAGCACCAGCACGACGGCCGCCGCCACCAGCCCGGCGAGGCCCGCCGCGGCCTGCAGCGTCAGCGCGTCGGGGTGGACGAGGGCCTGACCGCGCCGCGCCTGCCACAGCGTCAGCGCGATGAGCCCGCCGTACCCGGCCGCCGCGACGATCACGAGCAGGGTGCGGGTGACCGTACCGGCGAGCAGCGCGAAGCGGCGGGACAGCAGGCGCAGGCCGATCGCGATCAGCGGGATCACCTGCAGGGCGTGCAGGCCGACGAAGTGCGCCACCCGCAGGTCGCCCGCGCCGGTCTCCCAGCCGGTGACCGGCATGCCGGGGCCGCCGTCGGGCGCGCCGACGCTGTGCGCGCCGATCGTGGTCAGGCGCAGGCCGGCCGCCAGGCCTCGCGCCTGGTCGGGGGTGGGCGCGGTCATCAGGTAGCCGATCGACATGCCCGCCAGCGAGATGGCCAGCCCGAGCGGGATCGCCCAGGACATCACCCGGTCCACCCGCCGCTGCGCCACCAGCAGGATCCCCATCCCGAAGGTCAGCAGCCAGCCCAGGTACGCGGCCCCGCCCATGACCATGAACACGGTCTGGTCGAACCCGGTCTCGAAGTTGAAGTGGCTGCGCACGCCGCGCGTCGCCTGGAGCGTGATGGACACGATCTCCGGTGTGACGAACCCCGCCACGGTCACGGTCCCCAGCCACCACAGCGTCCGCCGCCACCGCCCCGCCTGCCCGATCATCCACGCCAGCGTCGCGGCGTACAGTCCGAGCGAGACGGAGAACTTGAACGGCTTCAGCCACACGCCCTGCCCCGACACCATCCGCCCGTCGACCAGCAGCCCGACCAGGCTGACGACGGCCAGCACCGCCATCACCGCCGCGCATCCGACGAGCGGCCCATGCCACGCTCCCGTGGCCCTCCTGCGCACCCAGGCACCCATGACGTCTCCTTCACATCGCCTGGGCACAACCCTTTCGCCCACCGGCCACGCGAACCAGAGACCCGATCACCGCCCACCCATGACCTCGTCACGAACCAGACAGACGGGGAGGGCCGGGATCTCGCATCACCCCGGAAAAGCGATGCGGGATCCCGGTGGTTAGAAGTATGTCCGGATGAGGTCGACTACGGCGTCGTCCTCGTCTGCCACCAGGAGGGTGCGCCATTTGTCGAAGGCCGTGCACGGGTGGGAGACGCCGAAGCGGAGCAGGTCTCCGGGGGTGAGGGTGATTCCGGATGGGACGTCCAGTTGGGCGTGGTGGTCGTTGACCGCGCGGACCTTGAGGCCGGGATGGTCGAGCGAGACGGGGAGGTCGATGTCGTAGGGGGCCTCCCGTTTGCCCATGAGGGCGTAGGCGACTCCCGGTTCCGGGACCGAGAGGACGGGGGCCCAGAGTTCGAGGGCAGCGTGGATCGGGCCGTGGGCGGTCAGGCGCTGGAAGGGAGTCAGGCGCTGGTAGTAGCCGTGGTCGTGGCTGACGTAGGCGCCGCTGCGGATGATCAGCTGGGCCTCTCCCGCCAGGTGGTCGGCGACCAGGTCGAACCAGATGCTGCCGCCCGCGCTGATGATGAACTCGTCCTCGGCGTAGGGCGCGACCGCCTGGGCGGCCTCGCGGAGCGTCTTGAGGTAGCAGATCACCTCCTCGGCGTCCGCGATGCCGCCCTCGTAGCCCGAGATGCCCGCCACCCTGACCCGGCCGGCCGCGTAGGACGCCAGGGAGGCCGCCTCCTCGACGGACCTGACGCCGGTACGCCCGCCGGGGTACCCGACGTCGATCAGCACCTGGATCCCGGTGCCCGCGAGCAGGTCGACGCCCGCCCGCGAGTCCACCAGGCACACGAACGTGCAGGGCTTCGAGGCGATCCACGCGGCCAGACGCCGGTCCACCAGCTCGTTGGCCAGCAGGATCCGCTCCACGCCGAAGCTGCGGTAGGCCCGGACCTGGCTGGGCGTGGCCGCGGTCATGCCCCAGGCACCCGCCTCCAGCTGCTGCCGGAACAGGGCGGGCGCCATCGTGGTCTTGCCGTGGGGTGCCAGCAGCACGCCGCGCCGGGCGCAGAAATCGGCCAGCGCGGCGATGTTGGCCCGGACCGCCGCCCGCCGCAGCACCATGAACGGCGGCGTGAACGGGCCGTCGTGCAGGCTGTGGCGGGCGGCGGCGAACTCGGTGAAGCTCACCGGTTCACCCGGCCAGTGGATGCCGGTGGTCCTGGCATCCACGTATTCGGTCGGGATCTTCAGTGGCATCAGCGGCAGGGGCGGTAGGGCTGGGAGAACAGGGTGGCGTTCTTGTTCTTGTGGATGGAGTTGAGGTTGAGGCTGTTGGCGGTTGCGCAGCGGCCGGATGCCGAGTCGTTGGTGTTGCTGCTCATGGTGTACTCGACCTGGAAGACGGCCTTGCCCGCGCCGGTGAACTGGCTGTAGTCGCCGCACTCGCTGTACTGGACGCACTGCTCGTTGACCGCGAAGTCGAAGTCACCGACGAGGTCCGAGATCTGCGAGATGTCGTTCTTCAGCGCCACGGACATCCCGTGCCGGTGCGCCATGGCCGCGAGCGCCTTGTTGTAGATCAGCTGGGTGGCGGCGCTGATGTTCCAGCCGGTCGTCGCCTGGCCGTCCTCGTAGGTGTTGACCACGTCGAACTCGACAGCGTCGAAGCCGGCCTGCTCGCAGGCCGTCACGCGCTTCTCCATGCGCTGGAGCATGAAGTCACGCTGGCCGACGTTGTTGTTGATGTTGGCGTACGACTCGTTCGTGAACCCGGGGTACGGCTTGCCGATCAGCTGGTGGTTGTGCGCGTTGTCCCAGTCGACGGCCTCCTGGTAGTCGGGGCGGAAGTTCTCGATGCCCCCGGCGTCGACATAGCAGAGCACGTGCCCGCCGTTGGCGTGGATCGCGTTGACCGCGGCCGTGTTGACGGTGTGGTTGTTGCCGGAGACCAGCTCGTCGACGTACAGGTCGATGTCGAAGACGCTGGGCTTCACGCACGAGCCCCCGGTGTACGGCACGGCGCAGATGTTGACGTCGATGCCGCCGGTCGAGGCGAAGGCGGCGTCACCCTGGAGCTGGTACTGCCAGCGGCTGTTGAGCGCCGGCTTCCACATGGTGCCGCCACCGCCGCCACCCGAGGTGGTGGTGCCGGTCACCGCCGTCGAGGCGGCCGACTTGTTGCCCGCGGCGTCCAGCGCCTTGACGGTGAAGCTGTAGGCGGTGGAGGCGGCCAGGCCGGTCACGGTGGCGCTGGTCGAGGTGACCGTGGCGGCCACGGCCCCGTCCTTGAGCACCTCGTAGCCGGTGACACCCACGTCGTCGGTGGCGGCGTTCCACGACAGCGAGGCCGAGCTCGCGGTCGTCCCGGTCACGGCCAGCCCGGTGGGCGTGGAGGGCGGCGTGGTGTCGCTGGAGGACGAGCTCGTCACGGTGACGGCCTCGTAGTCCACGTCGGCGCTGTCGGAGGTGTTGCCGGCCGCCAGCCGTACCCGGATCGAGCCGGTGCTGGAGACGAACCCACCGCCGGCGCTGAACGACAGCAGCTTCCACGAGCCCCAGGAGGGCGCGCCCGCGTTCGTGCCGATCTGCGTCCAGCTGCTGCTCGTCCAGTCGTACAGCGACCACGTCCACGTCTGCTGGGCGGTGGCGGGGCCGCGGTAGTTGGCCTCGACCTGGATCCCGGTGACGCTCGACGGCGGCACCGAGGAGGGCACCGTGTAGGTGCGGTAACCGGCATAGGCGGCGCTGCCGGAGGGCGAGAACTCCACGTACTTGGTGTAGGTGTCCTGCGTGCCGCTCTGGTCCCTGACCGCCAGGTTGGAGACCGTCTGCCCGCTGCCGGTGGCTCCCGCGGTAGTGGTCATCGAGACCGGTGCGAGCGTGTTGGTGGCGGCCTGTGCGGAGCTCGCCGTGGATAACCAGGCCGCGAGTACGGCTCCCGCCACCATGGCGGCCTTCATCCGGGTATGGTTCACCATTGTCCTTCCATTGTGCGGAATCGGATTCCATCCAAATGGCAAAGGGATCACCCCTTGAGGCCGCTGAAGGTCATGGTGGCCACGAACTGGCGCTGGGCCAGCACGAAGCCGAGGATCAGCGGCATGGTGGCGACCACGTTCCCGGCCATCAGCAGCGACCAGCTGGTCCGCCGCGCGCCGTGGAAGGTGGTCAGCCCGACCTGCAGGGTGAAGGAGTCCTGGTCGCTGATGGCGATCAGCGGCCAGATGAGGTCGTTCCACGACCCGAGCAGGGTGAAGATGGCCAGCGTGGCCAGCGCGGGCTTGGCCAGCGGCAGCACGATCCGCCAGAACACCCCGAACCGCCCGCAGCCGTCGATGCGCCCGGCGTCCTCCAGCTCGGGGGGCAGCGACAGGAAGAACTGCCGCATCAGGAAGATCCCGAACGCCGAGGCCAGCCACGGCACGAACGCGGCGGCCAGCGTGTCGACGATGCCGATCCGGGCGAACATCAGGTAGGTCGGGATCATCAGCAGCTGCGGCGGGATCATGATCGTGGCCAGGATCCCGAGGAAGCCCAGGTTGCGACCGGGGAACTTGAGCCGGGCGAACCCGTAGCCGGCCAGCGAGCACAGCACCAGGTGCGACACGATCGAGATCGTCGACACGATCACGGTGTTCAGCAGCCAGCGCAGGATCGGCGTCTCCTGGAACAGGCCGATGTAGCCCTCCAGGTGCAGGCTGGTCGGGATCAGCCCGGGCGGGAAGCGGTTGATCTCCGCGTCGCTCATGAACCCGGTCAGCAGCATCTGCACCAGCGGGAACAGGAACAGCAGCGCCAAGGGCATCAGCAGCAGGTGCCACCGGCTGAAGCGCATCAGAACGCACCCACCTTGCTCCGCCGGGAGTACAGCACCATGCCGACCGTGATCAGCAGGGTGATCACGAACAGCGTGTACGCGACGGCCGAGCCGTACCCGTAGCGCTGGCCCTGGAAGGCGGTCTTGTAGATGTAGTAGACGATGGTCTGGGTCGCGCTGATCGGCCCGCCGCGGGTGGTGGTGTACACCAGGTCGAACAGCTGCAGCGCGGTGATCGTCTGCCACACGGCGGTGAAGACGGTGACGGGGCCGAGCTGGGGCAGCGTGACGTGGCGGAAGACCCGGATGGGGCTGGCGCCGTCGACCACGGCGGCCTCGACGAGGATCTTGGGGATGTCCTGCAGCGCGGCCAGGTAGACGACCGCGGTGAAGCCGATCTGGCCCCACAGCGCGATCACCACGATGACCGGCATGGCCTGGGCGGGGCTCTCCAGGTACTGCTGGGCCGGCAGGCCGACGCGGCGCAGGAGCTCGTTGGCGGCGCCGAACTGCGGGTTGAAGACGAAGCTGGCCAGGATGCCGGTGGCGGCGGCCGAGGCGACGAACGGCACGAAGATGGCAGTGCGGTAGAAGCCGATGAACCGGATCTTCCTGTTCAGCGCGACCGCGACGACCATGCCGATGATGATCGAGGCGGGCACGAACAGCGCGGTGAACACCAGCGTGTGCTGGACCGCCGAGATCACGTTGGGGTCCTGGATCATCCGCTCGTAGTTGCCCCAGCCCACGTCGACCGGGTCGGTGATGCCGTTCCACTTCGTGCGCGAGATGAAGAACGCCCAGACCGCGGGGAACACGGACAGCCCGCCGATGACCAGGCAGGCGGGGCCGATGAAGGCCCAGCCGGTGAGCGCGTCCTTGCCGCGCTTGCCGGTGGCCTTCCGGTGACCGCGGACGGCGGTGCGGGCGATGGTCTGCGAGGTGGCCATCACTGGGCCAGCGCTTCCGTCGACTTCTTGGCCGCCGCGTCCAGCGCCGCCTTGGGTTCGGCCGCGCCCTGCAGGACCTGGGAGACGGCGTCGCCGACGTACTGCGACAGCTCGACGTAGCCGGGGACCGTGGGCCTGGGCTGCATGGCGTTGGCCAGGTTCTCGACGAACTTCTGCGCGCCAGGGAAGTCCTTGGTGAACTTCTGGTAGGCCGGGGTGGTCTTCTCCGAGTCCCGCAGCGGCAGGTTGCCGTTGACCAGGCTGTTGCGGGCGTCGGTGTCCTTGCTGGTCAGCCAGATCACGAAGTCCTTGGCGGCCTTGGCGCGGTTGGGATCGGCGTGGTCGTACAGGGTCCACAGGTCCGGGCCCGAGATGGTCTGGTGGTCGCCGTTGAACCCGGGCAGGAAGGCCACGCCGTACTCGAGTTTGCGCTGCTTGATGTCGTACATCTGCCAGGGGCCGGTGATCAGCATGCCCACCCTGCCGTCGAGGAACAGGGGACCGAACTTCTCGTCGGTCTGGTCGAGGTACATGGACTTGTCGGTGACGGCCATGTCGCGCAGGAACGTCAGCGCCTGGACTCCCGCGTCGGAGTTGAACTGCGGGGTCTTGCCGTCCTTGCTGAGGATGGCGCCGCCGTGCTGCCACAGCAGCGGCCACAGCATCCACGTGGTGTTTTCGCTACCGGAGACCGGGTAGGCCGTGCCGTACACATTGGTCGCGTGGTTGGTCAGCTTCTTGGCCGCCGCGCGGAAGTCGTCCCAGGTCCAGTCGTCCGTGGGATAGGCGAGCTTGGCCTGGTCGAAGAGCTTCTTGTTGTAGATGATCCCGAGGTTGTCCACGACCGCGGGCAGGCCGATGACCTTGCCGTCTACCGTGGCGGTGGCCCTGGCGGCCGGCGGGAACTCCTGCCAGCCGAGCTTGGGATCGGCGACCTCGGCGCTGAGGTCCTGGGTCCTGCCGCTCTGCGCCAGCTGGGTGGCCCAGCTGCCGTAGGCGTAGGAGATGTCCGGATGCGTGCCGCTGACGAAGGCCGCGGACAGCTTGGTGAGCAGCTCGTCCGTGGTGGGCGCGCCCGCCGAGACCTTGATCGTCACGTTCGGGTGTGCCGTGTGATACTCCGCGGCGAGGGCTTCCAGCAGTTTCTCCGCGTCTTCTGCCTGCCCGGTCCACCAGGTGATGGTTACCGGGGCGTTGGGGTCCGCCGTCTTCTTCCCGCCCGAGCAACCGGCGAGAAGCAGGGCGGCCACGGTCATGACGGCCAGGGGCCGCGGAAATGCCAAGGCCATCGTTCGACCTTTCCGTATGCCGGAAACCAATTCCAGTTATTAGGAAAGCAGTGCCGGATCGGTGGTGTCAAGGTTCACGCATCGGAGGCGAGCGGGTCGTCCTGCTCGGCGACCACCCTGGCCAGGGTCTCGGCGGCGGCGGCCAGCTTCTCGGTGGGGAAACGGCTCTTCGGGGCGGTGACGCTGATGGCGGCCAGCGGTGTGGGCCGCCCGAGGAACACCGGCACCGAGGCGCAGCGCACGCCCTCCTCGTTCTCCTCCATGTCGAGCGCGTGACCGGCGGCGCGGATGCGGCGCATCTCCTCGGCCAGCTTGGCCGGCGAGGTGATGGAGTGGCGGGTCCTGGCCTGCAGCGGCTGGTAGCTGCGCGCCCACAGGCCGATGGCCTCGTCCGTGGGGTACGTCCAGGCCAGCAGCGCCTTGCCGACGCCGGTGGTGTGCGCCGGGTTGCGCCCGCCGATCACCGAGGTCATCCGGATCGGGTGGTTGGCCTCGACCTTGTCGACGTAGACCACCTCGCCGCCGTCGAGCACGGCCATGTGCACGGTCTCCTGCAGCTCCTTGCGCAGGCGCAGCAGCAGCGGGTGGACCAGGGCGCGCAGGTCGAGGTTCTCGCTGTAGCGGAAGGCGATCGCGAGCATCTCGGTGCCCAGGAAGTAGGGCCCGTTCGGCTCCGGCTGGGCGGCGAAACCGCGATGGCGCAGCGCGCTGAGCAGGCGGTGCAGCGAGCTGCGCGGGATGCCGGAGCTGGTGGCCAGCTCCTCCAGGGTGATGCCCTGGCCGTTGCCCGCCAGCAGCTTGAGGATGCGCAGAGCCCGGTCGACGCTTTCCACCGGCGAGGACTTCATCCGACTCTCCTGGTAGGGGATTTCGCTAGGCGGAATCCTATCCACGGACAGGGGGAGGTTGCTACGGTCGCGCAATGCGTGGACTGACTGGCAAGGCAGTGCTGATCTCCGGCGGGAGCAGTGGTATCGGGGAGGCGGCCGCGGCCCGCTTCGTCGCCGAGGGCGCCCGGGTCTTCCTGTGCGGGGTGGACGCCGAGCAGGTGGCCGAGGTGGTCGCCCGGCTGGGCGCGGCAGGCGGCACCGCCTGCGACGTGAGCCTTCCCGGAGACGTCGAAGCGTTGGTCGAGGCGGCAGAGGCCGCGCTCGGCGGGATCGACGTGCTCATCAACAACGCGGGGGTGGCCTGGCGGGAGCCGTTCCTGGAGATCACCGCCGAACACTGGGACCGGCTGATGGCGGTCAACCTGCGCGGGATGTTCCTGGTCGCCCAGGCGGTGAGCAGGCGCATGGTGGCCCGCGGCACGGGCGGCGCGATCGTCAACATGGCCTCGACCAACGGACTGAAGGGCGAGGCCGACTACGCCCACTACAACGCCTCCAAGGGCGGGGTGCTGCAGCTGACCAGGACGATGGCGGTCGAGCTCGGGCGGCACGGCATCAGGGTGAACGCCGTGTGCCCCGGCTACATCAGCACGCCGCTCAACGCGCAGATCGCGGCCTCGCTGGGCGAGGACTTCGTGGCCGCCTACGCCCGTGACCAGATCCCGCTCGGGCGCACGGGCCTGGCCGAGGAGGTGGCCGCGGTGTACGCCTTCCTCGCCTCGGACGAGGCCTCGTTCGTGCACGGCGCCGAGCTCGTCGTCGACGGCGGTCAGCTCGCCGTCATGTAGCCGGGGCACTTGACCCGTTCCAATCCATGGCCATAATACGGAATAGCATTCCGTATGATGGAAGGTGATGATGAGAGCTCTGGTCTTCACCGGTCCGGGCGTCGTCGAGGTCGACGACGTGGCGGATCCGGTGGTCGGGTCCGGTGAGGTTCTCCTGCACGTCGCCGCGGCCGGGATCTGCGGCAGCGAGCTACACGGCGTCAAGACACCCGGCTTCCGCGTCCCGCCGCTGATCATGGGGCACGAGCTGGCGGGCATGACCGACGCGGGCGATCCGGTCGTGGTCAACCCGATCCTGTCGTGCGGGCGGTGCGACCTGTGCCTGCGCGGGCTGCGCCAGATCTGCCGGGAGCGGCAGATCATCGGTGTGCACCGTTCCGGCGGGTTCGCCGAGCGGGTCTCCGTGCCGGCGACAGCCGTACGGCCGCTGCCGTCGGAGCTCGGCTGGGAGCGGGCCGCGATCGTGGAGCCCGCGGCCAACGGCGTGCACGCGTGGTCGCTGTCCGGCAGGCCCGAGGGCGGCACGGTGGGCATCATCGGCGCGGGCGCGATCGGCCTGGTGTGCCTGGCGGTGGCGCTGGCCAAGGGCGCGGCCAGGGTGGAGGTCGCCGACCGGGCGGCCTCGCGCCTGGAGGCGGCCGCCCGGCTGGGCGCGCACGCCACGGTCCCCGCTCTGACCGGCGAGTACGACGTGGTCTTCGACGCCGTGGGCACGCCGGAGACGCACCGGCAGGCCGTCGAACGGCTGCGGCCGGGCGGCACCACGGTGTGGCTGGGGCTGGCGAACCCGGAGGCCGGGTTCGACGCCTCGGGACTGGTGCGGACCGAGAAGCGGATCATCGGTTCGTTCGCCTACACCGACGAGGAGTTCGAGGAGGCGGTCGGCCTCGTCGCAGACTGGGAGCTGCACTGGGTACGCAGTTACCCGTTGGACGAGGGCGCGCGGATCTTCACGAACCTGATGGAGGGCGGCGACAGTCCCATTCGGGCGCTGCTTCGCCCGAATTGAGAGGAGAAGGCATGCCGAGGATCGTTTTCATGGGCGCGGGGAGCGTGGAGTTCACCAAGAACCTCCTCTCTGACCTGCTGTCGATGGAGTTCGCCGACTCCGCGACGATCGTGTTGCACGACATCGACGCCGAACGGCTGGAGACCGCCACGGCCATGGCGCGGTGGATGGTGGACAAGCTGGGCAGAGGGACGCGGATCGAGTCCCGCACCGACCGCAGGGCGGCGGTCGAGGGTGCCGACTATGTGATCAACGAGATCGCGGTGGGCGGCTTCAACGCCACGAAGACCGACTTCGACGTGCCCGCGCGGTTCGGGGTGCGGCAGACGATCGCCGACACGCTCGGCATCGGCGGGATCTTCCGTGCCCTGCGCACGATCCCCGTCATGGTCTCCCTGGGTCAGGACCTGGCCGAGCTGGCGCCCTCCAGCATGCTGATCAACTACACGAACCCGATGTCGATGATCCCGCGCGCGGTCTACGAGGGCTCGCCGTTCAAGCGGGTCGTGGGCGTGTGCCACTCGGTGCGCGACACGCAGGCCCGCCTGGCGAACCTGGTCGGGGTGCCGGTGGAGGAGGTCGCCTTCCAGACGGCCGGCGTCAACCACCAGGCGTTCGTGCTGCGCTTCGAGCACCGCGGCGAGAACCTCTACCCGCGCCTGGACGAGGTGATCGAGGCCGACCCCGAGCTGCAGCGCACGGTCCGGGTCGCCGTCTACAAGGCGTTCGGCCACTTCCCGACCGAGTCCAGCGAGCACGGCTCGGAGTACCTGCCGTGGTTCCTGCACCGCGACGACCAGATCGCCCAGCACCGCATCCCGGTGGGCGTCTACCTGGAGTGGTCGCAGGAGAACCTGGACACCTACGACGAGGCCAAGCGCGCCCTGGCGGCGGGCGAGGGCGTCGAGATCGAGCCCACCTCCGAGCTGGCCTCGGAGATCATCCACTCGATCGAGACGGGCACCCCGCGCGTGCTGCACGCCAACCTGCGCAACGACGGCCTGATCACCAACCTGCCCGCCGACGCGTGCGTCGAGGTGCCGTGCCTGGTGGACAGGGCGGGCGTGCAGCCCACCCGCATCGGCGACATGCCGGCGCAGCTGGCCGCGCTCAACCGCACCTTCCTCAACGTCAGCGAGCTGACGCTCAAGGCGGCGCTGGAGGGACGCCGCGACCACGTCTACCACGCGGCCATGCTCGACCCGAACACCGCGGCGACGCTGTCGTTGACGGAGATCAGGCAGCTGGTCGACGCCATGATCGAGGCGCACGGCGACCTCATGCCCGCGGGCATCCGGTGAGGCTCGCCGACTACCGGCCCGTCGCCCAGGTGGTGACCGAGGTCCACGACGTGGCGCGCGCCGCGCACCCGGTCGTGGACGCGCACACCCACCTGGGCCGCTGGCTGACCGGCGACGGCCGCTGGATGGTCCCGTCGGTGGACGACCTGCTCGCCATGCTGGACGCCGCGGGCGTCACCACGATGGTCAATCTGGACGGCCGCTGGGGAGACGAGCTCGAGGCCAACCTGGACCGCTACGACCGCGCCCATCCAGGCAGGTTCGTCACGTTCTGCCACGTCGACCTGACCGAGCTGAAGGTGCCCGGCTTCGGCGAGCGGATGGCCGCCTCGCTGGCTGCCTCGGCCCGCGCCGGGGCGGCGGGCCTGAAGGTGTGGAAGGACCTCGGCCTGCACGCCCGCGACCACCGCGACGAGCTGGTCCTCCCAGATGACGTACGGCTGGCGCCGGTGTGGCGGGCGGCGTCCGAGCTCGGCCTGCCCGTCTGGATCCACACCGCGGACCCTGTGGCGTTCTTCGAGCCGGCCGACGAGCGCAACGAGCGGGTGGAGCAGTTGCTGGCCCACCCGGAGTGGTCCTTCGCCGATCCCCGCTTCCCGCGCTTCGAGCGGCTCATCGCCGCGCTGGAGGGCCTGGTGGCGGCCAATCCGGACACGACCTTCGTGGGCGTGCACGCCGGCTGCTACCCGGAGAACCTGGGCTGGGTGGGGCGGATGCTCGACACGTATCCCAACTTCAACATCGACATCGCCGCCCGCCTGGCCGAGCTGGGCCGCGTCCCGCGGGCGACCAGGGCGCTGATCCTGCGGCACCCCGACCGGGTACTGTTCGGGACGGACGACTTCCCTCCTGCCGCGGCCACGTACGCCACCCACTTCCGCTTCCTGGAGACCGCCGATGAGGCCTTCCCCCACTCCGCCGAGGACCCTCCGCTGATGGGCCGTTGGACGATCAGCGGTCTCGACCTGCCCGCCGAGGCGCTGCGCGCGCTCTATCGCGACAACGCCGTCCGCCTGATCCCGAAGCTCGATGCGCGCTGAGGTCGCCTACGAGCTCGGCGCGGAGCTCGGCGAGGGCCCGACCTGGGACGCGCGCACCGGGCGGCTGATCGTCGTGGACATCCTGCGCGCCCGGGTGCACCAGCTCTCCCCCGGCGGCGACGAGGTTCTGCGCACCTCCCAGCACGTGGGCGCCGCCAAGCCGCGCGCCTCCGGCGGGCTGGTGGTCAACCTGCGCGACGGCGTCGGCTGCTACTCCGCCGACGGCACGTTCAGCTGGCTGGCCGAGTGGCCGGTGCCCGGCAGGCGCGGCAACGACGCGGCCGTGGACCCCTGGGGCCGGCTGTGGGCCGGGACCATGCGCTACGACGAGGGCGAGGGCGGCGGCTGCCTGTACCGGGTGGGCGAGACGATCGATCTCATCACCGACGCCACGGTCAGCAACGGCATCGCGTGGAGCCCGGACCACCGGCTGATGTACTACATCGACAGCCACACCCGGCGCATCGACGTCTTCGACGTGGACACCGACACGGGGCTGGTGCACGACCGCCGTACCTTCGCCACGGTGGACACCGGCTTCCCCGACGGGATGACGGTCGACGCCGACGGCTGCCCGTGGGTGGCGGTGTGGGACGGCTCCGCCGTCCACCGCTACACGCCGGACGGGCGGCTGGACCGGGTGGTGGAGGTGCCCTGCGCCCGGCCGACGGCCTGCACGTTCGGCGGCGCGGACCTGCGCGACCTGTACGTCACGACGGCCACGATCGGCCTGGACGATCCCGGCCCCTTCGCCGGGTCGGTGCTGGTCATCCCCGGCGCGGGCCAGGGTCTGCCGTCCCCCGCCTTCGCGTGGTGAGCCCGTAGGCGAGCCAGACGACCGCGGCGACCATCAGCGAGAAGGCGGGCACCAGCCACCAGGGGCCCGCCGGCCAGGGACGGCCGAGGAAGCCGACGCTCAGCATGCCGAGCGGCACCGCGGACAGCGCCAGACCCGATCCGGCCGCCAGGACCGCGATCACCAGCGCCTCCCAGCGGACCATCCGGGCGAGCTGGCCGGGCGTGGCGCCCAGCCGCCGCAGCGCGCCGAACTCGGCCCGCCTGGCCGTCGTGGTCACCACCAGCCGGTTGGCCACCGCGACCAGCACGTACCCGAGCAGCACGAACAGCACGACCAGATTCACCATGACCTCGGCGGGCACCGTCCCGGCCGACGCCCACGGCAGTCCCGATGACGGCCGCGTGCCGGGCCATCTGGCCAGCACGACGTCCAGGTTCGCGCCGGCCGGCCGTACCAGGATCGCGGAGGCGAGCCCGGTCGTCGTGTGGCCGGCGGCCAGATCGCGGGAGACCACCACAGGCCCGAAGCCGAGCGCGCGCCGGTAGGTGGCCACCACGCGCGCCTTGACCGGCACGCCGTCGCCCATCACCAGCTCCCGGGTCTGGCCGATCTCGCCCAGCCGTTCGTCCAGCGCGATCGAGGCTCCACGCAGCGCGCCGAGCGAGCCGCGCGCGACCTCGAGGCCGACCACGCCGTCCGCGTCGGGCCCGAGCACCAGCGCCGCCCGCGCGTCCAGCCCCGGATCGTCGCCGAAGGCCAGGCCGCGCGTCAGCACGGTGGTCGTCGCCACCTCGGCCGCCGCCACGCCGGGTACGGCCCGCAGCTCGGCGGCCAGCCCGTGCGGGATGCCACCCAGCCCCTCGGCGGTGACGACCCGCAGCCCGCGCAGGGCCGCCGCCACCTCGTCGGCCTTGGCCGCCATCACGGTGGTCTGGCTGTAGGTGAAGCTGACGCCCAGCGTGACCACCATCCCCAGGGCGGCGACCGCCCCTGCCGTCCTGAGCGCGTAGCCTCGCGAGTTCCGTACGGCCAGCCACAACGCCGCCGAAACCCCGGCGGGCAGCCGGTCGGCGAGCACGCCGGTCAGCACCTGGACGAGCCGCGGACCGGCCAGCGCGAGGCCGATCACCGCGAGCAGCGCGGCGTTGGCCGGACCGATCACGGCCACCTCCGAGCGCAGCAACAGCGGCAGCACCGACAGCACCCCCGCGGCCAGCATCAGCAGCAGCCCAGCCCCGGTCCGCGCACGGGAAGGCTCGCGCGGCTCGCTGCGCGACTGGGCCACGCCCGCGACAGGCGAGATCCGCGAGACGCGCAGCGCGGCAGCCCACGCCGCCACCCGCACCACGGCGCCCAGCAGCAGCGCGGCCGCCACGGAGGGCAGCGGATCGTAGGTCAGCGGCAGCTCGGCGGGCAGCACCCCCTTGGCGACGAGCAGGTCGCCGAACCTGCCCGCCAGGTAGTAGCCCAGGAAGGCCCCCGGGATCATCCCGGCCCCCGCCGCCGCCAGCCCCTGCACCGCGACCAGCCGCCTGACCTGGCGTGGGGTGGCGCCCGCGGCCCGCAGCAGGGCCAGGTCGCGGCGCTGCCGATTGATGGCCAGCGACAGGCTGCCGCCGACCACGAAGCCGACGACCAGCAGGCTGATGCCGGCGATGGAGCCGGCCAGCGCCACCAGCAGCCCGCGCGCGGCGGCCGTCCCCGGCGCCTCGACGTCGCCCTTGAACCGCCCGGCGGCCACCTGGTACCGGTCGCCGAGCAGCCCGGCCAGCCGGTCCTGCACGGCCTCGAGGCCGGCGCCCGGCGCCAGGCGCAGGGCGACGAGGTCCACCGTGTTCGCCCGCGGCCCGGCCGTCCTGCCGGCCAACTCGGCCGCGACGGCGTCGGCGAAGTACATCCCGGGCGCCTCCACCAGCGCGGTCACCCGGTAGGTGCCTGGTTGACCGGCCACGACCAGGCGCACCATGTCGCCGACTTCGCCGAACCGCACAGCCACCTCGCCGGGTCCGGCCGGTGGCCGCCCCTCCTTCACGCGTCCCGCGAGCGCTACCGACGACCAGCCGTGCCCCGCCACCGCGGGATCGCCTGCCGAGGGGCCGGGGACGGCGGCGGTTGGGAAGCCGATGTCACCCACGGCCTTCGCGACGCCGGGTACCCGGGCCAGGCGTGTGACCAGGGATGCGGGGACCACGGCCCGCTCGGGCAGCGCCACCGGCAGGTCCTCCTTGCGCGGCATCGACTGCCTGGCGGCGACCACGAGGTCGGCGTTCACCAGGCGCTGGGCGGTCACGCTCGACCGCAGGCCGGACTCCACGACCACGCCGGTCCCCGTGACCAGCGCCATCCCACCCAGCACGGCGAGGAAGACGGCCACCAGTCCGCCGATCCGGGCCAGGGCCAGCGAGGTCCTGATCATGCCGGGTCCTCGACCAGGCGGGCCCCTTGCTCGCCGGTGAGGTGGGCCAGCCGTACCGCCAGCTCGTCGGCGGAGGGCGCGTGCAGGAGGTCCACCACCCTGCCGTCCACCATGACCAGCGTCTGGTGGGCACGGGCGGCGGCGAGCGGGTCGTGCGTGACCATGACCACGCTCTGGCCCAGCTCGTCGACCAGCTCGCGGAGCAGGTCGAGCACCCGGGAGGCGCTGGTCCGGTCGAGGGCGCCGGTGGGTTCGTCGGCGAAGACGACGTCGGGGCGGGCGGCGAGGGCGCGGGCGATCGCGGCGCGCTGCTCCTGGCCTCCGGACAGTTCGGCGGGCGTGTGGTGCAGCCTGTCGCTCAGGCCGACCCGGTCGATCAGCTCGCGCAGCCAGGCCCGGTCCGGGCGGATTCCGGCCAGGCGGAGGGGCAGTGTGATGTTCTCCTGGACGTCGAGGACGGGCAGCAGGTTGTAGGACTGGAAGACGAACCCGATGTGCCGCCTGCGCAGCTCGGTCCGCCTGGTCTCCGACAGGCGGGCCAGGTCGACGCCGCCGATCACGACCGAGCCCGAGGTGGGCGGGTCGAGCCCGGCGGCGCAGTTGAGCAGCGTGCTCTTGCCCGATCCTGACGGCCCCATCACGGCCACGAACCGGCCGCGCGGGAAGTCGAGCGTGACCTCGTCGAGCGCGCGTACCGAGCCGTAGGTCCTGGTGACCTTGTCCAAGGTGACGGCCGCCGTCACCGGCGGCCCGACCTGACGTGGTGGACCACGAGGCCCACGAGGCAGGCGACCGCCACCAGACCCGAGCCGAGTCCCAGGTACAGGCCGCCGTCGCCGATCGTGTTGGCCACGACGTTGATCGCCACGGCGACCACGAGGACGGCCCACAGCAGCGCGCGAAGCGCCCAGGGCTTGCGCGGGGGCGCGTGGCGGCGGGTTTCGATGCGGTACGGGTCATTCATACCGGGCACTCTAGGAACGCCTCCCACCTGAGGAAATCCCGCCCGCTGGCCCCTCGTGGTAGAGCAGGCTGGAGTGTGTCGGCCCTGATGAGCGGCCTACAGTGTGGGCGTGACTCGTGACGCCTTCGAGGCGCTGGACCGCCTCGCGGGCGGGCTCGGCACCGCGCTGCTGGCCCTCGGCACGCTGGTGTGCTGGCTGTTCGTCGGGGCGACCTGCCTGATCGGCGTCGGCGTGGCGATGGTGCCGCCGATGCTGTCGATGACCCGCTCGGTGGCCGAGCGTGAGCGGGCGCGGCTGGGCCGCTGGGGCGACCAGGTGGTCAGCCCGTATCCGGAGGCCTGGCCGGCCAAGGGCTGGCACGCCGACCCGGCGACCTGGCGGGACCTGGGCTGGCTCGCCGTGCACGGCCTGGCCGGGCTCGTGCTCGGCCTGATCGGGATCGCCTTGCCGATCATCGGGCTCCGTGACGTGACCTTCCCGCTGTGGTGGCGGCTGCTGCCGGCCGGGGAGGCGGGCTCGTCGCTCGGCATCCCGGTGACCACCTGGCCGGCGGTGCTGGTGGTGTGTCTGTCCGGGCTGGCGTGGCTGGCCGCCAGTGCCCTGCTCGGCCCGCCGATGGCCCGGCTGCAGTCGCTGCCGGGGCGGCGGCTGCTCGCCCCGCATCCCTCCGTCGACCTGTCGGAGCGGGTCGCCAGGCTGACGGCGACCCGGGCGGGCGCGCTCCGGGCGCACGCGGCCGAGCTGCGCAGGATCGAGCGCGCGCTGCACGACGGCTCGCAGAACCGGCTGGTGGCGGTCGTCGTCATGGTCGCGGCGGCCAGGCGGGCGCTGGAGCGCGACCCGGCCGGCGCCGCGCCCGCGCTCGACCGCGCGCAGACCGCCGCCGAGCAGGCGCTCGCCGAGCTGCGCGGGGTGGTGCGGAGCATCCTGCCGCCGATCCTGGAGGACCGGGGCCTGGCCGGGGCGCTGAGCGCGCTGGCCGCCGGGTGCACGGTCCCCTGCGAGCTGCGCGTGGGCGAGCTCGGGCACCTGCCGCTGTCGGTGGAGGCGACCTCCTACTTCGCGGTGGCCGAGGCGCTGACCAACCTGGCCAAGCACAGCGATGCCACGCGAGCCCTGGTCGAGCTGTCCAGGCGCGGCGAACTGCTGCGGATCGCGGTGGAGGACGACGGCCACGGCGGAGCATGCGAACGCGACGGGTCGGGGCTGTCCGGGATCCGCCGCCGCGTGGAGGCCCACGACGGCGCCTTCACCGTGACCAGCCCCGAAGGCGGGCCGACGAGGATAGAGGTGGAACTGCCGTGCGCATCGTGATCGCCGAAGACGACGCCCTGCTCCGCGAGGGGCTGGTGCTGCTGCTCGGGGGCGAGGGGTTCGAGGTGGCCGCGGCCGCGGCCAATCCCACCGAGTTCCTGGCCGCCGTGACCGCGCACCGGCCCGACGTGGCGGTGGTGGACGTGCGGATGCCGCCCACCCACACCGACGAGGGGATCAGGGCGGCGGTGGAGGCCAGGCGGGTGCACCCGGAGCTGGCCGTACTGGTGCTGTCGGCCTATGTCGAGCAGGCCTTCGCCACCGAGCTGCTGGCAGACGGGGTGAACGGGGTGGGCTACCTGCTCAAGGAGCGGGTGGGGCAGGTCAAGGAGTTCCTCGACGCGCTGGAGCGGGTGGCGGCCGGTGGTGTGGCGATCGACCCTGAGGTGATCGCGCAGCTGTTCACCCGCCGCCAGGGGCCGCTGGACCGGCTGACTCCCCGGGAGCGGGAGGTGCTGGCGCTGATGGCCGAAGGGCTGGGCAACTCCGTGATCGCGGAGCGGCTGCTGATCACCGAGGGCGCGGTGCACAAGCACATCAGAAGCATCTTCGACAAGCTGGACCTGGCCCCGACCGACCGCGTGAGCCGCCGGGTGACCGCGGTACTGCGCTACCTGGAGGGGTGAGGCTACTCCCCCGTCTGGCCGTCGACGGATTCGCGCAACAGGTCGGCGTGGCCGTTGTGGCGTGCGTACTCCTCGATCATGTGGAGCAGCATCCAGCGCAGGCTGGGTGAGCGGCCGTCGGGCCAGCCGCGGCGCGCGAGCCGGTCGAGGCCGCCGTCGGCGATGGCCTCGGCGACCAGGACACGGGAGCGTTCGACGGTGTACTGCCAGAGCGTGAACAGCTGCTCGGGAGAGTCGTCGGCGGCCGAGTGCCAGTCCCAGTCGGGGTCGGATTTCCAGTCGACGGTGTTCCACGGCGGCTCCGGGTCGTGGCCGTGCAGCCACACGGAGAACCAGTCCGCCTCGACGAGCGCCAGGTGCTTGAGCATCCCGCCGAGGGTCATCGTCGAGGCTCCGGCGGTCGCCTTGAGGCCGTCGGCGTCCAGTCCCGAGCACTTCCAGGCCAGGGTGGCGCGCTGGTAGTCGAGGAAGCCCAGGATGCTGTCGATCTCCCCGGCCGCCAGTGGCGGCTCGGGACGGCCGTACTCGTCCACATCGGTCATGGGCCGAGAGTGTAGACGTCGCCTCCGAAATCTCTACGGCCGCGGGGGCGGCGACGCGCACTGCGTCACCATGCAGCAGCCCGCCTAGCCGGCGTCCCCCAGCTCGAGCGCGATGCCGCCGCGCAGCAGCTCGCGCGCCCGCTCCAACGTGATCGAACCGCTGAGCCAGCGCTCGCTCAGCCCCTCCACCAGCGCGGTGAGCCTCTCCGCCGCGTCGGTGGAGGCGTCCGGGCGCACGCCCTTGACCAGCTCCGCGATGTCCTCCACCCACCGCCGGGTGGACAGGCCCAGCTGCTCGCGCAGGTCGGGGTCGAAGATGGCGCTGGCCCGCAGCTCTCCCCAGGCGGTGCTGTTCTCCCGCACGGACGGCTCGTCCTGCAGCTCGAGCAGCAGCGTCCGCTCCAGGATCGCGCGCGGCTCCCCCTCCGGGGTGACGCCCGCGGCCGTGTAACGGTCGGCCCGATCGTTGATGAACTCCAAGGTACGGCGCAGCAGCCCGGCCCGGTCGCCGAAGTGGTAGTAGATCAGCGCCGTGGAAACCCCGGCCTCCGCGGCCAGCTCCTCGACCCGGAGCCCGCGCACGCCCTTGCGGGCGATGCACCGCGTGGCCGCCTCGAGGATCGCCGTCTGCCGATCTGACACATCGCCCCCCTTGACCAAATCTTCAGTCAGACCTCACCATAGCAGGCACGCGAAAACTGACTGAAATTTCAGTCAGGAGGAGGTGCAGGAAAGATGCGAATGCCCGCAGAGTGGTCCGCGCACGAGCGCTGCCTGATGGCCTGGCCCACCCGTGAGGACCTGTGGGGAGACGTCCTGGCCGAGGCCAGGGCCGAGTACGCCGCCGTGGCCAGGGCGGTCGCCGCCTTCGAGCCGGTCACCATGGTGGCCCTGCCCGACCAGGTCGAGCAGGCGCGCGCGGCCTGCGGCGAGGGCGTCGAGGTGATCGCCCTGCCCATCGACGACTCCTGGCTGCGCGACTCGGGCCCGATCATCCTGAGGGGAGACGACGGCCGCCGGGCCGGCGTGGACTTCCGCTTCAACTCCTGGGGCGGCAAGCACTCCCCCTGGGACGCCGACGACCGTGTCACCGCGGCCCTGCTCGAGCGGCTCGGCATCGAGGCGATCCGCTCCGAGATGGTGCTGGAGGGCGGCTCGGTCACCGTAGACGGCGAGGGAACGCTGATCACCACCGAGCAGTGCCTGCTCCACCCCAACCGCAACCCCGGCTGGACCCGCGAGGAGATCGAGCGCGAGCTCAAGGCCAGGCTCGGCGTGGAGAAGGTGATCTGGCTGCCGTACGGCGGCCTGGAGGACACCGAGACCGACGGCCACGTGGACGGCGTGTGCGCCTTCACCGCGCCCGGCTCGGTGCTGGTCTCGGTCCCCTCCGACCCCGGCCACCCCGACCACGCGCGGATGCGGGCCAACCTGGCCGTACTGGAGGCCTCGACCGACGCCCGCGGCCGCCGGCTGCGGATCACGCAACTGCCGCAGAGCGCGTTCGTGCCCGTGGACGGCGTGCGGACCGAGGTCGGCTACCTGAACTTCTACGTCGCCAACGGCGGCGTGGTCGTGCCGGTGGCCGGGGTGCCCGACGACGAGGGCGCGCTGGCCGTGATCGCCGAGGCGTTCCCCGACCGCAAGGTCGTCGGGGTCCGCACGCCGACCATCGCCTTCGGCGGCGGCGGCGTGCACTGCATCACCCAGCAGATCCCCGCCTAGGAGGTCGCCGTGCGCAGATATCTGGTCGTCCCGCTCGCGCTCCTGCTGACCGCGTGCGGCGGTACGGCGGCGCCACCCACCCCCGCCTACACGCTGTCGGCGAGCACGCCGCCGCCCAAGGGGGACATCGACTCCTTCACCTGGGCGCTGTACGCCGAGCCACCGAACCTCGACTACATCTACGCCTTCGACTACCCGCAGAACATGATCCTGTCCAACGTCTGCGAGAGCCTGATGCGCTGGACGCCGCAGCTCACGATGGAGCCGGGGCTGGCCACGCGCGTGACGAACCCCGACCAGCAGACCTTCGTCTACACGATCCGGCCCGGCGTGCGCTTCCACGGCGGAGGGGAGATGACCGCCGACGACGTGGTCCGCAGCCTGCGCCGCCACCTCGATCCCGCCCTGGGTTCGTACTGGAACAAGGCGGTCAGCAACGTCCAGTCGGTCACCAAGACCGGCCCGATGCGGGTAACCGTCAAGCTGAAGCGGCCGGACGCGCTGTTCCCGCAGTGGATGGCCACCTCGGCCGGCACTGTGGCCAGCGCGAAGAGTCCCACCGACTGCACCGGGCCGTTCAAGCTGGGCACCTGGACCAAGGGCCAGTCGATCGAGCTGGACCGCTTCGACGGCTACTGGGGCAGGCGGGCGAGGGCAGGCAAGGTGATCTTCCGGTTCGTCCCCGACGTGAACGCCAGGACCACCACCATGGTCACCGGCGAGGCGGACGGCGGCTACCTGATCACGCCCGACAGCTACGCCAGGCTGCAGTCCAGCGGCAAGGGACGGCTCTACTTCGGCAAGAGCCTGACCACGGTCAACCTCAGCGTGACGAACCTCAAGGGCGCCATCGGCGACGTCCGGGTCCGCCGGGCGCTCATGCTGGCCCTGGACCGCCAGGGATTCCTGAAGACCGGTCTGGCCGGGATCGGCTCCCTGTCCGCCGCCCCGGCGCCCCGCGACGCCTGGCAGGGCGCCACTCCCGGCGTCACCACGCCCGAGACCCCGGATCTCGCCCGGGCCAAGCAGCTCGTCAAGGAGGCGGGCGCCACCGGCAAGAAGGTCGTCGTGGCCACCAGCCCGATCGGGCCAGACGTGTCGCTGCTGGCCACCGCCGTCCAGGCCGCGGGAACCCAGATCGGCCTGCGCATCGAGCTGAAGACCATCGCGCCGGACGCCTACACCTCGCTGTTCTCCGATCCGCAGGCGCGGGCGGCGGTGGACCTGTTCCCCAACACCTACTACCTGTCGGTCACCGACCCGCTGGCGAGCTACGCGCTCTTCCGCACCGGCGACTTCGAGAACTACACCGGGTACAGCGACCCCGCCTACGACAAGCTCGTCAACCAGGCGCTGGCCGAGTACGACCCGGTCAAGCGGGCCGCGCTGACCGCCCGGCTGGAGCGCAAGGCGGTCGACCAGGCGCTGTGGATCCCGGTGGCCGAGTGGCCCACCAGCCTGTTCCTCGGCAGCCGGATCACCGGGGCGCCCACCACGATCTCCTATATGTACTACCCGTGGGCGGCCGACGTGGGTGCGGCAGGATGAGGCTCCTGCTGCGGCGCCTGGCGTGGCTGGCGGGGACCCTGCTGGCGGCCTCGTTCCTGGTGTTCGGCGCGATCTACCTGGCCCCGGGGCGGCCGGAGACCCTGCTGCTCGGCGGGCGGGCGGCCAGCCCCGAGGCACTGGCCGCCATCCGCGCCCGCTACCACCTGGACGATCCGTTCCTGCTGCAGTACGCCAAGTGGCTGGGCCGGGTGCTGACCGGCGACCTGGGCCAGTCCACGCAGTACCGCAGCCCGGTACTCGGCCTGATCGAGGCGCGCCTGCCCACCACCCTGCTGCTGATCGCGATGGCCGCCGCGCTGGTCGTCGTGCTGGGGGTGGGGCTCGGCTGCGTCAGCGCGGTCCGCGGCGGCGGCCTGGACTCGACCGTGCTGGTCGTGACGACCGTCGCGCTGGGCACCCCGTCGTTCGTCGCGGCGATCGTGCTGCTGTGGCTGTTCTCCGTACGGCTCGGCTGGTTCCCGACCATCGGCGGCGGCCAGGGCCTGGGCGACATGCTCTACCACCTGACCCTGCCCGCCGTCGCGCTGTCGCTCTACTGGACCGGCGTGCTGTCCCGGGTGACCAGGTCCTCGATGCTGGACGAGCTCGGCCGCGACCACGTCGAGGTGGCCCGCGCCCGCGGCGTCCCCGAGCGCACGGTGATCCGCCGCCACGTGCTGCGCAACGCGCTCGGCCCGATCGTCACGATGAGCGGCCTGACCGTGTCCGGGCTGGTGATCAGCACCGTGCTCGTGGAGTCGGCCTTCGGCCTGGGCGGGCTGGGCGAGTTCCTGGCCCGTTCGGTGGCGGTCAAGGACTTCCCCGTCGTGCAGGCCGTCAGCCTGCTCGTCGTGGGGCTGTTCGTGCTGGTCAACCTGATCGTCGACCTGCTGTACCCGCTCATCGACCCTCGGGTGAGGCTCTCATGAGGACGCTCCATCTGGTCTGCCTGACGATGGCATGTCTCGTGGTCGCCATCGCTGTCGCCGCTCCCTGGCTGGCGCCCGCCGACCCCAACGCCACCGACCTGGGCGCCGCGCTGTCCGATCCGTCGCCCGCCCACCTGCTCGGCGTGGACGGCTCGGGCCGCGACACCCTGTCGCGGCTGCTGCTCGGCGCGCGCACGTCCCTGCTGGGGCCGCTCGGCGTGGTCGCCTGCTCGACGGTGCTCGGCCTGGCCGTCGGGGTGACCGCCGGCTGGCGCGGCGGCTGGCTGGACTCCCTGCTCTCGCGCGGGGGCGAGCTGCTGCTGGCCTTCCCGGGCCTGCTGCTGGCCATCCTGTTCGTCGCCCTGTACGGCGAGGGCCTCGCCGCCCCGGTCATCGCCCTGTCCCTGGCGTACGCGCCGTTCGTCAGCCGCCTGGCCCGCAGCCTCACGGTCAGCGAGCGGCAGCGGCCCTACCTGGCCGCCTACCGGGTCCAGGGGTTCTCCGGGCCGGCGATCTGCCTGCGCCACCTGATCCCGAACATCGCGCCGGTCGTGCTGGCCCAGTCCACGGTCAACTTCGGGTACGCGCTGCTGGACCTGGCGGCGCTGTCGTTCCTGGGCCTGGGCGTGCCGCCGCTGACGCCGGACTGGGGGGCGATGGTCAACGCCGGGCAGACCGCCCTGCTGCAGGGCAGGCCGCTGTCGGCGATCCTGCCGTGCGCCGCGATCGTGCTGACCGTGGTCGCCTTCAACGTCGTCGGCGAGCACTGGGCCGACCGGGTCGCCAGGAGGCGGTCGTGAACGTCCTGGAGATCGAGGGCCTCACCCTGCGCCTGCCCCGTACGGCACGCCCCGTACTGGACGGGGTGGACCTGACCGTCGGCGCCGCCGAGATCGTGGCGCTGGTCGGCGAGTCGGGCTCGGGCAAGTCGCTCACCCTGCGGACCGCGCTCGGGCTGCTGCCACGCGGGGCCGTCGCGGGCGGCTCAGTGCGGGTGGCCGGCGACGAGGTGCCGGCGATGCGGCCCGCCCGGCTTCGCGACCTGCGCTCCCACACGGTCTCGATGATCTTCCAGGACCCGCGGGCGGGCATCAACCCGGTGCGGCGGCTGGGCGACTTCCTCACCGAGGGCGGCCCGGTGAACCGGGCGCCGGAGATGCTCTCCGCCGTCGGGCTGACCGACCGGGTGCTGCGTCAGTATCCGCACGAGCTGTCCGGCGGCATGCTGCAGCGCGTCATGATCGCCGCCGCGCTGATGGGCGATCCGCGGCTGCTGCTGTGCGACGAGCCGACCACGGCGCTGGACGTCACCATCCAGGCCGAGATCGTGGCCCTGCTGGCCGAGGTGCGCGGCCGGTTCGGCACCGGGATGCTCTTCGTCACCCACGACCTGGAGCTGGCCGCCGCCATCAGCGACCGCGTCGCGGTCATGTACGCCGGGCGGATCGTCGAGCACGGCGAGGCCGGCAAGCTGTTCGCCGCCCCGCGCCACCCCTACACGGCCGCGCTGCTGGCCGCCACGCCGCGCCTCGACCTGCCGGACCAGCTGCCCGCCGCCATCCAGGGGCAACCGCCCGGCCTGGATCGCGAGCTGTTCGGCTGCCCGTTCGCCGACCGGTGCCCACGGGTGATCGAGCGCTGCCATACCGAACGGCCACGTCTGCTGGAGGGGGTCGCCTGCCACCATGAATGAAGTTCTGAGAGTGGATGGCCTGGTCAAGTCCTACGGGACTGTTCGCGCGGTCGACGGCGTGTCCTTCACGCTGGCCCGCGGCCAGTCGCTGGGCGTGGTGGGCGAGTCGGGCTCGGGCAAGACCACCACCGCCCGCATCATCGTCGGCCTGGAGCGGGCCGACGCGGGCCGGGTGACCGTCGAAGGGCGCGACCGCGCCACCGCCCGGCTGCGGCGCGCCCGCGAGGTGCAGATGGTGTTCCAGGACCCGTTCCTGTCCCTGGATCCCCGGATCCCGGCGGGCTCCGCGCTGCGCGAGACCCTCCGGCTGCACTTCCCCCGGCGCGACCACCGCGCCCGCGTCGCCGAGCTGCTCGACCTGGTGGGACTGGGCGAGCGGGCCGCGTCCGCGCTGCCGCGCGAGCTGTCCGGCGGGCAGCGGCAGCGGGTGGCCATCGCCCGCGCGCTGGCCGTCGAACCGGCCGTGCTCGTGCTCGACGAGGCGGTCGCCGCGCTCGACGTATCCGTGCAGGCGCAGATCCTCACCCTGCTGGCCGGCATCCGCGCCGAGACCGGCGTCGGCTACGTGTTCATCACCCACGACCTGGGCGTCGTCCGCGCCGTCACCGACGACCTCGTCGTCATGCGGCACGGCGCCGTCGTCGAACGCGGGCCCACCGGCAAGGTGCTGACCTCGCCGGAACACCCCTACACCCGGCTGCTGCTCGACTCGGTCCCCCGGCCAGGATGGGACCCGGGCCGCATCGCCGCAGCCCGCCGTACTCTCACCTAGGAAGAAACAGAATGCGTCTGACCCCGACAGAGCAGGACCGGCTGCTGCTGTTCACCGCCGCGCAGCTGGCCAGGGCCCGGCTGGCGCGCGGGCTGCGGCTGAACGTGCCCGAGGCGACCGCGATCGTCGCCGACACCGTGTGCGAGGCCGCCAGGGACGGCGCCCGGCTGGCCGAGGCGATCGCCGCGGGGCGGGCCGTGCTCGGCGCCGACGACGTGCTGCCCGGGGTGGCGGACATCGTCACCGAGGTGCAGGTGGAGGCGGTGTTCGACGACGGGACGCGGCTGGCCGTGGTGACCGACCCGATCGGCTCCGGCTCGCTCGGCTCGGACGCGCCGGGGGCGATCGTTCCCGGTTCGAACGGCGAGCACGTGCCGGAGGCGGTGACGACCGTCCAGGTCACCAACACGACGACCGTGCCCATCAGCGTCACCTCGCACTTCCACTTCTTCGAGGTCAACCCGCGCCTGCGCTTCGACAGGGCGGCCGCCTACGGGCTGCGCGCCGCCATCCCGGCCGGGTCCACGCTGCGCTTCGACCCGGGTGCCGTGGTCGACGTGCCGCTCGTGCCGATCGGCGGCGAGCGCGTGGCCATCGGCTTCGCCGGGCTGGTCGACGGCCCGCTCGACGCGCCAGGAGCCCGCGAGCGGGCGCTGCACCGCGCCCGCGCATGCGGCTATCTCGACTGTGAGGAGAGCAGTTCATGACCTACGCCGCCGTTCACGGCCCCACCACCGGCGACCTGGTACGGCTGGGCGACTCCGGGCTCGTGGTCCGGGTCGAGCACGACGCCCAGCGGCCGGGGGACGAGTTCCTCACCGGGTTCGGCAAGACCGCGCGCGACGGGCTCCACCTCAAGGCCGCCTCGGTCCGCGAGACCTGTGACCTGCTCGTCAGCAACGTGCTGGTGATCGACGCGATGCTCGGCATCCGCAAGGTCTCCATCGGCATCAGGAACGGCCGGATCAGCGCGATCGGCCGAGCCGGCAACCCCGACACACTCGACGGCGTGGACGTGGTGGTCGGCACCGGCACCACCATCGTCTCCGGCGAAGGGCTCATCGCCACCGCCGGAGCGATCGACACCCACGTGCACCTGATGTCGCCCCGGATCATGGAGGCGTCCCTGGCCTCCGGCGTGACCACGATCATCGGGCAGGAGTTCGGCCCCGTCTGGGGCGTCGGGGTGAACTCGCCGTGGGCGCTCGGCCACGCCTTCGACTCCTTCGACGCCTGGCCCGTCAACGTCGGGTTCCTGGCCCGAGGCTCGTCCTCCGAGCCCGCACCGCTGGTCGAGGCGTTGGTCGAGGGCGGCGCCTGCGGGTTCAAGGTGCACGAGGACCTGGGCGCCCACACCCGTGCCCTGGACACCGCGCTGCGCGTGGCCGAGGAGTACGACGTGCAGGTCGCCCTGCACACCGACGGGCTCAACGAGTGCCTGTCGGTCGCGGACACCCTGGCCGTACTGGATGGGCGGACCATCCACGCCTTCCACATCGAAGGATGCGGCGGCGGCCACGTCCCCGACGTGCTGCGGATGGCGGGCGTGCCGTACGTCATCGGATCGTCGACCAACCCCACGCTGCCCTTCGGGCGCGACGCGCTCGACGAGCACTTCGGGATGATCGTCTCGGCGCACGGGCTCAAGACCGACCTGCCCGGCGACGCCGCGATCGCCCACGACCGGATCAGGGCCGGGACGATGGGCGCCGAGGACGTCCTGCACGACCTGGGGGTCATCCCCATCACCTCCTCCGACGCGCAGGGCATGGGCCGGGCCGGGGAGACCGTGCGGCGGACCCTGGCGATGGCCGCCAAGATGAAGGGCGAGCTCGGCGCCGAGGGCTCCGACGACAACGAGCGGGTGCTGCGCTACATCGCCAAGCTGACGATCAACCCGGCGATCGCGCACGGCCTCTCCCACGAGATCGGCTCTCTGGAGGTCGGCAAGCTGGCCGACCTCGTGTTGTGGCGCCCCGCCTTCTTCGGGGCCAAGCCGCAGCTCGTGCTGAAGGCCGGCTTCCCCGCCTACGGCGTGACCGGCGACCCCAACGCCTCGACCGACGCCTGCGAGCCGCTCGTCCTCGGCCGCCAGTTCGGGGCCTACGGTGCCACCGCCGCCGATCTGTCGGTCGCCTTCGTCAGCCAGGCCGCGGCCGCCTCGGGCAACCTGCGCACCCGTCGCCGCGCGGTCGGCATCCGCGACACGCGCGGTATCGGCGGCACGGCGATGGTCCGCAACACCCGCACCGGCGAGGTCCGCGTCGACGCCGCCACCGGCAGGGTCACGCTCGACGACCAGCCCATCTCCTCCCCACCCGCCGAAACCGTCAGCCTCAACCGCCTCTACTTCCTCTGAGCCATCCGTGGAGGCCCGAGATACGGTCGATGAATGACCGCCGCGTCTCACCTGGGCGGGCAGGAACTCCTGGCCGAAGCCTCGAACTCCTGAGGCGTCAGCAGCACATCCACCTCTGCGTCCTTCTGGTCCCTTTGCTGAACAAGCATCTTGTCCGCCCTCATCGAGCCGAACTCGGCAGGCCTGAAGTCAACAGACGAAAACGACGAATACGGCGTCTTCCCCGCTGCAGCAACTCTGTAAGTCGCGCCGACGTCGAACTCGAGTTTCCCGCGCGCGATGACCCACCCATCGGCCGCTTCCGCCAACGAAACCCTCGCCGACTTCCCCTGCAGCTTGGGTGCCGTCAACCGGACCGTCTCGAGCCACACACCCCGTGCACCCCGCCGATCGACGACCACGAAGGTCGGCTGCTCATCACACCAGGCCAAGGCCAACACCGGCCGATGCCGCCCATCCACGGTCACCGCCACACGACCCACAATCGCCGGAGACGTCGGTATACACCCCGCTACCCCCACCACCAGAGCAACCAGCCCTGATAACACCGATCTCCGCCCACCCACCGAAGCCCTCCCTTAAAGCACTGTCCCGGCAAGAAAGCGATCAACCTCATTCTGCAGCCTGATGATCGACTGCGCCGAGCAGAGCCGCACCGCCGAACAACGAGAAGCGCGGAGGATCCCGGCTCTGGTCCGGCCGAACAAGCCACCGGTGGGGCGAAATGGGTCATAAGGTCGTTGGGTGCATCAACTCGCGACCGAGGATCCCCGGCGGCTCGGTGACTATGTGGTGACCGGTGTGCTCGGGCGGGGCGGGCAGGGGTCGGTTTACCTGGGGGAACACGCCGGCGGCGGGCGGGTCGCGATCAAGGTGTTGCATGCCGCGGACCCGGACGCGCATCGGCGGTTTCTGCGGGAGGCCGATGCGGCGCGGCGGGTGGCGGCCTTCTGTACCGCCAGGGTGCTGGACGTGGGTGTGCGGGAGGGCAGGCCGTACATCGTCAGTGAGCACATCCCGGGGCCGTCGCTCGACCTGCTGGTGAAGAACGAAGGGCCGCGGTCGGGGAGCGGGCTGGAGCGGCTGGCGGTGGCGACGCTGACCGCGCTGGCGGCGATCCACCGGGCGGGGGTCGTGCACCGCGACTTCAAGCCGAACAACGTGATCATGGGTCCCGAGGGGCCCGTGGTGATCGACTTCGGGATCGCCAGGGCGCTGGAGCACACGGCGACCAGCACGGTGATGGGCACGCCCGCGTACATGGCGCCGGAGCAGTTCGAGGGCGGCACCGTGACGGCCGCGGCGGACATGTTCAGCTGGGCCAGCACGATGGTCTTCGCGGCGACGGGACGGCAGGCGTTCCGCGGCGAGACGATGCCCGCGCTCATGCACTCCATCCTCACCAACGAACCCGACCTGACCGGCGTGCCGGAGAACCTCCGCCCGCTGCTGGCCGCGTGCCTGACCAAGAACCCGGCCGCCCGTCCGACGGCCGCCGACCTGCTGGCCACGGTCACGGGAGACGTTCCAGTGGCACAGACCCGGCGGCTGATGGGAACGCAAACGGCCCACATAGCGCCCCCTGCAGCACCGCGGGACGAAGCAGGATCCATCGTGGGCACCGCGGGGGTCGGGCTGGCGTTCGCCGTGCTGGCGGGGATCGTCGCGCTGGTGCAGACGGGCGCGAACATCATGTTCCGGGACAGCTGGCCGCAGTCCAGCGCCTGGAGCACGACGCAGTACCTGCGCGACGCGATCCTCGCCATCACCGTTCTCGCGCTCGTCACGGCCCTGTGGCCGATACGGCGGCCCGCGGCGATCACCATGGCGCTCCTGGCTCCCCCGGCCCTCGCCTATGTGGCCTGGAACTGGATGGACCTCTCGCTTCGGATCGGCATACCGGCTCTGGCCCTGGTAGGCCTGGTGATCTTCGTGGCCGGGATCCTGACGTGGCCGGCGGGCAGGATCGCCTCCGTCGTGGGAGCCGTGGCGGGCGCGCTGGTGGGCCTCCACGCCGTGCTCTGGGCCGTCAAGAGGGCCGACCTGCTTCAAATCCCCGCGGTAAGAGGGGTCATCGACGACACGGGCCGCGTGATGGTCGCCGCCTGGCTGATCGCCCTGGCCGTCACGCTGCTACGGCACGCCGTACTCGCCAGAAGAGGTGGCCGGCCGAAAAGCGCGCCGGGCAGGCACACGGCTGTGAGCTGAATCACAGGAACCTTCGAGAGTGTCGGGTGCTCTTCCTGGCGACACAAGGGAGGTTCCTGATGACCAAGAAGCTGCTCGCCGCCGCCGTCGCCGGGGTGCTGGCGTTCGGGGTCGCGCCGGCGGCCCACGCCGCCCGCACGGCCGAGCCGTACGTCTCGATCGATGACGCGCACGTGCTGAAGGTGGGCGATCCCGCGGCCAGGAAGGTGGTGGTGCTGGTCTCCGGCTGGTACGGCGCGGCCAATGGGTTCCGCGAGCTGGCCAGGGACCTGGCGGCCAGGACTCCTAGCACGCAGGTGTGGGCGGTGGACCGCAGGGAGCAGCGGCTGGCCGACTTCACCGGTTTCCGGACCAAGGACCCGGCCACCTACTACCTGGACGGCCGCTACCAAAGCCCGAAAAATCCGGAAAAGGGGCCGGGGCTGCGCGAGACGCTGGACGACCTGCGCGCGGTGGTGTTGAAGGCCTCCGATCATGGCAGGCGGCAGGTCGTGCTCGGCGGACACTCCTGGGGCGCGACGACCGCCCTGGCCTACGCCGCGTGGGACTTCCACGGCAGGCCCGGATACCAGGACCTGGACGGGCTGGTGCTGATCGACGGCGGCGTGCACGGCGCGTTCGCGGGCGAGGGCGGCGAGATCCACAACTCGCCGGAGGAGATCAAGGCCCGCCTGGCCGAGCTGGACAAGGGCGAGCCGTTCGAGACGTACCTGTCGCTGGGCACCGGGCTGGGCGCCAAGCCCGAGTCTGCGGCCATCTGGTACCAGCTGATCGCCTGGTACGCGCACCGCGCCCCGCACGAGCCGTCGGCGCTGGTGAACAGGCTGCCCGAGAAGCTGCGCCCGCCGCGCCCGGTGACGAACGCGGGCCTGCTGGGCTGGCTGGTCCAGGCGGCGCCGGGCACGTCTCCCGCGCTGGCCGTGGTGTCCGGGCGGCTGGGCGAGGACGGCGACTGGATCGACGACGGGATGACCCCGCTGTCGCGGGTCGCGGAGGCGATGGCGGGTCCGAAGCCGGCCACGTTCGAGTGGTACTGGCCCAAGCGGCTCAGCATCGACCTGGACGCCGTCGACCCGTACGCCGACACCGAGTCCGCCAAGCTGCTCGGCCTGCGGATGTGGCACACCCGCGAGGTGAACGTGCCGCTGTACGCCTTCGAGACCGGGCTCGACAAGGGCACCGAGCTGACCGCGGCCCGCTGGGTGGTCGAGCACTCGCGGATCCCGCGCGCCACCTACGCGGCTGACAGGACGATGAACCACCTGGATCCGCTGTTCGCCGCGCCCGACGGCAACGAGCTGACCCGGACGCTGGTCCCTTTCCTGCGCGATCTCTAATGGTCTACGTGGCAACCGAACCGGACGTCGCCGCGCTGGTGCGCACCGCCCAGCGTGGCGACGCGCTGGCCATGCAGGAGCTGCTGGCCGTACTGGCCCCCTATGTGGGGCGGCTGGCGGGCCCGATCGCGCTGGACGACGGGCAGGACGCGGCCCAGGAGGCGCTGATCGCCATCTTCACCAACCTCAAGCAGCTCAAGGAGCCCGCCGCGCTGTTCGGCTGGGCCCGGGCGATCACCGTGCGGGAGGCGGTGAAGGTGGCGCGCAAGGCGGGCCGGGCCAGGCCCGCCGAGCTGCACGAGGTGCCCGACCGCGGCGATCCGCAGCTGTCGGCCGACGTGCGTGACGTGCTCGAACGCCTCTCGCCCGAGCACCGCTGTGTACTGGTGCTGCGCGATCTGGAGGGGCTGGACGAGGAGAGCATCGGCGCGCTGCTGGCGGTGCCCGCGGGCACCGTGAAGTCCCGGCTGTTCCGGGCCCGGCGGCGCTTCAGGAAGGAGTGGGAACGATGACCTGGCCGATCGCCGAGGTTGACAACGTCGCCCGGCTGCGCGTCCTGGCGGCGGCCCAGCCGAGCGCGCTGTTCGTGGAGGAGGTGGTGGACGCCCCCTTCGACGCGGTGTGGGCGGTGGCCGCCGATCTGGAGCGAGAGCTGCCCGAGCTGTTGCCGGACGTGCGCTCGCTCCAGATCACCGCCGAGCACGGCGAGCGACTGGAGGCTCGCGCGCGTGGATACGTCGGCCTGCGTGCCCGCTTCGACATCGTGCTGAGTCCCGGCTGGTGCGTCATGCAGAGCCGGTTCCTGCTCGGCGGGATGGCAGCCGTCGCGGACGGGGATCGCACGCGCTTCGCCTTCCTCGGCGCCTTCCGGTTTCCCGGGATGGGGATCCTGGGTCCGGTGGTGGAGCCGCTGATCGGCGGTTTCGGGCCGAAGGTGGTGGCCAGGCTGCGTGCCCGCGTCAGCGGCGGGCCGCCCACTCGGCCATGAGCGCCATCAGGGGGATCCGGTCGACCGCGGGCCGGCCGGGGTCCAGCTCCCGGTAGCGCTGGTAGAGGTTGACCACCACACGCTCGGCGTCCAGCCAGGTGGCGTACTCGCCCAGGTCGATGCCGAAGGCGGCCTCCTTGAAGTCCAGCCCCTTGGCATGCGCCGCCTCGGCCTGCTCGCTGACGTAGGACAGGTAGCCGCGCACGTCGCGGATGCCGTCCTGGTCGGTGACCGGCCCGTGCCCGGGCACGACGACCGCCGGGTCCAGGGCGAGCATGCGGTCGCAGGCGTCGATCCAGCCGGCGATCGGCCCCGCCCACACGATCGGGGTGCACCCGATGAACAGCAGGTCCCCGGCGAACAGCACGCCGGCGTCGGGCACGTGCACCACCGAGTCGGCCTCGGTGTGCGCGGGCCCCAGGTCGAAGACGTGCACCTCGCGCCCGCCGACGTCCAGCGTGAGCCGCCCCTGGAAGGTCTCGTCGGGGGTGCGCAGCGTGATGCCGCTGAAGTCGAAGGCGGCGAAGCGCTCGCGCAGGTAGGGCGACATGACCGGCCCCAGGTCCGCCACCTGCAGCATCCGGGTCATCTCCGGCGGGATCTCGGTGCGCATCTCCCGCGCGGTGCCCTCGGCGGCCACCACTCGCACGTCCTGGCCGAGCAGCTGCCCGCCGTGGGTGTGGTCGCCGTTGGCGTGGGTCAGGACGGCGTGCGTGAGCGGGTTCGCCGCGGTGATGCCGCTCATCGCGGCCAGCATCTCGGTGGTGAGCGGCAGGTCGTAGAGGGTGTCGACCAGCAGCGACGCCCCGTGGCCCGCGACCAGCCCGGCGTTGCTCATCCCGTAGCCGCCGTCGGGCAGCAGCCACGCCCACACCCGGTCGCCGACCTCGTGCAGTCCCCTGGTGTACGGCACGGCCGCCCGTGCCCGGTTCACCCGCTGCGGCCGGGGCTTGGCGTCGGGACGCGGGCGGGCTTCGAGCGGCAGGGGCGGGGCGGAGGCGCGTACGGCCTGCCGTACCTCGCCCAGACCCGTGACGCTCAGCGTGACGACGTCGCCGTCGTGCAGCCAGCCGGGGAACGTCGACGGGTCGGCGAGGCTGAGGTGCTCGATGAGGCAGCACCCGGGCACGGTGCCGGAGGCGACGACGTCGCCGGGACGCAGGTCGACGCCGCGCGAGGCGTAGGAGATGGCCTCGCCGAAGGACCAGTCCATGGCCGCGGTGCTGCCGGAGCCGATCAGCCGGCCGTTGACCTTGGCCTCGACCCGCAGCGGAAGATTCAGCTCGTCGGGAGTGACCAGCCAGGGCCCGAGCGTGGTCGCGCAGTCCTTGCCCTTGGCCTGCCCGATCTTGAGCTGGCCTTCCAGGAGCTGCAGGTCGCGGGCGCTCCAGTCGCAGTAGATCATGTATCCGGCGATGTGCCGCTCGGCTTCCTCGGGGCTCAGGTCCCGGCCGCCCTCGCCGATGACGGCGGCGATCTCCAGCTCGAAGTCGAACCAGGCGCTTCCTGGAGCGATGTGCACGTCGTCGTGGGGGCCGATGACCGAGGAGGGAGCGGCGAAGTAGAAGGCGGGAATCTGGTACCAGACGTCGTCCAGCTCGCCCGAGCCTCCGCCGGCGCGCAGGCAGTTGCGCATGTGGTCCAGGAAGCACAGGCAGTCGCGCATGGACGGCGGCTCGGGCAGCGGGGCGCGCAGCGTGGCCGCGGACAGGGGGACGATCTCGGCGGGCTCGGCCAGCGCCCGGGCGCCCGCTTCGGCGAGCGTGCCGGCCGACAGCAGGCCGAGCAGGGATTCACCGGCGGGCAGGGCGTGGATCCGGTCGCGGTTGAGGATTCCGACCCGGTCTCCGTTGACCGAGGCATAGGTGACCCAACGCATGACACCTCCAGAAGAGAGAAGTCTCTGTGTTGGCCAACATATAAGATGGCGATGGACATAGGAGATTCGGCATGGGTGCGAGACGAGAGCAGACCAGCCGCGAGAGCCGGGAGCTGATCCTGGCCGCGGCCGCGGAGCTGTTCGCCGAGAAGGGATACCGGCAGACCACGTTCGCGGACGTGGCCGAGCGGTCACAGATCAGCAGGGGGTCGATCCCCTGGCACTTCGGCAGCAAGGAGGGGCTGCTGGTGGCCGTGCTCGAGCATTCGGTCGAGCAGCTGAACGACCAGATGCACGAGGATGCGGCCGGGCTGGACCAGCTGCTCGACGGGGCGATCAGCTATCTGCGGCTCCCCATCTCCAAACTCTTCGTCACGCTGCTGGTGGAGGCGCTGGAGCCGGACTCGCCGATCCACGACCGCTATGTGGCTATCCAGGACACCCTGCGCGAGCGCATCAGGGTGTGGGCGGAGCGACACCCGCTGCCCGAGGGCGTCACGGCGAGCGCGCTGTCCGTCGCGATCATGGGCGCCCTGATCGGCATCCACCAGCAGTGGCGGCTGTCCCCCGGCAAGATCGACCTCGACGAGGCGTTCGCCGCGCTGCGCATGCTGCTGGCCGGAGCGCTCATGTGAGCGAACATCGTGCGCACTTGCGCACGATAATCCTCACGCGTACGCTGTTCGCACACGAGAACCACGTACGCTTGAGAGGAATGCCGACATGGTGAAGCTGCCCACGGAGCGTCCCGCCGGATGCCCCTTCGACCCGCCCGCCGAGCTGCGCGACTTCCCGCCGATCACGCGGATGACCTTCCCCGACAGGCACGAGGGCTGGCTGGTGACCGGGCACACCCTGGCCCGCGCGGTGCTGGCGGACCGGCGCTTCAGCTCCAGGTACGAGCTCATGCACTACCCGCTGGCCGACCTCGGCGAGATGCCGCCCGCCCCGGTGGGCGACATGACCGGCATGGACGCTCCCGAGCACACCCGCTTCCGCAAGCTGCTCACCGGCAAGTTCACCGTCCGCAGGATGAGCCTGCTCACCGAACGGGTCGAGCAGATCACCGCCGAGCACCTGGACGCGATGGAGCGCCACGGCGGCCCCGTCGACCTGGTCCAGGCCTTCGCGCAGCCCATTCCCGCGCTGATGATCTGCGAGCTGCTCGGCGTGCCGTACGCCGAGCGCGACACCTTCCACCGCCACACCGTGGCCCTCAGCGGGGCGGACGCCAACCATGAGGAGCAGTTCGCCGCCTACACCGCGATCCAGGCCTACGTCCGCGAGCTGGTCGAGGCCAAGCGCGCCGAGCCGACCGACGACCTGCTCAGCGACCTGACCACGACCGACCTCACCGACGAGGAGCTGGCCGGGGTCGGTAGCTTCCTGCTCGGCGCCGGGCTCGACACCACCACCAACCTGCTCGCGCTGGGCACGTTCGCCCTGCTCCAGCACCCCGACCAGGTGGCCGCGCTGCGCTCGGACCCCGAGCTGGCCGAGCAGGCCGTCGAGGAGCTGCTGCGGTACCTGACGATCGCCCACACCGGCGCCCGCTCGGCGCTGGAGGACGTCGAGCTCGACGGCCACCTGATCAAGGCCGGGGAGACCGTGGCGATCTCCGCCCAGGCCGCCAACCGCGACCCCGGCAGGTTCCCCGACCCCGACCGGCTCGACCTGCGCCGCCAGGCCACCGGCCACCTGGGCTTCGGCCACGGCATCCACCAGTGCCTGGGCCAGCAGCTGGCCCGCGTCGAGATGCGGGTGGCCTTCCCCGCGCTGCTGCGGCGCTTTCCGGCACTACGGCTGGCGGTGCCGGCCGAGGAGGTGCCGATGCGCCACGGCCTGGACGTCTACGGCGTGTACCGGCTACCGGTCACCTGGTGACGGCCAGCGCGGCGGTGCGTGCGGGGCGAGCTCGAGCCCGTTCCAGTCGTCGCGGATCGGGGCGAACGCCTCCACCACCACCGCACCGTGCGGTCCCGCCTCCACCTCGTGCGGCACCTCGGCCAGGATCCGCCACGTGCCGCCGGGCCCGAGCTCGCGCCTGTCGTCGCCTACCCGGAAGGTCAGGCTGCCCTGCAGGCACAGCCCCAGCTGCTCGTTGGGGTGATGGTGCTCGGGCACCACGCCGCCGGGCGGGATCTCCACCACCGACAGTGTGAGCTTCTCGCCGTGCACGACGCGGGCCAGCACGTCGTTCCAGATCCGGGTGGGCTGGATGTCCTCGAGCTTGCGCAGCATTACCGTCCTCCGTACACAGGGGTGGTCCATTCCGGGTGCCGCCCGTCCCGGCGGCACGAGATCGCCCGCAGCGCGTCCTGTACGGCGAGCGTCACCGCACCCGCCTCCCCGTCACCCACCGGCCGACCGTCGACCTCGACGATCGGCGCGACCAGCGCGGCCGTGCCGCACAGCAGGGCCTCGTCGCAGGAGTACAGCTCGGACCGCTGGACGCGCCGCTCCATGGTCTCCATGCCGTGCTCCTCCAGCAGCAGCCGCATGACCTGGCCGCGGGTGATCCCGGCCAGGATGTCGTCGGCTGGTGCCGGGGTGATCCACTGCTCGCCGTACCTGAGCAGGATGTTGGACGTGGTGGCCTCGGCCACGTAGCCGTCGGCGGTCAGCATGATGGCCTCGTCGTAGCCCGCTCGGATGGCCTCGGTCTTGGCCAGGGCGGGGCCCACGTAACCGCCGATCACCTTGGCTCTGTTGGGCATCGTGGCGTCCGGGGTCCGGCGCCACGAGCTGACCATGCAGCGCACGCCGCGCTGGTCGATGTAGTCGCCGGGCATCGGGGTGGCCGCGACGCACAGCCGTAGGCCCGAGTCGTGCATCCGCACGCCGAGCTGCTCGCCCGCCTGGAGCAACAGCGGGCGCACGTAGGCGTCGCCGCGCACCTGGTTGCGGCGCAGCAGCTCCGCGGTCACCTCCACCAGCCGCTCCGGGCCGTGGCCGAGCGCCAGCCCGAGGATGCGGGCCGAGCGGGCCAGCCGCTCGTAGTGGGCGAGCGCCTCGAGCAGGTAGAGCTCCCCGTGACCGGCGTTCCAGCCGGCCCTGATGCCCTCGAACGTGCCGGTCCCGTAGGAGACGACGTTGGCCAGCACGCTGAGCCGCGCCTCCTTCTCCGGGACGAAGGCGTCGTCGAGGTAGACCTCTTCGTAGGGTGTGCCGAATCGCATGCCGTTGACCTCGGCTTTCTTGTGATCCAAGGCCAATCTAGGAACCACGAGCGTTAAGCACAATCGACACCTACTTAAGGCAGGCTTTAGCGTTGCCGTATGCTCGACGTCTCCAGGCTCCGGGTGCTGCACGAGGTCGCCCGGCATGGCTCGCTCACCCACGCCGCCGCCGCGCTGTCCTACACGACCTCCGCGCTGTCACAGCAGATCTCCGTCCTGGAGCGGGAGGCCGGCACGCGCCTGCTCGAGCGGCACGCCCGCGGCGTGCGCCTGACCGAGGCGGGCAGAGCTCTGGTACGGCATGCCGAGCGGATCCTGGCCGAGCTGCGCGCCGCCGAGACCACCCTGGCCGCGATCTCCGCGGCGGACGGCGGGCGGCTCAGGTTCGGCTCGTTCACCACGGCCAACGCCACGCTCATGCCGCAGGCCGTACGGGCGTTCGTGCGCGCGCACCCCCGGGTGGAGGTCGAGCTCGTCGAGGCCGACAGGGACGAGGCGATGGCCGCGGTGCTGGCCCACGAGCTGGACCTGGCGCTGGTCTACGAGTTCCCCGTCGTCCCCATGGAGGTCCCGGACGGCGTCGAGGTCATCCCCCTGATGACCGATCCCCTCCACATCGCCCTCCCGCCCGGCCACCGCCTGGCCTCGCGGCGCCGGATCCGCCTGCGCGACCTGGCCGAGGAACGCTGGATCCAAGGCGTGCACCACGGCTCGACCATGGACGTCCTCCCGCGGGCCTGCAGGGAGGCGGGCTTCGAACCCAGGATCGCCTTCAGAACCGACGACCAGATGACCGTCCGCGGCCTGGTGGCCGCCGGGCTCGGCGTCGCCCTCGCGCCCTTCCTCACCCTGTCCGCGACGGGCCCCGACCTGGTCGTGCGCCCGCTCAGCGAGAGGTCGCTGACCAGGACCGTCATGACGGCCACCCCCGCGGGCACCTACCGGCTGCCCGCCGCCACGGCGATGATCGAGCAGCTCGAGGCCGCGGCCCGCGAACTCGAAGAGGGCCGCGCCCCCGTGAGGGAGCGCGGCCCGGTTTCAGCTGCTAGACCGTGAAGCGGCCGTAGTAGTCCGCCAGCCGCGTCCGGTATTCGGGTTCCTTGAACGTGCCCTCGTCGAACTCGGGCGCGTCCTTGATCTCCTGCTTGGTGCGGGAGACGTGGACCTCGCGTTCGCCCGGGTCGATCTGGGTGATCGCCGACGCGGGCAGCATGACCTTCTTACCGAAGATCCACGGTCCGGTGTCCACGACGAGATAGCTCTCGCCAGTCTCGTACGTCGCCTCGTCCACCGTCCCGATCCGCCCGTCGGCGGCACGCACGTGGTACCCCGCCAGGTCCAGCGGCTGGCTCCGGTCATAGACGTCGGGTCGATAGTTCCAGAGCTCCATGGGGGCTCCTCCCTTCGATCGCTTTGTCTTGCCTCGGCGCCACACCCTCTACCCCGTCTCAGGCGGCCAAACGGCGACTGCTTCGCCCTAGGCCGGATAGGTCTTGATCACCCTGCCGTGCGCGTCCGCGACGAGGTAGGCCGTGCGGTAGTCGTCTCCCACGTAGATCATCATGAATGGGCTGTTACCGAACAGCGAGGCGAACCCGGGATCGATGACCAGATAGTGCGTGGTGGGCTTGCGCACGCCGAGCACCCTGTCGGCCTTGCGGAACAGCGCGGGCAGCCTGTTCCAGTCGAACCTGGCCAGGTCCACCGGAGGGTTGTCGATCTTGCTGCCCTTGCTCTGCTTGCCGGCCGTGCCGTCCCTGAAGAAGTAGGTGTCGTAGACCTCCTTGTCGGTCTTGACCGGCGCGTTGAAGGAGGCGTAGGTGGGATAGGCGGCCAGGCTGACGACCTTGGTGCCGCCGGTGAGCCGCTTCACCTGAGCCATCAGGACCTGCATCCCCGCGGCCGTGTGCAGGTTGACCTGCTGCGCCTGCTGTGTCGGCTCGTCTGACGGCTCGGTCGTCGCCGACTTCTTGGGGAGCGAGCTCGCCGGCGGCGTGAAGGTCGTGCCGGGGTCCTGGATCTGCGTGCGCGGGATGAGGTTCCACCCGACCACCCCCAGTGCCACGACCGCCGCCACGACCGCCGTGGTCACCCCGACCGCCAGCCCGCGCTTCGGGCGCGGCCGCATCGGCATGGTCATCGAGCCCGTCAACCCCCCGGCGAGCATCCGGTCCAGGCTGTCGGGATCGGGCCGCGCGGCCGGGTCGCGCCGCAGCAGCGCGGCCAGCACCGGCGCCAGCGGTCCCGCCCGCTCCGGCTGCGGGATCTCGCCCTGCAGCACCGCGGCCAGCGTCGCCATCACGGTCTGCCGGCGCATCGGGTGGCGGCCCTCCACCGCGACGTACAGCAGCATCCCCAGCGACCACAGGTCGGAGGCGGGGTTGCCCTCGTAGCCATTGACCCGCTCGGGCGCCATGTACTCCGGCGACCCGATGAACGATCCCGTCGCCGTCAGGTTCGGCGTCTCCCGCACCGCCGCGATCCCGAAGTCCGTCAGCACCGACGACCCGTCCGGACGCAGCAGCACGTTGGCCGGCTTCACGTCGCGGTGCAGGATGCCCACGGAGTGCGCGGCCCGCAGCGCCGACAGCACCTCTCTGCCCAGCCTGGCCACCTCGTGCGGCGGCAGCGGCCCGTGGGCAAGGCGGTCCTGCAGCGAACCGCCCTGCACCAGCTCCATGACGATCCACGGGAACCGGTCTTCCACGATGTGATGGATCGTCACCACGTGCGGGTGGTTCAGCCGGGCCAGAGCCTGCGCCTCGCGCAGCACCCGACCCCGGATCTCCTCCGCCACGTCGGCCGAGTCGGGCGGACGCACCTCCTTGATCGCGACCTCGCGGTGCAACGCGAGGTCGCGGGCCCGCCACACGAGCCCCATCCCGCCGCTCCCGAGCCTCTCGACCAGCTCGAACCGGTCGTCAATGATGCGCACCGGATGAGGCTACTGGTGGGGATATTTGTCAGGAAATCAAGCTGGTACGGCAGGCCGCCCCACCGGCCGCCCGCCGCCATTCGCCGAGGACCCGCGCCCGGCGCTCCCGGCGAGTCGATGCCACTCACCCGCCGCAACGGCGCTGCGTCACCCTGGCTCCAGGGGTCCGGTCAAGGCGCTGTCATGATCCGGGGGCACCGGCACGCCGTACCCGGGGCTCGGTGTGCACCTCCGCACGAGGTGCGGAGAGGGTCAGCGGAGGTCTGATACGCCGGGGGGGACGTCGCCGCCGAGGGCGCGCCAGATGAGGGTGGCGGTGCGTTCCGGCCAGTGGGGTGGGACGTCGGCGCCGGCGAGGGCGCGGCCGTACCAGGCGCCCGTGCACATGGTGAGCGCCACCTCCAGGTCCGCGTCCGGGGAGATGCGGCCCAGCCGGCGGGCGTGTTCGAGGATCGCGAGCAGGCGACGGCGCCGCGGGGCGATGACGCGGGCGCGGTAGCGCGCGAGGACGTCGGGGTCGGTGGTGTCCTGGAGCATGGTGCCGACCAGCGACAACCGGCCGGGCCGGGAGACGCCCTGCTGGAAGTCCGTGAGCTCGGCGACCAGCGCGGTGAAGGGGTCGTCGGCGGGCTCGGCCTGGCGTTTGTCCTCCATGGCGGCGACCGCGGCGGCGGCGAGCTCGGCCTTGCCTGGCCAGCGGCGGTAGAGGGCCTGGCGGGTGGTGCCCGCCTCCTCGGCGACCGCGGCGAGGGAGACGCCGACGTAGCCGTACATGGACAGGTGGCGGCTCACCACGTCGAGGATCCGGGCGTCGATCGCGGAGTCCCTGGCGCGACCCTTACGCGCATTAGCATCCACACCTGTATTGTATTGGAAATCGATCCCTCAGGAAAGGTGACCCATCGTGGTCGTCGAATACATCCGTTACACCGTGCCCGCGGACCGCGCCGCGGAGTTCGAACAGGCCTACAAGGCGGCCTCCGCCGTGCTGGACGGCGACGAGCACTGCCTGGCCTATGAGATCTCCCGGGGCGTGGAGGAGCCGGAGCACTTCGTGGTGCGCATCGAGTGGGACTCCGTGGAGGGCCACGAGCAGGGTTTCCGCCGCAGCCCTCGCTTCGGTGAGTTCTTCCAGGCGGTCAGGCCGTTCTTCGACCAGATCGACGAGATGAAGCACTACGAGGTCCGGCAGTCATACCGTCCGTAGCGCCTCGGTGGGCGACATCCGTGCCGCCCTGATCGCGGGCAGCAGCCCGGCGACCGCGCCTATCAGGACGGCTGCGGCGATGCCGCCCGCCCACGCCTGCGCGGGAACGATGACGTCCCACTGTTTGGCGGTGGCGTAGCCGATGGTGGCCAGCACGCCTGCGGCGACGCCCGCCGTACCGCCGAGCAGGGCGAGCACGATCGCCTCTGCGAGGAACTGCGTGCGGATCTGGCCGCGGGTGGCGCCGAGCGCGCGCCTCAGGCCGATCTCCGAGCGCCGCTCGAGCACCGAGATGATCATGATGTTGGCCACGCCGACCGCGCCCACGACCAGCGCCACGGCGCCGAGCCCGAGGAAGAGGCTGTTGAAGGCGCCGCTGGCCGCTGCGCGCGCGGTCAGGGCGGCCGAGGGGCGGCTGACGTCGACCTCGTTCGGCGACTCGGGGTTGACCGCCCGCGCGAGCAGTTCCTGCACCTGCCGCACCCGGCTGGTGTCCGACCGCACGTAGATCGTGGTCGGCGGCGCGTGGGTGAAGTACCGGCGCGCCGCCGGGTAGCCGATCAGCACGCTCGCGTCGATCTCCGGCGCGAGCGTGGCGGGCCGCAGGATCCCGGCGACGTAGAACCATTGGCCGCCCAGCCAGACCCGCTGTCCCGGGTGGACGCGCGCGATCCCCAGCCGCTCGGCCGCGAGCGAACCCAGCACCGCGACCGGCTGGGTGGCCGTGGCGGGATTGAGCCAGCGGCCCTGCGCCACGGAGGTGGCCACGACCGGCGGCAGGTTCAGGCTGACGGCCCTGACCTGCAGCGCGTTGGTGTTGGCGACGGGGATCAGCGGGCTGCGGTAGACCTTGGCCGAGCCGATCGCGCCCGTGTCGGCCACCTGCTCGACGGCCTCCACCCGGGAGACCCGCGCGGGCGCGGCGGCGGGCAACTCGGCGTCCTCGCCGGTGAGCGTACGGCCGGTGCTCGCGGTCAGCAGGTTGGTGCCCAGCCGGTCGATCTCGGCCAGCAGCCCCGCCTGCGAGGAGGACGACAGCCCGAGCACGGCCACGATGGCCGCCACCCCGATCGCGATGCCCAGCGCGGACAGCGAGGACCGCAGCGGCCGTGCCCGCAATCCGACGCCGGCCACCCGGGCGTGATCCGCGAGCCTCATGACCGCACGATCCTTCCGTCGAGCACGTGCACCTGCCTGGGCAGCCCGGCGGCCAGCCCGGCATCGTGGGTGATCATGATGATGGTGGCGCCGCCCGCGTTCAGCTCGTGCAGCAGCCGCATGATCGAGGCGCCGGTCTCGCTGTCGAGATTGCCGGTCGGCTCGTCGGCCAGCACGATCGCCGGCCTGCCCACCAGCGCCCTGGCGATCGCCACCCGCTGCCGCTGCCCACCCGACAGCTTCCCCGGCCGGAAGCTCGAACGATCGGCCAGCCCCACCTGCTCCAGCGCCTCGGCGGCCCGCGCCCGCCGCTCCTTGACGTGGACTCCGGAGTACAGCAGCCCGTCGGCCACGTTCTCCAGCACGGTCGCGTGCTCGGCCAGGAAGAACTGCTGGAAGACGAAGCCGATCCGCCTGGCCCGCAGCCCGGCCAGGGCACGGTCGTCCAGCCCGGCCGCGTCGACGCCGCCGATCCGCACGGTGCCGCCGCTCGGCCGCTCCAGCGTGCCCATCACGTGCAGCAGCGTGGTCTTGCCCGACCCTGACGGGCCCACGATCGCGACCAGCTCGCCCTCCTCGACGGAGAAGCTCACCCCGCGCAGCGCGGCCACCAGCCCGTAGATCTTGGTCACCTGCTCCAGCTCAAGAACCGTGGTCATGTCGCCGGCACCACCACGTGCTGCCCTGGGGCGAGGTCCCCGAGCACCTGGACCAGCCCGTCGGCGTCGTCGAAGAGCCCCAGCCTGACGGGGACGAGCCGGTGGTCCTCGGTCTCCACCGCGTACCCGCCGCCCGCCCGCACCACCAGCGCGGTCACCGGCACGATGAGCGCGTTCTGCACCCCGCCGGTGGTGATCTGCAGCTGCACCGGCGCGTGATCGAGCGCCCGGGCGTCCCGTGGCCTCCGCAACGCGATGTACACGGGCACGGTCGAGGTGGAGGCGGCCACCGTCCCGATCCTGCTGACCGTGCCCGGCGTGATGCGGCCGGACGGCAGCGTGATCCGCACCTTGTCGCCTGCCCGGACCTCGGCCTGCTGCGCGGGGTTGAGGTTCGCGGTGACCTGCCGCCCTGTCGAGGTCGCCTCCGCGAGAGGCGTGCCTGGCACGGCGGTCATGCCGAGCTTCACGCTCACTGTGCCGATCCGCAGCGGCCCCGGCATGATCACGGTCGAGCCCAGCTCCAGCTCCCCCGTCACCTCGGCGCCGACCCGGTCCTGCAGCCTCCGTACGGCCCTGCGCGTCCGCCACCCGAAGTAGCCGGACGAGCTCCCCAGCAGCGCGCGGTTGAGCTGCCGCACGTCCCCTCCGCTGTCTCCTTCCGACAGATCCCGGTACGGCGGAGCCGTACCGCACAGCAGCACGACCGGGGTGTTTCCGACCCGGTAGAGCGGCTTCCCGCAGCCGATCTCCTGCCCTGGTTCCGGCAGCCTGGTGTAGATACCGGAGGCCCGGTTCACCACGGACCGTGGCGCGGCGTAGGACAGCGTGCCGGTCTGGTTGACCTGCGATGACAGCCGCCCCTTGCGCACGGCGGCCAGCGCGGTCTGCCCGCTCGCCACCGGCTGCGGCCTGGCCCTGGCACGGAACGGGTCGGCGACGACGACCGCGACGGCCCCCGCGATCACCACGATCAGCACGACGAGCAGGGCCTTCACGGGCCGCCGCCCGGCATGTACTGCTTGCAGGCCGTCATCGCGGCCTTGAACTGCGGCGTGTTCGGGTCGACGCCGTCGATGAGCAGGTTGCCGTCCTTGGGGTCGGGGAAGTCCTTCACGCCGTGCTCGCGCATGCAGGCGGCGAACTTCAGCAGCTGCTTGACCTGCTGGTTGTCGGCCGGTCCCTGCTGGGTCCCGGCGGGGGCCAGCGACTTGCAGGCCTGCTGGGCGGCCTTGAACTGCGGAGAGTCGGGATCGACGCCGTCCTTGCCGTAGTGGATCTCCAGGCGGCCGTTGACCGGGTCGGGGAAGCCGGCCACGCCGTTGGTGCGCATGCACTGGGCGTACTTGACCTGCGGGTCTTCTCCGCCCCCGGGTTTTCCGGCGTCCGTCGTGCCGCAGGCCGTGGCCAGGATCGCGACGGCCGCGAGCGTTCGCATCAGGTTCATGGGGCTGTTTCTACGGATCCGGGGGTCACGTCCAGGTCCGGGGTTGTGTGACCGGGGTGTGACCGGTGCCCGGCATATCCTCGTCAACCATGAGGGTGCTGGTGGTCGAGGATCACCTGGAGCTGGCCCAGTCGGTGGCCAGGGTGCTGCGCAGGGAGGGGATGGCGGTCGACCTGGCGGGCGACGGCCGGGCCGCGCTCGACCGGGCCTCGCTCATGGACTACGACGTCGTGGTGCTGGACCGTGACCTGCCCGGCGTGCACGGCGACGAGGTCTGCGGCCACCTGGTCGAGCACGCCCCGCGTACCCGGGTGCTGATGCTGACCGCGTCGGGCACGCTGGCCGAGCGGGTCGAGGGGCTCAGCCTCGGCGCCGACGACTACCTGGCCAAGCCGTTCGCCTACGCCGAGCTGGTGGCCAGGATCCGGGCGCTGGGCAGGCGCTCGCAGCCCGCCCAGCCGCCCGTGCTGGTCCACGGCGATCTGCGGCTGGATCCGGCGCAACGCTCCGCCACCCGGGCCGGGATGCGGCTGGCGCTGACGCCGAAGGAGCTGGCCGTACTGGAGTACCTGCTGGCCGCGCGGGGGCGGGCGGTGCCGGCCGAGGAGCTGCTCGAACGGGTGTGGGACGAGGCGGCCGACCCGTTCACCACGACGGTCAAGGCGACGGTCAACCGGCTGCGGGCCAAGCTGGGCGAGCCGCCGCTGATCGAGACCGTGCCGCGCAGCGGCTACCGCATCTGATGCGCCGCAGCATCCGCCTGCGCCTGACCGCGCTCTACAGCGCCGTGTTCGCCGCCTCCGGCGCGGTGCTGCTGGGCATCACGTACCTGCTGGTGAGCCGGTCGGCCGGGCAGGTGCTGTTCGGCGTCGACACGCCCGCCGGGCTGGGGGATCCCGGCGACACCTTCCACCGCGAGGTGCCCGCGCTGCCCGGCGTCGCGCAGCGGCTGCAGGCCGAGGCCGCGCGGCTGCGCGAGGCGGTGCTGCACGAGCTGGTGACGCAGTCGGGGATCGCGCTGACCGTCATGGTGATCGTCTCGGTGGCGCTGGGCTGGCTGGTGGCCGGGCGGGCGCTTCGTCCGATGCGCGCGATGGCCTCGTCCGTCCGCGACATCTCCGCGCGCAACCTGCACGAACGGCTGGCCGTACGGGCGCCGCACGACGAGGTGAAGGACCTCGCCGACACCGTGGACGGGCTGCTCGGCAGGCTGGAGGCGGCCTTCGACGCGCAGAAGCACTTCGTCGCCAATGCCGCGCACGAGCTGCGGACCCCGCTGACGCTGGAGCGGGCACTGCTGGAGGAGACGCTCACCGATCCTGACGCCACGCCGGAAGCGCTCCGGGCGACCTGCGAGCGGCTGCTGGCGCTCAGCAAGGAGCAGGACCGGCGGCTGGAGGCGCTGCTGGCGCTGGCCGCCGGCGAGCGCGGACTGGAGCGCAGGGAGCCGTTCGACCTGCGGGCGCTGGTGGAGCGGGTCCTGCTGGCGCATCCCGATCCACGGATCTCGGCCTCCCTCTCCCCGGCGTCCGTCGCGGGCGATCAGGCGCTGGTGGAGCGGCTGGTGGCCAACCTGGTGGGCAACGCCGTGCAGTACAACCTGCCGGGCGGCCGAGTCGAGATCGGCACCGGGACCAGGGAGGGGCGGGCGTTCCTGTCGGTGGCCAACACCGGTCCCGTGGTCCCGGCGGATCAGGTCGAGCGGCTCTTCGAGCCGTTCGAGCGGCTGGACAGCGAGCGGACCGCGCGTGACGGCGGGCACCACGGGCTCGGGCTGTCGATCGTGCGGGCCATCGCGGTGGCGCACGACGCCGAGCTCACGGCTCGCCCTGGTCCGGCGGGCGGTCTCGTGGTGGAGGTCCGCCTTCCCGGGTAGGCGGGTGCTCCACGACGACCTGCATCGGCGGCTTGCCGGAGACCAGCAACCAGGCGGGCAGGATCATGATGATGGCCAGCGGCAGCAGCTCGATCTGGCCCACGACGGCCACCGCGGTGAACAGGCTGAGCCAGCCCTGCTGGGTGACCACCAGGACGAACCCGAGCACACCCGCCGTGGCCCCGAGCGCGGGCGGGATCGCCGGCACCAGCGCGTGGGCCAGCAGCCCGAACGCGACCCCGAGGAAGACGACGGGGAAAATCCGCCCGCCGCGGAACCCGGAGGTGGCGGCCACGATCAGGGCCACCAGCTTCACCACGACGATCAGGGCCAGCTGTCCGGCCCCGTGCGAGCCGGCGACCAGCTCCTTGGCCTGCTCCAGCCCCTTGAACAAGGTGATCCGTCCGCCGATCACGCCCAGGACGCCCAGCACCAACCCGCCGAGCCCGGCCATGAGCACCGGGTTGGGCAGGGCGTGGAAGAAGCGGTGCGCGTGCGGGAACACGTACACGCCCGCCAGCGCGAGCAGCACGGCCACGACCGCGACCGCCGAACCCGTCACCAGGTCGAGCAGATGGAAGCCGGGATAGGGGGGCAGCCCGACCGTGAGTTCCTCGCCGCCGAGCGCCTTGATGGTCAGCGACCCGGCGGCGGCGGCCACCAACGGCCCGAACAGCCGATCCCACAGCGGTATGTCCGGTTCTGCCGCCCGCAGCTCCGACAGCATGAGCGCCGCCGCGACCGGCGTGCCGAACAGCGCCCCGACGGTGCCCGCCACGGCCATGCCCACCCACAGCGGCGCCGGCAGTTTCGGCAGCAGACGTGCGCCGAGCCCGGCCGCGAGCCCGTTGTTGATCACGACGATCGGGTTCTCCGGGCCCAGGCTGACACCACCGGCCAGCGTGATCATGGCCGCCAGCGCCACGCTCGGCAGCACGGGCAGCGGGTCGGGCGGCGCGACCAGCGACTCGGTCGCCGGGTCAGTGCCCGCGTGCCCGGGCACCTTCCACAGCACGAGCCCGGTCAGCACGCCGGCCACGGTGAGGACGACCACCGTCCACCACCAGGCGGTCGGCCGCCACACCACGTGCTCGATGAGCGTGGACACCTCGGTCAGCGCCATCAGGATCAGGGCGGCGCCGATGCCCACCACCAGGGCGGGCACCACCAGCGGCAGCAGCCTCTTGGCCGGTGGCGAGATCACGACCGCCACAGGAAGTCCTGCACATCAGTAGCGCTCACACATACCTCCCGTACGGGTGAGGCATCCCCGAAGGTCCCTTATCGGAGCGGTGCGAGTTGGCAAAGGTTCTTGACGCTACGGGGCATCCCGGAGCATTATCACCGTAATCATCATGCTGAATTAGGGAGACTTGTCGATGCGCGTGGCGAATCTGAACGGGCGGCTGGTTCTGGTCAGGGACGGCCTGGCCGTGGACGTGGAACAGGCCAGCCAGGGCCTGTTCGGCGCCGATCCGCAGGCCGTGTACGAGCGCTGGGCCGAGTTCCGTGCCTGGGCCGCCGAGGCCGCGCTGCCCGGCGGGGAGTCGTTCGCGCCGGAGGATCTGGGAGCGCCGGTACCCGTGCCGCGCCAGGTGTTCGCCATCGGGCTGAACTACCGGGACCATGCTGCCGAGTCGGGCTTCGCGGTGCCGGAGGGGCTGCCGCCGGTGTTCACCAAGTTCGTCTCGGCGATCACCGGCCCGGTCAGCGAGGTGGCACTGCCGCCCGGCGGGAACACCGACTGGGAGGTCGAGCTGGTCGCCGTCATCGGCTCCCTGGCCAGGAACGTCGCAGAAGAGGACGCCTGGGGCCACATCGCCGGGCTCACCGTGGGCCAGGACCTGTCCGAGCGCGTCTCGCAGCTGGCCGGGGTCGCACCGCAGTTCAGCATGGGCAAGTCGTTCCCCGGGTTCGCGCCGACGGGGCCGTGGGTGGTCACGCCCGACGAGTTCGCCGACCCCGACGACCTGACGCTGGGCTCGGCCATCAACGGCGAGGAGGTCCAGAAGGGGCACACCCGGGACCTGATCTTCTCGATCCCGATGCTCATCACGCGGCTGTCGGCCCGGCTGCCCCTGCTGCCCGGCGACCTGATCTTCACCGGCACCCCCGCGGGCGTCGGCATGGGACGCACCCCGCAGCGGTGGCTGGCTCCCGGCGACGAGCTGGTCAGCCACGTGGAAGGGATCGGCGAGCTCCGTCAGAGGTTCACTGGAGGACAGTGATGGCCCTGTGGGCGTGCCCAACGTGACGGAGACCGCGGCCTACTACACCGACCCCGACGGCGACGGCTGGTTCACCACCCGCGACGGCGGGCGTCGGCTGCGCGTCGTCGCGGCGCCCACCCGGCGGCTGGTCCGGCCCGACCAGCACGTTGCCTGGTCGGGACCGGACGACTCGCGAGCCCTCGAGGTGCTGCGGATGGCGATCAGTCGGGCGCCCAGTACTTCTGCAGGACCTTCTCCATCCGCCTGACCACCGGGCTCCACGTCTGCGTCAACGTGTAACGGCTGACGTGGCGCCCGCGGTAGGTCAGCGTGTACTTCAGGAAGTCGGCGCCCTGCGGCTGCGCCTCGTTCCTGCCCAGCTTGAGCTGCTTCAGGCTCCCCCGCAGCCCGCGCCACTCGGCCCCGGTCAGGCACTTGTCGATCACGGGCCCGGTCCGCCGGCTCAGCCGCACGCACCCGTTGGTGTAGACGACCACCCTGTCCTGCAGGCCCGCGAACCCGCCCTCCTTCCGCAGCTCGACCAGCACCTTCTTACGTACGGCCACCGCCGCCCCACCCGGCACCCGCACGGTCACCACCGAGCCCGCCTTCCCCCCGGCACCTCCCGCGATACTTCCGGCACTTCCCGCGTTGCTTCCGGCGCTTACTGCGTCGCTTCCCACTGTGCCTACGGCCACCCCGGCGTTACCCGACCCGCCTGCGGTCGCCGCCGCACCATCCGCCTGCGCCGGAGCCCCGACACCGATGCCCAGCGCGACCACGCCGACGCCGAGCATTCCGATCCGCCACGTCTTCATACTCCTTTGGACGCACCAAAGCCCCAATCCGCTCACTCCCCACCCAATCTCATGCCACCCGCCCACTTCCCCGCCGAGCCACCTACGACATCACCGCACCAATCCCCACTTCCCCGCCGCTGCAGATAACACGCCAGGAGGCCGGACACGCTCCGCCGGCGACGGTCAGGTCTCGCCGAGGTCGGTGCAGTGTGCGATCGTCGCATCGTCCGCCGCAACCCCGTGGCGCGCCTCCGCCTGCCGTACACGACGGATGATTTCGGCGGGTCCCCGTGCTGGCAGATTGATTCGGTGCCGGGGATGCCGGCGCCGTCGATCAGCACCGCTGCCGTCGGTACGGCGCCGGTGAAATCCTCGTTTGCGCGGTCAGTCCGTTTCGCAGCGCTCGTCATCGTCACCCGCATGGCCCGTCGCCGCCCTCCAGCCGATTCAAGGCAGCGATCATGACCACCACCGACGCGCTTGGGCCGCACACCTCTGCCGCCGCGCAGACGCGTCGGGCCATCCGCTGTGGTTCTCGCGCTGGCATGGCCGGCCTTCGGCCCGCGGCACATTCGTCGGCTGCGACATGATCCCGGGGTGCTTTAGTGTGACCCGTGTGAGCCCTCGTGAGGTGGCTGCCGGCCGATTATCGCGTCTGGTGGCGCGGGTCCGCTCAGCCGTACTTGTCGGGAGGATGGGTGGGCGGCGCCCTGCCCCGCTCGTCGAAGTGGCCGGTCTGCTGCTCGTGACCCTGCTCTTCTCACGGCTTCATGCCGCCGCCGGGAAGGGCGTCGCAGCCGCCACCGCCAACGCTCTGGCCTTGCAATCCATAGAACGGGCCAGCCACCTGGGCATCGAACTGAGGGCGAACCAGTGGCTGACCGAGCACCCGTCCTTCATCCAGCCGGCGGTGTATTACTACCGCCTGTACTACGTCGTGATCATCGGTGTGCTGGTGTGGGTCTTCGTTCGGCATGCCGAGGTCTACGTCAAGGTCCGCCGGACCCTCATCGCGATGGCCGTTCTTGTGCTGCCTGTTTTCTGGGCGCTGCCCATGTCGCCCCCGCGGTTCGCCTTACCGGGCGTCGTCGACATCATCGCCGAGCACGACATCTTCGGCGGCCATGCCTCACGAGAGATCGAGAACGGCCAGAACCTGTATTCGGCGATGCCCAGCATGCACGTGGGATGGTCGTTGTGGTGCGCGTATGCCGTGTGGTGCGCGCTGCGGGCCTCCCATCCGCGATCGGCGTTGCTGTCGTGGATCTTTCCGCTGGGTATGGCGGCAGTCGTGCTCATCACGGGGAACCACTACGTGCTCGACATCGCCGGAAGCGCTGTGTTGCTGGTCGTCTCCATCGCTGTCGTATCAGCGTGGGGCCACCTGGCCGAGCGCCGGCCTGCTCGGGATTGACCGCCTGCGGACAGCCGGGAGGTCGGCGGGAAGCTAACCTCGCGAAGGGAATGGTATCGGGGCGGATGCTGCGGCGTGGGCGGCTCCGCGGCCTTCGGCTCTGGCCACGATCCGGCCGGCCCGGACGCGGATGGCGACCTCCGTCTCGTCGCTCACCGCGGTCACCCCCGCGGCCGCGGCCACGGTCCCGGGCTCGTCGAACACCACCTGCAAAGCGGGCCACGCCTCCCGCGGGAACGCCTGCCGTACCCCCACGCACACCTCGCCCACCACCAGCCGCGCCAACGGCCCGAACTCCGCCGGATCCGACGTGACCAGCACCGCCGTCACCCCGACGCCTGGAGGTACCGCCCGCACAGCCTCCTCCACGGCCTCGACCCGCTGCAGCCCCACCACGACCACAACCTCCTCGTACTCCCCGCCGACGCTCGGCCCGGCGGCACGACGACCGGGAGGGGCTTCAGGGCCGCCGAGGTAGGCGGATTCCGCGTGTACGACATCGACGGCGGGCGGTGGCGACCATCGCTCATCGACCGGACGCGCGGGAGGCGCCCACGGCAGATGCGCCGGAGCCCACCCCGTGTCGAGCTCGACCCCCACCAGCCGCTCGCAACCCGTGATGACATCGAACGGCTCCACGAACCCCGTAGCCGCAGCCGCCAGCTGCCGAGCCCCATGCAACGTGGTCAACACCGCCTCAGCCACCCGCACAAGCCGCCCATGCGGTACGGCGGGCTGCCGGACCCGCTCCAGCCGCTCGGCCGCGGTCCCCAGCACCCGAACCCGCTCCATCGCCAGCCCGAGCAGCAGCGCATCCAGCTTCAGCAACTGCCCGTAAACCCGCCGCGTCCGCTCATCGGCCAGCACCTCCCCCACGAGGTCGATCCCCAGCCACGCCTCCGACTCCGCAGTAGCCAGCGGCAACCCCCCGACCCACCACCGCGCAAACGCGCCAACAGCATCCCGGACCCCCGCCATCGAGTCCCGCCCCCGCCCGCCCTCCACACCACGCCCACCCCAAGCCGTCAGATCACCGTGCCCCGCCACCTCTGAACCACGCTCGCCTCTGACCGTCGTATCGGCGTGGCCCGCCACCTCCGTACCGCGCTCGCTGCCCGTGCCGGGCTCGCTTCTGGCAGTCGGAGAGGCGGGGTGGGGGGTGGCGAGGTGGGCCAGGACGGCGAAGTAGAGGGCGCGTTTGCTGGGGAAGTTGGAGTAGACGCCGCCGCGGGTCAGGCCGGCCGCTTCGGCGATGGCGTCGATCCTGGCCTCGCGGTAGCCGCGGGCGGCGAACTCCTCCTTGGCGGCGGCGAGCACTCTGGCCCGGTTGCGCTCCTGCGTCTCCGCTCTGGTGAGGCGTGCCATCGATTCCCTCGCTGCGCGTTTGCCGGGCGGTGGGATCCAAGGATACTGTCACCATCCAGATGATGTGAACATGTGATCTGAGCATGCGGGAGGGTTCATGACCGGAGTACCCGAGATCGATCTCACGGACGTGGCGGTGATCAGAGACCCGTTCGGGACGTACGGCGCGGCACGCGAGCAGGCACCCGTGGCCCGGCTCCTGATCCCCGGGATGGCGCCGATGTGGGTCGTCACCCGGCACGCCGAGGCCCGGGAGATGCTGGGCGACCCCAGGTTCGAGATCAACGCGGGCAGTTTCATGCGGCCGGACGTGCCCGACGACTGCCTGCCGTACATGAGCACCATGAGCGAGATGAACGGCCAGGAGCACGCCCGCCTGCGCCGCCTGGTCGCTCCGGCCTTCACCCCCCGCCGCGCCAACGACTTCCGCCCCCGCATCCAGGCCCGCGTCGACCACCTCCTCGACACCCTGCAAGCCACCGCCGGGGAAGCGCCGCGGTACGTGACCGCCGAGGAGGCGTTGCCAGGGACAGGGACCAGGGAGAGCTCTGCTCAGGACGCGCGAGCAGACACGCAACCAGCGCCCCGGCAGCAAGCGGGCGCGCCGCAGGTGGGGTCGCCGCAGGCGGAATCGGCGCGAGAGGGGTCGCCGCGGGTGGAGTCACCGGGGGTGGAGGTGGTGGACCTGCTGACCGGGTTCGCGCGGGCGTTGCCGATGGATGTGATCTGCGAGCTCGTAGGCATCCCCGACGAGGATCGGCCGCGGTGGCGGGAGTACGGGGCGACCGTCGCGATGGGCATGGGCGAGGCGTTCGCCAAGGCGATTCCGAGAGTCATGGAGGGCGCGAAGGCAGCCGTGGCGCGACGGCGGGAAGAGCCCGGCGACGATCTCGTGACCGATCTGGTGCAGGCGGTCGACGACGGCGACCGCCTGAGCGAGACCGAGCTGGTCACGATGATCTGGCAGCTGGTCCTGTCCGGCCAGACCCCGACGAACCTCATCGCGAACTCGATCGCGACCCTGCTCACCCACCCTGACCAGCTCCAGGCCCTGCGCGCGGACCCGGCGAAGATGCCCATGGCCGTCGAGGAGCTGATCCGCTGGTGCGGCCCGACGCTGCTGTCCATCCCGCGCTACGCCCGCGAGGACCTCGACCTGTACGGCGTGCAGGTCCGGAAGGGCGAGGCCGTCTGCGTGTCCGTGGCCGCGGCCAACCGCGACCCGCGAGCGTTCCCGGACCCCGACAGGTTCGACATCGCCAACGGCAGGCAGAACCATCTGGGGTTCTCCTTCGGCCCGCACTTCTGCGTGGGCGCGTCCGTGGCCAGGGTGGAGACCGAGGTGGCGCTCACGTCGCTGCTGCGGAGCTTCCCCGACCTGGCGCTGGCCGCCGAGGTGGACGAGATCCGCGCCCCCGACCCGGGCACGTGGCGCCTGACGTCGCTGCCGGTGACGCTGCGATGAGCGAGCTCGCCTGCGCTTTCTGCGGCAAGCCCCAGAGGCAGGTCAAGAAGCTCATCGCGGGCCCCGGCAGGATCTGCATCTGCGACGGTTGCGTGGCCGTCTCCACCGAGCTGATCGCCGACGACCGCCCCGACCCGCCTGCGCTGCCCAAGCCGAGGGAGATCCACGCCTTCCTCGACGAGTACGTGATCGGCCAGGACCACGCCAAGCGGACGCTCGCCGTAGCGGTCTACAACCACTACAAGCGGGTCAGATCCGGGGCCGGGGAGCTCGGCAAGTCCAACATCCTGCTGGTCGGCCCGACGGGGTCGGGCAAGACGTACCTGGCCCAGACGCTGGCCAGAATGCTGGAGGTCCCGTTCGCGATGGCCGACGCCACGGCGCTGACCGAGGCCGGGTACGTCGGCGAGGACGTCGAGACCATCCTGCTCAAGCTCCTGCGGGCCGCCGGCGACGACGTCGGGCGGGCCGAGCAGGGCATCGTCTACCTCGACGAGATCGACAAGCTGACCCGCAAGAGCGAGAACCCGTCGATCGTCCGCGACGTCTCAGGCGAGGGCGTCCAGCAGGCGCTGTTGAAGATCATGGAGGGCACCGTCGCGGAGGTGCCGCCGGACGGCGGCCGCAAGCATCCGCAACAGGACACCATCAGGCTCGACACCACGAACGTGCTGTTCATCGCGGGCGGCGCGTTCGAGGGCATGGAGGTGCCCGACCAGCGCCACGCCGGGTTCCTCCCCAGAGCCCGGAAGGCCAGGAACCTCCCCCGCGAGCTCATGAGATTCGGGCTCATCCCCGAGTTCGTGGGCCGCCTGCCCATCATCGCCACCCTGGAGCAGCTCGACGTCGAGGCGCTGGTCCGCATCCTCACCGAGCCGCGCAACGCGCTGGTCAAGCAGTACCGCAGGCTGTTCGAGCTGGACGGCGTGGACCTGGAGTTCACCGACGAGGCCGTGGCCGAGATCGCCGGGCAGGCCCTGCTGCGCCGCACCGGCGCCAGGGCCACCAAGGCGATCATGGAGGAGGTCCTGCTCAACCTCATGTACGAGGTTCCGAGCCGCGACGACGTAGCCCGCGTGGTGATAGATCGGGACACCGTACGCAACAAGGTGAATCCCACCCTGATCCCTCGAAGTGACGACGAACCCACCGAGAAATCCGCGTAATCCGGAATACACTCACCAAGCGGAGCCGTTAGTCACCGGGAGGCGCGACAGGCGCCGATCCGGCGGCCAAGTAAGTCCTCAGCTACATCCGCGCTGTGGCTGCCCGCCCTCGAAAACAGGGAGCCACGCATGCCGCAGCCCGTGCTCGACCCTGCCGACCTGCGCACATGGTCGAGCGCCGTCTATCTGACGGACGAGCCCGCGCTCCCGCCGCGCACGCTGATCGACGTGCTGGCCGCCACCGCCCACCGCCACCCCGGCGACCCCGCCCTGGACGACGGCGCGACCGTCCTCACCTACGAGCAGCTGCTCACCGAGGTCGACGCGCTCGCCGACAGGCTCAAGCAGTACGGCGTGGGCCGCGGCGACCGGGTCGGCATCCGCATCACATCCGGAACGATCCGCCTCTACGTGACAATCCTCGCGGTCCTCCACGCGGGCGCCGCGTACGTCCCCGTGGACGCCGACGACCCCGACGAGCGCGCGGAAACGGTCTTCACCGAGGCCGACGTGTGCGCGGTCATCCAGGACGACATCATCGTGCGCGGCCCCGCCATGGGCGTCGAAGGAGAGCCGGAGCTCGACGACGACGCGTGGATCATCTTCACCTCCGGCTCGACCGGCAAGCCCAAGGGCGTGGCCGTCAGCCACCGCAGCGCCGCCGCGTTCGTCGACGCCGAGGCCCGCATGTTCCTGACCGACGAGCCGATCGGCCCGGGCGACCGCGTCCTGGCCGGCCTGTCGGTCGCCTTCGACGCCTCCTGCGAGGAGATGTGGCTGGCCTGGCGCCACGCCGCCTGCCTGGTGCCCGCGCCGCGCGCGCTGGTGCGCACCGGCATGGACCTGGGCCCATGGCTGGTCGAGCGCGGCATCACGATCGTCTCAACGGTCCCCACGCTGGCCGCGCTGTGGCCGGCGGAGACGCTCGACGACGTCCGGCTGCTGATCTTCGGTGGCGAGGCGTGCCCGCCCGAGCTGGCCGACCGGCTGGCCGTACCGGGCCGAGAGGTGTGGAACACCTACGGACCGACCGAGGCGACCGTGGTCGCCTGCGCCGCGCAGCTGACCGGCGAGGGTCCCGTCAGGATCGGCCTGCCGCTGCGCGGCTGGGAGCTCGCGGTCGTGGACAAGCAGGGCGAGCCGGTGGCCATGGGCGAGACGGGCGAGCTGGTGATCGGCGGAGTCGGCCTGGCCCGCTACCTCGACCCGGCCAAGGACGCGGAAAAGTACGCCCCGCTTCCCTCGCTCGGCTGGGCGCGCGCCTACCGCAGCGGCGACCTGGTCAAGGCCGAGCCCGAGGGCCTGATCTTCGTGGGCCGCGCCGACGAGCAGGTCAAGCTCGGCGGCCGCCGCATCGAGCTGGGCGAGGTGGACGCCGCCCTGCAGGCCCTGCCGGGCGTGGCCGGCGCCGCGGCCGCGGTCCGCGGCCAGCTCCTGGTCGGCTACGTCGTGGTGTCCGATGACTTCGACCAGCAGACGGCCCGCGTACGGCTGGCCGAGGCGCTGCCCGCCGCGCTGGTGCCCCGGCTGGCGATCGTGGAGGAGCTCCCGACCCGCACCTCCGGCAAGATCGACCGGGACGCGTTGCCGTGGCCGCTGACCACCGAGGTGCCGGACAACCTGACCGGCGCGCAGCGGTGGCTGGCCGAGTGCTGGCAGCAGGTCCTGGGCCAGGGCGTCGGCGACGCGGAGGCCGACTTCTTCACTGAGGGCGGCGGCAGCCTGGCCGCGGCCCGCCTGGTGACGCTGCTGCGCGAGCGCTACCCGTCGGCCGCCGTGGCCGACATCTACGAGCACCCGACGCTCGGCGCCCTGGCCGCCCGCCTCGCGGAGACGGCTCCCGCGGCCGACACCGGGCGCACGGTCGAGCCGATGCCGCGCCGCGTCGCGTTCGTGCAGACCGTGCTGATGCTGCCCCTGCTCACAGTCACCGCGGTGCGCTGGCTAGCCGTGGTCGCCGCGGTCATCGGCCTGCTGACGGGCAGCCCGGCGGCCCTGCTGTGGGGCGTCGCGGGGATCGCGGTGTTCTTCACCCCGTTCGGCCGGATCGCACTGTCCGCGGCCGCGGCCCGCCTCCTGCTGCGTGGGCTGGAGCCGGGCACGTATCCGCGTGGCGGTGCCGTACACCTCAGGCTGTGGTTCGCCGAGCAGCTGACCGTCCGGCTGGGCATCCAGGACCTGTCGGTCGCGCCGTGGATCACGCACTACGCCAGGGCGCTGGGCGCGCAGGTGGGCGCGGACGCCGACCTGCACAGCATGCCGCCGATCACCGGCCTGCTCCGGCTGGGCCGCAACGCGGCCGTGGAGCCCGAGGTCGACCTGTCCGGTTACTGGCTGGACGGCGACCTGCTGCACGTGGGCGAGATCAGGATCGGCACGGGCGCCCGGGTGGGCGCGCGGGCCACGCTGCTTCCCGGGGCCAGGATCGGCAAGAACGCCCAGGTCATGCCCGGCTCCTCGGTGGCGGGGGCGGTGCCGTCCGGGCAGCGGTGGGCGGGCGCGCCTGCCGTACGGACGGGCAAGGCGAGCAAGCGGGGCGAACGGCCGGCGCGCAAGCGGCGCTGGACGACCGCGTACGCCATATCGGCGCTGGTCCTGAGCCTGGTACCGGTGCTGGCGGCGATCCCGGGGCTGATGATCGTCAGGGCCGGGTGGGCGTGGACGCCGCTGGCGGTCGTGGTGTCGATGGCGGCGTTCGCGCTGATCGTGCTGGTGTGCGTGCGGCTGCTCGGGATCGGGCTGCGGGCGGGCAGCCATCCGGTGCACAGCGCGATGGCCTGGCGGGCGTGGGCGACCGGGCGGCTGATGGAGATGGCCAGGGTGTGGCTGTTCCCGCTGTACGCCAGCACGTTCACCCCGGCCTGGCTGCGCGCGCTCGGCATGAAGGTCGGCAGGGACGTGGAGCTGTCGACCGTGCTGGCGCTGCCGGCGATGACGTCCGTCGGCGACGGCGCGTTCCTGGCCGACGACACCATGGTCGCGCCGTACGAGCTGGACGGCGGCAGGCTGCGCATCGACCACGTGCGCATCGGCAAGCGCGCCTTCCTCGGCAACTCCGGCATGACCGCCCCGGGCCGCAAGGTCCCCAAGGACGGCCTGGTCGGCGTGCTGTCGGCGGCGCCGAAGAAGACCAGGGCGGGCTCGTCCTACCTGGGCATGCCGCCGGTCGAGCTGCGCAGGACCGTCCAGGACGCCGACCGCAGCCGCACCTACGACCCGCCCGCCCGGCTCAAGCTGGCCAGGGCGCTGGTCGAGCTGTGCAGGCTCCTCGCCGCGGTGGCCAGCGCCTCGCTCGCGATCCTCGTCGCGGCGGCGCTGGGCCGGCTCCTGATCCAGTACGGCCCGGCCGCCGCGATCTCGCTGGGCGGCCTGGTGATCGGCGGCGCCGGGATCGCCGCGGCGCTGGTGACCTGCCTGGCCAAGTGGGCGCTGCTGGGCCGGATCAAGGCGGGAGACCGGCCGCTGTGGAGCTCGTTCGTGTGGCGCAACGAGCTGGCGGACAACTTCGTCGAGGTGCTGGCCGCGCCCTGGTTCGCGCAGCCGTGGCTGGGCACGGCGCCGCTGAACCTGTGGCTGCGCGCGATGGGCGCCAAGATCGGGCGCGGGGCGTGGTGCCAGACGTACTGGCTGCCGGAGATCGACCTGGTGCACCTGGGCGACGGGGTCTCGGTCAACCGGGGGTGCGTGCTGCAGACGCACCTGTTCCATGACAGGGTGATGAGCATCGACACGGTCGAGCTGGCCGAGGGCGCAACCCTCGGTCCGCACGGAGTCATCCTGCCGGCCGCGAGCATCGGCCGGCACACCACGGTCGGGCCCGCGTCGCTCGTGATGCGCGGCGAGTCGCTGCCCGCGCGGACGCGCTGGTTCGGCAACCCGATCGCGGCGTGGCTGGAGTGAATACTTGGCGCAGTACTTCCCGTCGCACGGCAACGACGGCTACCGGGTCGAGCACTACGACCTCGAGCTCGACTACCGGGTGGCGGCCAACCGGCTGAGCGGCGTCGCGGTGCTGACCGCGCGTGCCCTCGATCCGCTGGAGCGCTTGGAGCTCGACCTGGGTGCCTTCCGCGTGGGGCAGGTGCTGGTGGACGGCGAGCGGGTCCGTCACACGCACCGGGCGGACAAGCTGCAGATCACGCCGCGTCACTGGATCCAGGAGGGCAGGCGCTTCACCATCGAGGTGCGCTACGCGGGCAGCCCGCGGCCTGTGCAGTCCCCGTGGGGCGGGCTGGGCTGGGACCAGCTGACCGACGGGGTGATCGTGGCCAGCCAGCCCATCGGCGCGCCGTCCTGGTATCCGTGCGACGACCGGCCCGACAACAAGGCCACCTACCGGATCACGGTCAGGACGGCCTCGCCGTACCAGGTGATCGCGAACGGCGAACTGGCCGCCAAGACGCACGCCGGCGGCACCACCACCTGGGTCTACGAGCAGGCCGAGCCCATGGCCGCCTACCTGGCCAGCGTGCAGATCGGCCGCTATCGCCGGGTGGAGCAGACCGGGCCGGTGCCGATCCGGCTGCTGTACCCGACGCGGCTCGCCACCCGGGTCCAGTACGACTTCGGGCGGCAGCGGCAGATGCTGGACGCCTTCACCGAGCTCTTCGGCCCGTACCCGTTCCGCGCCTACACCGCGGTGGTCACCGACGACCCGCTGGAGATCCCGGTCGAGGCGCAGGGCATCTCGATCTTCGGGTCCAACCACGCCGACGGGCGGCGCGGCAACGAGCGGCTGGTCGCGCACGAGCTGGCGCACCAATGGTTCGGCAACAGCCTGACGCTGGGCCACTGGCGCGACATCTGGCTGCACGAGGGGTTCGCCTGCTACGCCGAGTGGCTGTGGTCGGAGGCGTCGGGCGGCAAGCGGGCCGACGAGCACGCCGCCCGCTGGCATCGCAGGCTGGCCGCCCAGCCGGGCGACTTCGTGCTCGCCGACCCAGGGGCCAGGCGGCTGTTCGACGACCGGGTCTACAAGCGCGGCGCGCTCACGCTGCACGCGCTACGCGGCGCGCTCGGCGACCCGGCGTTCTTCTCGATGCTGCGCGAGTGGACGGCCGACTACCGGCACGGCACGGTATCCACCGGCCGCTTCACCGAGCTCGCCCGCCAGTACACCGCCCAGCCGCTCGACGACCTCTTCGACGCCTGGCTGTACAGCCCCGCCGTACCCGATCAGTGAGCCGGCGCGTTGGCGTAGGCGGCGCCCCTGAAGTACTCCCGCAGCGTGTCCTTGCCCTGGCGGAGCACCCCGGGCAGGACCACAGAAGGATGTACTTCGCCGGACCGCCGTACTCATCGCCCGCTAGGCGAGATTTTCCGCGCAGGCTCTGAGCAGCCCCGCCAGCTCGTCCGCGGGGAGTCCCGCGATCATGCGCTCCTCCACCTCGAGCACGATCGCTTCGGCCCGCTCCAGCAGCGCCCGCCCCTCGTCGGTCAGCGTCACCGGCAGCGCCCGGCCGGCCGTCGCCTCGCGCGCCACCGACGCCAGTCCCGCCGCCGTCAGCCCGCCCAGCACGTCCCGCAGTGACTGCCGGGTGACGAAGGTACGGCGGGCCAGCTCGGCGGCCGGCGCGCCCGGCACGTCGGCCAGCGCCCGCAGCACCGCGTACTGCGCCATCGACAGGCCCAGCTCGCGCAGCCGTCGCTCGCTCGCCCGGCGGAAGGCATCGGCCACCTGCTTGACCAGGTAGGCGACCCGCTGATCGAGTTGACTCATGACAGGAACCTTACACATAATGGCCTATGTAAGGAACCTGACATAGGAGGCGTCCATGACCACCACCATCTCCACCGAGGCCGAGCTCGCCACGCTGATCAACGTGTTCACCGTCCGCCCCGAGCGCCAGCGCGAGCTGGTGGACCTGCTGGTCACGGCGACCGAGGAAGTGATGCGGCACCGGCCGGGGTTCATCTCGGCCAACATCCACGCGAGCCTCGACGGCGATCGGGTCGTCAACTACGCCCAGTGGGAGAGCGCCGAGGCCTTCCACGCGATGCTCGCCGACCCGGAAGCCCAGGTGCACATGGGCCAGGCGGCGGCCATCGCCGAGAGCTTCGAGCCGCGCCTGCACACCGTGGAGTCCGTCCATCACCGCTGACCTCCAGTTGCGCTACCCGGCCCGGCGCCTGGGGCGCATGTCGAACATGTAGAAGACGAGCAGCAACACGTAGAACACGAGCGCGGCTACCGCGCTGAACGCGCCGATGACGGTCGCCACGAGGTAGGACACCGGCCCCATGCCCCAGCGGATCCGCAGCGAGCGTGCCTCCGCCGGGGTGATGTGCCCGCCCAGGTGGCGGTGCCCCGACGAGGCGTACCACCACACGGCGTTGTAGAAGATGCCGCCGATCACCAGCACGATTCCGTAGAAGACGGCGGCCATCTGGGTGCCGTGCTCGGCGTGCAGCGCCTCGGCCAGCACGTGCGTGGGAAACGGCAGGAAGGCGACATCCATCAGCAGGAGCACGTTGAGCGCCAGCAGCATGCCGTCGGTCCTGCGGATGAAGTGGAACATCCGATGGTGGTTCATCCAGACCATCCCCACCAGCAGGAACGTCACCACGTAGGCGAGGTAGGACGGCCACAGGCCGATGAGCACCCCCCCGAGGTCCTTCTCCCAGCCTTCGGGCAGCCGGATCTCGAGCACCAGCAGGGTGATCGCGATGGCGAACACGCCGTCGCTGAACGCCTCCAGGCGTCCGGTGCTCATCACGAAAGAGTCGTCGCTCACGCCGCGCATCGTACAGAGGATGAATTGTCGAGGTTCGTCCTTGGCTGACCGAACCGCGGATCATCGCTAGCGGGGTCCGGTCTGACGATCTACTCTGACCGGAAGCAACCGGAGGAGTGGCGTCTTCTCCACGCTGTCGCCCGCCTCAGGCACGCTGGCCTCCTTCGCCACCCTCGGCGTCGGCTTCCTGGCCAGGCCCGTGGGCGGGATCCTGTGGGGGCACTTCGGCGACCGGCTCGGGCGCAAGGCCATGCTGATCGCCTCGCTGCTGCTGATGGGCCTGGCCACGGTCGGGGTCGGGCTGCTGCCCACCTACTCCTAGGCCTCATCAGCCTGGCCGCCGTCATCGCCCTCCGCGAAACCCACGTCCCCAGCCCGGCCGGCCGATGACCGGAACCACCTCTACGCCGGATGACGACTGAGATGGCTTGCCCCGCCACGTGCGGGGCGGGAAAGTCGATGGCAGTCATCTCCGGAAAGGAACGACAGTGCGACGGCAGATGCTTCTCGTGCCGGCGATCATCGCCGGCCTGTTATCGGCCGGTTCCCCGGCCCAGGCCTCCCACGCCCCGCGCGTGGCGGGCCGCTTCACCCACCTCGTGGTGATCTACCAGGAGAACCACAGCTTCGACAACCTCTACGGCATCTGGGACCGCGTCGGCTGGGAGCCGGTGGACGGGCTGCGCTTCGCGCGGCACACCACGCAGGTCGGCCAGGACGGCACGCCGTACAAGTGTCTGCCGCAGACGGACGTGAACCTGAGCTCGCCGCCGCTGCCGGCGACCTGCGACAACAGCGCGTTCACCGACCAGCCTTTCCTGATCGACGACTACATCAAGCCCGCCGACAAGACCTGCCCCGCGCCGGGAGTCTTCGCGCCGAACGGGGTGCTGAAGGACAGCGCGGGCGCCGAGCCCGGCGGCTGCACGCGGGACCTGGTACACCGCTTCTACCAGGAGCAGTACCAGATCGACGGCGGCAAGCAGGACCGCTACGTGACCGGCAGCGACGCGACCGGGCTCACCATGGGCCACTACGACACCAAGAACCTGCCGATCTACCGCTACCTGCACGAGCACGGGCACCCGAACTACGTCATCGCCGACCGGTTCTTCCAGGCGGCCTTCGGCGGTTCGTTCCTCAACCACCAGTACCTGATCGCGGCCCGCGCGCCCGTCCACACCAGCCCCGACGGGCTGCACTCGATCGTGGACGCCAACGGCTTCCCGAACGCGAGCTACCCGCTCTACCACCCGGCCACCACGGTCAAGGACGCCCAGCTCACGCAGTCCTGCGGGGCTGACGCGAATCCGAACCTGGCCTGCGGCGACTACGCGGTCAACACGATCCAGCCGGCCAGCGCGCCGCACGGCGGCGGCCCGCAGCTGCCGCTCGTCGATGACACGAAATATCCAAACATCGGGGACCGGTTGAGCGACGCCGGCGTCTCCTGGGCCTGGTACGCCGGAGGCTGGAACGACGCCGAGGCAGGCCACCCCGGGCCGCTGTTCCAGTACCACCACCAGCCGTTCAACTACTTCGCCGCCTATGCCCCCGGCCAGCCGGGCCGCGCCCACCTCAAGGACGAGACCGAGTTCATCGCCTCGGCCAAGAACGGCACGCTCCCGTCGGTCAGCTTCGTCAAGCCGTACGGCGCGGAGAACGAGCACCCCGGCTACGCCAGCGAGCCCAACGGCAACGACCACCTGGTCGAGCTGCTGAAGGCGGTCGTGAACGGCCCGCAGGCCAAGGACACCCTCGTCGTGGTCACCTACGACGAGAACGGCGGGCAGTGGGACCACGTCTCGCCACCCGCCGTCGACAAGTTCGGCCCCGGCACCCGGCTGCCCGCGCTGCTGCTGAGCAAGGCCTTCTTCAGGTCCGGCGTCGACCACACCGTCTACGACACGACCTCGATCATGGCGACCTTGGAGCGTAGCCTCCGGCTCGACCCGGTGGACACGCGCGACGCCAGGGTCAACGACCTGTCGCGAGCGCTACACGGTTTCGCGCTTCCGTTCTAGCGGCGACCGCCACCGTGGCCAGGGCGGCCAGGGCGAGCGCGGCGCCGAGCCAGGCCACCGACTGGTAGCCGAGCCCGGCGCCGATCGCCAGGCCGCCCAGCCACGGACCGGCGGTGATGCCGACGTTGAAGGCCGAGAAGTTGGTGGCCGTGGCCAGCGTCGGCGCCTCCCCCGCTTCGGCGAACACCCGCGTGTTCAGCGCCGGGTTGATGGCGAACCCGAAGGCGCCGAGCAGCACGACCAGCGGTACGGCGAGCAGCGGCACCCTGGCGAAGAGCGCGATGGCCGCGGAGATCACCACCAGCGCCAGGACGCCCGCGTACAGCGTGGGGAACGGCCGCGCGTCCGAGGTCCGTCCACCGATCGTGATCCCCACCAGCGACCCGACCCCGTACACGGCCAGCACTGCCGGCACCCAGGCGGCGGGCAGCCCGGTGACGTCGGTCAGCAGTGGCGCCAGGTAGCTGAAGGTTGCCAAGATCGCCCCGGTGGCCAGCGCGGTCGTCGCGTACGACAGCCACAGCCTGGGGTTGGCCATGGCGCGCAGCTCGTCCTTGATGCGGGGCACCGCCCCGGAGATCCGGCGCGGGATCGTGGCGAACACGCCGATCATCACCAGCACCGACATCACCGCCACCGCCCAGAACGCGGCCCGCCAGCCGAGGTGCTGCCCGATCACGGTCCCGGCGGGGAGCCCGACGATCGTGGCCACGGTCAGCCCGCCCGCCACGACGCCCATCGCCTTGCCCTTCAGCTCGGTCATGCCGATCGCGGTGGTCGCCGCCACGGCCCAGAACCCGGCGTACACGAACGCGCCCACCACCCGGGTCGCGAACAGCACGCCGTAACTGGGCGTCAGCGCCGCCACCACGTGCGTCAGCGCGAAGATCGCCAGGAACACCAGCAGGGCGGTACGGCGCGGCCACCGCAGCGTGACCACCGCCAGGACCGGCGCGCCGACCAGCATCCCCAGCGCGAAGGCGGAGATCAGCAGCCCGGCACCCGGGATCGACACCCCGAGGTCGGCGGCCAGCTCGGGCAGCAGGCCCGCCAGCATCAGTTCGGACGTGCCCTGGGCGAAGATCGCCAAGCCCAGGACGTAGACGGCGAGAGGCATCAGAACTCCCGAAAGTTTTAGATAGATCAGTTCAAAATGAGGGCACGAAAAACTCAGAGAGCGCTCAGCGCGGTTTCCGCGATCTGCTCGAGCTCCTGCCTGGCGGCTCCCGACCTGGCCGCGACCCGCATGCCGGCGATCGTGGCGATCACGAAGCGGGCCAGCGCCTGGGGATCCTTGCCCCGGTCGATCTCGCCTGCCCTGATGCCCGACTCGATCGCCGCAGTGAGCGCCGCGAAGCGCACGTCGTGGTCGCGCCGCAGCATCTCGGCCACGACCGGGTCGCGCGGGGCCAGCTCGACCAGGGTGTTGACGACCAGGCAGCCGCGCGCGTCCTCGATCGCCTGCCGCAGCAGGGTGCGCACCTTCTGCCTGGTGGGCGCCTCGCCGTCGAGGATCTCGGCCAGCTCGGCGTTCTTGCCCGTCGTGTAGCGGCGCAGCGCCCGCTCGAACAGGTCGTGCTTGCTGGCGAAGGTGTTGTAGATGCTGCTGCGGCCCAGCCCGGTCGCGGTGCAGAGGTCGGCGGTCGAGGTGGCTTCGTAGCCCGCGTCCCAGAACGCGCGCATCGCCGCCTCGACCGCCCGGTCCTCGTCGAACTGCCTCGGTCGTGCCATGCCGATGACACTACCAGGTTTTGGACCGATCGTTTCAAATCGCTAGATGCTGATCTTGTCCACGTTCGGCCCGCCGGTCGCGCCGGTCCCGGTCGCCCTGATCTTGTTGGCCCCGGCCACGAGCTGTACGGTCACCGACTTCGTCGCCCAGGTGTCCCAGTTCGTCGTGGGCGTGAACACGACGGACGACACCGTCGCGCCGTTCACGGCGATGTCCACCGGCCGGTCGGCCGTGGTCCCGTTGGCGTAGCGGACCACCAGCGTGTACGAGCCCGCCGTCGCGGCGTTGACGGTCCACTCGATGTACCCGCCCGCCGCGTTGACATAGTCCACGAACCCGGTGCCCGTGAAGCCGGTGTGGTTGCTGAACACCCCGGCAGCCGACAGCACCGCGTCCTCGGCCTGGTAGTCCGTGGCCGCCACGACCGGCGTCACCGTGATCTTGTCCACGTTCGGCCCGCCGGTCGCGCCGGTCCCGGTCGCCCTGATCTTGTTGGCCCCCGCCGCCAGCTGTACGGTCACCGACTTCGTCGCCCAGGTGTCCCAGTTCGTCGTGGGCGTGAAGACGACCGACGACACCTTGGTGCCGTTGACCGCGATGTCCACCGGCCGGTCGGCCGTGGTCCCGTTGGCGTAGCGGACCGCCACGCTGTACGAGCCGGCGGTGGCCGCGTTGACGGTCCACTCGATGTACCCGCCCGCCGCGTTGACGTAGTCCACGAACCCGGTGCCGGTGTAGCCGGTGTGGTTGGTGAACACCCCGGCCTGGGACAGGACCGCGTCCTCGGCCTGGTAGTCGGGCGTCGAGCCGGTGACCGTGAGCGTGTAGGTGGCCGTGGCCCCCGCTCCGGTGATCGTCACCGGGTAGGTGCCCGGCGGTGTCGCGTCGGTGGTGGCGATCGTCAGCGTCGAGTTGCCCGGCACGGTGACCGAGGCGGGGTCGAAGGAGGCGGTCGCCCCGGCGGGCAGGCCGGAGGCCGACAGCGTGACCTGCTGCGCGGCGCCGGTGGCCGCTACGGTCGCGGTGACCGATCCGCCCGGGGCGGTGGAGCCCGAGGCCGGCGTCGCGCTCAGCGAGACGTCGGAGGCGGGGGTGAAGGTCCACTGGCTGGCCGAGCCCGAGCAGCTGCCCGCCACCGCGTTCGATCCCGACTGGCGGATGCACTTCTGGCCCGTCTGGATGTCGGAGATCGTGCCGCTCGGGTTGATCGACCACTGCTGGGACGGACCGCCGGTGCAGGTGTTGATCACGATGGTGCTGCCCGACATGGCGGCGCACAGGTTGTTGATGACCAGGAACGCGCCGTGGAAGGTGAAGCGCTGGTTGGCCGCGCCGGTGCAGGCCGCCACCTTCAGCGCGGTGCCCGAGGTGGAGCTGTTGTTCGGGTCGTCCAGGCACTGGCCCGACGAGCCGTTCTGGTAGGAGCCGACCGTGGTGTTCGGCTTGGCGCCGCCGTAGCACTCGCCGGTCGAGGTGTTGAAGATCGGCGTGGGGTCGTAGGTCTCGTTCGAGCCGGGGTTGATGATGACCGGCTCCATGGTCGGGGTGCTGTCGGCGTTGTAGTGGGTGAGGGCGTCCTCGCAGTCGATGGCGTTCATCGCGTTGCCGCCCTTGCCGCCCAGCCACAGGTCGAAGTGCCAGAGCCCGGGCCCGCCGTTGGGGCCGTGGCCGCTCCAGTCCTCGCCGCACTCCTGGCAGGAGTCCTCCATGATGAAGTACTTCTTCACGCGGGGGACGTAGATCTTCGTGCCGGGCTTGGCCTCGGCCGAGGAGGTGGCGAACGTGATCGGGTCGGCGTAGGTGCCCTTACCGCCCGCCGTACTGTGGATCTGGGGGTAGGAGATGTCTCCGCCGGGTGGCGTGTTGTCCCACCACCCGTAGAACGTCAGGAACGTCTGCTGCGTCGTGGCCGCGTAGGCGTGCGTGGTGCCACCTAAGAGCAGAGCGATCATCGATAACAGGACCAGAGCGGCGCGGCGGCCCATGGTTCCTCCACAGATCGATTCCGGTGAACGCAGCGTCACCGGACGCACCTGCTCGGGTCAAGGGGTTCGTTAGGAAAATTTCCTAACGAACCCGGATTTCCGCGCCGACGTCGTGGAGATGCCTGAGCGCCTGCCCCCAAGAGGCCAGCAGCCCGGCCTCGGCGTACGGCACGCCGATCTCCGCGCAGTAGGCCTTGACCAGCGGCCGGGCGCGGCGCAGGTTCGGCGTCGGCATGCTCGGGAACAGGTGGTGCTCGATCTGGTAGTTCAGCCCGCCAAGCGCCGTGGTGACGAGGTGGCCGCCGAGCACGTTGCGCGAGGTGAGCACCTGCTTGCGCAGGTAGTCCAGCTCGTCCTTTTCAGTCAGCACCGGCATGCCCTTGTGGTTGGGCGCGAACGTGCAGCCCAGGTAGATCCCGAAGCAGGCCTGGTGCACGGCCAGGAAGACCAGCGCCTTGCCGAAGGGCAGCACCGCGAAGATCACGCCCAGGTAGGCGGCGAAGTGCGCGAACAGCAGCCACCCCTCCAGCGCGCGGCTCTTCACCTTGCCGCCGACGACCGCGCGCACGCTGGAGACGTGCAGGTTGAGGCCCTCGAGCGTGAGCAGCGGGAAGAACAGGAACGCCTGGTGGCGGCCGATGAACCTGGGCAGGCCGCGGCTGACCGCCGCCTGCCCGCGCGACCAGAGCAGCACGTCGGGCGCGACGTCAGGGTCGCGCTCCTCGTGGTTGGGATTGGCGTGGTGGCGGGTGTGCTTGTCCTGCCACCAGCCGTAGCCCAGCCCGATCAGCAGGTTGCCTACCACCAGCCCGGCCACCTTGCTCGCCCGCCTGGTCCTGAACACCTGGCCGTGCGCCAGGTCATGGGCCAGCAGCGCCACCTGGGCGAACATCACGGCCAGGAAGACGGCCACGGGCAGCTGCGCCCAGGAGTCGCCGATCATCACGAAAGCCGCCCAGCCCGCGGCGAACAGCCCGCCGACCAGGCCGATCCTGGCGGCGTAGTAGCCGGGTCGCCGATCGAGCAGCCCGACCTCGGCGATCCTGCGTGACAGGCGAGCGAAGTCGCTTCCTCTGATGGGCGCGGACGTGACCAAGGGGGCCTCCAGGGCTCGGTTTTCCGATCTTCCTTAGCATCCCGAGCACTGCCCGCGCACGTACCCTGGCCACCACCCATCTTCAAGGTAGTGCAGGCCCTACTTGTCAGCGGTTGGTCCAGTAGCTGTCCACGATGGGCTCGCGGGCCAGCAGCTCGGCGAACAGGTCCTCGTACAGCGGCATGACGACCTCGGCAGCGTAGTTGCCGGCGGTCTGCGCTGCCGCCTCTCCCATCCGCCTGCGCAGCCCGTCGTCCGACATTAGCCGCTCCAGCGCCGTGGCCAGTCCTCCGGTGTCGCCCGGCGGCACCAGCAGCCCGTCGACCTCGTGCGCCAGCACCTCGCGCGGCCCCGACGGGCAGTCGAAGGCGGCCACGGGCAGCCCGTGTCCCATCGCCTCCAGCATCGCCAGCGGCAGCCCCTCCGAGCGGGAGCTGAGCGCGTAGATCGAGGCGCCGGCCAGTTCCTCGTCCAGCTGGTCGCTGTGCCCCATGAGCGTGACGTTCTTGGCCAGCCCCAGATCGTCGGCGAGCCCGGCCAGCCGGTCGCGGTCGGGTCCTGTGCCGAAGACGCGCAGCTCCCACTCCGCGTGCCGCCGCATGGCCTGCCCGAACGCCGGGATCAGCAGGTCGAACCCCTTGCGCGTGACCAGCCTGCCGGCCGCCACCACGACGGGCTCCCGCCGCTCGCGCGGCGGCCGCTCGGCGGGGTGCACCGCGTTGGGGATGCGCACGATCGGCGCGCCGGGCAGGATCCGCCGGTAGTCCTCCTGGTTGGCCCTGGTCACCACGACCACGGCGTCCAGCCGCCGGTAGTGGCGGGCGATCCTGTCGCGCACCGCCTGCGGGTAGTCGCCCAGGTTCAGGTGATCCTGCGCCACCCGGACGACATCTATGGGCGTACGGCGCGCCGAGATGAGATTGAGCGACGGCCGGGTCGTGACCAGGATGCCGCCCGTCCGCGTCGAGACGTAGTCGACGACCGCCCGCTCCTCGCGCTCGCTCAGCGACCCGTCGCCGAGCCTGCCGCCCAGCCGTGGCCACCGCCCGCGCCCGGCGGGACCCGGCCGCCTGCCGTCCCTGCGGTCGATCAGGTCGGTCACCCGCACGTCGGGCCGGATCCGGTAGGCCGGCTCGTCGCGGTCGCGGGTCACGCCGGCGATCTCCACCCGGTGCCCGGCCGCGGCCATGGCATTGGCCTGGTCGATGACCGCCCGGGCGGTGCCGCCCTGGCTGTAGGCGTCGGGCAGGAGATACCTGATCCTCATGCCGGCCACGCTAACGAGCGTTCCTGGTAATTAACTGGGAGCCGTCACATCCCTGGTGACGCCGTGCACGCGGTGGATCCGGCCGTCCTGGCCGTACTCGGCGAACAGGTGGACCTGGGTCGACAGCCGCCTGCCCTTGCGCAGCACCGCGTGCAGGGTGAATCTGGCGGCGGCGCTGTGGCCGTCCACCAGCGCCTCGCGCACGTCGATCTGGCAGCTCGACGAGGTAGTCGGCGAAACGCTGTCGGATGTCCATACCGGCAGGATCTTCCATCGGAGGCCGCCAGTCGTCGCCCCACAGGACTACTCCTGCGGGAGTACGTTGACGTTGCCCCGGAACAGGTTGTCCGGATCGTAGGTGGCCTTGACGACGGCCAGCCGCTTGCGGGTGGCGTCCGGGTAGACGGCCTCCAGGTCGGCTTGGGTGGTCTCGGAGAAGAAGTTCACGTAGGCGCCTGAGGTGTGCGGCTCGAGCACCCGCCAGACGGCCTCGAACTCATCGCGGACCGGCATGTGGTCGTCCGGGCTGCCCAGCACCACCGTCAACAGCATGATCTCCGCGGACCGGTGGGCGAACGCGGTGTCGTCCGCGGGCACCCGCGCCATCGCGCCGCCCACGGCGCGCAGCTCCACGTACATCATCGGCACCCGGTCCTTATGGGCGAGGATGTCGTCCACCAGCTCGTCGGTGAGCACGTCGGCGAAGCGGTTGCGCACGATGGGCAGCCAGCCGGGCGGCAGCGCGGCCTCCTCCAGCACCTCGGCGTAGGGCTTGACGGTGATCTCGGAGTCCACCACCTCGCCCAGGCCGAGCAGCGGCTCGACGGCCGCGGGGTCGGCGCCGGCGTAGGCGGCCATGATCCCCACCGTCGGCGGCACGTCCTCGCCGAAGGCCGGATACAGCTGCAGGGTGGTGGTGAGCCCTTCGCCGGCGGTGCGCATGAGGTCCCGCCAGCCCTTGACCACGGCCTCGGTGCCGGCCACGTCGTAGATGATCCTGGCGAAGGTGACATCCGACTCCCGGGTGGCCCGCAGCTCGAAGCGGGTCACGATGCCGACGTTGCCACCGCCCCCGCGGATCGCCCAGAACAGGTCAGGGTTGTCCTCGGCACTGGCCCTGACGATCTCGCCGGAGGCGGTGACGACCTCGGCGGCGACCAGGTGGTCAAGCGCCAGGCCGTGCTTGCGCACCATCCAGCCGATGCCGCCGCCGAGCAGCAGCCCGCCCACGCCCACCGAGCTCGTGTCGCCGGAGGAAACGGCCAGCCCGTGCGGGGCCAGCGTGGCGGCCACGTCGCCCCAGTGGGCTCCGGTTCCGACCCGCACGAGGTCGTCGCCGAGCAGCTCGACACCGTTCATCGGGGACAGGTCGATCACCAGGCCGCCGTCGTTGGTGCCGAATCCGGCGGCGCTGTGCCCGCCGCTGCGCACCGCGATCGGCAGGCCTTCCCGCCGGGCCAGCATGATCGCCTCGGCCACGTCCGCGGCGGTCTCGGCCCGAACGATCCGCGCGGGGCTGCCCTGGTGGATGAAGGTGTCACGCAGCTGCTCGTAGCCCTGGTCACCTGGGCGAATCACCTGCAGAGCCATCTCATGGTCCTTCCTCGGAGTGCTGATTCACCCCTGAGTCGGAACCGCCCGCGGATTCTCTACACGCTTCGACGAGCGATGTGCGAAAGCCGCGACGGCCAGCAGGACCAGCGCGGGCACGGGCAGCACGGCGGCACCCAGCAGCGGCAGCAGCGTGCCGCCGAGCAGGCTGCCCAGGCTCATGCCCAGGTAGAGCGCCGAGGCGTTCATCGCCAGGATGAGCCCGGGCTGGTCGGGCAGCAGGGCCACCAGCCTGGCCTGCTGCGGCGCCATCACCAGCGAGCTGAAGAACCCCCACACCGCGAACACCGCCATCGCCACGGCCACCGTCCCCGGCGCCACCAGCACCGCGACCAGCGCGACCGCCAGCCCGCCCAGCGCCAGGCTCACGGTACGGCCGGCCCCGAGCCTGCCGCTGATGCGCGCGGCCAGCCCGTTGGCCAGCACGCCGACGATCCCGAACACCAGCAGCGTGGCGGACACCGCACCGGCCGACGCGCCGAACCGGTCGGCCAGGAACGTGCCCGCCACGCCGTACACGGTGAACTGGGCGGCCAGCACCAGCAGTGTGGTCAGCACCGCGGCGAGCGAGCCGGGTGTGCGCAGCGCCTGGCGGTAGGCCCGCGCGGTGGGCGGCTCGGCGACGGGCAGTGCGGGCACGAGCAGCGCCACCAGCAGCAGCGCGAGGGCGGCCAGCGCGGCGACGCCGATCATCGCCGGCTGCCAGCCGAGCGTCACGGACAGGTAGGCGGCCAGCGGCACGCCGAGCACCTGCGCAGCAGGTACGGCGCGGCGGGGGCGGCCAGCGCGAAGGTCAGGGCGAAGACGGTGACGAGGTAGCCGATGCGGGCCGGCGCCACGTGTAGGGAGGCGCCCATGGGTGCGCCCAGGCCGACCACGGCCAGCGAGAGCGTGCCCATCGCGAAGTAGCCGAGCGAGAGAGTCAGGAGGGAGTATCTCGATCGCGTCATGCGCCTTTCAATACGGACCGTTGCGGATTTATTCCGCCATCGACCTGATCTTCGCCGACGCGGCGGGCGGCAAGCAGGAAGCCGTACGCCGGCGGCTGCCGGCCGACGAGCGGCTGGTGGCAGTCGAGCTGGCGCACGGCTCCGGCGTCATCCTGGCGACCAGGAGGATCTAGGACAGGGTCCAGGTCTGCTTGTCCGGCTGGTTGCAGTCCAGCGCCCACAGGCTGCCGTCGCCGTTGACGGTCAGGCAGCCGCCCTGCGGGTAGCCGTGCTCGGTGTTGTACCTGTTGACGATCTGGTACCTGCCGCCGCCGATCCCGCGGAAGCGCCACAGCTGCGTCGCGCCGTGGTTGACGGCTCCGTACTGGACGTTCCACCTGTTCGGCACGACCTCGAAGACCTTGCCGGTGGCGTTGGGCTCGATCTCCCAGAAGCCGCCGCCCTTGTCCCAGACGGTGAGGTTGGAGATCTCCCTGCCGCCGCCGTGCAGGGTGATCCGCTTGCCGTGCGCGGGTTCGGCGCCGCCCGGGTCACGGGGCTGGTCGCCCTGGTCGTGCTGGGCCTTGGCGGGCGAGGGGTGGAAGGTGACGCGCACGGCGCCGTTGCCGTCGTGGCGGTCGGCCTGCGTGCCCTTGGCGGGGATGTAGGCCCAGTTCACGTAGCCGCCGTCGTGGTAGTAGTTGAAGTCGCCGCCCTCGTCGCTGATGACCAGGCGGTAGCACATCGCCTTGGCGTAGGCGCTGCCGGAGCTCTTCTCGTCCATGAACTCGGCGTACGTGCCGTTGCCGTGGTCGTCGTTGAAGTCGGCGCCGTTGAGGAACGATCCGTCGTACCTGTGGTCGTAGTCGCCGCTCAACGACTTGGGCTGGTCGCAGTGGCGGTCGCGCGGGTAGTTGTTCTGCCTGCGCTCGCTCTCGAGGAAGACCAGCACGTTGGCCTCCCCGCCGAGGTCCTGCCACGCCTCGCGCGCCACGTCCTGGGTGAACTGGGAGCGCTCCTCGTGGCCCTCCTTGGTCTGCTGCACCAGCTTCATGATGGCCTTGAAGACCTCGACCAGCGCGTTGCCCACCTTGGCGCCCCAGCCGCTCGCGGCCGAGGCGGGCGCGGGGGTGACCACGAGCAGCATGCTCAGGACAGCGACTCCTGCGGCCATCCCTTTGAGTGTCCGTTTCATGGCCGACAGGGTGAGAGAACCGCATTGACGTGAGGTTGACGGATCCTCAGCGCGCCTGGTCGGACTCCATCTTCTCCAGCGCGTCCGACAGCTTGCGCAGCGCCGCCGGCACCTCGCGGAAGGCCTCGAGTCCCAGCTGATCGGCCAGCCGCGCGGCGGCCTCGGCGTGACCGGGGATGATCTTGCCGATGGCGGCCCTGCCCTCGTCGGTCGGCTCGAGCAGCTTGGCCCTGCGGTGAGCGGGGTTGGGCTTGTACGCGGCCAGCCCCTTGTCCACCAGCAGGTCGGCGATGCGCTGCACGCCCTGTCTGGTCATGCCCATCACCCGGGCGATCCCGGCCACGGGCAGCGGCTCGTACAGCACCGCGCCGAGCACCTGCCACCACGCGGCGGTCAGCCCGGCCGGGCGGGCCAGCCCCTCTGCCAGGTCGAGGACCTGGCCGTTGAGCCGGAACACCGCCAGCGCGGTCGCCGCCAACAGATCCGCCTCTTCGCTCATCTGGAACTCCTCGCCGGGCGCGGCCTCTCTAGCCCGCCATCAGGTCGAAGAAGGCCGCCGGGTCGCTCTTACCGTAGAGCCTGTACCAGGCGTCGAGCTTTTCGGGGGTGTACAGGTCGAGCTTGGCGAAGATCTCGCGGGCGAAGGCCACCGGCTCGGTCGGGCCCGCCGAGATGAGGTCGCCGCCGGTCACCGCGTCGGCGTCGACGTAGCACTCGGCGCCCTTGTAGGCCTCCTGCGCCTGCAGGAACTCCACGACGGCCGAGGTGTGGGGGCGCTCGTTGAACAGCCCCTGCCTGGCCATCCCCGCCGTCGCCCCGCAGATGGCCGCGACCGGCGTGCCCGCGTCGAGGAATTCGGCGGCCTTGCGCCCGAAGTCGTCCAGCTCGCCGGTGATCCAGTCGTCGGAGCCCGCCAGGATCAGCATCTCGCTGTCGGCCGGGTCGAGGTCGTCGAGCGTCATGTCGGGGACGATCCGGTTGCCACCCAGCGTGGTGATCGGGTCGAACGTGCGGGCGACGGTGACGACCTGGAACGTGCCGGGGCGCTGCTGCCACAGGTCGCGGTTGATGTGCGCGGTGGCGTATCCGGCCTCCCAGTCGGCCAGTCCGTCGTAGATGGCCACGTGTACCGTCTTCTTCGTTTCGCTCATGACAGTATCTTGTCAAAACGACAGCATGTTGTCAATAGATTTCATGCGAAGATGGGCGACATGGCAGAGATCGTCGGGGGCGGACGTCCGGTCAACGACGCGGAGCGGCGCGTGATCGCCCACCTGCGTGACCACGCGCCCGCCGACTGGCTGCTGCTGCACAACATCGAGATCCCCCGCGGCGACGACGTCTTCGAGGTCGACCTGATCGTGCTGACGGGCCACTCCGTGGTGGTCCTCGACGTCAAGGGCACCCGCGGCCGCATCGAGGTCTCGGGCACGCGCTGGTTCCCGCCGCGCAGGGAGGCGTTCGGCTCGCCGGTCGCCAAGATCAGGGGCACCGCCAAGGCGCTGAAGGGGCTGCTGGTCGCCCATGACACCCGCCTCGAGCGGGTCTACGTCGACAGCCTGGTCGTGCTCACCTCGCCCGACGCCGAGCTGGTCGACCCGGCCGGCCGCGACTCGGCCAACACCACCAGGTTCGACCGGCTGCGGCAGGTGCTCGGCGACGTCTCGCGGGTGCGCCGCGGCTGCAGCCCTGACGCCCGGCCGTACCGCACCTCGATCATCGACGCGCTCAACCACGCCGTACGGCGCAGCACCGCGCCGCCCAGGTTCGGCAACTGGGAGGTCCAGGAGCGTCTCGGCGGCGACGCCAAGGTGGATGAGTACCGGGCCTTCAACGTGACGCTGCCGGGCAGCGAGACCGTGCTGCTGCGCGTCTACCGGGCCGACCCGCTGGCCGACCAGGAGGCCAGGGTGGCCGAGCGGCAGCGCATCGCCAACGCCTACGCCTCGCTGGCCAGGATCCCGCCGCACCCGTGCGTGGTACGGCCGCGCGACTTCTTCGCCATCGACGACGAGAGCCGCTTCGTGCTCGTGCTCGACGACGTGCACGGCGAGGCGCTGCACCGGCGGATGGGCCTCGGGGCCCGGCTCGTCGTCATCCAGGACCTGCTGGCCGGGCTGGCCCACGCGCACGCCCACGGGGTGATCCACCGGGCGCTGAGCCCCGCCTGCGTGCTGGTCACCGACGACGGTCACGCCGTGCTGACCGGGTTCGACTACGCCAAGCCCGGCAAGCGCACCTACACCGTCGCCCACGAGCTGGGCAACGTGCTGGACGCGCACTACGTGGCGCCGGAGTGCCAGGAGCGGCCGGAGCGGATGACGCCCGCCTCCGACGTGTACGCCGCCGGGGTGATCGCCTACCAGCTGCTCACCGGCGAGCTGCCGACCAGCGCCGACGCCCACGGTCCCGACGTACCCGAGGTGGTGCGCCGGATGCTCGACGCGACGCCGGCCAAGCGGCCCTCGGCCGCCGAGTCGCTGGCCGCCCTGCAGGGCGCCGCCACGCGCCCGGAGTCCCGGCTCAGGCGGCTGCTCCGTCGCATAGTGTCCTGATCATGGAAATCTCCCTGCGCGCGGTCTCGGAAGACGACCTGGCGTTCCTCAACCGCCTGACCAACGACCCCGAGGGCGCCGGCGCGTTCCAGTGGTACGGCTGGCACGACCCGCACGAGCACCGCCGGCGCTGGGAGGACAACGGCATGCTCACCGACGACGGCGGATTGCTGATGATCGTGCGCGGCGTCGAGCGGGTCGGCTTCCTGTCCTTCCGCAAGCAGGTCACCTCCAGGTCGGCCTTCTGCTGGGAGATCGGGCTGATCCTGGCGCCGGAGTTCCGCGGTCAGGGATACGGCACGCGGGCCCAGCAGCTGATGGTCGGCTACCTGTTCGACCACACGCCGACCAACCGGATCCAGGCGACCACGGAACTGTCCAACATGGCCGAGCAGCGCGCGCTGGAGAAGGCCGGGTTCACCCGCGAGGGCGTGATGCGCGGCGGCGGCTTCCGCGCGGGCGAGTGGCAGGACGGCGTGATCTACGGCATCGTCCGGTCGGACCGCTCCTGAGCTTTTACGGGCGCTGGCCCGGCTTGTCGACGAGCTGTGTCTCCATCAGAGCGGTCCAGACCAATGGCGTCCCCGCCTTGACAGGAACCTTGCCGTCGCTGCCCCCGTCGTACATGCGGTCCTGCGTCATGACGCCGTACGTCCCGAGGAACCGGTAATCGTCCGAACTCAGGATGAGGTCGTAGCGCATGCTCGAGCCGGTGTAACTGAATGCCACGCCACGCCTGCCTTCTGCGTCAGCCGCGTCACGGGTGATCGTCACTCCTGGGATCATCGGCAACGCGCGGAACAGCGCCGCTCTCACCCGAGCAGGTAGTCGCTGCTCGCCCATCAGCTGGTAGATGGCCTGAAATCGCTGGTCGTCCATGGACGGAGGCGGGTCTCCGAACGCGCTGGTGAAAGATTTCGGATCGATAGGGTGGAGCTTGGCGCCGATCCGCTCCAACATGGTCTGCGGCGTCACCGGCTCCGCGTCCAGTTCCTTGGCCCCGATGCCGGGATTCGTCCCCTGCACGAGCAACTGGCCGTTCTCCTGGTACCAGGCGGACTGCTGCCCGTCCACGCTCGTCCACTGTTCCCACTCCGTGCGCCTGTCGGGGTCGACGCCCAACCCGTCCGCAGGTGGTGCGGTACGCTCCTTGAGATACAGCCACTGCCCTGACTTCGCCTCGGGCACCGGCGTGTATTCCGCCGCTCGCGCGGCCCGCTCGCTCAACTCCTTCACACTGGCTACCTGGGCCATGTCCGGCTGGTCTCGCGTCATCACCAGCCCACCTCCGATGAGTACGGCGAGCGCCGCCGCGACAGCCAGCCGCCACCCGAGCTTCAGCCTGAACCGGGGCTCCGACGAGTGCATGGCATTCATGAGCGTGTGCCGTGCCAGGGCCTCCGCTTCCCGCGTGATCTCCGGGACATCGCGCCGCATCGTGCGTACGGCCTCCATCTCGTCCATCACAACTCCTTCCTGATCGTCTTCCTGGCCCGGTGCAGCCTGGACCTGACGGTCCCCACCGGGATGCCGAGCGCCTGCGCGGTCTCCTCGTAACTGAGCTGCTCCCTGGCGATCAGCAGCATCACCTCGCGGTCGCCGCGCGACAGCTTCGCCAACGCCCCCGCGAGCCGGCGCTCCTGTCCCTGGGCGGTCACCCGCTCGACCACCTCGTCCTCCATGGGCGCGCCGAGCGGGTCGATGCCGGTCCGCGCCAAGGCGCGTAACAGGCGTTCCTCCGCACGCCAATGCCTGGCGACGAGCGTGGCGGCTATGCCGTACAGCCATGGGCGGGCCATTCGATAGGCCAGGTCATACGATCCGCGCCGGCGGAAGGCCGCGAGGAAGGTCTCCCCCACGATGTCGTCGGCCGCCTGAGAGCCCAGCCGCCTGGCGGCGTAGTGGTGGATCTGCCGCACGTATCGGTCGAACAGCACGCCGAACTGCTCGGGATCGTCTACGGATCGCCGGATGAGCTCTGCGTCGTCCAGCTCAGCCGTCTCCAGTACATTCACGTGTCTCCTCGCGGATCTTGTCGGTCACCCTGTTGTCTCCCGACGGGCTGGATGAGGTTCTCAGCGAGGGCGACGCCCATGTAGCACCAGAGCTCCTTTTGACAGGGCTTCGGAGCTTCTGCTAGGCATTAACCGGAATCGGATTCCGTATCCGCTTAAGTCTGAGGAGATCTGATGGACCGCTTCTACCTGCTGGACCAGGGCGACTCCCGCGCGCCGGGGCTGGAGCTCAAGGCCGGCCCGGAAGACACGCAGGGGCGTTTCTCCCTGGTCGAGACCCGCTCCGAGCCGCACAGCGGAGCCCACGACATCGGCGACGAGTTCGTCTACGTCATCGACGGCGAGTTGGACGTCGAGTTCGACGGCAAGACCCACCGGCTCACGCCCGGCATGAGCGCGCTGCTGCCCCGCGGCGTCCCGCACACGATCGGCGAAGGCGGGCACACCCTGCGGCTGACGGCGCCCGGCGGGCCGCAGGAGGCCGGGTCGGGCGACTGGGGCGACACGGACCGCGGCTACGTCCTCGATCGGGGCCAGGCACGGCCTGGCCGGGTCGCGGTGCCGCCCGCGTTCAGCGTGAAGGCCCGCACCGAGGACACCGACGGGCTGTTCTCGCTGCTGGAGGTCACCGTGGCGCAGCCGGTGCCGCGCCACGTGCACCATGTGGCCGACGAGTGCATCTACATCCTCGACGGCGTGCTGGAGGTCGAGTTCGGCGGCCGGATCCACCAGGCGGGCGCGGGCCAGTTCGTGCTGCTGCCGCACGGCGTCCCGCACGCCATCAGGCCCGGATCGAACCCGCCGCCGCGGGTGATCCAGATCTCCTCACCCGGCGGCTGGGAGTGCGTGGTGGAGGCCCTGATCGAGCACAGGACCGAGGTGAGCAAGGGCGGGCGGTTCGATCCCGCCGCGCTCAACCGGTACACGCGCCGGTACCACGTCGCCTACGAGGAGGTCTAGGAACGCATCGCGTCGAGCGCGAGCCGGGCGAAGCGGCGCCAGTCGCCGCTGCCCGTCCTGATCACCGCCGCCAGGCCGCAGACGAGCATGTAGACGTCCTCGACGGTGGCGTCGGCCCGGATCACCCCCGCCTCCTGGCCGCGCTCGATCAGCGTGCCCGCGACCTCCTCCAGCGCGCTCCTGCTCTCGCCCGACGGCTCGTTGGAGCCCATCGCCGACTCGATCGCGCCGGACAGGCCGCGGTCCCTGTCGAGCACCTCGCCGATGTGGCGCAGCAGGAGGTCCAGCCCCGCGCCCGGGTCAGGGGCGGCCAGGCACTCCTGACGGGCGAAGACCAGAATCTCGGTGAAGCGGTGTCCCGCCGCGGCCTCGACCAGGGCCTGGCGGGTGGGGAAGTGCCGGTAGACGGTGCCGATGCCGACCTCGGCGGCCCGGGCCACGTCGGCCATCTGCACCTCGTCGCCGCGCTCGGCGAACAGCGCGCGGGCCACCTCGAGCACGCGCGCCCTGTTGCGCTCGGCATCGACCCGCGTCCGACCGGATGGCACCATCGGAGGCTACCAGCGCCCAGGTCACGGGGACGCTGATCCCTTGGCCGCCTCGGCTGCCAGGAGTCCGGCGCCGAGCTGGACGGCGACCAGGGTGCGGAGGGGGATCGGCGTGGCGGTGAACCCGGTCTCGGCTTCTGCGAACCAGGCTTCGAAGAGCGCCTGCATCCGGGCGTGCTCTTCCCTGATGGCCGGGGTCGGGTTTCCCGCGGCGAGCTCGGCGTCCAGCAGGCGCAGGTACGTCCCCAGGTACCTCAGCCGCATGCTGTGCTTGAGCTGCTCGTTGCCGATGACCTCGGCCACCGTGGCGGGCCGGTCGGCGCCGGGGTGGTCCTCCCATTCGGAGATGTAGTCGTCGTGGGTGCCGACGAAGTCCTCCAGCGCGCGGCGGAACGGTGACCGTACGGTCAGCTCGGACTCGACCCTGGCCAGTGACCGGCCCAGCTCGCCGATCAGAGCGCGCTGATCGGCGAGGTAGGTCTTGATCACCTCGGCGTACGACCGGTCGGTGGGGGTCTCGTCGGAGACGCGGGGGTCGGCCCAGTACGGGAGTTCGGTCACCAGGTGTAGGGCGCCGAAGCGGTCGGCGTAGTCGATGCTGCCGCCGCCGATGCCGTAGATCGCGCCCAGCTCGGCGCCGCGTGGTGTCACGTACGCGGCGGGGCCGATCTGGACCGCGCTCGGGACCTCCGGCGGGCCCATGTGCAGCGGCAGCCCCTGACCGGCCGCCAGGGCGGCCAGGGCGGCGGCCAGGGCGGGCTCGTTCCTGCTGAGGTAGGAGAAGGCGCCCTGCAGCTCGCCGTTGTGCAGGGAGTAGACGAAGGCCGGCCGGACCTCGTCCATCAGCCGCATCAGCGCCTCGGTCTCCGGCAGCGTGCGGTCGAAGCTGTAGCTCTCGCCGGTCAGCGGGAACGTCCACTCGACCTGGTCGGCCTCGCACGGGCGGTAGAAGTGCTCGGCATAGGCGCGGCGGTCGCCGGGACGGACGTACCAGCCCTCGTTGAGTCGGGCGCCGTCGGGGTCGACGCACGGGATGAGGTGCCAGCGGTAGCCGAACTCCTCGCGCAGCCAGGAGTCGTCGATGAGCCGGCGCAGCAGGCTGCTCACCGTGAGCGCGCCGATCGGCTCGTTGGGGTGGGGCCCGCCGATGATCACCGCGTCGTGCGGGCCGGTGCCGATCGTGGCCACGCGCAGCGGTTCACCCAGGCGCGAGGTGCCGATGCGGCGCAGCCGTACCAGGTCGGGGTGGGCGGCGGCGAGCTCGTCGAGCTCGGCGTGCATCTGGTCCACGGTCGGGAACGCGGCGTAGTCGGGCACCAGGGTCATGTACTTGTCGACGTCCATGTGCGAAACAGTAATCTGGATTATTCTAATAATCTAGATTATGGTTCTGCCAACCTCGGGAACGGAGACCTCGACACCATGCGGCTGACCAGGGCGGAGAGCAAGGCTGCCAACAAGCGTGCGCTGATCGACGCGGCCCGCGAGGTCGTCGGAAGGCAGGGAGCGCAGGCGCGGCTCGAGGACATCGCCGACCTGGCCGGGCTGACGACGGGGGCCGTCTACTCGTTGTTCGGCGGGAAGAACGGGCTGATGGTCGCGATGGTCGACGACTACGTCGGGCCGCTCGACCTGCGGCCGATCGAGGCCGCCGGGCCCGGCCTCACGCTGGAGGAGGTCGTGGCCGTGATCGCCCGCCAGTTCTGGCGGATGTCCGCCGACCCCGAGGCCGCCGGGCAGCTGCTGTTCGAGATCCGCGTGATGGATCTCGTGCTGGCGGATCCCGACCTGCTCGCCAAGCTCAACGCGGCGATCAACGCGGCGGAGGTCCAGCTCGCCACGCACCTCACCGGCCGCGAGTACGGCGGGACGCCGATCACCCGCGAGCAGGCCGTACGCCTGGCCCGAGCGCTCAAGGCGCTGCTGTCCGGCCTCGGGCAGGGCGTGGTGCTCGGCGGCCACGGCGGCTCGGAGGAGTACTTCGCCGACGTCGCGCGGGCGCTGGTCACGCGGCAGGTGCTCGGCCCGGCATAGCCAGGACGCGGGTTCGGGGGGAACGCGCGGACACACACCCCACCCGAAAGGCAGGACCATGCGTAGATCCGGATTCGGCGTCATCGGCGCGCCGGTGATGTTCATCGGCGTCTTCCAGCTGATGGAAACGATGCTGTCGCCCGCGATCCCGCTCATCCAGCGGGACCTGGCCGCCTCGCCGGGCGAGTTGGCGTGGATCTTCACCAGCTCGCTGATCAGCTCGGCGATCGCCACCCCGATCGTCGGCCGGCTGGCCGACATGTACGACAAGCGCACCCTGCTGCTCACCCTGATGGCGATCAGCAGTGCCGGGGTCCTGATCTCGCGCCGTCAGGCGGGCAGGCTGCGGCGCAGGGCGTTGGCGTGTTTGAGGTAGTCGCGGGCCAGGTTGGCGCGGCCCGCCGAGCGGTGCAGCTCGCCGAGCAACTGCGTGGAGGAGGCCTCGCCGCTGCGGTCGCCGAGCTCCTGGAAGATCTCCAGCGAGCGTTCGAGCCCGGCCGAGGCGGGCGCCCACTCGCCCCTGGCCGCCTGCAGCCCGGCCAGGCTCTGCATGGCGTAGGCCCCGCAGTGCCTGTCACCCAGCGACTCGAAGATGTCCAGAGCGTGCCTGTGCAGCGCCATCGCGCCGTGCAGCCGGCCCAGCTGCACGCACACGCAGCCCTCCCGGTGCGCGTCTCCCAGCTCCTGCGCCAGGCGCATGGCCTGCCCCAGCCACTGCGAGGCCTGCGCCACGTCGCCGGACCTCAGCAGCACCCGCCCGATGGCCTGGCGGGCGAACGCCTCGCCGCTGCGGTCGTCGGCGGACATGAACATCCCCAGCGCCCGGCGGAAGTGGCCGAGTGCCTGCACCAGGTGTCCGCGGAACTGGTTGACCGCGCCGAGGCCGCAGATGGAGGTGGCCTCGGCCCGCCTGTCGCCCAGGTCGCGGAAGATGCGACGGGAACGGGTGAAGCCGTCGGCGGACTCGTCGTAGCGGTCCTGGTAGAGGCTGACCTGGGCCAGTCCGCGGAGCATGGCGGCCTCGCCGTAGCTGTCGCCCTGTTCGCGGGCGGCCTGGAGGGCCACGCTGTGCGTCTGCCGCCAGGTCTCGAAGTGGCAGTGCAGGTCCAGGTAGGGGACCATGGCGGCGGCCAGGCCCCAGGCCGATTCGGCCAGGCCCGACTCGGCGGCCACGCGCACGGCCTCGGCCAGGGCGTGATGCTCGGCCACGAACCAGGTGAGCGGGTCGGCGGTGAGGCGTTGCAGCGTCGGCTCGGGCAGCCGCCACCTGGGCGCCCGCGCGGCGGTGAGGCTGAAGACCGTGGTGGGCAGCCTGGCCATGGCGTGCTCGGTGGTGGCGGTCCAGGCGGCCAGCACCCTGGCGAGGTCCGCGCGGGAGGGGCCGCGTTCCAGCGCGTGCCTGCGGACCAGTTCCGGCACGCGGTAGCGGGGCTGGCCGACGGGGTCGGTGCCGACCAGTTCCAGCAGGTTGATGTCGACGAGCAGGTCGGTGACGTCGTCGGCGCGGTGCCTGCCGAGCGCGGCGTCCACCACCCAGCCCGGCTGCGCCTGCCCGCCGAGCAGGCCGAGCGTGCCCAGGGTGCGCACCGCCTCGTCGGGCAGGCGCAGGTAGCTGCGGTCCAGGCTGGCCCGTACCTCGTCGAGTACGGCCAGCCGGTCGTCGTCCAGGCGGCGCCGCAGCACCTCGAGCGACCAGCCGGGCCTGCGGGCCAGCCGGGCGCCCACGTCGCGGATCGCCAACGGCAGCCGCCCGCACGCCTCGACGATGGCCAGGGCCGCCGCCGGCTCGCGGCGTAATCGCTCGGCGCCCGCGATGCCGCCCAGCAGGGCCAGCGCCTCGGCCTGGTCGAGCTCGCCCAGGTCCAGGTGGAAGGCGCCGGGCAGCTCGGTGATGCGCCGTCTGCTGGTCACGATCACCGCGCTGCCGTTGCCGGGCAGCAGCGGCCGCACCTGCCCGGCGTCCAGTGCGTCGTCGAGCAGGATCAGCATGGGCCGCTCGGCCAGCAGCGAGCGCAGCAGTGCGGACCGCTCGTGGCACGACTGCGGTGGCACCGCCACGCCCAACGCCCGCAGCGCCTCGCCCAGCAGCTCGCCCGGCTCCCGCTCGCCCAGCTCGAGATGGAGCTGCCCGCACGGGAACCGCTCGCGCATCGCGTGGGCGGCGTGCACGGCGAGCGCGGTCTTGCCGATCCCGGGAGGCCCGGAGATCACCGTCACCGAGAGCCCTCCGACGAGCGCCACCAGCTCTCCGGCCCTGCCCACGAAGTCGGGCACGTCCGGCGGTAACTGCCGGGGCACGCAGCCGGGCGCGGCCACGGCCTCGTCGGCCAGGACCCTGGCGTGGGCCGCCCGCAGCTCGGTCCCCGGCTCGACGCCCAGCTCCTCGACCAGCCTGGCCCGGATGTCGGCGTAGGCCCGCAGCGCCTCGGCCTTCCTGCCGCCGGCGTGCAGGGTCAGCAGGAGCCTGGCCCACAGGTCCTCGCGGTAGGGGTGCTCGGCCAGCAGGGCACGCAGCTGGGTCACCGCTCCGGCGTGGTCGCCGGATCCCGTCAGTTCGCCGATCAGGGCCTCCGCCGCGGCCAGCCGTACCTCCTGCACGGGGCCCAGGCGGCGGTCCCAGAGCGGCTGGTCGGGCAGGTCCGACAACGGCGCCCCGCGCCAGAGCGCCAGCGCCTCGGCATAGGAGCCCGCGGCGACCAGCTGCTCGAAGGCGAGCAGGTCCAGCGCGCCCGCGGGCACGTCGATGGCGTAGCCGGAGCCGTCACCGCGCAGGAAGCCGCCACCCAGGTCGGCGCGCAGCGAGCTGACGTAGGTGCGCAGGTTGGCCTGGGCCGAGCGGGGCGGCCGGCCTGGCCACAGCACTTCGACGAGGCGATCGGCGTTGACCACGTGCCCCGCCTCGAGCAGCAACGTGGCCAGGAGTAACCGCGGCTTCCTGCCGGAGACCCGGACGGGCTGCCCTTGCGCGGACCGCACTTCCAACGGCCCGAGCACACCAAAAGTGACCGTCATGACCGCATCAGCTCCTCAATGGAGGCCTGACAGCTCTTTGTATCGGTTCTGGACGATTCTTGTGCGGCTAATGCCGACGCTGGTCTCAGGGATCCCAGCCGAAAGGATCATTCCCATGAGGCTCATCGGAGCAACGATCCTCACATTGTTACTCAGCCTCGGTTCAGCCACAGCCGCCTATGCCGACCCGCAGCCGGACCCCACCGCGGACTCGGCGACATCGGATTCGGCGGAGACACTGGCCGCTCCCGCCTTCCAGATGCCCTTCCCCTGCGGTCAGACGTGGACGGGTGACTCCGACGACAGCAGCGCGCACCAGTCCTGGGAGATCGACTGGAACCGCGGCAGCACCCCCGACGCCGACCTCGGCGACCCGGTCGTAGCGGCCGCGGGCGGCACGGTGGTCATCGCCACCAACCAGGGTTCGGTCAACGGCTACGGCAATCTGATCAAGATCGACCACGGCGGTGGGTGGACGAGCTACTACGCCCACCTGCAGACCATGCGGGTCAGTATCGGCCAGACCGTCTCGCAGGGCCAGCTCATCGGCAACGTCGGCAACACCAGCAAGCCGGGCAACAACATCTCGCCCCACCTGCACTACGAGGTACGGCTCGGCACCAACTACCCGGCCAACATCCAGAAGGCCGTCTTCGACGGCGTCACGTACGGCTACCCGGACCAGACGCTGACCTCACACAACTGCGGTAACCCCTACAGCCCCGAGCAGGTCTGCGGCACCGGCTACAAGGTGATCGACTCCGCGGCCCTCGGCAGCGACGGCGCCGTCTACCTGCTGTACAACAGCGGCAACGGCAACAACTGTGTGACCACGCTGAAGTCCAAGTCGCTCGGCACGGCCACCGCCACCACCGCCTACCTGGAACCCCAGGGCGGATCGCGCGTGACCGACTCCGGCAACTTCGGCTACTACGCCGGCCCCGTCTACGTGAACGCCCCCGGCAAGTGCGTCAAGTGGGGCGGCAAGGCCGGTGCCTCCAGCTACGACTCACCTTTCGAGCACTGCGGATGAAACGAGCACTGCGGATGAAGCGTTTAGCCACCATCGCCCTGGCCGGACTGCTCGTCCTGGCCGGCCAGACGGCCCACGCGAACACACTTTCCGGCACGCTCGCCGACGCCTTCGACAAGGCGGCGAGCACCTACGACGTGCCGCGTGACCTGCTCGTCGCGCTGGCCTACGCCGAAACCCACCTGGACGGGCACGCGGGCAAGCCCTCCGCCAGCGGCGGCTACGGCATCATGCACCTGGTCAGGCAGCGGTCCCTGAACCAGGCGGCCAAGCTGACCGGCCAGTCCGCCCAGGCGCTCAAGAGCGACGACGCGGCCAACGTGCTGGGCGGCGCTGCCGTCCTGCGCGCCCAGGCCGACACGCTCGGCCTGTCCGCCGACGCCCGCAAGGACCCGGCCCACTGGTACGGCGCCGTCGCCGCGTACGGCGGGGCCGCGCAGAAGGCCACGGCCAGGATCTACGCCGACGCGGTGTACGAGACGCTGGCCAAGGGCGTGCACGCGCGTGGCGTGGACGCCGCGGCGCTGGCCGTACAGCCTGACCGGTCGGGGTATGAGGAGATCAGCCCGCTGGCGGCGAGCACCGACTACCCAGGGGCGCTGTGGGCGCCGGCCAGCACCGCCAACTACGCGGTCTCCAACCGGCCGACCAGCGACCCGATCAATCTGATCATCATCCACGTCACCCAGGGCTCCTACGCGGGGACGATCTCCTGGTTCCAGAACCCCTCGGCCGCGGTGTCGGCGCACTACGTGATCCGCTCGTCCGACGGGCAGATCACCCAGATGGTGCGGGAGAAGGACCGGGCCTGGCACGCGGGCAACAGCGACTACAACCACCGTTCCGTCGGGATCGAGCACGAGGGCTACGTCTCGGACGCGTCCTGGTTCACCGACCAGATGTACCGGTCCTCGGCGGCGCTGACCCGCAACATCGCCGACCGCTACGGCATCCCGAAGGACCGCTCGCACATCATCGGCCATTACCAGGTGCCCGGCAGCGACCACACCGACCCCGGGCCGTACTGGGACTGGACCAAGTACATGAGCTACGTGACCGGCAGCGGCAACCCCTACAGCGCCGAGCAGGTCTGCGGCAGCGGCTTCAAGGTCATCGACTCCCAGGGGCTGGGCACGGCGGCCACGGTCTACCTGCTGTACAACTCCACCAGCGGGGAGAACTGCGTGGCCACGCTCAAGCAGTCGTCGCTGGGCACGGCCACCGCGACCAGTGCCTTCCTCGAACCCGAGGGCGGGACGCGGCTGACCGACTCCGGCAACTTCACCTACTACGCGGGCCCGGTCAAGACCTCGGCGCCAGGAAAGTGCGTCAAGTGGGGCGGCTCCGCCGGTTCCAGCAGCTACGAGAGCCCCTTCGAACACTGCGGTTAGAGCCTGTCGATCACGTCGATCAGGTAACCGGCGCCAGGGGTGCGCACCGCCACCCGGCTGCCGACGCGCTGTCCTGCCAGCGCGTCGACCCAGCCGGGCGGTACGGCCCCTGGCGCCAGCACGACCGCGGTCGGACCGCGCGGCCGGTCCACCGCGTGGCCCGAGATGACGGCGTACTGGACCACGATCCGGCAGCCGCGCGTCACGACCGGCCCCGACCCGCCGATCAGCGTCGTCACCGGAGCGGCCAGCTCGCCGGGCAGGTCGGTCAGATCCTGGCCGACCAGGCGGGCGTCGGGCGGGTAGCCGCCGAGCACGTCGAACACGGCCACCACGATCTCCGCCCCTGCGGAGCCCGACACCTGCGACGCCGGACCGACCAGCATCACCCTGCTGCCCGCCGGCCGCCCCACCAGCGCCTCGCGCCACAACCGCGACGCGCTGCCGAGGTCGACTCCTACGGGCTGGCCGGCGTCATAGGTGCTCAGGTACGGCAGGCCGTCCGACCACCGCCTGATCTCCACGTCGGCCAGCACCACGTCGCCCGGCACGGTCGTGCGCCCGCGCCCCAGCGACAGCACGGTCATCCGCGGCGCGGAATCCGGCGTGGCCCTGGGGATGCTGATCACCGGCCGCGAGCCGAACGCCCCCGACACCGCGGGAACCGTGTCGCGCGCGACCAGGCCGCACGAGGCGAGCAGGGCGAGCACGGCCGGCACGACGGCCATCCCGGATCTTCCCCCCATATCCCCCGACGCTAGTTCGATCATGAGCGCGGGGCACGCAGGCTGAGGCAAGCTAGAGGGCGTGAGCCGGTCAAACCTCGCACGCAGGGTCGCGGACGCAGCCGAGATCGCGCTCGCCGCCAACAAGTACGTGACGTTCATCGACGTGGTCACCAGCCTGCGCTGGCTGCACCGCCGGCACGTCGACGTCTGGCGGCAGGGGCGCGCGGCCACGCTGGCGGAGCTGGCCGCCGTGGACGAGGACCGCCTGCTGACCACCGCGGCGCTGCTGCGCGAGTGGGCGCAGGCCAAGGGCCTGCGGCCCGCGGAGACGCCGTACGTGTCCGGCAGCCGCGACCGCCGCCCGCTGCGCTTCACCTCGGCCCCCGACCAGGCGCCCTTCCAGACGCACTGGCTGTCCCCCGACCTCACCGAGGCCCGGGTCCGCAGGCTCGCCGAGCGCCACAGCAAGGCGCCCGACCTGACCGCCGTCGCCCCGCTGGAGCCGTGGACGTGCGCCGAGTGCGGCGACACCGGCGCGTACCTGATCATGGAGGACGGCCGGTCGCTCTGCCTGACCTGCGCCGACCTGGACCACCTGGTCTTCCTGCGGGCGGGCAACGCGGCGCTGAGCCGCCGGGCCAAGAAGGAGAGCGGCCTGTCGGCCGTGGTCGTCCAGTACAACCGGCGGCGCAAGGTCTACCAGCGCCTCGGGATCCTGGTGGAGGAGGCCGCGCTGGCCCGCGCCGAGGAGCAGTGCCTGGCCGATGAGGAGGTCCGCCTGCGCAGGCGCGAGCGCGACAGGGAGCGCAGGGCCGAGCAGGACGTGGAGTTCCAGGCCAGGTTCGCCGGCGAGATCGCCCGGCTGTTCCCCGGCTGCCCGCCCCGCCGCGCCGAGGAGATCGCGGTGCACGCCGGCCAGCGCGGCAGCGGCAGGGTCGGCCGCACGGCCGCCGCCAAGGTGCTCGACGAGAACGCGATCACCCTGGCGGTCGTCGCCTCCATCAGGCACCTCGACACCGACTACGACGAGCTGCTCATGGCCGGGGTGCCCAGGATGGAGGCCCGCGACCGGATCAGGGACCGGATCGACGAGCAGCTGCGGCTCTTCCGGCAACCGCCTCGATAGCCGGCCGCCAGACGGTCAGGTCCGCGGGCGCCAGCCCCACCACCTTGCCGAGATCGTCGGCCCGCCGCAGCCTCACCGCGTCCATCCCGTACGGCGAAGCCGCGAACGCGGCCACCTCGGCGGACGACATCGCCCCGCCCTGCAGCTCGAGCGTCCTGGCCGACTCCGGCGACAGCCCGCGCGCGGGTTCCGTGGCGGCCAGGTAGCGCTTGGCCTGCACGTGCAGCCCCACCAGCGCCGCCACCCACTCGCCGAGCAGCGGCTGGACGGCCTCGGCCGCGGTGGAGGCGTGTCCCGCCTCGTCGCCGGGGTCGAGCAGGTGCCCGATGTCGTGCACGAGCCCGGCCACCTGCAGTTCCAGGTCGTCGGGGTGCCTGCGGCGCAGCACGGCGGCCACCTGGAGCCCGTGGTCCAGGATCGGAACCGGGTCGCCGGTCCTGTCGGGGGTGTCCCAGGTGTCCTCGCACCTGGCCAGGACGTCCATGAGTTCGTCGACCGTCACGGGAACCACTCTGGGGCAGTTGACGGCATGCCGTACAGAGGGTCTGTTTCGATAGCGTCTATCGCATGAGCGACTGGCGCGACGTGCGGGAAGAGCTGCGGACGTTCGCACTCGGGCTGCCCGAGACCCACGAGGACCACCCGTGGGGCGAGACGGTGATCAAGGTCAACAAGAAGGTCTTCCTGTTTCTCGGCCTGGACGAGCAGACCGAGAAGTGGGACCCGACCTTCGGCGTGAAGCTGCTGTCGCAGACGCACGGCCACGCGCTGACCGTGGAGGGGGCGGCGCCCAGCGGCTACGGGCTCGGCAGGGCCGGGTGGGTGACCGTGCCGTTCCTGTCGCCGCTGCCGGAAACCGACGTGCTGATCGACTGGGTCGAGGAGAGCTACCGGGCGATCGCCCCCAAGCGCGCGATCAAGGTGCTGGACGAGCGTTAGGTGACCGCCAGGCGCTGGGCGTACTTCTCGTCGCGCCACAGCTCCTTCTCCAGCACCTCGTCCAGGATCGTGGCGGCGTCGAAGACGTCGACGTAGCGGGTGTAGAGCGGCGCGAAGCCGAAGCGCAGGATGTCGGGCGCGCGGAAGTCGCCGTGCACGCCGCGATCGATGAGCGCGCGCATCACCGGGTAGCCGTCGGGGTGGTAGAAGCTGACCTGGCTGCCGCGCCGCTGCGGGTCGCGCGGCGAGGCCAGCTCCAGCCTGTCGCCGACCAGGTCCACGAACAGCGAGGTCAGCGCCATGCTCTTGGCCCTGATCTGGTCCATCGGCACCCGCTCCCACACGTCGAGCGCCGCCTCGAGCGCGGCGAACGACAGCACGTGCGGCGTGCTGACGGTGAAGCGCCTGATCCCCCCGGCCGGGGTGAAGCCGGTGTCGAAGGCGAACGGCTCGGCGTGGGAGTACCACCCGGGCAGCACGTTGCGCGCCTCGGCCTGGTGGCGCGGGTTGACGTAGAGGAAGGCGGGGGCGCCGGGCCCGCCGTTGAGGTACTTGTAGGTGCAGCCGACCGCGAAGTCGGCGGCCGAGACGTCCACCTGCATCGCGCCCACACTGTGGCAGACGTCCCACACCATGAGCGCGCCCGCGGCCTGCACCCTGGCGGTGATCTCCGGCACGTCGTAGCGGGCGCCGGTGCGGTAGTCGACCTCCGACAGCAGCACCACGGCCGCGTCGTCGAAGCGGCCCTCGCCGAAGTCCCTGACCTCGTAGCCGGGCAGGCCCGCGACCATGTAGTTGTCGGTGGGGAAGTTGGACCTGTCGAGCACGATCACCCGGCGGTCGGGGCGCAGCCCGACGGCCGCGGACACCGCCTGGTAGACCGCGATCGAGGTGGTGTTGCCCACCACGACCTGGCCGGGTCCTGCGCCGATGAGCGGCGCGAGCCGGTCGCCCACGGTCAGCGGCTGGGCGTACCAGCCGCTCTCGTTCCACCCGCCGACCAGGTGGGTGCCCCACTCGTCCTCGACCGCCTGCCGTACCCGCTCGGCGGCGCGGCGGGGCGGGGCGCCCAGGGAGTTGCCCACGAGGTAGACGACCCCCTCGGGCAGCACGAACTCGTCCCTGAATGCGCCCAAGGGGTCCTCTGCGTCGAGGGCTAGGCAGCGGTCGCGGTCCAACGGTCACTCACTTCCTGGAGAAATCGTGCTAATTACCCGGTTTTCGCCATTCTGGTACTGGCGGACGTACCAGTTCTGCACCGGGTTGTGCGTGGCGTCGAGGTGAAGGGGGCCGCGGGGGCTCGGGATGTCGCTGATCTGCGACAGTGCCCGGGCCAGGTCGCCGCCCTTGTCGGCGGCCAGGTCGATCATGCGCATGGCGTCCCAGCCCTGGACGGCGACCGCCGAGGGGTTCCGCCCCGTCCTGGCCCGCCACAGGGCCACGAAGACGGTGTTGTCCTTGTTGGGCAGCGTGGGGGCGTACATGCCGACGCTGGTCATGCCGTCGGCGTCGGGGCCGACGGCCTGGGTGACGTCCTCGTCGGCCAGATGCTGGCAGGCCAGCAGCGGGATCTTGACGGCGGAGAACGCCTTGGCGAACATGATCGCCTCGCTGCCCGCGTAGAAGGCGTAGACGAACTTCGCCTCGGCGGGGATCTGGGCCAGGTAGGACGCGAAGTTCTTGGTCCGGTCGAACGGGGTGAGGATCCGCTTGAGCGCCTTGGCGCCGTAGCCGGCCTCGAACCCGTCCAGCGTCTCGGTGCCCGCCGAGTAGTCGGGGGCCATCAGCACGGCTCCCGAGGTGCCGAAGTGCTCGGCGGCGTACTTGCCCGCGGCGTAACCGTGCTCGTGGTTGGTGAACGACACCCGGTAGACGCCCGGCCCGCCCAGCCCGTCGGCCCCGGCGTTGGCGATCACCACGGGCACGCCCCTGGCCTGCCTGACCACCGTGACGGCCACCGGCGACGACAGCAGCCCGGTGATCACGCTCGCGCCGTCGCGGTCGATCAGCTGCCTGGCCTGCTGGCCGCCCGTCTCCGGGTTGCCGGCGTCGTCGGCGACCACCAGGGCGGCCGGCCTGCCGCCCAGCCGCCCGACGTGCTCGTCGAGGTAGAGCCGCATCCCGGCCTCCATGTCATCGCCCAGCGCGGCGTAGACGCCGGTCTGCGAGATGATGGCGCCCACCTTGAGCACCGCGTCGTGCTGGGCCTGCATGGTCGGCGACACACCGCAGGCCGCCACGGCGAACACCATGAGGAGGACCACCGGCACGCGCATCGGGCGCTCCCTTCACAGGCCGAGGAACGCCTCGGCGTTCGCGCCCAGAAGCTTGGCGCGAGCCGTACCGGAAAGAAAGCCCGCCCGCCGGATCAGGTCTCCCACGGGCGACTCGCCGAGCGGGTAGGGGAAGTCGGAGCCCAGCATGACGCGGTCCTCGCCGACCGTGTCGACCAGCAGCCGCAGCGCCCGCTCGTCGAAGACGACCGAGTCGACGTGGAAGCGGCCCAGGTAGTGCGAGGGCGGCTGCTCCGAGACGCCGATCAGGTCGTTCCTGCGGTGCCAGGCGTTCTCGAAGCGACCCAGCCAGAAGGCGAACGAGCCGCCGCCGTGGGCGAAGCAGATCTTCAGCGTGTCGGGGACCCGGTCGAAGACGCCGCCGAGGATCATCGCGATGATCGACAGGTGGGTCTCGGCGGGCATGCCGACCAGCCACTGCGCCATCCACCGGTTGAGCCTGGGGCTTTCCGGCATGTCCCAGGGGTGCACGAAGACCGGGACGTTCCTGTCGGCGCAGTGCTGCAGGAACTGGACGATGCCCGGGTCGTCGAGGTCCTTGTCGCCGACGTGGTTGCCGATCTCGACGCCCTTGTGGCCGTTGGCCAGGCACCGGTCGAGCTCCTCGCAGGCAGCGTCCGGATCGTTGAGCGGCACCTGACAGAACGGGATGAGCCGCTCATCTCGGCATATTTCAAGAGCTAGGTCGTTGAAGACTGCGGCAACCTTTTCCGGGCGGTCGTAGCAGAAGAACACCGGCGTGGGTGAGACGACCTGTTTGTCGACGCCATCCCGATCCATGATCTCCAGGCGAACCGCGGGATCCCAGCAGTCATCGTGAATTTTCCGGAAATCGCGGTCGTTGACGAGGATCATCGCCTCGCGCTCGGAATCCACCCGGAGCCGCGGCGCCCCCGGCCAGCCCAGGTCGGGCCAGCCCTTGGGGACGTAGTGCGTATGGACGTCGACAATCACGGGTCAGCCCTTGCCCGGGTGGACAGCCCCGCAGTTGTCGCAGGTGCGGGCCTTCTCGTCGTCGTAGAAGGCCTGGAAGACCGGCGGCAGGTCCTTGACGATGTCGCGCACCTGCAGCTCGACCTCGTGCACCTTGTTGCTGCAGTCGAGGCAGTACCACTGGAACTTCTCCAGCAGCCCCTCCTCGCGGATCTTCTCCACGACCAGCCCCACCGAGTTGGCCTCCCGCTGCGGCGAGTGCGGCAGGTTGCCGGGCAGCAGGAACATCTGACCCTCGCGGATGTGGATCGCGTCGGGCCCCTCCGGGGTCATCACGTTCAGGTGCATGTTCCCCCTGATCTGGAAGAACAGCTCCTCGTAGGGATCGACGTGGAAGTCCGTGCGCTGGTTGGGCCCGCCGACGACCATGACGATGAAGTCCTTGCCGTCCTCGAAGACGAGCTTGTTGCCCACCGGGGGCTTGAGCAGATGGGCGTGCTCGTCGATCCACTTGGTGAAGTCGATGGGCGGGATCATGATCGCTCCTGTGGGTGGTAGGCGACTGCCTGCATTTCGATCAGCAGGTGGGGGTGCGGCAGCTGGTGCACCGCCACCGTGGTCCGCGTCGGGCCTTCTTCGTCGAAGTACTCGGCGTAGACCTCGTTGTATCCCTTGAAGTCATTCATGTTCACCAGGTACGTGGTGATCTGCACGAGATCGGCGAGCGACCCGCCGGCCGCCTTGAGGATGTCGCCGATGTTCTCGATCACCGCCCTGGTCTGCGCGCGGATGTCCAGCGAGGTGGCGCCGAACTCGTCCACCTCGACACCCTCGAAGGTGTTGTCCGGCCTGCGCGAACTGGTGCCCGACACGTACAGGAAGTCGCCGGCCCGCTTGACGTGCGGAAACCTGCCCCGCGGCGTGGCCTTGCCCTCGACCAGCATCACGCCTCCATCCTGAACGCGGCCTCGCCCAGATCCTGGATCTCGACCCGCACGTGCGCTCCCGGGCGCAGCGGCTCCGCCGGGGTGGCCGCCCCCGCCAGCAGCACCGAGCCCGCCTCGATGACCAGCCCGATCGCCGCGGCCAGCCGGGCCGCCTCCACGACCGCCCTGCGCGGGTCGCCGAGGATGGCCCCGGTCGAGCCGATCTGTACGGCGCGGCCGTCGATCTCCATGACCACACCCAGGTTCCACCGCGCCGGGTCGTAGGGCCGCCACGGCCCGATCGCGTAGCCCGCCGCGGAGGTGTTGTCGGCGATCACGCTCTCCAGCGAGAAGCGGAAGTTCTCGTAGCGCGAGTCGATGATCTCCAGCCCCGGCGCCACGGCCGCCACCGCGTCCGGGTGCACGGCGTCGGCCACCGAGGCGATGCGCCTGCCGGTGAGGTAGACGACCTCGGGTTCGACGCGTGGATGGATGTAGCGCCGCGGCCCGCTGTGGACGGACATGGCGTCGGTCAGCCGCCCGAGGATGAGGTCGTTCACCCCCATCTGCCGGCGTTTGCCCTCGCTGGTGAACCCCAGCTTGACCCCGACGAGCCGCTCGCCGCGGTCCAGCCGCAGCCCGATCAGCTCCGACTGCACCTCGTACGGCTCGAAGTCGTCCACAGGCTGTGGAATGGCGACGCCGGTACGGCAGGCCTCGTCCAGCCGGGCGGCCAGGTCGGTCATTTCTCACCCGCCAGGTCGAGCGCGATGTCCACGATCATGTCCTCCTGGCCACCCACCATGCGGCGACGGCCCGCCTCGGTCAGGATGGCCCTGGTGTCGACGCCGTAGCGCTCCGACGCGGCCTCGGCGTGGCGCAGGAAGCTGGAGTAGACGCCGGCATAGCCCAGCGTCAGCGTCTCGCGGTCCACCCGGACGGGCCGGTCCTGGAGCGGCCTGATCAGGTCGTCGGCCGCGTCCATCAGGCCGTACAGGTCGCAGCCGTGCTCCCAGCCCATCAGGTCGGCCACGGCCACGAACACCTCGATCGGGCAGTTCCCTGCCCCGGCGCCCATCCCGGCCAGCGAGGCGTCCACGCGCAGGCAGCCGTTCTCCACCGCGACCACCGAGTTGGCCACGCCCAGGCCGAGGTTGTGGTGGGCGTGGATGCCGATCTCGGTCTCCGGCTCCAGCACGTCCCGGTACCGGCGGATCCGGTCGCGGACGCCGTCCATGGTCAGCCCGCCGCCCGAGTCGGTCACGTACACGCAGTGCGCGCCGTACGACTCCATCAGCTTGGCCTGTTCGGCCAGCACGTCCGGCGGGGCCATGTGCGACATCATCAGGAAGCCGGCCACGTCCATGCCCAGCTCGCGGGCGGTGGCGATGTGCTGGGCGGAGATGTCGGCCTCGGTGCAGTGGGTGGCGATCCGTACCGAGGTGACGCCGAGCGCGTGCGCCCTGCGCAGGTCGCGGACGGTGCCGATGCCGGGCAGCAGCAACGTGGTCAGCTTGGCCCGGTGGACGGCGGCGGCCACCGCCTCGATCCACTCCTCGTCGGTGTGGGCGCCGGGGCCGTAGTTGAAGCTGCCGCCGGCCAGGCCGTCGCCGTGGGCCACCTCGATGGCGGCCACGCCTGCCGCGTCGAGCGCCCTGGCGATCTCGGCGGCCTGGTCGATCGTGTAGCGGTGGCGGATGGCGTGCATGCCGTCCCGCAGGGTCACATCCTGCATGTAGAGCTTCATACGCGGGCCACCTCGGCGATCCGCTCGGCCGTGCGCAGGGCGGCGGCGGTCATGATGTCCAGGTTTCCCGCGTAAGCGGGCAGGTAATGGGCGGCGCCCTCCACCTCGAGGAACACGCTCACCCTGGTCCCGCCCTTCTGCCCGGGTAGCAGCGTCCAGACCGGCTCGTCCCAGGGCACCTGCGAGAACTGGACGCGCTGCTTCAGCCGGTAGCCGGGCACGTACTCCTGGACCCTGGCCACCATCTCCTCCACCGATCGGGTCACGGCCGCCTCGTCGCACTCGTCGACCAGGCAGTAGACCGTGTCGCGCATGATCAGTGGCGGTTCTGCGGGGTTCAGCACGATGATGGCCTTACCCCGTTCGGCGCCGCCGACCTTCTCGATGGCCCTGGCGGTGGTCTCGGTGAACTCGTCGATGTTGGCTCTCGTGCCCGGTCCCGCGGACTTCGACGCAATGGATGCCACTATTTCGGCGTATTTCACGGAAGCGACCGAGGAGACCGCGGCCACGATCGGGATCGTGGCCTGGCCGCCGCAGGTCACCATGTTGAGGTTCGGCGCGGACAGGTGGTCGTCCAGGTTCACGGTGGGCACCACGTAGGGGCCGATGGCGGCGGGCGTCAGGTCGATGATCCGCTTGCCGTGGGCCTGGACCGTCTCGGCGTTGACCCGGTGCGCGCCCGCGGAGGTGGCGTCGAGCACCACGTCGACCTCGGCGAACTCGGGCAGCTCGACCAGCCCGCGGACCCCGTCCGAGGTGGTCGCCAGGCCCCGGCGCCGCGCCCTGGCGAGCCCGTCGGACTGCGGGTCGATCCCGGCCATGGCCACGACCTCGACCTTGCGCGACAGCAGCGCCTTGAACATCAGGTCGGTCCCGATGTTCCCTGAGCCGATGATGGCGATCTTCATGCGGAGAACACCGCCCTGACCGAGCCCAGGCCCTCGATCCGGGCCTCGAAGACGTCTCCCGGCTCGACCGGCACCATCGGGCCGAGCGCGCCCGTCAGCACCACGTCGCCCGCGCGCAGCGGGAAGTCGGTGCCGCTCAGCGTGTCCGCCAGCCAGACGGCCGCGTTGAGCGGGTGGCCGAGGCAGGCCGCGCCCGCGCCGGTGGAGACCTCCTGCCCGCGCTTGGCCATCGTCATCCCGGCCAGCCGCAGGTCAAGCCCGCGCAGGTCGACGGGCGTGTTGCCGAGCACGAACGCCCCGCTGGAGGCGTTGTCGGCGATCGTGTCGGCCAGCGTGATGTCCCAGTCGGCGATGCGCGAGTCGACGATCTCGATCGCGGGCAGCACGAAGTCGACCGCCCTGATCACGTCGGCCACCGTGAACGGCCCGCCCTCCAGGTCGTGCGCCAGCACCAGCGCGACCTCGGCCTCGGCCTTCGGCTGCAGGAACCGCTCCACCGGCACCGGCAGCCCGTCCAGGTAGGCCATGTCCGCGAACAGCATCCCGAAGTCCGGCGAGTCCAGCCCCAGCTGCTTCTGCACCGCCGGGTTGGTCGCGCCGATCTTCCTGCCGACCAGGCGCCGCCCCTCATTCAGCGCGCGCCGCGTGTTGACTTCCTGTACGGCGTAGCCGTCCGCGGCCGTGGCCACCAGGTCGCGCACCGGCGGGCACGGCTTGCCCGAGCGCTGGGCCTCGCGCAGCCGGTCGGCCGCCTGGGTTCGCGCGTCGACCGCGTCTGACCATTCGTCATGCATCGGACTGCTCCAGCTTGATGGTGATCGTCGTGGGTTCGGAGTAGAAGTCCAGCGACTGGGTCCCGCCTTCCCTGCCGATACCCGACAGCTTGACGCCGCCGAAGGGGGTACGCAGGTCACGCAGGTACCAGGTGTTGACCCAGACCAGGCCGGCCTCCAGGCGCTGGGCGACTCGGTGCGCGCGGTCGAGCGATCCCGTCCAGACCGTGGCGGCCAGGCCGTACTCGCTGGAGTTGGCCAGCGTGACGGCCTCCTGCTCGGTGTCGAAGGGGGCCACGTGGCAGACGGGTCCGAAGATCTCCTCGGTGTTGAAGCGGGAGTCCTCCGGCAGGCCCGTCACGATCGTGGGCTCCACGAAGTATCCGGCGTCGCGGCCGGCCGGGACGCCGCCGCCGGTGAGGATCTTGGCGCCCTCGGAGCGGGCCAGCTCGTAGTAGGACAGCACCTTCTCGCGGTGCTCGGCGGAGATCATCGGCTGCGGCTCGACGGTCTGCGCCCGCGCGGCCAGCCTGGCGCAGAACTCCTCGAAGATCGGCCGCTCGACGTAGAGCCGCTCGGTGCACAGGCACACCTGGCCGCCGTTGGTGAACACCGACTTCACGGTGCCGTCCACGGCCCTGTCCAGGTCGCAGTCGGCGAAGATCACGCCCGCGTTCTTGCCGCCCAGCTCGAAGGAGACCGGCTTGACCCGGTCGGAGACCGCCCGCATGATCGCGGTCCCGGTCCTGGTGGACCCGGTGAAGGTCACGCCGTCCACGCCCGGGTGCTCCACGAGCAGTTGCCCGGCCGTGCCGTACCCGTAGATGACGTTGACGACTCCGGCGGGCAGCCCGGCGTCGGCGCAGATCTCGGCGAACAGCGCGGCCGAGGACGGGGTGTTCTCCGACGGCTTGACCACGACCGTGTTGCCCGCGACCAGGGCGGGTGCGAGCTTCCAGGTCATCAGCAGGAACGGCAGGTTCCACGGCACGATGACCGCGACCACGCCGAGCGGCCTGCGGACGGTGTAGCTGAGTACGCCCGGCAGGTGGAAGGCGTCGTCGGGGCGCTGGGCGGCGATCTCGGCGAACGCGCGGAAGTTGGCGGCGCCGCGCGGGATGTCCAGCGTCCTGGTCTGCTCCAGCGGCTTGCCCGTGTCGGCGATCTCGGCCGCGACCAGGTCGTCGAAGCGGGCCTCGATCCCGTCGGCGAGGCGGCGCATCCAGGCGGCCCGCTCGGCCACGGGCAGCGCGGCCCAGCCGGGAGCCGCCGCACGCGCCGCTTGGACGGCGCGGTCCACCACCCCTGAGTCCGCCTCGTGGACCTGCCGGAGCGCCGAGCCGGTGACGGGGTCGTACACGGGGAACGCGCGCCCCTGGGCGACCTGCTCGCCACCGATGAAGTGGGTCAACACCTGAATCTCCTCATATTTCCGTCCTACCGGTATAGATCGGTGAGGGGGTGGTGAACAACAATGAGTTCCGTGACACGGAACGCGCTGTCGATGCTGGAGAAGTCATGGCTGGTCCTTGACGCGTTCCGCCCGACCGGCGGACCGCTGCGCCTCGTCGACGTCGCCGAGCGTTGCCACCTGCCCAAGACCACCGCCTTCCGGCTGCTCACGGAGCTGACCGAGATCGGCGCCGTCGCCCGCAGGGCGGACGGCTACTACCTCGGCCGCCGGCTGTTCGAGCTCGGTAGCATCGTCCCTCTCGAGCGCGACCTGCGCCACGCCGCCCTGCCGTTCATGCACGACCTGTACGAGGCCACGCACGAGACCATCCACCTGGGCGTACGCGACGGGCTCGACGTGGTCTACGTGGAGAAGATCAGCGGCCAGTCGGCGTTCTCGCTGCCGTCGCGGGTGGGCGGGCGGCTGCCGCTGACCTGCACCGGGGTGGGCAAGGCGCTGCTGGCCTTCTCCGGGCCCGACTTCATCGACGAGGTGCTCGGGCGGCCGCTGCGCAGGCTGACGCCGCAGTCGATCGTGGATCCCAAGCGGCTGGAGGAGGCGATCGGGCAGATCCAGGCGGCCGGGCTGGCCTACGAGCGGGAGGAGGCGCAGGTCGGCGGCGCCTGCATCGCCGCGCCGATCTTCAGCGACGGCGAGGCGGTGGCCGCGCTGTCGGTCTCGGTGCCGCTGGCCCGCTTCCACCCCACCCGCCTGGCCCCCGCGGTCAAGACGGCCGCGCTGGGCGTCTCGCGCGCGCTGGCCCGGACCCTGTGAGGGCGGGCATGGAGACAAGGATCGATCTGGACGCGGTGCTGTCCTTCTACGGCTCCGAGCCACACCACGTGGCGTTTCCCCGGCGCGGCCGAGCCCGTGGGGGTGTGCAAGGCGGCGCTCCCACCGGGTGGCGACGGTGCCGGGGCACGCACCGGTGGGCCGAATGGAGGGCCTGCTCGGCGGGAGGTTCGACGAGCTGAAGGACGGGATCGACCCCGCCGTCATCGACTCGCTCCCTGAGGGCCCAGACGACGAGTTGCGGCGGCAGAGCAGGTGGACGATCTCCGTGGAGGCGGCGGGGCCTTCGATCCGGAGTCGTTCCTCGGCTGCCTGTCCGGCCACGGAGTGCGCTGGCACGTTACGGAGAGTTGAACGGACGTCCCGGGGCGGCTGCTGGTGTGGTGACTGAGCGCGACCGGAAACGGTCGGGCGAAAGGCTGTCCGAAAGGACATCTTTCCGTATCCCTGGGGCGCCTCCATGATTGTCCCGTGACGCGGACTTTGGACATGTGGGGACATGTCATCCTCGCCGGTTTCCTGGCTCTCCCCCTGGCCGTCCTGGCGATCGTCGTCCTGGCCCGCGTCCGGGGCCGCGCCGACCATCCGGCGCCCGTCCGCACCAGCCTGGCCGACGTCGGCATCGTGGTCGGCACGGCGCCGTGGATCTGGATGATTCTCACTCCGGTCACCGGTCAGACCGGAGTCAATCTCGTGCCGTTCAAAGACCTCACCGCGGTCCTGTCGGCGCCGTGGGACACGGCGTTGGTGCAGGTCGGAGGCAACCTGCTGGTCTTCGCCGCGCTCGGCGCGCTGCTGCCGGTGCGCACGTCGCGGATGGCCTCCGCGGCCAGGATCGCGGCCGTCGCCGCGGCCTGCTCGACGCTCGTGGAGGTCCTCCAGTATGGCCTGCGGCTCGGCCGGTTCTCCTCGATCGACGACGTGATCGTCAACACGGCGGGAGCCGTACTCGCGGCGCTGGTTACTCGCCGCTGGTGGGCAAGGTCAATACCGGCGGGGACCGTTCCAAGGTAACGGCCCGCGAAAACCCCCGAGGATCACCACACGGGCACGATCCGCTCAAAAGAAGCACGGGACCAACCTGCGTATCTGTGCGATCGTGGACAAGACGGGGCAAGTTCTCTGGAGACGCCAAACCCGGTTGGTGACAGAGGGTGGTCAAACGTGTCTGAATCCCCGGTACCCCATGAGCCCCCAATCTATCGACGCATCGCCGACGGACTCCGCGCCCGCATTCTCTCCGGCGAATTGCGCGACGGGGACCGGCTACCGGGCGAGAACGCGCTCATGGCCGAATTCGCGATCGCACGCGCCACCGCGAGGCAGGCGCTTGCCGTACTCATCAACGAAGGGCTGGCGGTGCCGAAGAGAGGCTCGGGGGTCTACGTGCGATTGTTCAAACCCATACGCAGGCACGGCTCGCGCCGCCTGTCCCGCGAGCAGTGGGGTCAGGGACGCGCCATCTGGGACGCCGACACCCGCGGCCGTCCCTTCGCGGTCGACCAGGTCGAGGTGGTCCACGAGATCGCCGCCGACGAGGTGGCCGAGGTTCTGGAGAGCAGCGAGGTCTGGGTACGGCGGCGCCGCTACTCCGTCGACACCCGCCCGGTCCAGCTGGCGACCTCCTCCTTCCCCGCCCACCTGGTCCAGGGCAGCGCCATCACGCTGCCCGACACCGGACCCGGCGGCGTCTACGCCAGGCTGGGCGACCTCGGGCTGCCGCCCGCCCACTTCACCGAGGAGATCAGGGCCAGGATGCCGAGCCCCCGCGAGTCCAGGCTGCTCGACCTGCCCGGCGGGACACCCGTCATCGTGATCGCCAGGACCGCCTACACCTCGGGCGGCCTGCCCGTCGAGCACAACGAGATGGTCCTGGACTCGGCGGCCTATGTACTTCAGTACGACTTCGACGCCTAGGTCAAGGGGATATGTCAAGCGATAGGTTGACCTGTCCCTTGCGATCATTGCGTTCTCTAGAGAACTGACGCACCTTCGAAGGAGATGGAAACTTCGCAAAGCGGGCTCCGGAAAGGGTGATCATGTCCTTTGACCGGCACCTGGCGGAAATCGCCCGGGAGTTCCCGCACTGGACCATCTGGCGGAGCGACGCGGGCCGCTGGTGGGCCACCCGGCACCATCCGCTCAGCGCGGAGCAGCGAGACGCCGGCTGCGCGATGACCATCGACGCGGACGACCCGGAGGGACTGCGCGAGCAGCTCCGGGACCAGGAGGGGCGGGCAGGCACCGCTCCTCCCTAGCGTGCCGTGGACCGTTCCCCGGTCCGCGGGACGCGCGCGAGCCGCCCGGTGCCGGGTCCAGCGACTCGGCGGCCCCGGCACCGGGCTACCAGTGGGAACGGGGCCATGGACGCGGAAGTCTCCGACCCTATCGGGGGCGGGGGCTTCCGCCCGCGTGACACACGAGGAGCCCCACCGGCGCGCGGCGGGGCTCCTCGTGGTCACGTGCCTACTTGTGGACTTCCGACAGGGTCCCGAGGTTGACCACGTCGGTGTCGTCGGAGATCTCCCGCTGCTGCTGCTCCTCCGCCTCCCCGGCAGGGGTGGGCTCCGGGTCCTCGACGATGACGCGCACGTCGTCCTGCGGCGTCGGCATCGGGACGTCGATCAGAGCACCGGAGGCCGCCTCGTTGTGCATGAGGTCGCCGAGCACCGAACTGATCTCCGTGAGCCGCCGTACCACCTCGGTGTGGGTGTCGGTGAGGTAGGACACCCGCCGCCCCGCGTGCTCGTCGAGCGCGGCCACCCGGTTCTTGGCGGCCGTCAGCGTGGAGTCGGCCTCGGTGCGCGCGGCCGTGAGCGTCTGCTCGGCCTCCGCCCTGGCGGCCTCCAGCGTCTGCTCCGACTCGTGGTTGGCCGCCGTGACCAGACGGTCGGTCTCGGCCCGCGCGTCCCGCAGAGTGTCCTCCGCCTCGGTGCGCGCCGTGGTGAGCGTCTCCTCGGCATCGGCGCCCGCCTGCGCCAGCATGCGCTCGGCCGCCCCCGTGGCCTCGTTCACCCGCCGCTCGGCCTCCGCCTGGGCGGAGGTGAGGATGTTGTCAGCCGTCTCGCGGGCCGAGGAGACCAGCCGCTCGGCCTCCGCCTTGGCCGCCTCCCTGAGGCCGGTGGCCTCATTGACGGCCTCCTCCTTCTTGGCGGCCGCCTCCTCCTCGCCCAGTTTCAGAATCTGGGCCAGCCGGGGACTCAGGTCGTCATAGCTCTGCGGCGCCTCGACCATGCGCCTCCTGGCCTCCGCCAGCTCCAGGCGGCCCTGCTCCGCCTGGTCGATCGCGCGTGCCAGCCGCTCTTCCAGATCTCGAACTTGGTTGCGGGTACGGATCATGTAGTCGTGCACCTGACGGCGGTTGTAGCCGCGCATCACGACTTCGAAGCTGTCCTCGTGCATCAGATCGGGAATGCTCTCGTGCTGGTTTGTCATGGGGGTTACCTATGGTTTGCGTGAGGCGGGGGAAAATTGCGGGTTGTAAGGGTCTGACGACGTGACGTCAAGAATCGACTTTCCTGCCATCTGCCCACGTCCGCAACCGGAACGCCACACCTCGGCCAGGAATTACGATGAGGTGGGTGTACATCGCAGCGTTGGACAACGGGGCAGTCCCGGACATTCATCCCGAGGCGTACATAGCGCCGGGCGCCGTCGTGGTCGGGCAGGTCAAGATCGGGCGTAACTCCAGCATCTGGTACGGCTCCGTGCTTCGGGGAGACGATGAGCGGATCGAGATCGCCGAGGAGTGCAACGTCCAGGATCTGTGCTGCCTGCACGCCGACGCCGGGGAGCCGGCGATCTTGGAGTCCCGGGTCAGCCTGGGGCACAAGGCGATGGTGCACGGCGCCCACATCGAGCCGGGCGCGCTGATCGGCATCGGCGCCATCGTGCTGGGCGGCGCCCGCATCGGCGCGGGCACCCTGGTGGCCGCCGGGGCGCTGGTCGGGCCGGGCAAGAAGATCCCGGCGGGAGTGCTGGTCGCGGGCGTGCCCGGCCGGATCGTGCGCGAGCTGACCGACGACGACCGCGCCTCCTTCGCGCGTACGCCGGACAACTACATGGCCAAGGCGATCAGGCACCGGCAGGCGTCAACGCCTTGATCAGGGCCTGGTCGTCGACCGAGGCGGTGTTCAGCGGGTCGGCCCAGTCGGGCAGCTCGGGACGCAGGAACCTGACGAAGTCCACCGACATCTTCACGTCGGGCTGACCCTTCTTGATCAGCTGGGCGTTGGCCTTGGCCTCGTCCTTCTTCAGCGCGCCGTAGCTGTCCCAGTCGGTGTAGGCGGTCACGCCCCACTCCATGACGTTGTTGGCCGGCACGTCCACCGGCCAGCGCCTGGCCACCTTCCACGCGCCGCCCTGCTCCCGGTACAGCGCGGCGGCCGCCCGGCCCACCCTGGCCAGCACCAGGTCCAGCCAGCCGCCCTTGACGGTGACATAGCCGGGCTTGGAGCTGCCATCCTTGGTGATCTTCGCCTCGACCTGGCTCGGCACGTCGGAGGTGCCCGTGGTGATGGAGAACCAGCCGGCCTTGGCGTAGGTGTTGGGCACCCGGGCCATCAGCCCGCCCAGCGAGAACTTCCGCTTGGGCTTGGCCGCCTGCTTGCCCGTCACCTTGACCCTGGCGTACATCACGATGTCGCCGGCCAGATCCTGGTAGACGAACGGGCCGCGGAACCCGTCGAACCAGGACGAGGTCTTGGGCTGCAGGTACAGCGAGCCCTTGACGGTCTTGTCGATGTCGTACTTGTCGATGCGGTCCAGGTCCTTCTCGGTGTCGCTCAGCTTGCTCCACACCGACATGTGGGCCGGGTCGTCGAACTCGTCGGAGGCCGATCCCACCTCGCCGCCGGGTGTGGGCGCCTTGGCGTCCTTGACCGACAGCACGCCTGGGGCGTCCGCCGAAGGCTGCACCGAGGTCGCCGATCCGCATCCCGCGAGGACGCTCACGACCGCCACGGTTCCCACCACCTTCGCCCTCATAGCGGACATTCTGCCAGTCGTAGATCCTCGACCGGCCAGTACGATGGCCGCCGTGCGGTCCTGGGATGCGTTCAGCGCCAGTGAGGCCGAGATCCGCGGCATGGTCGTGGATCCCCGCTGGCGAGGACTTCCCGTGCCCGCCCAGGCCCAGGTGATCGCGGCCAGGGTGCTGGTCACGCCGGACGGGGACCGCTGGCTGTTCGGCGCGCACGCCCGCTGGTACCTGCACGATCCGGCCGACGGCCGCTGGCATCCCGCGCCGCCGCCCAGGAGCGCCAAGGCCCGCCAGGTCAGCCACCAGGCCGCGGTGCTGCCCGCCCGGCTCATCCCGCGCGGACCTGACTTCTCCGCCGAGCCGGGCTCCACGCAGGCCTTCGTCGGCCCCGACGTGCCCGAGGAGCTCACCGAGCAGGTCCGGGTGCTGCTGCGCGCCAGCGGGCGCAAGTCGGAGCTGGACTTCCCGCTGACCGCCTTCGACGAGATCTTCGCTTCCGACGTGCCGAGCACGGTCGCCGCGATCTGGGGCACGGTGATGTGGTGCTCCTACGCACCGGCCTTCGACGGCAACGAGCGCCTGATCACGATCTTCGGCGAGTACCTGCGCAGGCCCCTGCCCGGCGACGAGTGGGTGCGCTGGCTGCCGCAGCCGTCGCTGCTCGACCTGGTCGCTCTGGTGGCCGAGCGGGCCCGGTCCGGCCGGGCGCGCTCGGCGCTGCGTCTGCTCGCGCTGCTGGCCGACACCGCGCAGATCCTGCTCGCCGACGCCCGTTTCAGACCGCGCGCGCTGGCCCTGCTCACGATGATCGAGCCCGCGCTGCGGGCGCAGGGCCTGGACGACCCGGCCGCCCGGATCGACGACGAGGCGGTACGGCAGGCCTGGCTGTCGCGGTGCCCGCCACGGTTCGGCAGGGCCCTGCTGGCCGAGACCGATCCGGCGGAGAACTTCCGCCACAGCGTGTACGACCTGCTCGAGGCGGTGGCCTACACCCCCGATCCGTACGCGGCGGCGGCCGGGTTCCTGGCCGACCTGTCGGACTCCAAGGAGCGGCTGCCGCGGATGCTCTGCCACCGGCTGCGCGAGGCCTACAGGGAGCTGGACCAGGCCGGACTGACCAGGACCTCGGCCGCCGAGCGCACCCAGCCTGACGGGTTCCAGATCCCCCAGACGGGCGAGTACGTGGTCCCCCAGGAGTGGACGGGCTCCGGCAGCTTCCCGGCGCTGCCGGTTCCCCTACCCGCCACGGTCACGGGCGGGCACGCCGTACCCGGGACGAGCGATGAGGGCGGGCCCGACAGGGCGAGCGCGGCGGCGGTGCTGGGGGCCGCGTACGCGACGGGGCTGGCCTGGCAGCGGCTGACGGGGGCGCGGGTGCCCGCCAAGGGGTTCGCCGGGTCACAGGGGCTCGTACAGCGGCTCATCCTCGAGCGCGACGACAGCCACCACCCGTAAACCACTAATACCGATATTTCACCCTTACTCCGCCTATATCGTTCTAACACTTCTTTCGCGGGAAATTAGCTGAATTGTGATCTCGGAATCGGGAAATGATCCCCATGGGGCCGTAGAGGCACAGAAAGGAATGACTCCGATGGGCCATGTTGCCTGAAGGGCCCCCGCCGTAACCTCGTAGAGGGTGTGGGCTGCGGAAGGAAGGACGACGCGGTGGGGCACGACGACCTGGACTCTCGGGTCCATGACCGTGTCGCGTTGGACGAGATTGCGCTCTACGCCGAGGTGCTCACCGCCGTCGCTATCAGCGAGCGGCGGCTGACCTTGGACGAGCTCGACGACGCGCTCGGATTGCGGACATCGGCGAGTCACTGAAGACCGTCACAATGACCTAGTCCCGGGCTCTAACAGAGCCCGGGACCGGCGCACGAGATAACTAGTCCTTACGAACGCACGAGCCGCGCGATTGCCGCGGACGCCTCCTTCACCTTCGCGTCCGCTTCAGGCCCCCCACTGCTGATGGCGTCGGCCACGCAGTGTGAGATGTGCTCCTCGAGCAGCCCCAGAGCCACCGCCTGCAGTGCCCGCGTGGCCGCGGAGACCTGGGTGAGCACATCGATGCAGTAGGCGTCGTCCTCCACCATCCGCTGCAGCCCCCTGATCTGACCCTCGATCCGCCGCAGCCGAGTCAGATAGGCCTGCTTGTCTGCGCTGTACCCATGCATGGCTCTACGGTACCCCGAACCCGTATGCCTCAGCGGAGACCGGCGATCAGCTTCTCCCACTGGTCGGCAACCTCGACGGCCGCGTGGCGGATGGCCGTCTCCAGTGCCCCGGCAGCCAGGGAGCGCCGCCTGCGCTCGTCGTCGATGAGCGCGAGCAGGGCGGCCGAGAACAGGTCCTCCTGGTCGTCGGGCACCAGTACGCCGTTGTAGCCCGTGGCGACGAACTCCGTGGGCCCCCGCGGCCCCTCGAAGGCCACCACCGGCACCCCGCACCCCATCGCCTCCAGCACGCTCATGCCCAGGTCCTCGGTGCGCGAGGTGCTGGCCACGATCGAGGCCTTGGCGAACTCGCCCGCCAGGTCCTGCGTGGTGCCCATGAAGTAGACGTGGTTGTGCAGGTCCAGCTCCCTGACCAGGGCGCGCAGCCTGCGCTCCTCCGTCCCGCCGCCGTACAGCCGCAGCCGCCAGTCGGGCCGCTTGTCGGCGACCACGGCGAAGGCTCTGATCAGCCTGTCGTAGGCCTTGGCGGGCACCCACCTGCCGCCGGCGGCCACGATCCTGTTGTCCATCCGCGAGCGCGGCCACGGCCCGTCCGGCAGCGCGTCGGGCACCGCGTGCACCTCGGGCCCCGGGCCCTCGCCCAGCAGCCGCGTCCACTCCTCCTGCGCCGCCTCGGTGGCCGTCACGACCGCGTTCAGCCGCGGGTAGGAGCGCTTCACCGGATGGGGTACGGCGGGCCGGCTCCACTCCCTGGCTATCTTCAGCGTCTCGCGCGGGGCGTGCTTGGCCGCCTGGACACCGAGCCCTGGCCGGGTGGTGATGAGCACGTCACTGCGCAGCGAGCGCAGCATCCGCCACAGCGCCACCTCGGTGCGCACCTGGCCGCGCGGGAGCAGGTGCCTGACGCCCGGCCTGAGGTCGATCAGGGAGCGCAACTGGACGTTGGGGCCGACGGGGAAGAACGGTTTCTCCTTCTGCCGCCTGATGCTGATCACCTCGACCTCGTGCCGCTCCGCCAGGGCGGTGGCCAGGTTGAGGGTGGACCGGACGTCGCCGCGCATGACGTATGCGGATGCGAGCATCAGGCTGATCTTCACCCGCCCACCTCGATGCGCAGCTCGTCGTCGGCGGTGTAGGAGGGCCTGATGGGCACCCCGTCCACTCTGGCAGACGGATAGTGCAGGCGGCGCCGTTTCCCGTCCACGTCGTCGAGCCTGGAGCCCAGCTTCAGCGGCCTGTCCAGCCCCTCCACCTCCAGGAACGGCTCCCAGGTGCCCGCCTCGAGCACGTCGACGAGCGAGACCGCGGCGTGGAAGCGCACGCCCTTGACCGTGGCGGCCGTCTTCACCGTCGAGCCGGCGTCCTGCCTGCGGTGCAGTGCCAGTGTGGCCTCGTGGCGGGCGTCGTCGTCCTCCAGCCCGGTGAAGGCGAGCAGGCCCGTGACCTCGAAGCGGCCCTCGCGGAACCAGACCGCCCGCACCTCCGCCACCGGCTCGGCATCGGCGATCTTCAACGCCAGGAACCCGTTACGCGTCCGATACGAACGGTAGGCCATGGTCCGCTCGCACAGCGCGTAGGCGTCCAGGTGGTCGAGGGAGAACCCGGGATCGATGCTGCGCAGCCGTACCTTCTTGCCGTCGTGGCGCAGGTAGGTGTCCCACCGGCCGGCGCTGAGCTCCAGCGGCGTGAGCGAGACCGCCAGCGTGGCCTCGCGCGCCCGCGCGCCCGGAGTGCCGAGCAGCACGTCACGCTCCACGCCCGTCTGCCGGTGCCTGAGCACCAGCTCCGTGCCGGCTTCCAGCGGCTCGTCGATGGCCAGTCGCAGGGAGAGCACGTCGGCCAGCGTGACTTCCGCGTCTGTGACGACGACGCGCATCACGAGCCCCCTCCCCGTCGAATGAAGCCATGCGACGTTGAGGTTACCGTGATTTTCCCGTTATGTGGATGGCAGATTTCTTGCACTTGACCCCTCTGACGTGCGGAACTCCTCCACAACGGCTGTGGAGGAGTCCGACTTTCAGTGGTCAGGAAGGGGTTTTGACCGATTTGATCAAGAGCTGCGCCACGTCCACGACCTCCAGCGACTCCTTGGCCTCGCCGTTGTTCTTCTTCTCGTTGATGGCGTCGCCGAGCATCACCATGCAGAAGGGGCAGGCGGTGGAAACCGTGTCAGGATTGGTTGTCAGAGCCTCGTCGACGCGCTCGGTGTTGATGCGCTTGCCGATGCGCTCCTCCATCCACATGCGCGCGCCGCCGGCGCCGCAGCAGAAGCCGCGGTCCTTGTGCCGGTGCATCTCCTGGGTCTGGACTCCCGGGACCTTGGACATGATGTCGCGGGGCTGGGAGTAGACCTTGTTGTGGCGGCCGAGGAAGCACGGGTCGTGGTAGGTGATCTTCTCCTCGATCGGCGTGATCGGGGTGAGCTTGCCCTCGTCGACCAGCTTGGCCAGCAGCTGCGTGTGGTGCACGACCTCGTAGGTGCCGCCGAGCTGCGGGTACTCGTTGGCCAGGGTGTTGAAGCAGTGCGGGCAGGTGGCCACGATCTTCTTGACGCCCGCCTCGTTGAGCGTCTCGATGTTCTGCTGGGCCAGCATGTTGAACAGGTACTCCATGCCCAGGCGGCGGGCCGGGTCACCCGTACAGGCCTCCATCGGGCCGAGCACCGCGAACTTGACGCCCGCGATGTGCAGCAGCTCGGCGACGGCCTTGGTGGTCTTCTTGGCCCGGTCCTCCAGAGCGCCGGCGCAGCCGACCCAGAACAGGTACTCGGTGTCCTCGGGCATCTTGTCGTCGATGAGGGCGACTTCGAAGTCGAGCTCCTCGATCCAGTCGGCCCGCTTCATCTCGGACATGCCCCACGGGTTGCCCTTGTTCTCCAGGTTCTTCACCATCACTCCCGCCTCGGACGGGAACGACGACTCCACCATCACCTGGTAGCGGCGCATGTCGAGGATGTGATCGATGTGCTCGATGTCGACCGGGCACTGCTCGACGCAGGCGCCGCAGTTGGTGCACGACCAGAGCACGTCGGGGTGGATGACGCCCTCCTCGCCGACCAGCGGCTTGTCCAGCAGCGCCAGCACGTCCTCGTGCAGGTCCTCGCGGGCGGCCGACAGGTACGGCGCGATCTGGAAGGCGTGGTCGCGCTGGTCGATGATGAGCATCTTGGGCGACAGCGGCTTGTCGGTGTTCCAGGCCGGGCACTGCGACTGGCAGCGGCCGCACTCGGTGCAGGAGTAGAAGTCGAGGAAGCCCTTCCAGGTGGTGTCGGCCACCTTGCCGCGGCCCAGCCGCTCCGGGTCCAGGTCCTCGTCCTCGAAGTCGACCGGCTTGCCGTCGATCCGCAGCTCGGGGGCGCCGCCCAGGCCGTCGGGGCGGCGGGAGAAGAGCACGTTCAGCGGCGCGGTGAAGATGTGCAGGTGCTTGGAGTGCACCACGATGACCAGGAACACCAGCATGAAGCCGATGTGCAGCAGCAGCGCGACGCCCTCGAGCACCTCACTGGCAGGCAGGATCTTCCCCAGCGCGAGCGAGACGAAGGCGCCGCTGGAGTAGGGGAAGTGGCCGTTGGCCGCCGCGACGCCGCGCGCCAGGAACAGCGTCCAGATGATGTTGAAGATCATGAACAGGACGAGCCAGGCGCCGCCCAGGTGGGAGCCCTCGAAGCGGGACTTGCGGCCGAGCGTCTTGGGCGAGTTCTTGAGGCGGATCGCGGCGAACACCAGCAGGCCGGCCAGACAGGCGACCGCGATGAAGTCCTGCAGGAACCCCAGCACCGCCCACGTCCCGATGAGCGGGATGTGGAAGTCGGGGGTCCCGGTGATGGCGCCCTGGATGACGGCGCCGTAGGCCTCGATGTAGACGGTCAGCAGGATGAAGAACGCCCACATCACGAAGAAGTGCGCGGTGCCCGACGGCGTCCACTTCAGCAGCTTCTTCTGGCCGAACACCTCGACGAGCTGCGTCTTGATCTCACCGCCGACGTGGGTCCTGGCGTACTCGATGCGCTCGGGTGCGGGTGGGCCCATGGTGGCGAGCTTGTACAGGAACAGGGCCCGTCGCCCGGCGACGGCCACCGCCAGGACGGTCATGACGAGCCCGATGATGGCTACCCAGAGCACGGGGTCCTCCCACAGACGACGTTGGCTGCCAGCGTACGGTCACCGGCTACGCACGCCTACGACCAGTATCCTACCGATGAGTAACTTACCGGCCGACAGGTCCCAGACTACAGAACAATGCTCTATTCCGGTACGGCGGGCCACCCCGGGAGCCGGGTGCTAGACGGTGAAGTAGCGCTGGATCGTCGGAGCCAGCAGCTCCACCAGGTCCTCGACGTCCGCGCTGGCCAGCGGCTCGATCTGGAGGATGTACCGGCCGATGACCAGGCCGAACATCTGCCCGAAGGCCGCCTCCACCCGCAGGTGCGGCACCCCCAGGGTGTCGGCCACGCGGAACAGCAGCGCGCTGGTGAGGAAGCTGCGGAACATGGCCGCGACCTCGTCGTTGGTCATCGCCGACCGCAGCAGCGCGATCATCGGCTGCCGCGTCTCCGGATCGGCGGTCACGGTCAGGATCAGCCGGACGATCCGCTCGCCCACCTGCTCCCGCGGCCCCTCCAGGATCTTCGGGATCACCTCGTCGGGGTTCATCGGAAGCCGCATGGCCTCGGCGAACATGCCCTCCTTGGTGTCGAAGTAGTGGTGCACCAGGGCCGGGTCGACCTTCGCCTCCTTGGCGATGCCGCGCACCGTGGCCTTGTCGAACCCCTTCTCCGCGAACACCCGCTTGGCGGCCTCCAGGATCTCCCCGCGCGTGTCCGCGGTGCCGGGCCGGCGGCCCGGGCGTCGCTTCACCGTCACCGGCCCACCGCCAGATACGTGCGCATCGGCACGGCCAGCAGCCCTTCGGGGAAGACCTCGGCCAGCTCCGCGCGCCTGCGCCCGACCAGCTCGTCGGCGGTCTCGCGCGGCAGCACCGCCATGTAGGAGTGCGAGCGCAGGTCCAGCAGGAAGTCCTCGATGTCGATCATCCTGGTCCACGGCACCCAGCGCTCCTCGACCAGGTCGAAGGTGGTCGCCATGGGCGGCACCGTCCACTCCTCCCGCGCCTGGCCCCAGTAGCCGGGGCACTCGCCGGCCAGGCGGCCCTCGTGCTCGGCCAGCCAGCCCGGCCTGCGCGCGTCGGTGAAGTTCCAGCAACCCGCGATGGTCCCGCCGGGGCGCAGCACCCTGCGCGCCTCCGCGATCGAGGCCACCGGGTCGAGCCAGTGCCAGGACTGCCCGTAGATCACCAGGTCGGCCACGGCGTCGCGCAGCGGCAGGGCGTTGCCGTCGGCCCGCAGGGCGGCAGCCGTACGCTCCGAGCGCTCCGAATCCGCCCGTGACAGCAGGCGGGTCAGCATTTCCGCGCCCGGGTCGATCGCGACCACCTGCGCGCCGCGGGACTGCAGGCCGCGCGTCAGGATGCCGGTGCCGGCACCGACGTCCACGACGCGGGCGTCGGCGAGCGTGACACCGGATATTTCCGACAGGGCGTCATACATCCCGTCCGGATACCGCGGGCGGGCCGCGTCGTAGGCGTCGGCCACGTTGTCGAAGGCGCGTGCGAGCTCCGTCATGCCGACGCCGCCAGGTAGAGACGGGCGAAGGCGAGCGCCTCGGCCAGGTCGTCGATCCGCTCGCTGCGGCTGGCCGCCTTGCGCGTGTTGATCTCCAGCACGACCAGCCCGGAGTAGCCGTTGCCCGCCAGGCGCTCCAGCATCGGCGCGCACGGCTGGTTGCCCCGGCCGGGCACCAGGTGCTCGTCCTTGTTCGACACCCCGAGCCCGTCGGCCAGGTGCAGGTGGGCCAGCCGGTCGCCGAGCTTGGTGGCCATCTCCATCGCGTCGGAGCCCGACACCGCCGTGTGCGACAGGTCCAGCGTCACGTGCGGGAAGTCGTAGTCGGTCGGGTTCCAGTCGGGAGAGTAGGGAACGACGTCGTTGGCGCGCGCCTTGAGGGGGAACATGTTCTCCACCGCGAAGGTCACATCGGTCTCGTCCTGCATCCTGGCCAGCCCGGTCTCGAAGTCGCGCGCGTAGTCGCGCTGCCAGCGGAAGGGCGGGTGCACCACCACGGTCGAGGCGCCGAGCCGCTCGGCCGCCTTCTGCGCCTTGACCAGCTTGGCCCACGGATCGCGGCCCCACACCCGCTGCGTGACGAGCAGGCACGGCGCGTGGATGGCCAGCACGGGCAGCTCGTAGTGCTCGGACAGGCGCTCGATCACCTCGATGTCCTGGCTCACGGGATCGGCACCGACCATGATCTCGACGCCGTCGTATCCCAGGCGCGCGGCGAGCTCGAACGCATCGGGAGTGCGTTCCGGATATACCGAAGCGGTGGACAATGCGATCTTCGCATTGGGCACGCGGATGACGTCAGCCACGTTGCCAGCCTAAGCCGGTAACCCGCATCCGTGGCGCTACCCCTACGGTTGGGGACTGTGAGAGGCGTCATTCCGAGTCCGAACATCTGGAACGCGCCGCAGACCTACGAGCTGGAGAACCGCGCCGTCGATCCCGACCGGGTGGCCGACTCCGCGATGCGGGAGCTGCGGGCTTGGCAGGGCGCGACCGTCCTGGACGTCGGCTGCGGCACCGGCTACCACCTGCCTTCGCTGGCGGCCGAGGCCGCGCAGGTCATCGGGGTGGAGCCGCATCGGGACCTGGTCACGCTGGCCCGGCGGCGCTGCGCTTCCCTGGAAAACGTCCGGATATTTCACGCTACGGCGCAGGACATGCCGCTGCCGGATTCCTCCGTTGACGTGGCGATCGCCCGCTGGGCCTACTTCTTCGGCCCCGGCTGCGAGCCGGGCCTGCGCGAACTGTCGAGAGTGGTACGGCGGGGCGGCGCGGCCTTCGTGATCGACCTGGACGCCACCAGGGGCGAGTTCGGCACCTGGTTCCAGCGGACCGTGCCCACCTACTCGCCGGCCAAGGTCGAGGCCTTCTGGTCCCAGCAGGGCTGGCAGCGCCGCGAGCTGGACCTGCGCATGGCCTTCGAACGCCGCCAGGACCTGGAGGCCGTGCTGCGCATCGAGTTCGCCCCCGAGGTGGCCGAGCAGGCCATCGCCCAGGTCCGCGGCCTGGAGCTGGCCTATCCCAACGTGCTGCGCTGGCGTTTCTTCTGACGGCTTGACCTTGACGCCGGTGTCAACGTTTACGGTAGATGCATGCGCATAGGAGAGCTGGCCGAGCGGACCGGGGCGAGCACCCGCTCCCTCCGGTACTACGAGCAGCACGGCCTGCTGTCAGCCGCACGCGGCTCCAACGGCTACCGGGAGTACGACGAGGACGACATCAAGCTCGTCTCGGAGATCCGCGCGCTGCTCTCCTTCGGCTTCACGCTCGAGGACACGCGCCCGTTCGTGGACTGCCTGCGCGCCGGCCACGCCTCGGGCGGCTCGTGCCGCGAATCCGTCGATGTCTACCGGCGCAAGCTGGCCGAGATCGATGCGGAGATCGGCGTGCTACTGGCCCGCCGCGCCGAGGTGGCCGCCCAGTTGGCCGCACCCTGCATGAGGAGACGGAAATGATCAAGCTGACCACCGACAACTTCGAGGAGCAGGTGCTCAAGAGCGACAAGCCGGTGCTGGTCGACTTCTGGGCGGAATGGTGCGGCCCGTGCCGGATGGTGGCGCCGATCCTGGAGGAGATCGAGTCCGACCACGGCCTGGCCATCGGCAAGCTCAACACCGACGAGAACCCCGCGATCATGGCCCGTTACGGCGTGATGAGCATCCCCACCTTGATCCTCTTCGAGAACGGCGAGCCGGTCAGGCAGATCGTCGGCGCCAAGCCCAAGCGCATGCTCGTCAACGAGCTGGGCCTGGCGTAGTCACTTCGATGTAGGCCGAAGCTCGTTCCCTGGAGCCAGGAGAGGCCGATCTTCGCACCCTAGCGTCGAGGGCATGACCAGGAACGCGCTGTTCGGCCTGCTCGCCCTCGCCGCCGTCGTGGCCGTCACGGTGTGGGCCCAGCTCCCGGGCACCCGGGCGGCCACGGCCTTCGACGGCTCCCGGGCCTTCGACGACATCAGGGCGATCGCCCGCGCCCCGCACCCCGTCGGCACGCCCGAACACGACCGGGTACGCGAACACCTGGCCGCCGAGCTGCGCGGCCTCGGCCTCGACATACGCGTCCAGGAGGGCGTCGGGGTGCTGCCGCTGGACTTCGACGGCATCACCCCGATGGGCCGGGTCCGCAACCTCGTCGCCGAGCGCCGCGGAACCGCGCCCACCGGGCGGCTGGTCATCGCCGCGCACTACGACTCCGTGCCGGGTGCTCCCGGCGCCTCCGACGACGGCGCCGGGGTGGCCACGATCCTGGAGGTCGCCAGGAACCTGCCCAGGTCGGTCCGCAACGACGTGACGTTCCTGGTGACCGACGGCGAGGAGCCGGGCCTGCTCGGCGCCGGCGCGGTGCCTGCCGACGGGCGGACCGTGGTGCTCAACAACGAGGCCCGCGGCAGCCGCGGCACCGTGATGATGTTCCGCACCTCCAAGGGCTCGGGACCGCTGATCGACCTGTACGGTTCGGCCGCGCCGCATCCCCAGGCGGACTCCGGGTTCGCGGCTCTGCTCGCCGTACTGCCGAACAACACCGACTTCTACGTCTTCGAGAAGAACGGGTGGCTGGGGTTCGACTCGGCCTACACCGGCGGCGGGGCGCACTACCACACGCCGCTGGACGATCCCGCGCACCTGTCGCGGGCCAGCCTGCAGCAGATGGGCGACAACACGCTGGCCGTCGCGCGGGTGCTGGCCGAGGCCGACCTGGGACGCATGCGGGGCGGCGAGTCCGTCTACTTCACGATTCCGTGGCTGCTGGTGCGGTATCCGGCCGGGCTTGAGCTGCCGATCGCGCTCGGCGCGCTGGTGGCGGCCGGGGTGCTGGTGGTGGTGCTGCGGCGGCGGCAGCTGATCCGGCTGCCCAGGACCGCGGCGGCCGTCGGGCTCGGACTGATCCCGGTGCTGATGGCCGGGGTGGTGGGGTACCTGTTCTGGCCGTTGCTCGGGGTGCTGCGGCCGGAGTACGCGGACATGCTCACCGGGGATCCCTACCGGCCGTGGCTGTACCAGGGGGCGCTGGTGACGCTCGTCGTCGCCCTGACTTCTGCGTGGTGGGCGCTGGCGCGCAGATTGACGGGCGAGCGGGAACTGGCCGCGGGGGGCGTGGTGCTGGTGGCTCTGCTCGGGGTGGCCCTCGCGGTGTTACTGCCCGGCGGGTCGCACACGCTGGTGTGGGCGGCGCTGTTCGCTTCCTTTGGTGGGCTCGCGGCGGTTTTCGTGCGGTGGGAGGTCACCGCGCTCACCCTGGGGCTCGTGCCGGCGGCAGTCCTGCTCGGGGGCGGGCTGGTGCTGGGGTTCGACATCGGGTTGAAGCTCGGCGGGGTGCAGGCCGGGCTGTACCTGGCTCTGCTGTCGCTGCTCCTGCTGCCTCTGCTCCAGCGTGTGCGCGTGCTTGCCGTGGCATCCGTCGCGGCCGTGCTGCTCCTGGTGGCGGGGCTGGTCGTGGACCGCTTCGACGCGGCCCATCCCCGGCAGGCTCATCTGGCCTACGCGATGGACACGGGGTCGGGTACCGCCGTCTGGGGTGAGCCAGGTTCCGGCTCCGCCTCCGCCGACAGTGTGCGGTACTTCGGTGACTCCGGGTACGGCACGCGGCCCGCGCCCGTGGCACGGCTGGCGGATCCCCGGCTGACCGTGGTGAGGTCGGGGCCCGGGCGGCGGGTCGTGGTGCGGCTCACGCCTTCCGGGGACGTGCCCGTGGTCGGGCTCAGCCTGGGGCAGGCCGTACCCATCAGCGTGGACGGGAAGGCGCTGGGGAAGCGGAAGGGGTTCGCCTATCACGCTCCGCCCTCCGGTGGGGTGGAGGTGACGCTGGACCTGCCTGACGGGCCTACGGCGGTGCGGGCCTTTCAGCAGGTGTACGACCTGACGGTGGTGCCCGGGTTCCGGCCCGCTCCCGACACGGCCTACCTGCGGCCGTCGGTCACCGCCTTCCGGGTGCACCCGCTGTGACGACGCCCGCCGTACCTCGTGATCGCGTGGACTGTCGGCGGCGACCGCTAGCCTGCTCGGCATGGCCAAGACGACGACCGCGGGATACCGCTGCACCGAGTGCGGGTGGCGCACGCTCAAGTGGGTGGGGCGGTGCGGCGACTGCCAGGCGTGGGGCACGGTCGACGAGGAGGGCGCGCGGCAGGGCGTGCGCGTGGTGCAGGCGGGCGCGACCACCGCGCCCGCCGTGCCGATCGGCCAGGTCAAGGCCGAGGTGGCGATCGCGCGCACGACCGGCGTGGGCGAGCTCGACCGGGTGCTGGGCGGCGGCCTGGTGCCCGGCGCGGTGATCCTGCTGGCCGGTGAGCCCGGCATCGGCAAGTCCACGCTGCTGCTCGAGGCCGCGGCCCGCATCGCCGAGCGCGACACCGTCCTCTACGTCACCGGCGAGGAGTCGGCCGCCCAGGTCCGGCTGCGGGCCGACCGCATCGGCGCCATCCGCGACGGGCTGTTCCTGGCCGCGGAGACCGAGCTGTCCGCGCTGGTCGCCCACGTGGAGAAGGTCCAGCCCAGGCTGCTCGTGGTCGACTCGGTGCAGACCATCGGCTCGGCGCAGGCCACCGGCGTGCCCGGCGGGGTGACCCAGGTGCGCGAGGTGGCGGCCAACCTGGTGCGCGTCGCCAAGGAGCGCGACATGGCCACCGTGCTGGTGGGACACGTCACCAAGGAGGGCTCGATCGCCGGGCCGCGCACGCTGGAGCACCTGGTCGACGTCGTGCTCAGCTTCGAGGGCGACCGCCACTCGCGGCTGCGCATGGTGCGCGCGGTCAAGAACCGGTTCGGCCCCACCGACGAGGTCGGCTGCTTCGACCTGCATGAGCGCGGCATCGAGGGCATCGCCGACCCCAGCGGCCTGTTCGTCTCCCGGCGCAGCAGCCCGGTCCCCGGCACCTGCGTGACCGTCACCATGGAGGGCACCCGCCCGCTGCCCGCCGAGGTACAGGCCCTGGTCGCGCGCACCGAAGCGCAGCAACCCCGGCGCACCTCCTCCGGCCTCGACACCTACCGGGTGCAGATGATCCTTGCCGTCCTGGAGCGGCGGCTGAACGCCAGGCTCGGCGGCTGCGACGTCTTCACCGCCACCGTCGGCGGGCTCAAACTCGCCGACCCCGCCATCGACCTGTCCGTGATGCTGGCCGTAGCCAGCGCGGCCGGCGACAAGCCCCTGCCCGCCGGCCTGGTCGCGCTCGGCGAGGTCGGCCTGGCAGGCGAGCTCCGCCCGGTCAAGGACGTCCGCAGGCGCCTCACCGAAGCCGCCAGAATGGGCTTCACCCGGGCCCTGGTCCCAGCCGGATCCCTCGAAGAAGGCACCCGCAAACAGGGCGGCCAACGCTCCCTCGTCCCCGTCGGCCCGATCAAGTTCACCCCCGGCTTCGAGGTCGTCCAAGCGGAAAACGTCTGGGACGCCCTCACCCACGTCACCTAATGTGCTGCGCGGTCAGGACCAGGCGCACACGCGTGGCAATGTCCACCCTCGGCCTCACGCCCAGTGCATCTTCATCGCGATGTACGAAACGCTCATCAACCGCCCGCGGAGGTCTCGCGCTGGGCATCGTGTCAGTGCGAGTGGCAGCCGTTTCCCATGGCGGGTGATCTACAACGGCTGGCATCGCGGTTGGTCCCAGGAGTATCAGCGGTCACGACAATCCACCTAGAACTTTGACCTGGTTCGGCAATAGCACGGCTAAGCTGGGCTTGACTATTCGACACGGGGGTCAGGTGCCAGACGACAGGAGTCTCGACGAACGCCGTCGCGAAGCCCTGGCCGCGGTTGCTCCGGGCACGCCGCTGCGTGACGGCCTGGAGCGCATCCTGCGAGGGCAGACCGGCGGCCTGATCGTGCTCGGCTACAACGGCGTGGTCGAAGAGCTGTGCAGCGGCGGCTTCGAACTGGACGTGGACTTCTCCGCGACCCGGCTCCGCGAGCTGGCCAAGATGGACGGCGCGATCGTGCTGACGAACGACGACTACAAGATCGTGCGCGCGGCGGTGCATCTCGTGCCCGACCCCTCCATCCCGACCGACGAGTCCGGCACCCGCCACCGCACCGCCCAGCGGGTCGCCCGCCAGACCGGCCTGCCGATCATCGCGATCTCCAAGTCGATGCGGATCATCGCGCTCTACCTCGACGGCATCCGCTATGTCCTGGAGGAGTCCGCGGCGATCCTGTCCAAGGCCAACCAGGCCCTGGCCACGCTCGAACGCTACAAGCACCGCCTCGACGAGGTCTCCGGCACGCTGTCGGCCCTCGAGATCGAAGACCTGGTCACCGTGCGCGACGTCGCCGCCGTGGCGCAGCGCCTGGAGATGGTCAGGCGCATCTCCGACGAGATCAAGGGCTACGTGGTCGAGCTCGGCACCGACGGCCGCCTGCTGTCGCTGCAGCTCGACGAGCTGGTCGCCGGGGTCGACTCCGAGCGCGAACTGGTCGTGCGCGACTACCTGCCCGTCCCCTCGGGCCGCCGCCAGCGCCGGCTCGCCGACGCGCTCCACGACCTCGACAGGCTGTCGTCCACCGAGCTGCTCGACCTCAGCACGGTCTCCCACGTCCTGGGCCACAGCGGCACGGAGACGCTCGACAGCCCGGTCAGCCCGCGCGGCTTCCGCCTGCTGGCCAAGGTCCCCCGGCTGCCGCAGACGGTCGTGGACCGTCTCGTCGACCACTTCGGCGGACTCCAGAAACTGCTGGCGGCCAGCATCGACGACCTCCAGGCCGTGGGCGGCGTCGGCGAATCCCGCGCCCGCAGCGTCCGCGAAGGCCTGTCCCGCCTCGCCGAAAGCAGCATCCTCGAACGCTACGTATAGCCCTCTTGGTCGCCCCTCTTCTTTCCAGAGACCCCTCGCCGCCCGCGACCGTCACCTCTCCTAAGGCTTCCTGCCGCCACCCGCGACCGTCGCCTCCCCAAAGGATTCCTGCCACCTCCCGCCGCCCGCGACCTTGGCCTCCCTTTCCTGTACGGCAAGCCGCCCCACCGCCACCCGCCGCACGGGGCCGGCCTCTGTCCAGGGAGACGCCAGGCCAGCAGGACGTGGCCGGCCGCCGCTACGACGCCGCGCAGACGTGACTACGCGGGCCGAGCCGGTATCGCAGGAGGGCGTTGCGGTCGTTCGTCCTCTCAGCGGAGGTGGAAGACCCCCATGGGGGTCTTGAGCTTGCCCATGTGGACGACTGACACGTAGGTGCCTGGGAGGGCGGGGCGTCGGTCGTTGGAGCAGTCGGTGCTCGAGCGGCGTCGATCCCAGTCGACCGACCGGACGTAGGGGATGCCGCGCGGGAGTTCCCTGATGTCCGTGCCTTCGCCGCTGACACAGTCGGAAGTGGACCAGATGCGGTCCTGGCCCGACGTGATGCGCATCTCCAGGGCCCGGGGGCCGACGTCGGCGGTGCACATGACCGAGCCCGTGTTGACCAGGGTGATCATGAAGGTGGGCTTGGCGCCCGGACCGTAGACGTCCTCGCTGCCGTGCATGCTGAGCACCAGGTCGCCGGGTGCGCAGGGCTCGCCGGGGCGCTTGGCCTTGGCCTTGGCGGCTGGAGCGGCATGCGCTTTGGTGGGAGTCGGTGTGGGGGTCGGGCTCGGGGTCGGGGTGGTCATCGCCAGCGTGCGGAGTCCCGCGAGCAACGGATCCGCGGCGGATGCGGTGGGTGACGACTGGGCGCTCGAGGCACGTTGCGGACCACTGGACCCGCTGGAGCACGCCCAGGCCACCACGGCCACCACAATCAGCACCGCGACCAGCACGCTCATGCGACGCCGCCAGTAAACATCGCCACCGTCGCCACGCAGGGTATCCGGGTCCATACGCACAGCATGGTAATCCATTGGCCACGGACGGTGACGACACGCCGTCCTTGGGCATCTCGCAATACGCTGGGGCGCGTGGTTGAGCTACATGCCCCCATTCTGGAGTCGTACGAGACCAACGCCCGAGATCTCCCCTGGCGTCACGCCGACGCCTCGCCATGGGGCGTGCTCGTGAGCGAGATCATGCTCCAGCAGACCCCGGTCGTCCGTGTGCTGCCCATATGGCACGAATGGATGGAACGCTGGCCCACTCCCAAGGCGCTGGCCGCCGAGCAGCCCGGCGAGGCCGTGCGTCACTGGGGCCGCCTGGGCTACCCGCGCCGCGCCCTGCGCCTGCACGCCTGCGCCAAGACCATCACCGAGGAGCACGGCGGTGAGGTTCCCGCTGACCACGCCACGCTGCTCAGGTTGCCGGGCATCGGCGAGTACACCGCCGCCGCGGTCGCCAGCTTCGCGTACGGCGGGCGGCACGCGGTCCTGGACACCAACGTTCGCCGCGTGCTCGCCAGGGTCGTACGGGCCGAGGAGTACCCACCGACGGCCACCTCCGCGACGGAGCGGAAGCTGGCCGAGTCGCTGCTGCCCGCCCTGGGCGCCCCCCGGTGGGGCGTGGCGGTCATGGAGCTGGGCGCCCTGGTCTGTACGGCTCGCGCGCCCCGCTGCGCCGACTGCCCGGTCTCCGCGCAGTGCGCCTGGCGCCTGTCGGGCAAGCCCCCCGGCACACCACCCAAGGGCCAGACCTACGCGGGCACCGACCGCCAATGCCGCGGCCGCCTCCTGGCGGTCCTACGAGACGCCCACGGCCCCGTCCCCAAGGCCGCCCTGGACACCGTCTGGGACGACCCCATCCAACGCGAACGCGCCCTGGACGGCCTCATAACCGACGGCCTAGCCGAAGCCCTCGAAGACGGCACCTACCGCCTCCCCCACGCCTAACAGCCACGTCCACGCCACCCGATCCGCGGCCCACCCGCGCGCCTTCGCGGCCAGCCTCTTCACGCCCAAGTCAGCCCGCCATGCGCCTTCCGCCAACGGACAGCTGCGCATGGCTGCTGCCCGCACGAAAGCCGAGGTGCACGTCTCCCCCTGGCATCTTCGCGGCCGGCCCCTCACGCCTAGGACCTCCGCGGTCCACAGACGGTCAACGACATGTGGCTCGCCGCCGCACGAAAGCCCAGGTGGACGACGCCGGAAACCGGGTAGGCGGTCTACAGCGGAGTCGTAGCGGCGCGCGACCCCGCATCACCGGAGGAGCGTCTCCCTGGACAGAGCCCGGCCGGAGTGCGGCGACTGGCGGGCCCACGGCCTGCCGTAAAAGAGATCAGTCATATGGCCTGCCGTTACGCCCAAAAGAGGTCAGAGGCGTAGTACCCACGGCCAGCGGCTGGGAGAGATCAGGCGGCGAGTTGCAGGCCCAGGCTGGTGAGGTTGGTGCGGGCCCAGTCGAGCTCCTCGGCGAGGAGGGACACCAGCGCCCCGGGGCCCTTGGCGCGGCCGGGGACGGACAGGTTGTGGGTCTCGACCTCGACGTGGGCGGTGCCGTTGACCGCGCCCGACAGCATGGCCGTGAGCGTGTCGTGCAGCACGGCGCCCGTGCTGGGGGTCTCGTGGTTGTGCAGGTGGCCGAGCTTGACCACCGGCGCGCCCGCCGCGGCCAGCCCGCGCAGCGCGGCGCCGGGCTCCTCGGAGGAGCCGCAGGCCAGGTGGCAGGCATCCAGGCAGACCCCGAGGTGCTCGGAGTCGATGCCGCACACCCGCTCGAGCGCCTGCTCGGTGGTCTCCAGCACGCACCCGGGCCACGGCTCGAAGCCGACCCGGATGGTCTTGCCGGTGACGCTGTAGATGCCGCGCAGCTCCCGCGCCAGCCGCTCGAGCCGCTTGGTGGCGATGGTGTGCAGGTCGGAGGGCCAGTCGCGGCGCCACCCGATCGGAATGGTGGAGATGCTCCCGAACCGCACGTCCTCCGGCAGCAGGAACGCCAGGATCCTGGCCAGCGCCATCGTGTACCGGTACCGCTCGGGCTTGGCCCAGTCGGGACCCGGCACCTCGAGGTTGCGCCCGCCGGTGCCGTTCAGGCTCACGACCTCGAGCCCGCGCTCCTCCAGCGAGCGCCGCAGCCGCACCAGCTCGATGCGGTCGGCGACCAGGTGGTCGGCCACGCTCGGGGCGAGCCACAGCCCGATGCCCATCCGCTCGACGCGTAGCCGCTTGCGCACCGGCACCGCGTACCGGGTCAGGTGAGCGATCAGGTTCTCAAGATCCTCCGCGGGGTGAACGCCTGCGTTGTAGGAAAGATGAACGAGCGTTCCATCGTCGTGACGCAGGCGCATCGGTGTCCTCCACGGCTTTCACTGGTGTCGTCCGCCCGAGCATGCCTGCTCCTTGGGGGCGTACGCGTCCGCCCTGAGTTGATTCCTCAGTACTCCCCAGGGAGCAGCCTCAGCCTAGAGACGCGATCTTGCGACTCACTTGGACGAGACTTGGCGAACCTAAGCTCTACGCAGTGTAGTACTACTCGCGGTGGCGGTACACCATCACCCAGAAAATTCCTCTGGTACGGCAAGCAAGCAGAAACCCCCGGATGGTGGCATCCGGGGGTCTCTGGTGGACCGATTAGTTCTTGATCGGTGCCGCGATGGCGGCGGCCGAGTCGGGAACCTTGGTCGCGGTCTCGCCGGTGAAGATGAACTTCGCGGCGTCGCCCTCGCCCTCGATCGTCACCTTGACGACCTGGCCGGGGCGCAGCTCGCCGTACAGGATCTTCTCCGACAGA